>CAMBZB010000014.1 GCA_945872245.1 Flavobacterium psychrophilum
ATAATTTTGATAAATTATATTCTAACTCAGTTACTATTAACAAAATGATAGAGATACGTAATTTAGAGAAATCATTTGGCGACAGCAAAGTTCTTAAAGGTGTTTCGAGCGTTTTTGAAACCGGCAAAACTAATTTAATAATTGGACAAAGCGGTTCAGGGAAAACCGTCTTATTAAAAAGTCTTTTAGGCATCCATTCCCCTGATTCCGGAACTATTTGTTTTGACGGCAGAATATATTCCGATCTTGATACATCGGAAAAACGGGAGTTGCGCACCGAAATCGGTATGGTTTTTCAAGGTAGTGCCTTGTTTGACTCCATGACTGTTTCAGAAAATGTTGGGTTCCCTTTGAAAATGTTTACTAACGATGATACTGCCAAAATCCAAGAGCGTGTGGATTTCGTTTTAAAAAGGGTCAATTTAGTCGATGCACATCATAAATTGCCTTCGGAAATATCGGGGGGAATGCAAAAACGCGTTGCTATTGCTCGTGCCATTGTAAACAATCCTAAGTATTTATTTTGTGACGAACCCAATTCGGGATTGGATCCAAACACCGCCATATTAATAGACAATCTTATTATGGAAATTACCGAAGAATACAACATTACAACCGTAATCAATACCCATGACATGAACTCCGTTATGGAAATTGGAGAAAATATATTATTTCTAAAAAACGGAATTAAAGAATGGGAAGGAACTAAAGAAGATATTTTTAGAACAGATAATGCGGCTATTGTTGACTTTGTATATTCCTCAAAGTTATTCCGAAAGGTTAGAGAAGCCTATTTAAAAGAATAAAAAAAACAGCAGTTTAATATATAGATTTTTCTACTTTTTTAGTTGACTAGCAATTTCCTTTATTTCTTGTTCCTTGCTCTTAGGATAAATCAGTAAGACATTGTCTTTATCCACAATGATGAAATCCTCCAAACCATCAATAATCACTACTTTATCTTTAGAGGTACTGATAATGTTACTCGATGAATTATTCAACAAAACAGTGGCATTTACAACGGCATTATTATTTTCGTCTTTCGGTAATTTCTCGTGTAAGGAACCCCAAGTACCTAAATCATTCCAATCAAAAGTAGCCGGAAGAACATACACATTTTTAGCACTTTCCATCACGGCATAATCAATGGAAACGTTTTCTGCCAAGGCATAATTTTGATCGATAAAAGATTTTTCAGCAATAGTATTATAACTTTCTAGTCCTTTAGTGAATAAGGCATTCATTTGTGGTTGGAATTTTTCAAAAGCCTCAGTTATCGCTTTAACACTCCAAATAAAAATGCCGCCATTCCATAAAAAATTACCGCTTTTCAGAAAGGATTTTGCGGTCTCGTAATCTGGCTTTTCACGAAATTGAGAAACTTTTTTTATTGAATTCGTGTCTTTTTTATCATATTCAATATAACCAAAACCCGTATTGGGGAAAGTGGGTTGAATCCCGAGAGTCATCAAGGCATTTTCTTTGGCACAAAAATCAAAACAGCGTTGTAAATTTTGGGCAAAAGCATTTTCGTCTTCTATCCAATGATCGCTTGGCGCAACCACCATAACGGCGTCTGGGTTTTGTTTTTGGATTTTTAATGAAGCATATAAAATACACGGAGCCGTGTTTCTCATGGCAGGTTCCAATAAAACCTGTTCTTGCTTCACCATTGGCAATTGTTCCAATACAATGGAATTGTAGCTTTCGTTGGTTAAAATTAGGATGTTTTCAATAGGAATCAATTTTGACAATCGGCTGAACGTTTTCTGAATTAAGGTTTCACCCATACCTAGCATATCGTGAAACTGCTTTGGAAATTCGGTTGTGCTTACTGGCCAAAATCTGGATCCAACTCCCCCAGCCATTATGATTGCGTAATAATTTTTATTCATGGTCTTTGGAAATTCCGATTGCTATTGAAATGAAGTAACATTTTTAATTAATTTGGCAAATATAATCAACTCGGCAATAATTCTACCTCGGCATTTGGATTAAAAAGATAGGTTCTTCCCGAACTTATTTCCAAGCACTCATAACGTTTCGTCCTTAAAGCGCCTTTTTTAAAAATCTTGCCATTGTGAATCCTGAAAATACTGCCGTAAGGGATTTCAAAGATATGGTTTTTATCATTTTGTGCGTCAAACTGTTTGAGTGCCAATGCCAAGGTGGCATCAGTGTCACTACTTGCAGAAGGATTTTTGAAATGTCTTGCCAATAATGGCAATAAATGATTCGGGAAAATCTCTGGACGAATAAATGGAATCATCAATCGTTGAAAGGAATATTTCCATTCATTTCCATGTGGTTTGATGTTGCGTCCAAATTTTTCGAAAGCCACCAAATGAGAAATTTCGTGAACCAACGTAATCAAAAACTTGTATTTATTCAAACTAGAGTTGACCGTAATTTCATGTTTTCCACTCAATCCCTTTCGGTAATCACCATGTCGAGTTACACGCTCATTAACAATTTTAAGATGAACTTCGTTAGCCACAATCAGTTCGAAAACAGGTTTTACGGCATGTTCTGGAAGATATTTAGAAAGTGTTTCGGACAAAATCAGTTACTAGTTATGGATTAGTCGAAGAAACTTGCAATACTTTTCCGTTGTAATATTTATTCCCGGTCAAGGCAAAATCAAAAATATAATTGGCCATATCCTTGGCTGAAATTGGCGCTTCATAACCCGGAAATGCTTCTTGCAACATTTCTGTTTGAACTGCGCCTAGAGCCAAAACGTTGAATGCAATTCCCATTTCCTTGTACTCTTCAGCCAGCAATTCTGACAATGTAATCACAGCTCCTTTACTAGAACTATAAGCTGCAAGACCGGCAAATTTTATGCTTCCTTGAATGCCTCCCATTGAACTTATGGTAACCACGTGACTTCCTTTTTGTAAATAAGGCAAAGATATACGTGTCAAATTGGCGACACCAAAAACATTGACTTTATAAATGTTTTCAAAATCGGCTTGTGTGGTTTCCGAAAAAGGTTTCAACAACAAACTGCCTGCATTATGGATTATAACATCCACCCTTTCCCATGAATGAGAGAGAAAATTATCCACTTTCTGCATTTCAATTTCATCGGATAAATCGACTGATAAACAAGTAATATTTTGGTTTTCAATAAGAGTTTGAGGCATTTTTCTAGAGATGGCCAATACATTGTGACCGGCGTTGGCAAACTGTAAAGCCAGTTCATAACCAATTCCTCTTGAAGTTCCAGTGATGATGATGTTTTTCATTCGAAGATACTATTTGTTTTTTTACGGAAAATGGAATTGCTTTGCCTGTTCGCTATCGCTCGAGCCGCACACCTCACTTTCAACAAAATTTAAATTTGTTTGGTGCTCATTTCATCTAGCGAAAATAAGCAAAATCTTTAAAAAAAGTGGTTTTAAAAGATTTATAAATATTAGGTAGATTCAACAACTAAATGCAAGTTTATTATCCCGCAATAATACTTCTTGAAATCACAATTTTCTGAATTTCAGAAGTGCCTTCGTAAATCTGGGTAATCTTGGCATCTCGCATCAACCGCTCTACGTGATACTCTTGCACATAACCATTGCCCCCGTGAATTTGAACAGCTTCAATAGTGGTATCCATCGCTGTTTGTGAGGCAAAAAGTTTTGCCATCGCCCCGCTAATATCATAATTTTTTCCATTATCCTTATCCCAGGCGGCTTTCAAGCAAAGATGTCTTGCAGCTTCAATATTAACCGACATATCAGCCAATTTGAATGCAATGACTTGATGATTGCAGATTTCTGTTCCAAATGATTTGCGTTCTTTCGAATATTTTAAAGCCAATTCATAAGCTCCAGAAGCGATTCCCAAGGCTTGAGAAGCAATTCCTATTCTTCCGCCAGCTAAGGTTTTCATCGCAAATTTGAAACCGAAACCATCTTCACCAATCCTGTTTTCTTTGGGGACTTTAACATCGTTAAACATCAATGAATGCGTATCTGAACCACGAATTCCCATTTTATGTTCTTTTGGACCAATGCTAAACCCAGGCATATCTTTAGTCATAATCAACACATTAATGCCATTGCTTTTTTGCTCCACGTGAGTTTGTGCAATAACTAAATAAACGGAAGCTGTGTTGCCATTGGTAATCCAATTTTTGGTTCCATTGACCAAATAATAATCTCCCATATCGAGGGCTGTGGTTTTTTGTGAAGTGGCATCACTTCCCGCCTCGGGTTCGCTTAAACAAAAAGCACCATGAATTTCGCCCGAAGCCAAAAGCGGCAACCATTGTTGTTTTTGCTCCTCGGTTCCAAATTCCTGCAACCCCCAGCAAACAAGCGAGTTATTTACGGACATCACCACCGAAGCCGAAGCATCTACTTTAGAAATTTCCTCCATGGCAAGAACATACGAAATCGTATCAAGTCCACTCCCACCATACTTTGGATTCACCATCATTCCCATAAATCCAAGCTCGCCCATTTTTTTGATTTGATCGGCTGGGAAAATCTGTTTTTCATCTCTTTCAATTACGCCTGCCAACAATTCGTTTTGAGCAAAATCTCTTGCGGCTTGTTGAATCATCAAATGTTCTTCGGTTAGATTAAAATCCATAGTTTTATAAAATAAAAGATGGTTTTTGTTAAATAAACACTATCAAAGATACATTTTTATACTGAATTTTTGGATTTTGGATTGTAAATTTGGACCATGAAACATGATAATTATAATGTTATTGGGGTCATGTCAGGCACCTCACTGGACGGTGTAGATTTAGCCCAAATTCAGTTAACATTACACAACAATAAATGGACTTTTAAGATTATCGAAAGTGAAACAGTTTGTTACGAACAAAACTGGGTTAATCAGCTGAAATTAGCCGTGGATTATCCTGAAACTGAACTGGAAAAACTAAACGCAGCATATACTAAACTTCTCGGAAAAATCATTTCCGAATTTATCGAAAAGCATAAAATTGAAAATCTTGATGCCGTTTGTTCCCACGGCCATACTATTCTACACCAACCCGAAAAAGGTCTAACATTACAAATTGGTAATTTGCCCGAAATTTCAAGTTTCATTAATCAAACCGTGGTTTGTGATTTTAGGGTTCAAGATGTAAAATTAGGCGGACAAGGTGCACCTTTGGTTCCCATTGGCGACCGCCTTTTATTTTCAGAATATGATTATTGTATGAATCTAGGCGGTTTTTCGAATGTTTCGTTTGAACAAAATGGAGAAAGAATTGCCTTTGACATTTCTCCAGTAAACACGGTTTTAAATAATTATGCCAACCAATTGGGATTAAACTATGACGATAAAGGTGAAATTTCAAGTACAGGAAAAGCCAATAAAGGGTTGTTGGACCAATTGAACGCTTTGGACTTTTACCAACAAAAACACCCTAAATCATTGGGTTTTGAATTTGTAAAAGACGTCATTTTACCCCTGATTGAAAGTTTCGACATCCCCATTGAAGATAAATTATGTACTTTTACCGAACATGTGGCTTTTCAAATTGCGCAAGCTTTACCAAATAAAAAAGGAAGCATCCTGATAACAGGTGGCGGCACATACAATGATTTTCTCATCGAACGCATTTGTTATTATTTGCCGAAAATGGAAATCGCAATCCCTTCAGACAAAATTCTGGAATTCAAGGAAGCTTTAATATTCGCATTGCTTGGCGTTTTGAAATTGCGTAATGAAATCAATGTTTTGAGTAGTGTAACAGGAGCAAAAATAGATCACAGTTCGGGGGAAATTTATTTTCCTTGAAGCCTTTTCAAAAATAAATGATGTTTGGTTAAATAAATACAATGCAATGAAGCAGAAAATACAGCGTATAAATCCCCCAAAACTATTTAAAGAATTTTTTGAAAGCGAAAAAACGGGTGGACTTATCTTGATGGGCTGTACCCTAATTTCATTGATATTGGCTAATTCTTTTTTTAGTGACAATTACCTTCACTTTTGGCACACGAATTTTTTAGGACAATCCATTGAATATTGGATTAACGATGGATTGATGGTCATTTTCTTTTTGTTAATTGGACTGGAATTAGAGCGAGAAGTGTATCAAGGAGAATTGTCGAATATAAAAAATGCGCTATTACCCATTTTTGCGGCAATTGGCGGAATGCTCGTTCCGGCAGCTTTGTATTTACTCTTCAATTATGGAACGTCCACGCAATCTGGTGCAGGAATTCCAATGGCAACGGACATTGCGTTCGCTTTAGGAATCTTATCGCTTTTGGGCAATAAAGTTCCCACTTCCTTAAAAGTATTTTTAACCGCTTTGGCCGTAATTGATGACTTGGGAGCAATTTTGGTCATTGCCCTATTTTATACCAAGACTTTACTTTGGACAAACCTTTTGATTTCATTAGGAATTTTTGCTTTTTTATTGGTTTTAAACCGATTAAAAGTAAAAAACTTAATTCCCTACTTGATTGGAGGAGTCGTAATGTGGTATTTTATGCTCAATTCAGGTGTTCACGCAACGATTACGGGAGTTTTATTGGCCTTCGCCATACCCTTTGGAGACGGTAGCAAAAAATCAACCTCTATTGTTTTGCAACAATTTTTACACAAACCGGTCGCCTTTATCATTCTACCCCTATTTGCATTGGCCAATACGGCCATCATCTTAAGTTCTGATATGGGTGCGATTTTGACCCAACATTACAGCCTTGGAATTGCAGTGGGTCTTATCGTTGGGAAACCTATTGGGATTTTCGCATTAAGTTTATTAGTGGTGAAATTAGGAATTTGCAAACTTCCCAAAGACTTACATTGGAAATCCATATTTGGAGTTGGATTCTTGGGAGGAATCGGTTTTACAATGTCCATTTTTGTAACCCTTTTGGCTTTTGAAGATGTAACAGTTATCAACAATGCAAAATTCATCATTTTACTTTCTTCCTTGATTGCTGGAACAATAGGGTTTATAAGTTTGAAACTAACGCTGAAAAGGAAACGATAGAAACATTTCATTAAACGACAATTTTTAGTAAGTTTGAGCGTTTTTAAAAACAGCACTCATTAAGATTATACAATATACTTAACACAGAAATAAAAATGATAGCTTTCCTTCAAATTGATTCAATAGCCGTAGCGGCACAAGTCCTGGAAAAAACCGCAACAAAATCCGAGTTATCTGTAATGGATATCGTTTTTAGCGGCGGAATTGCCGGACAAACCATAATGGCAACCATTTTTATCATGCTCTTTTTTGCCATTTATCTTTATTTCGAAAGACTTATGGCTATCAATGCCGCTTCAAAAATTGATGCTAATTTTATGAACAATATCAAGATGGATATCATGAAAGGGAAAATTGATTCAGCAAAAATGCTTTGCGCCAAAACCAATTCGCCCGTGGCCAGATTGATAGAAAAAGGGATTTCCAGAATAGGAAAACCACTGGCTGACATCCACACCGCCATAGAAAACGCAGGGAAATTAGAAATCTACAAACTGGAAAAAAACGTGAGCATGTTGGCAACAATTTCTGGTGCCGGGCCAATGACTGGATTTTTGGGAACCGTAGTTGGAATGGTTATTGCCTTTCATAAAATGGCCGAAAGTGGCAGCAATAAAATTGAAATGAGCACACTGTCCGAAGGGATTTACACTGCGATGATGACCACTGTTGTAGGTTTGATTGTTGGAATTGTTGCTTATGTGGGTTACAACCACTTGGTTACCAAAACCGACAAAATTGTAAACCAAATGGAAGCCAATGTGGTTGAATTTCTTGATATGTTAAACGAACCTACTTAATCTGATGAATTTACGAGGAAGAAATAGAGTCTCGGCTGAATTCAATATGTCATCCATGACCGACATCGTGTTTTTGTTGCTCATCTTTTTTATGATAGCATCAACAACCATTGTGTCTAATAATGCCTTGGATCTAGTTTTGCCAAAATCATCCGGTAAATCGGATGAGGTAAAAAATGTCTCGGTAAGCGTCAACAGTAAATTGGAATACTTTATTGACAAAGATAAATTTGCCGAAAACACATTGGAAGAAAAACTAAAATCGATGTTGGTCAACCAAGCTGAACCAACGATACTTTTACACGTAGAGGAAGGTGTCCCCATAGAAAGAGCGGTGAGTGTAATGGATATAGCTTATAGAAATAAATTCAAAATTGTTTTGGCTGTAAGTCCAAAATAGCATCCGAATGAAAATTTTAGAAACTGAACACGAAAAAAAATCATTTGTCCTAACAACAGCATTTTTCATACTGTTGTTCTTGTTATTGCTGTTTTTAAAATTGACCGTCGATCCCATTCCGATAGAACTTGAAGGCGGAGGCGGGGGCGGGGAAATTGCCATAAATTTTGGAAATAACGAAGTGGGTTCAGGCAAAAACTACCAATCCAAAAATCTATCGCTTCCAACTGCAAAAGCAATTCCAGTTAAAACAGTTTCAAAAGCAGAAAAAGTTTTGACGCAGGAAACTACCGAAGCACCGTTGATTTCACAGACAAAAATTACTGAAAAAGTAATCGCTCCAAAACCAATTGTTAAAGACATTCCAAAACCTTCAAAATCCACCTCCGATGCATTATCCAGCATAATGAACGGATCCAATAAATCAGGTGATGGAAATGACAAAACTGTCGGAAATAAAGGAAAACTTAACGGAGACCTAAATGCTAAAGGCTATAATGGCGGTGGTGGTTCAGGAAATGGAAATGGGGGCGGAAATGGATCAGGAACAGGATTAGGCACTGGCAGTGGCTATGGAAATGGTTCAGGAAGTGGCACAGGAACAGGAAATTATCAACTAGGCAATAGAAAAGCAGTCAGCAAGCCTGCGCCAAAATATCTTTGTAACGAACAAGGAACCGTCGTGGTGCAAATTGCCGTTGACAGAAATGGAACAGTTATTAGCGCAAATCCAGGAGTAAAAGGAACTGACAATACTGCAAAATGCCTCTTGGACCAAGCCAGAATAGCTGCAATGAACACGAAATGGCAGTCAGACAATACAGCACCAGACAAACAAATAGGGAAAATCATCTATAATTTCAAATTGACACAATAAACCATTTGTCAATAGTATTCCATAAATGAACTATAAAGAAACCATAAACTGGATGTTTATCCAGCTTCCAATGTACCAACTTCAAGGTGCTTCTGCATATAAAAAAGATTTGACCAATGCCTGTTTACTATCCAATCATCTTGGCAATCCCGAGAAAAACCTCAAATGTATTCATGTAGCTGGAACGAACGGCAAAGGTTCCACATCGCATATGTTGGCATCCATATTTCAGGAAGCTGGCTATAACGTGGGTTTATACACCTCGCCTCATTTAAAAGATTTCAGGGAGCGTATCAAGATTAACGGATTAGAAATCTCGGAAGAATTTGTGTGTGATTTCACCAACAAAAACAAAGCTTTTTTTGAGGATAATGACATTAGTTTCTTTGAAATGACAGTGGGATTGGCTTTCGATTATTTTGCCAAAGAAAAGGTGGATATTGCCATTATTGAAGTGGGAATGGGAGGACGATTAGACGCCACCAACATTATCAAGCCATTGATTTCGGTAATTACAAATATAGGATTGGATCACACCCAATTTTTAGGAAACACTCTTGAAGCTATTGCTTATGAAAAAGCAGGAATTATCAAACCTAAAATTCCAGTTGTTATTGGAGAATATACTGATGAAACAAAGCCGATGTTTTTGGCAAAAGCCAACGAAACTCATTCTGAAATCTATTTTGCCTCCGATTTGATTCAAGAAACCTATCCTTCCGACTTAATTGGTGATTATCAAACACACAATAAAAAAACGGTAGTTCAAACCATTACCATACTTAATCAAAAGCAATTTAAAATCTCAGAAGCTAATGTCAAATTGGGTTTGTTGAATGTTGTGAAAAACACCGGGCTTGAAGGAAGATGGCAGCAACTGAGCGAATTCCCAAAAATCATTTGTGATACAGCACACAACAAAAATGGTTTGGAAATTGTCATGAAGCAAATTCAAAAAGAAAAATTTGATACCTTACATATTGTTTTGGGGGTGGTAAACGACAAAGATTTAAATGAAATTTTGCCTCTATTCCCTACTGATGCCATTTATTATTTCTGCAAACCCAATATCCCTCGCGGATTAGACGCAGCAATTTTGCAAGAGGAAGCTCGGAAAAACGATCTTTTAGGCGACACACATCCTTCTGTTGCAGATGCTTATAATAAAGCTAAGATGAAGGCCACAAAAAATGATTTTATTTTTGTGGGAGGAAGTACGTTTGTAGTGGCAGAAATAGTTTAAACAAAGAAATATAATTTAGAACTGTATTTTGAATTCCATTCATTTTAATTTATGTTTTAGTTAAGCAAAAAAATTAATTATATACCCTAGCGTAATCGATTTCAAAAGTTGAAGACACAAAATTTGAATCTATTGTTCTACCAAAACTACTAAACATTTTTTACCACATTACCATATAAAAAAGGAGCATAAATGCTCCTTTTTTTATTATCCTTACTAATTTTGAATTGGCTTTTCTGTTTGGAATTTACAGTACCAAGCAAAACCTCCTTCTTCAATTCTTACATATAAAGTAGTATTTGTAATTTCAATAATTTCTAACTTACTTGAAGTTTTACCGACATACCAGCACATGAAACCATTGTCAGAAATGTTTATTGTTGTTCCTCTATAGGCAGGATTAACAGCGTCAAGCGTTGCAATAGAATTTGATGGGCCTAAACTAATTTTCTTAACGCCAGTAAGAGATGGGGCAACGTCAAGTCCATGACATGTGTTACCGGTTACACCAATTGAAGCAGCAAATTCACCAGGGGTGTAAGCTATTTGTTTTAATTGTTCAAAATTAATTATTTTTCCATCTGCTGATTGTGTGAATACAAACTCCGCATCATACATACATAATTTATCACTTAACCAAGGGTTTGCGATGAACCAAGCTGGCCATGTATGTGTCCCATCTGCCTGCTTAGTATTAGGTCCTAAGCCAATATTTCCAGATTTATCTGCTGCCCAATACCATGTTTTGTTATTACCTACTCCACCGGTTAAAAAATCTTTAGCTTCCTCATCTTCAAAAGAGCTAAAAACATCAATATTAACCGTTGAGGTAGTGGTAATTCCACCTACACCTGAGGCCATAACAGTCACAGAATATGTATTTAATCCGGTTAAACTAAACTGATGCGAAATAACTCCAGAAGACGCTGCTACAACGTCTGTATTATCGCCAAAATCGTATCTGTATGTTATGACATTATTATCTGAGGTAGTTCTAAAATTTACAACGCCAGTTCCATCGCCATTTGGATTAGAAGCATTGGCTCCAACAATTTCATAAGAAATTTTAATATTAGACGGAGCTATAATATTGCCAACTTCTCCTTCATCATCTTGACAACTACTAAATAATAACGTCAACGACAGAAATATTCCTAATTTATATTTTATATTTTTCATGATTAACTTTTAATTATTACTATTTAGTTAGTGGTCAAAGAAACATTATCAATATTAACTGAACCTACCGCAGCTCCTAAATCGAAAATCACACGAGCATTACTTGCCCCAAAACCAGCCGCAGCTAAAGTTAATGAATATGTGGCTCTAGTTGTTGTAATGTTTACCGTTTGCGTGACACTTGACCATGGGTTAGTACTTAAACCTATACCTGATATAATAGGTCTGTTTGTATCTGACCAAGCATCAAAAGTTAATGTATATGTTAATCCCTGAATTATTTCAACTTTTTGACTCATGTTCACATCCCAGGGGTTTCCTGCAGTAGCTACATTTTTGGAATAATAGGTATTTCCTGAATTGGTTACAACAGTTACTGGAGAATTATCATCTACACCCACAATCCAAGAATCACTTCCTGATTCAAAACTACCATTAGTCAATAAACCATCATTAAATGGATCACTACTTTGTAAATCGATATTATCTACATAGAATGTCCAGTTAGAACCTCCATTACCAACAGTGCCGAAATCAAAAAACCAGACTAATTTTTGATACGTTTTAGAAACATCAATATCGCTAAAATCAATTATTACTTCCTCCCAAGCACTATTTCCTTTGAGGGTAACTTCCTTTTCAATAAAAGTATTTGAATCTGTAACATTTTCTATTTTAAATAATAATTTTCCACCTGCACGAGGAGACCAAACATCTAGTTTAATTATTTTTTTCTTACTAAAATCAATTGGGGCTGATGTAATAATAACATTTCCTGCCCAAATCTCTGGACCACCTTTAGTTGTTTTTGCCACTTTTGACGACACATTACCATTAGTGTCCGGATTATTGACAACATTGGCAGAAGCACCTCCAAAACCAATCAACTTACTGGAGTCAAAAACCTCAAAACCTATAGGTAAAGCAACTGGGGAAATAATTGTAATATTCTCCAGAACTTCAGTTGTATTTATTCCGCCACTTAAAGCAACGACTTTTATGGTATAATTCCCAACACCAGCGTATTGAAAACTTACAGTTTCTCCTAATTGTAAATCTGTTGGCTCTTCATTTGTATTCGACGTATCAAAATAAACTAAAAAAGATGTTGCAAAATCTGCTGATGCAGACACATCTATTACAAATGGATTTGCAGGATTTATTTCCGCTTTAACTTCGAGGTTTTCAGGTGCTCTAAACGAAACAACAAGTTCTTGCGTCACTTCACTTTTTAATCCGGTAATACCAATAGCTTCAATTTTCACAGTATAGTTACCTTCGCCATAAACATGTGTAATGCTTTTTCCTTGAATAATATTTACGGGTTGCACAGTATTGTCACCAAATTTAATATTGAAGCTTGTTGCTCCTGAAGCATTTGGTGTAATAGTAACTAAACCTGAATTATCTTGAGCTATTTTAAAAACGGCCTTAATTTCTGACGGTACAACCACGCCGTCAATGAAGCTTAAATCATTATCGTCTTGGGTACAACTTATAAAGAAGACCAAAGCAATACTCATTATATATTTTAATTCTTTCATCATTTTCATTTTTTTAATAATTAGGGTTTTGTGACCATCTGTTTCCTGACAAATTAATTTCTTCAATTGGTATAGGAAATAAGTTATGCTTACCATCTACAAATCCGTCTATTTCTTGAGGTGCTTTACCTGTTCTTACCAAGTCGAAGAATCGGTGTCCTTCACCAACTAATTCTACGCGACGCTCTTTATAGATATCATTTGTTAAATTAGTGCCGCTTGTGTTTACATTGCCTAACAACGCCCTGTTACGAACTTTGTTTAAATAAATTTTAGCTGTTTCATCATCAGGCGATGGCTTTCTGTTCAAAGCTTCGGCAGCCATCAATAATACATCTGCAAATCGAATAGCTCTATAATTATCGGGATTTGTTAAGGCGGCATCACCAATGTTTAAATCCCCTTTTCGGGCCATATATTTTCTGTTGAAATAACCGGTTTGCTCGTATCCTTCTGTTTCTTTATATGATGACCCAGGATGATCTTTGATATACTGTTTGATATCCAATATAGAGGTTTCAAAACGTAAATCACCAGATTCAAAAGCATCAACCACTTCTTGTGTTGGCACATTAAAGCTATAGCCTGCATCAAATTTTCCTGTGCTATCCACAAATCCTCTTGGTCCATTAAAATAAACGGAATAGTTTCCCTCTAAACATTGAAAACAGTCGTAACTTCCACCATCAACATCTGAATATTGAATTTCAAAAACAGATTCTGCATTATTCTCCCAATCACGTTCAAACAGGTTTGGATATTCGGCAGAGGTTAATAATCTGTGAGGACCATTTTTTATTAGATCTTCTAAAACGATTGCTGCTTCTGGAAATTTATTTTGATATAAATAAGCTTTACCAAGCAATGCTTGAGCAGCTCCTTTGGTAACTCTACCAGTCTCATTTTGAACATAAGGCAAGTTGTCAGTAGCAAATTTTAAATCGTCTTCAATTAATTTATAAACATCTGCTTTGGGAGTTCTATCAATAGAAAACTGATCGCCAAAACGTATCCTTTTATCAACTCGCATTGGCACATCCCCCCACCATTTTACTAATTCAAAATTGTAATAAGCCCTTAGAAATCTTGTTTGTGCAATAACACTTGTTTTATTAGGAAAATCTGTTTTGTCCTTAAATTCCATAATATAGTTACAACGGTTTACAGCTTCGTACAGCCATTGCCACATGGTTCTTAATCCACCATTACTTTGACCAACAGGAGAATGAATCATATCGTCAATTTGTTGAATATATGGAGAATCTGTTGCACTCTCGCCTCCGCACAACGTGTTATCGGATGCGATTTCTGCATATTGATAAAACTTTGCTGAGGTTTGTAAGTAATCATATGCTGCGGCTAAAGCAAGATTATAGTCCTCTTCGGAGTTAAAAAAAGCCTCAGAGTTTTCATCTTCTGATTCCACATCCACAAAGGAGTCACTACAAGAGAACACCATTAGAAGCGAAATGAATATAAATGTGATTTTTAAATTTTTCATAGTTTTAAATTAAAATTTTACGTTAATTCCTAATAAAAATGTACTGGCACTTGGATAAATTCCCTGATCTATTCCGCCACCAATTGGGGCTCCTGTACCTACCGTTGGGTCATAACCACGATACTTGGTAAGTGTAAATAAATTAGTTGCCGATACATATACCCTGAATTTATCAAACATAGAATTTTTTGAAGCATCATTAGAAAAAGTATATCCTAATTGCACATTTTGTAAGCGTACGAATGAACCATCTTCTACATAATAATCGGAGAATAGAGTATTGCCATTTGTGCCAATTGTTTGTCGAGGAGCCGAATTAGTTGACCCAGTACCTGTCCATCGGTCTAAATACCAAATTGGTTTATTTACCAGTTGTTGGTTACGTTCGTAATTACGAACAATTTCATTACCAATCGAAGCGAATGTATAGGCAGCAAAATCGAATTTTTTATAATCGAAAGATAAACTAAAACCCATAGTAGCATCTGGTAAAGGGTTACCTAAATTCACACGGTCATCTAAATCAATTACACCGTCATTATTTTGATCTACAAATTTAAAATCACCTAATTGGGGTGCAATATCTCCCACTGCGGAATTATCAATTTCATCTTGAGTCTGAAAAACACCATCGGTCTTATACCCTACAAAATAACCTAATGGAAAACCTGCTTCCATTCTTGAAATTGCCGGTTGGGATATTCCAAAACTACCCCCTTCAAGATATTCGCCTTCTCCACTTACAGAAATAACCTCATTTTTAATAGCCGTAACATTGTACTTGACGCTGAATTTAAAATCATCACTAAATCTATCAGAGTAACCGATAGCAAATTCCAAACCTGTGTTTTCAACGACACCAGCATTGACTACCGGTGTAGCTCCTGTACCCAATAATCCAGATACTTGGGGAGATACTAATAAGTCTTCTGTTCTTCTCTTGAAGTAATCTGCCGTGATATCAACTTTGTTCTTTAGGATGCGCATATCCACCCCAATATCAAGGGTTTTTTGCTTTTCCCATTTAATTTCAGGATTAGAAATTCCACCGCTAGCTTTTCCAAAAACTTCATCATCTGCATCATTTCCACCAAAGAAATAAGTGCCTTCCCCTGTTAAAAGTGATACAAATCTATAATCTCCAATTCTATCATTTCCTAGAATTCCGTATGAAGCCCTCACTTTTAATAAATCGAAGAAGTTATTATTGCTCATGAAATCTTCATCTGAAGCTACCCATCCAATAGAACCTGAAGGGAAATATCCAAACTTATTGCCTGGAGCAAACCTTGTTGAACCATCTCTACGTAATACTCCAGATAATAAATATTTACCTTTATAATCGTATTGAAATCTTGTAAAATAAGATAATAATCGGGCATCAAATTTTGGATTGCTTCCTCTCTCTTCATAAATATTCTCTTGAATAGCGGCTTGATCTACAGATGCATTTGCTATACTATTATCAATAATATTAGTTCCTTTTCTACCAGAGAATTCACCAGTAGTTTTAAAAACAGAGGTTCCAAAAAGCACATTTACTTTATGTGCATCATTGAATGTGTTTTCGTATTTGATAAATCCATCAAATGTATAGTCCCTGTAAATATCAAAACCTTCAAAAACAGTACTGGTAACGGTATTAAATACTTTTCCAACACCATAAAAATCAATTGGATCAAAAGAGAAACTATCCACTTCAGCATAATTAAACTGAATGTTTGCTTCTGTCGTAAAATGATCTAAAAAATTATAGGCTAATCCTGCAAAGCCATTCAATTTCATGATTTTATTTTTATTATACGTATTAGCCATTTGTGCTAACGGATTTATAACTTCGCCTCCTAAACCATCTGCCAATGAAAACTCACCATTTCCATCTCTAACAGGTATAGTAGGTGCCATATTTAAAGCATTGAAAAGCACAGAACCTAAAGTGCTTTCTGGAAGATTCTTTTTATTGGTATTTGTTAAGGTAAGCCCAGACTTCAATTTAAAATTCTTTAAAAAATCTAAATTATAGCTTGCACTATTTGTAGATCGTAAAAAATTAGATTTACTACCCCCAACAATACCGTCTTGAGTTAATAATGAAGAACTAAATGAATAGGATGATTTTTTTCCACCTCCTCTTAAGGAAAAGTTGTGATTGAAAATTGGTGCCGATTCAAAAACTTCATCTTGCCAATTTGTTCCAATACCTAAAGTTGATAAATTGTTAAAAGGAGGTGTGCTGCCAGCTGAGGCATATCCTTCATTGACTATTACTCCATATTCGGTAGCATTTAAAACTGGTATTTTTCGAGTTGTTTGTTGAAATCCTCCCCAGGCATTGTATTCAACAGTTAGTGGCATTGCTTTTCGACCTGTTTTGGTAGTAATTAAAATAACCCCATTTGCTGCTCTTACTCCATAGATACCAGCAGTGGCATCTTTTAGAATGTTAATATTTTCAATATCACTTGGGTTGACAACGCTAAGATCTTCAACAACGTTACCGTCAACTAGTATTAATGGACGACTATCCCCATTGGTCGACACCCCCCTTATGCTAATGGTAGAACCCCCACCTGGAGATCCCGAATTGGTAGTAATGTTTACCCCTGCCACTTGCCCTTGTAACGCCTGCTCGATTCGAGTAGGTTTAAGTTTCTCTAAAGTCTTACTGTCAACAACAGAAACAGCACCTGTTACCTCACGCTTTTTCTGGATACCATACCCTATTACTACAACTTCTTTTAAATCTTGTTGTTCCGGTTTAAGCCTTACATCAATTTGATTTCTTCCATTAACAGACTCCTCGACTTTAGTGTAGCCCAAATACGTATATACCAAAGTACTGACTGATGCAGCCTTTATTTGATAATTCCCGTCCATGTCCGAAGCAGCGGCTTTGGAAGTTCCTTTAATTAAAATGTTGACTCCCGGAATAGGAAGTCCGTTTTCATCTAAAACTTTTCCGGTAATAGGAAGGTCTTGTGCCTGCCCATAAACTGAAAACAGAATAGCTAAGAAACAAAAAACAAGTGATTTTGTTAATTTCATTTTCCAATTTTTTTAGTTAGTTGATTAGTAATTATAAATAAATGTAGGGATATATCTTCATATTACAATTAAAAAACCCTTTTTTTACTATACAAAAACACATCAAATTTATTTATTGCTTTAATTGGCAGATTTAAAAAGTTAGTCATCCAAAAAATAGAAATTAAAAAATCGATTATAAATTGGGAAGCAAAATCGTGTTGATTGACCATAATAAAAATTGTTCATTTTTTGCAAATGAAATAGACTTTTTCGATTTTTGATCCCATCACAATGATTGTATCCAAGAGAATGAATATAAATTATCCAAATATAAATTCAATCATTAGATACATTTTATTTCAAAGACCGTGACAGAGCTTGTT
This sequence comes from Flavobacterium psychrophilum, assembly GCA_945872245.1. Taxonomy (GTDB): domain Bacteria; phylum Bacteroidota; class Bacteroidia; order Flavobacteriales; family Flavobacteriaceae; genus Flavobacterium; species Flavobacterium psychrophilum_T. Next base: position 17,922 of record CAMBZB010000014.1, read on the forward strand.
TACAATTCCAGCCACATCTTAACAAATTAAATACCAACGAAATAAAGTAGTCATCAAAAAAATACGGAAATTTTCCTAAAAATGTTTTGGATAAGCAAAAAACCAACCTATATTTGCACTCCTGTTAAGGGCGATTAGCTCAGCTGGTTCAGAGCACCTCGTTTACACCGAGGGGGTCGGGGGTTCGAACCCCTCATCGCCCACTGTCGTACCAAAAACCTCTAAAGCAATTTTAGAGGTTTTTTTATGGCATCTCCTCAATGAAATATTCAAGAAAATCCAATATGTGATTTGAAATTAAATCAATACCGCCCACTGTCGTACCAAAAACCTCTAAAATTGCTTTAGAGGTTTTTTTATGGCATCTCCTCAATAAAATTTTCAAGAAAATCTAATATGTGATTTGAAGTAAAATCAATATCGCCCACTGTCGTACCGAAAACCTCTAAAGAAATTTTAGAGGTTTTTATGACTAATCAGTATGACGAGAAACTGCCTTCGATACGTATCATTTCTTTTAAAAAAACTTGTTCGCAAAAACGGATTTTTTTAAATATTTTGATTGACCCGTAACTTTTTGTATTTGCTCTTAAAAAAGCGGAAATATTTTCAGTGAATTATTTCACCAATAGGGCTTCCAATTCCTCTAATGATTTTCCTTTGGTTTCAGGCAATAATCTTAGGATTAATAGGAGTCCAAAAAAAGCAAAAAGTCCGAAGATAAAAAAGGTCCAAGTGGTTCCTAATCTTGATAATTCCCATGGAAATACCAATTGAACCAAGAAGCTTACCGCTGAATTTATAAACCCCACAAAGGAGATTGCGACACCTCGAATTCTGTTTGGAAAAAGTTCCGAAAACAACACCCACATTACGGGTCCAAGAGAAATGGCAAATGACGCGACAAAACCTAAAATACAGAATAGGATTAATGTTGAATTCATTGTAATTGAAGCAGTAATTAACTCTGATTCATATTTAGTGGCTGAATCCAATCCAATGGCTTTTGCTACTGCATTTTTAAATTCAGTATCCGTTTCAAAAGTAGTATTCTTTAAAGAATTCAATTGGTTTTTATTTATTTGGGTTGGCAATTTTGCCATAGAAGCATCAGTCAATTTATAAGTAGCTGCATTAAAGCTATAAGAAAGCACGAACATACTTATCGCAATACCACTTACGCCTATAACCAACAAAGGCTTTCTCCCTAGTTTATCAATCAAAGCCATCGCAACAATAGTAAATACCACATTGATAAGACCTACTAAAATAGCTTGTATAAAAGAGGCATCGGTACCAATTCCAGATTGCTCAAAAATCATTGGAGCATAGAAAAAAACACAATTGATTCCAACAATTTGTTGCAATATAGCGATTCCGATTCCTATGGTCATGACCAATTTCATCGAGGGCGCAAACAACTCTTTGACAGCAATTTTTTCTTTTGGAGCTGCATCCAGTAAAACACTTTCTTTGATTTCATTCACCATTTTTTCTGCCGCTTTTTCGTCACCAACAGTTTTCAATATGGACAACGCCTCATCGTATCTTTCTTTCATAATAAGCCATCTCGGACTTTGGGGAACAAAAAACAAAAATATATAATAGAGCAATGCCGGAAAAAATTCAAGCCCCAACATCCATCTCCAGTTGTATTCCCTGATCTTTAAAGTATCAACCCAAGAAGCATTGGAACCAGCCAAATGAACGATGAGATAATTGGTGAAAAATGCCGCCGAAAGTCCAATTACAATATTTAACTGGTTGAAAGAAACCATTTTCCCTCGCTTGGCTGCCGGAGCAATTTCGGCAATATACATGGGTGCAATGATTAGAGAAATCCCAACTCCTATTCCAGCTAACATTCGAGCAAATACCAAAATAAAAAAGCTAGGCGCCACGGCAGATAAAATCGCGGAAAAAGCATACAACAAAGCAGAATATTTTAAAACTATTATTCTGCCATATTTATCACTTATGGGTCCCGCAAACATCATTGCCACAGTAGCCGCTAAGGATAAGGAAGCCACTGCCCAACCCAATTCAATTTTTGATAATTGAAATTCGGGTTCTATAAATTTAATTACACCAGAAATAACGGAGGCGTCAAAACCCATTAAAAATCCACCCATTGCAACCACAAGGGCGATGCCTGTGACAGAACTTTTTTTAGCTTGCATAAAAATTTAATTTTTCGCTCTTAAATCGCGGTTATAATTACCAATTATTTTTTTATGATTTTCATGTTTTGGACACCCTTTGAGTTTTTTACTTTTAAAAAGTAGATCCCCGATTTAAAAGCGCTCATGTCTACATTATGGGAGGACTTCACAACCTCTTGAAGAAGCTCACGTCCCAATATATCGGTCAAAATGATTTGGTTTTGGTCATCCAATAACTGCAAATACAATTTATTTTCTACAGGATTAGGATAGTAAGATTGGTTTAATTCAGAATTGTTTTCTATACCTAAATTACAACTGCTACCCACTACATAAGAAATATATTTTGTTACAGACAAACCACCGGCATAGGCAAATTTACAGGCATAATTAATGGCTGAACCTAGGGTCTGACCCGAAATAGTTTTGGTAAAAATATTTCCAGAAACACGAGTCATTCCAAATTCAGCGAAGTTAGATTGTCTCCACAAAATGGCATCTACACCCACTCTGTTAGTATCTAAAAGTTCAAATGTTATTTTAACATCTGTTCCAATAGTTTCGAAATTGTATTTATAACCCAAACCGAAAGAGCCTTGTTGTGCTTGCGTATCAGCACCTCCACAATCTAAAATTACAGTAGTTTTGGCATTAAGTACTATTGGATTGTTAAGTGCGGTGTTCCCGGTCAAATCACTTGCTGTAACAGTAAAAGTATAGTCCGTGTTGGGAGACAAATCAGTAATAATTAACGATTTCTGCACCCCTGAAGGACTAAAAGTCGAAGCTGTACCATTAGCACCATAAGTCACATTATAGGTTACATTTCCAGAATCATCGTTGGCATTTAACAACAACTCGACAGCAGAACCCGCTATTGTGCCTACCGAAGCGGTAAAATTTGTAGGTTTCTGGGTGTCTTGTGTAGTGTTTTGATACACCCTAACATAATCAATTACCATCGTTGCTTGTGTAAAATTGGATGGTATTGTTCCAGCAACTCCCCCCATGGCTATATTTAACAAAAGATATTGTTCTTTATCAAATGGCCAAGTACTAGCGTTCTTGTTTGATGGATTATAGGTATAAAATACAACATTATCGACAAGAAATGAAATTTGATTGGCAGACCAATTCATAGAATAAATATGATAATTTTCGGCAATGTTATCACCGACAACCACACCACCTATGTTTACCGTATTTCCAGATGAAGACGGCGTATGCATGGCACTTTGAATATAATTATCCGGTTTAGAACGCGTTATTCCATACTCCAAAATGTCAATTTCTCCACAAGCAGGCCAACTAGTAGTTCCATATTGCGCATCAAAAAAACCTCCATTTTCATTAATATTTTTTCCTAACAGCCACAATGCAGGCCAAGTACCAAGGTCTTTTGGAATTTTGGCACGAATATCTACTCGTCCATATTTATAAGCAAATTTAGAATTTAACCGGGCGGAAGTGTATTGTTTAGTAACTCCTTGGTCAAAAAAAGTTTCTTTTTTTGCAACTATGTTTAGGTTTCCAGAATTTACAAACGAGTTTGCCAATTTATTGGTATAATGTTGCTCTTCGCCATTTGCCCAACTAGTACCAGCAATTAATTGCGTTTGATGATGCCAATTGACAGCATTAATAGCTCCATTTGTATTAAATTCATCCGACCACACTAAATCTTTATAAACCACATCAACTTGTGCTGAACACAATTGACTAAATAGAAAAAATGCGAATAAGATTTGAATTGGGGTGTATTTTTTCATTATAACTATTTAAATATTATTAAAACTACTTGTGAATTTGAAATTATTATTAAGGTATTATTTTGCAAATTATTTATCTTTTCAAATTAATTTAGGCTACTATCTATTTAAAAAAAGATCTGCTTTTTGCTTTCAACTAATTTGGGTTTACGATAATAAAGGGACACTTCACAGCTCTCGTTTTCTTGCATCCAATTCATTTTTTATTTCATAGGATCTTTCCTCCGTCAAGTCATAATTTCTCATTACCCACATGGCAATTAATGTGCCTAAAATTGGAATGCCTGAGAAAAAAAGTCGTAAACCAGTAATTGCCCCTTCCGTCTGAGTTGGCGAACTAGTATCAAAACCTACCGACGACATGATAACTCCGGTTAGTAATCCTGCAATGGCAAAACCAAACTTTACCATCCACCAATAAATGGCTCCAAAGATTCCTTCTCTTCGTTTCCCTGAAGTTAACTCATCCATATCGCAAACATCGGCAGTCATAGACATCATCAACGTAAACAAACTTCCGATACCAAAGGAGAAGAAAGGCAAAGCAAATAAAAACATATAAGGTTTACCTGGAATGAACAAAAACCAAAGCAATACATATCCTAGGACGGATATACCTTGACATATTAAAAAGGCATTCTTTTTACCTGTTTTTTTAGATACCCAAGCTACAATTGGGATCACAATAAAAGTTGTAGCCAAAGCACCCACACAGCCAAAAAGCGTAGGCCAAATACCTGCATCGGAGGCACTTCCATTAAAAAGGTAATAAACAACAATAAAAAAGGTAAAACCAGCAACAGTATTAAAGGCATTAAAAATTAAGAAGGTAGCAATACACAGTTTTCTGAAGGGTTTATTCACAAACGCTTCTTTGAAACTTGCAAAAATTTCCTTTAAACTACCCCCAATTGTACTAAAAGTCAATGGGGAAAAACTCTCTTCGTCTTTAGTTGACTTACTCTTGATAAAAATAGCAGGGATCATCGCTAATATCATACAGGAAATTCCTACCCAAACGGCTAAAGTTCTTGTGGCCGTATCTGCATTGGGAAACCATGTTGGGTCATACATAATAACCCAAAACCAAGGTGCAATTACCCAAGCCCATTGCCCAATCCATTGCGATATGGCCATAATACTGGTTCGTTCATGAAAATCGTCGCTCATTTCGTAGCCCATGGCTACATAAGGAACGCTAAAAACAGAAAGCCCTATATAAAAAACAAACGACCACAAAAGGAAGAACCAAAAATTATAATCTATTCCATTTTCTCGGTACAATTGCCACATCACGACAAAAGAAAGCCCCATTATAATTGCTCCAATAAACACATATTGTCTTCTTCTTCCCCAAACAGATCGAGTATTATCTGTAATAAATCCCATAATTGGATCTATAAAGGCATCAAATATCCTGGGCAAGAAAAATAACATTCCCCACATCCAAGCTGGGAATTTTAAGTCTTCGACTAACACCACCATGAAAATACCCAGGGCGGCAGGAAACATTTGATTGGCTAACATTCCTAATCCGAAGGCTATCTTTTGTCCCATTGGTACAATCTCTTTGGTGTTTGAATTATTTGACATATTTAAAAGAATTATGAGTTTATTATTTAATTTTTAAGACTTGATAATTATCGTTTGCAATGCTTTTCCATCAATGGAAATTATTTTAATTTTATTGTTCAGTTTTATTTCAATATTTTGTTTTTCAGATGTAGGATTAAAAACTACGACTGCTATTGTACCATCAGGGTTTTTTACGGCAGTAGTAACAATATCTTTGTCGTTTATGGTACATCCTATTTTTATTGCTCCTGGACGCATAAATTTACTGAAATGAGTCATCGTATAATATAGTGGCGTAAAATAGACTTCATCCTTTTCTGGATCCACGATTACGGGTGCAATACACCAATTTTTAAACCAATTAGGACCTCCTTGCTTATCTAAAACCATATTCCAATCGACCCAACCATCGACCCAGTTGTTTAAACATCCTATAATATCGGTTGCATAGCGATTCACCGGAGCGTATTTTGGATGTAAATCCTTATCTTTTTCAGGCGCCCAATCCCAACCCCAATCGGTGGCTTCTTTGCTCCAATACCAAACGTCATCGTCCCAATGCGGCACTTCAGAATCCACACAAGCTTCTGTTTGTATCAAATAGTTATTAGGAGCTTTTTTATGTGCATATTGTAAATCTTCGGGAAAAACCTCATAAGTACTTTCATACCAATGAATTGCCATTCCGTCAAAGTATTTTTTTGATTTCTCGTCCCGATACATTTCATCTGCCCATTCTTTTATTCCCGCTCTATTTTGGTCGTAGCCTAATATTTTAACGTTTTCCAAACCGTCATTTTCTAGTTTTGGCCCCAAATAATTCTGAACAAAACTGGTCATTTCTCCAGGAGAATATTGCATACTCTCCCAATTATTACCGTTTCCAAGAGGCTCATTTTCAACAGTGATACCCCAAATATTGATTCCTTCTTTTTTGTAGGCATCTATATACTTAGAATAATACAAAGCCCATGTGTCGTTATATTCAGGTAATAATTTTCCACCCACCCAGCTTTTGTTATCTTTCATCCATGGCGGGGCTGTCCAAGGCGAAGCAATGATATTAAATCCTTCTTTTGAAATGGATTTAGCTTCCAAAATCATTGGAATGATATCGTTCTTATCTTCATTTATTGAAAAGCTTTCCAGATTATTATCTCCATCAACCATAGCATAAGCATAGTGTTTCAATGAAAAATCACACGAATTAATATGTGTTCTGGTAAGCGAATAATTAGCACCCTCTTCACCAAAATAAGCATTTAGAACTTTTTTACGATTTGCTGTACTTAATCGATTGAGCAAATGTGCTGATGATTCCGTAAAGGAGCCACCAAAACCAGTTATGGTTTGAAATTTTTCTTCTGGATTTAAAGTAATTTTCACAGGAGTTTCACTTCCTATAAACTCGGCTATTCTTTTTAATGAATTTCCTTGAGCTGAAGTTTCATAAACTTCTACTTCCAAATCTTTAGTTGCCTTACAACTAATCAATGTGAATGCTATACTAAAAATTAACCCAAAAAACACATTCTTTTCCATTACTAATTTTTTCATCCATGAAGAAGGGATTGTAACATCCAACAACAAGGTTTATTCATTTACTCAAATGTTAATACTTACATTTATTTGAATAATATCTCCCGTTCGTTGAAATATTTTTTGGCTTGCTTCATGACTCAATGTTAAAGATGAAATAGTATCAATCGCATTATTTTTATAGCTCACTTCAATCTGGTTCTTATCTGATAATTTATAGATTATTGGCACTTGACAAATAGTGAATGCTAAATTTCCTTTTTCTAATGAAATGGAATTCGGTTTATTTTCAAAATCTATAAAGTTCACTATTTCTTCTTGCAGTAAAAATTGATTTTTATTTAATAAGCTAGGCTGGAACATCAATTGACCCCCATCTACTTTTACCCCCAATTCTCCTTTTCTGGTGAGTATATCTTCTTTTACTTGCCCCGTCATTCCAGGTTGCTGAGCTCCTTTGTATAAGGGAGTATGCGAGTAAGGATCTGTAGGAAATGCTCCATAGACTTCTGGAGTCTTATGAACGCCGATTCCCTCACCGATCTCCTTGTAATGCATTTTCAAGGCACTGATTACAGCAGTGTCTTCTTGATCGCGATACGCTTTTTCGATAACTTCTTGTACCGCTAAATGTAATTTAGATACCATGTGCCAATAAATGGAACCTAAACCTTCGTAACCAAAGAAAGTTCCTGACCTACCCGTAAATGCCTTGTGATTAAAAATATCTTCGAAAACTTGCAGAATTCCTTCCGATTCTTTTTCGATCAGAACTTGATATTCTTGATTTTTATTGAGTCGCGTCAAGGCTTCTTTCAAATCGTTGGCATTATGAAAGTTGCCATTAAAATGAAAACCACCTCTAACATCTTGATTGACAATTGAATTATTCGAATCAGCGATTAGTTTGGTCAATAAATTGGACTGTTCTATCCTTTCTTTAGGGATATTGTTTTTTTCTAAAAATTTAGGCAATTCTTTATTTGGATACAGAATATAACTATTTTGGTCGGGACGATACAAAGCACTGTTTCTTAAAGAATCAATTATTTGCAAGGATTCATTTGCGTTCAAATATCCAGAACTTAAAACCGCCACTTGACCCTCGAGCATTTCGCTAAGGTTCGAGATGACTACACCCTCATTTTCAACGGACATCAAATTATAGGCATGATATAATTTATCTTGCCTTTGATTTGCTTCAATGGAATGCTCTATAAAAGCTAAACTTACTGCGGCAAATCGTTTTAGACCATCAATGGAAACAGTTCTTTTTTGACCCCAAAAACCACTTTGATATATATGCAATCTGTATTCTGAAGCAGCTTCCCCTAATTGGTCTAGGATTTTTTTACGATCTTGATCATTGATTTTTCCCGAAAGCAAATTTTGATTCTCTACTAAGCATTCTCTGATACCATGGTAAAAGCCTACCATTTCGCTAGAAATTTTAATGTTTTCTAATTCGGATGCTGCTATTATTTGTTCGAAAATTTTTAAAAATCTACGCAAATAACACAGTGTAACCATGGACACTCCATTTCCAACCAAGGCATTATTTGCATCATTCCATTCTGGACGTTGGGTGTTCATCCAAATTCCTCCTTCAGGAATAAAGTTGGACATCTTTGCTAAAACGGTTGCTAATATTTTTTCAATGAAATTCACATGGTAAATTTCATTGTTATTATTACCAATCAAGGCGCCATCAGCGCCAATTTTAGCACGTTGTTCATTTATCTTTTTCTCCCAATCGTGATTGTACTCTATAGTGTCTTTTGGATTCTTTAAAATATCTTGATATGATTTTATTGTATAAGGAACGGCAGCATATACAAAACATTCTTTTTCAAAATAAGCGTTTAGTTTTCCTGGGTGATATTTTTCTGTGAATTCTAAGAATTTCAACAAATAAATAATTTGATGGTCACCCCAGTATCCAATGTAGGACCAAGGATTATCCGGTTCTATAGCTTCCCAATCAAATCCCTCTTTAGTTACCCTGTAGGGGTTATACCCATCAAATGTGGAGGCGTTTAAGAATTTATGAATCATCCCTTCTATAAAATCGGGATAGGCATAAGCCAATGCTTCCCAGTTTTGGAAAATATCACGCCAATTCCCTTCATAATCCAAAATTTTGGAACCATCAATTTCACTACGAGTATTAATGGAAAATTTATTCCATGGACGGCTAGGGTCGCCATGTCTGCGGCTGAATTTTAAAGGCAAATATTCCGTACAAAGCCTCACTAAATCTTCATCTTCGTGATTTTCGATTAATTGAAGCAACTCAATATAAGAGAATTCGTTTTTTAATTCATTAATAAATGCTTGATTTTTCTCAAACACCTCACTGTTTGCTTTTGCAAAATATTGGGTAAAATCCTTTTTTTCGATTTTATAATTCTCATCAAAGATGCCACCACGCATGATGTTGAAAAGTGTATTGGCAAAATGGCGCGTATCGATTAGTTTATCGGCAGTAAATTGCAAACCATCGGCAGCCGCATTGAGTGCAATAAGATTTTGTTTGCCTAATTCAACATCATCAAAAAGTTGCTTTTCAAGAGTTTTATCTCGAATTATTGACTCGCAAAGTTGAATGACTTGGGATTGGTTTTGATTGACGTTGGCAATAATTTTCCAATCTTTTGAAGAGTTTTGGGGTAAAAACAAATCATTAGAAATAAAATAAGCTCCTTTTTCACCTTTTATATCGGTTTCTCCTGTTATTTTTTGCAACTTTCTAAAAGCAGGAAGTTGTTTAGAAGACAACAAATAAGTTGGATTTTTCATCCCTAAAGACCACACAATATTAGCTTTGAGTGCTTCGCTAGGTTCCGCTTTATCTACTATAATGGCGCTTAGTGCAAAAATACCCAAACCACTTTCTGTCTGTAATTCACTTCTTTTATAAGCATCCACTAAATTACTAGTACTATTTTGCAAATCACTGCTTACACCATGTGGCATAATGTTTTGAAGGCCGTCTAAAACGGTAATATTATACCCTTTATTGGAGTTATTTATAATCTCCCCTTTTTTTACAAATCCAAAAATAGAACTTGAATTCCATTGGTACCTATAAGTGAGTTGTAAATCATGGTGTATCTCCTCAAAAATAATTTTATTGCCGTAAAAGTTTTTATATAAATTCCTGGTAAGATTATAATTTTCATTAAAACGTTCCGAGAAAGGTTCCCAAACCAACTCTTTATCATCAAAACGAATTTGAAAAATAGTCTTACTCCCTGTTACATCAGCAAATTCGGTAATTTTATCATCGGTATAATAAGGGAAAAGTGCAAACTCCGCATTTTTTCTTCCAGCGGTAAGTCCGCCATTGCTTGATATAAACAACCAATGATTGGAATCACTAACGATGCTCATAAAAAAGGGGCGCATCTTATCGTGATTTGCAATTTTATAATATTTTTCTCCTTCTAAATCTACAATTTCCATTGTTTTAATCTGTTTTATTTCTGTATTAGTATTGGCAATTAGTATATCGGTTTCAATTGTTATCTGCCAAAAAATATTTATTATTCACTATTTGTTATCCTATTAATATTGCTACAATATTTTTCAATTGACTATTGATAAACTCTAATGTAATCTATAAACATGGAAGATTGGGTAAATGTCGAAGCAATAGGCCCTCCAAAATTTCCGCCCATGGCAACATTCACAATTAAGAAGAAATCTTGATTAAAGGGAAGTGCTGAAGCATTTGAAGCTGTTTTATACAATACTCCATCTACGAAAAATCGGATAGTCTTAGAATTCCAAATCACTTTATAAATATGAAACTCAGTAGAGGCATTACTAATTAGTTTAGTTCCCGATACAGCATTACCGCCCCAATTACCTGGGTAATGTAGAGAACCAAAAATTTTGTCTTGTTCTTTACCTACATGTTCCACAAAATCGATTTCACCACAAGCCGGCCATGAAACAGTACTAAAGTTGGAGCCTAAAGACCAAACTGCTGGCCAAGTTCCTACTCCAGTAGGAAATTTAGCTTTAATTTCTATTTTACCATATTTAAAACTATATTTTCCTTGTGTCTTAATTCTTGCTGAAGAATAAGGTTTACTTCCCGAAGATTCTTTTATTGCAGTAATTATTAAATTTCCGCCCTCTACTTTTACATTTTTAGCATTGTTGGTGTAGTTTTGCTCTTCCTCATTTCCCCAACCGTTATTTCCTGTGCCTAAGTCATAAGACCATACCAAAGGATCTGGTGCACCGTTTGTATCAAATTCATCAGCAAATTTCAAAACGGTATAATCATCAGAGTTATTTACTATTACGGCAGGATCCTCCCCTTGACAACTTACCACAATCAGTAAGGCAAAAAAGAATACTATGTTTATTATTGTATTTTTCATTTGATTTGTTTTAAATTAACTATAATCATAATATTAAAAACACATAGAACTTTTAGCCTATGTGTTTATTTTAATTGATGGTAATACCCTTATAAATAATTTGCAATGGAAATAAAATTTAGTAAATTAAATCTCCATTGCAATTAAACTTTATTACTCTTTATAAAAATATACATTATCCATGTAAAATTCTTGTAAACCTCTTTTAGGAGTACCAGGATCATTAATGTTTTCGAAGATAATTAATCCTACTTTGTTTTTAGTTGACATATTTAAAGGTAGTTCTATTGTAATCCATTCGTTAGCTTTAATCTTATCCGATTTAGGAACAAATAATTGTACTCTTGTATCATCACCTGTAGTACCATTGTTTGTTCCATTAGGACCAAAATCGCTAACCGTTACTAAAAAGTCAAAATTTGACGGAAGAGAACCTGGTATATACATATTAAAGTGCAAATGAGTCATTTCTGATAAATCAACAAGTGGATTAGTAAATTGATGACCCACAAAATTAAATTTTGTATAATTTAAAAATTTATCTCCCTTTACTTCAAAATCGTTAGAAAGAGTTGTTTGATAGGGTTGCCAATACCCGTTAAAAAAGTCTATATTAATATTGGTATAAGAATCACTAAATACCGAAACAACATTGGCTGCAGGTCTTGTAGGCACAGGAGCTTTTACAAAAATCCCAGTAGCTATAACTTGAATAGATCCAATTGTAGCCTCACCACCTAGTGTAGCCGTAATATTGGTAATTCCAGCACTTAATTTTTCCACAACACCTTTTGAATCAATAGTTGCCACTGCTGGATTATCAGAAATAAAATTATAATAATTAGGAGAAGTGTTCACCACTTGATTTCCTTCGTTTGGCAGTCTAAATTTAGTAGTTAAACCTCCAATAGTTAAGGGTGCCGGCCCAGTACTTGTTGTATTTCCACCACTATTTATTAGAGCTTCTAATAGTATTACATTGTCAAGATTTTCATATTTTACTTCGTCAAGCCAAAATGTAAACCCATTACCATTTAAAGCTCCCGCAGAAACATAGAACAATCCTTTTTCTAATTTTAATTTTGAAGCGTCTGGAATAGGAAGATAATATTTTTTCCAAGTGGTGCTAATTTTTTGCGTACAACTAGCTTTATAATCCTGAGAACCTTTATTATCTAAACCAAAACCTATTTCTATAGTTGCTGCCTGTAATCCTTTGGCCCAAAATGTTAATACATTATAACCCGATAGATTACGTCCTGCAGTAGAAAAAAATGCACCTCCAGTAAAACCGCCATCTGGGTCACCAACATTTGGCACATCAAAACGCATAGAAGCACTTGAACCATTATATGTCACATCACTGTCTACTTGAAAACCCAAATAGTCAGAATCTTTAAAGGCAGCATAATCAAGTCCACCACTAAAAGTGTCTATAAATACATCTGGATTGGTGTTTTGTGATACAGTTGCATCAATGTCTCGTAAATCTGAAACTTCGTTCTGACAACCTGGTACAAATAGTAAGCCCAAAAGAGCAAAACCTATTTTTCTAAATTTAGTTATTGAATATTTTTTCATTTTTTATCTATTTTAATTAATTACCAATGTTTATTTGAATGTATGATCTAATCTCCCATTCTTGACCATTTGCATATCCTGGAGCTTTAGGGTCAGGAACTACGTTCCCAAGTCCATCTAAGGTTGTTGCTCCACTAACATATCTATTAGAATATTGATCTAGAGAACGCCAAGTTCCTCTAAAACCAATTCTTGTTCCAGGAAGAAGGAACCAATCTTGTTTTCCGATACCAAAAGAAAGGTCGGCCATTAATTGTAGAGGATAAGTTAGGTTAAAATCTCTATGATAATCAAAAGGACCAAAGTCATTCACTTTTACAAATGAATTCAATTTTACTTTTTTGTATATGGTTCTTAAATCCATTCCATAACGTTTAATAGTTCTGGAATCGCTACCATTCCCTTGAGTTGGTCCACCATAAATATTACCTATAAATCCTAAATCAGGACTTAATTTTGATACAATTCTGGCATTTGCCTCCCATAAGTCTTTAGCAGGAACGGCGTTTGGAAAAGCAAAAGCAGTTCTGTTAGCTAAAAATCCAATAGCAGCATCTTGAGTAGTTGGTAAGTGACGGAATACAAATCCTGCACTTACTGCAAATTTTGCATCTTCAGAACGGTCATTGTCCCACTCATACATCCAAGTTCCTGGAGTAGGATCAAAAGTTAATAATAATTCAGCTGCCACTTGCTCTCTATTTCCTCTTACAACAAAAGGATCTTGAAGAATGTTTCTGAGTCTTCCACCAACAGCATCAGGAGTAATGGCTTCTTCTAAAGGTTTTTGCCATAAAAAGTTAGGTGCTATTTGCAATTTACCAATAGTGTAAGTAGCACCCGTTAAAAAGTTGTATTGATTACCGCTTCCACTATCTTTTAATCTCCAACCCGTAAAAGTTTGGGTTTGATCACCAGTAGCACCACTAGCAACTAATCCTTGTGCAGCAGCTGATGCATACCAATTGAATTTTCCACCAGTGTAGGTTACTTTCACTTTTGCTCCAAAATTATCTTTGGATTCTATTGTCGCGGCTTTTGCCACATTAATTCCTCCTTCATTTCGAACAACTTGATATTCTCTCCCATTGAGTGGCTGTCCAGCCCATATACCACCTAAATCAAGACCAAATTTTCCAAATTTTCTGTTGGCATGTAATGTAAATCTTCTTGTTTTTGGTTGAGGAACAGCAAGAGAACTTTCTGCTAAACCACGTTGCTCTAAATCTTCATGAAAAATACCTGTTACATCAAAATTTGCGATATTTTTTGAATATTTAAGCAATGCCGCTGGGTTAGCACCCCACCAAAGTTGAGGTCCTGCAGCTAATTTTAATCCTTTAAATATTTTTTTTCCTTCTACTTCAAATCCAAATGGAGCGATACCATTATAGATATCTATGTTAGGTCCGTAATTAGCTTCAGGATATAGGCCAAAGAAATCTCCTTCATAACCCCAATGATAATGTCCTGTTCGATAGAAACCATTTAAATTAAATAATTTTTCGTCCCATTTATAACTCGCTCTGTATATTTGAACACGATTATTATCTTGTAAAGTTACATCCCCATTAGGACCACTTACAATGGTTGGACGCGCTCTGTTTTCATAAAATATTTCATCAATAGGATTAAGTGCAACATTACCTAAAATATTGAATTCTACATTTGCAGTCATATTGGATACTGGACTAGCTTCTACACCAATAAAGTAAGATTCCATATTATCAAAACCTAGTTGATTTGGAAATGTAGTATTATTTATAGGAGAAGTGCTAGGAGTTGAAATTTTTTCTCCTCCAGTATTGAAAGTGGTAAACTCTGCCGCTAATCTAGAGAATTTAATTTTCCCTCCTTTTTGACTATCTAATGCGGCTTTATCACTTCTTGCTTTAAGAGAAGCATCCATAAGTTGTACACCATTGAAATGATTGTTAAGGGTATCAAGGGAAGCATCAGTAGCATTAGGATTAAATTGATGTATTTCTTTTAAAGTATAATATGCAGTTCTTGGATACAATTGATAATTGCCATTGGCATTCGTTGGCCCTTTGGCACAAATACCAAACCATTCCTCATTCATATTATTTTCTCCTTCTACAAAGTCAAAAGAATATCCACCATTAGACCAAGAAGCGTTAGTGTCGTGTAAATCTAAATTTTTAGTTTGACCAAATTTCCACCAACCATCACTAAATTGAAAAGTAAATCCTCCCAATGAATTACCAGCTTTACCAAGACCTGCAGCATTTGCATAAATTTCTTTCCAATTTCCTTTCAAGATATTGGCTTGAGCATTTTGGTCTTCTGTATTTAAAACAGCATTAAAAGAATCTGAACCAAATTCTGAAAACATTACTGGTTTACCATATTCTTTTTTTACTCTATCAAAAAGATCCCCAAAAGAAATTCCTCGATATACATTTACACCCAAAATATCAACATCTGGACAGTTTTTTGCGATAATATCTAAAAATAACAAGTCTCCATTACAAATAGCCACAGGATGTGACTTATCGATAGACTTCATCGCAACTACCCCTTCATTGAATAACTTATACATGAATTGAGCACGTTTGGTAGACTTTCTATCTTTTACAGGAATATTTTCAGTTTCAGCACCGTCCCAAAATAATCCATAGTTATTTTCGTTTCCTAACAAAAATAAAAGCAAACCTTTCGTGTCCTTATATTCTTGTGCCATTTCTTTTACTTCTTTCAAAAGCAATTGACGAGTTTTAGCATCAGCATACTCTGTAGTTGGCACCCAGGCTCCGTCAATGGTTAAACCGTAACGACCAAAAGAATGGTTTAACATGGTGTAGATACCATAATTGGTGTAAACATATTCTATCCATTTTTTTGGCATACCGCTATATACTCTTATAGTATTTACACCCATATTTTTAAGCAACGACATTTCATCGTCTAAGGCTTGTTTAATAACGCTTTCTGATTGATTCCATAAACTGTATGAATAATTTGTACCAATAGGAAAGTAATCCCAGTTCATACCATTAATAATAAAGTCATTCCCATTGACTTTGAGTTTCATTCCAGAGATGCTTTTGTCTATGGATACTTTGTCTGCTTGAGAAAAAATAGAGTGTGAGTAACACCAAAAGATAAATAATAATAAAATTTTTTTCATAATAATTTGCTTAATTTAAATGTTTGATAAAATTTTAACCGAGTTTAAAATCGGAATTTTCTAGTACAATGCTTAAGGCGTGCCTTAAACTAAAAGGTTTGCTTCCGGAACAAGGAGTTGATTTTCATCTAACATTCTTTCTGCTTGGGTAACATCCTGTTTTTGCCTGTAAACTGAGAATTGTTTAGTTGAAAAACTGAAAATAAAAAATTCTGTAAATTTCATTCTTCTAAATATTTAGTTGATTAATTAATAATAAAAGGCAATAATAAAACTTTATTATTATATTCTGAATGAAATTATTCATACAAAAACACATCAATAACCTTTTATTACCTATACAAAAACACATCTTATTTTTTTAATATATTGTTTTTCAATTTATTAAAAATAATTTTAACGTGATATGAAAAAATATCTAAAAAACAAACACTACAATTTAAAAAAAAAAAACGAAATTAGCTAAAATAAATTTTTGAGACCCCCAACAATCTACAATAAAAACCTTATAATCAGAATGAAAAAACAGATTGAAATAATAAAAACCTGTAATTTGAAAAGGTTAAATAACCAGCTACATACCTTAATATTGCTGTTCTTATTGGGAATTACGACTTTTTACGGACAAGTCAAAAATATTGGTATACCAGAAATCAGAAATTACAAAAGAACCGATTACAAAGGAGGTACTCAAAGCTGGGACATTGAACAAGATAAAGATGGCAATATGTATTTTGCCAATAATAGTGGTCTTTTTCAATTTGATGGAAACTCATGGCGTAAATATACCTTACCGAATCTGTCGGTTATAAGAGCGGTAGAAATTGACGATTCCGGAAAAATTTTTGTTGGAGGTTATAATGAGTTTGGTTATTTTAATTCAGATTCTAATGGTAAACTTGTTTATTTTTCTTTGTCAAAGTTTTTAAATACCCGCAATGAAAATACTGAAAACACTATTGATATTGTTTGGAAAATACACCTTAACAAGAAAGAGGTGATCTTTCAGTCCTTTGGAAGTATTTTTATTTTTAAGAACAACTCACTAAAAACAATTAAAGCACCAACAAAATTTCATTTTTCGTTTCAAGTAAGTAACAGACTTTATTTTCAAGATATCTCGTTAGGACTAATGGAGTATAGAAATGGAGGGCTTATCCCTCTAGTAGGCTCAACTATATTAAATAATACCCAGGTTTGGGGAATGTTTCAAATGCCAAATAACAAAATACTGATTGCAACTTTGGACAAAGGCCTCTATATTTATGAAAACGACAAAATAACTTCCTGGAACACCGAAGCAAATAATTTTATCAAAAACAATAGTTGTTTGGGTGGAGTTGCCATGAAAAACAACTATATCGTCCTTAATTCAGTTCGGAATGGATTTATTGTGTGCGATACTTCAGGAAGAATCATTCAATATATAAATTATAGGAAGGGGCTTCAAAACAACACTGTTCTAACCTCATTTATTGACAGTAAAAATAATCTTTGGCTTGGTCTTGATAATGGCATTACCTTCATTAACGAAAATTCTCCATTTTCTTATTTTGGTTTTAGTTATGACATAAGCACGGTATATGCAACCGTAATTTATAAAGGGAATTTATACGTAGCCACCAATCAGGGTGTATTTTATCATCCTTGGACTATTCCCTTCAACGGAGAAGCTTTTACACTAGTGGAAGGCACAACTGGGCAGGCTTCAAACATTCAAGTTATTGATGATCAATTAATCTGTGCTCACAACATAGGTGCTTTAGCTATTGTGGGAGGTAAATCGTATAAAACATTAGACAATGTAGGTTATTGGAGTTTTAAGAAAGTTCCAAATCAGCCAAAATATATGATTGGTTCAAATTACAATGGATTTTCCCTTTTTGAAAAAGGACCAAATGGGTGGCAATTCGCACATCAAATAGAAGGGTTTTATAAATCTGTGGGAGAATTTGAAATCGATTCAAAAAACATATGGGTAATAAAAGATAATCTTCTTTATCAAATCGGACTCAATGAAGGGTATAAAAATTTTAAAGACATAAAAACCTATCGAAACCTATCTAATACCGAAAAAGGTGTTGTCAGCGTCCAGCAGTTAAGAAATACAATCTATTTTAAAACCGATAACCATTTTTATAAATATTCACAAAGCAGCGATGCTTTTTACGTGGACAAAACAGCTGAAAACTTATTTAAAACAATTATCAAATCCTCAAATATACAAGAGGATAATTTGGGAAATATATGGCACACTAACAATCGCGGCCTTGGGGCTTTAATGAAAAAAAACAAGGATCATTATGCCAATTCTACAGCACCATCTTTAAATTTAACACAGAATTTGGTATACAACAATTTGTCAGTATATGCCATTAATCCCGAAAATATATTTATAGGTCTTACCGAAGGATTGGCTCATTATAATTCGAAATTATCTAAAAATTTCATTTCTAAACCAAAAGCTTATATAAGAAGTTTTTCCTCACTTAGAGATACTTTATTTTTTGGAAATAAACATATCAAGCCTGAAAAATTTAAAATCCCATACCGTTCAAATTCCGTGAAATTCACATTTTCATCACCTACCTATGAAAATGTTGACAACATTAAATTCTCCTATCAACTCGATGGTTTTGATGACAGGTGGAGTAATTGGTCTTCTTCCTCCACAAAAGAATACACGAATCTTAGAGAAGGTAATTACATTATGAAAGTTAAGGTTTTAAATAGCTATGGAATTCAGTCAAATCAGGCCAAACTGAATTTTACGATATCTCCACCCTGGTATAGACACTTTTTGGCTTACCTTTTTTATGCTATTGGTATATCTACAATGGTTTATTATGCAAGACTAAGAGTACAAGCTAAAATAAGAAAGAACAAATACTATCAAACCGTTGAACAGAGAAGGATTTATTTAGAAAAAGAGTCTAAAATAAGACAAGAGCAATTTGACTTGGAAAAAGAAATCGAAAGACTGCAAAATGAAAAACTTAAAGTTAAAATTCTTGCAAAAGACAAAGAATTAGTAACCAACTCATTACAGATTGCAAAGAAAAACAAAATTTTAAACGGAATTATTAACAAACTAAAAGATATTAATGTGGAATCGTTTGACGATTCTGCTAAATCACAAATAACGAAATTAAACAAAAGTATTGTCAAAGAAGTGAATGCTGATCACAGCTGGAAAGATCTAGAAAAACACATCAAAAATGTTCATTATGACTTTTTAAAAAGATTAAAAGAAAAATGCCCTACAATTTCACCTCGGGAATTAGATTTGGCTACTTATTTATTAATGAATATGTCAACTAAAGAAATTGCAGATATTATGAATATTTCCAACGGCGGTGTCGAACTAGCTCGATACCGGTTGAGAAAAAAATTAGGTCTCAACAATAAAGAGAACCTCACTGGTTATTTGATTAGTGTTTAATTGAAACAACAACGCCATCCCAATTAAAAAGATGGCGTTGTTGTTTCAACTTTGTTTTTCACAAGAAACTCAATGTTCTTTCCAGAGCCATTCCCCTTGAACCTTTTATCAATATAGAAGAATTTTCAATTTTAGTTTTTTGGAAATACTTCGAAAATGATTCAAATGTTTCATGAAAATAAAAATTATGCCTTTTAATTCTGTTGGCGTAAAATGACTCACCTATGAAGTGGCAAATGACAATTTCTTCTTTCATAAGTAAATCAACAATTAACTTATGCTCTAGGTGGCTTTCTGGTCCCAACTCAAACATATCGCCCAATATCATGATTTTATTGGCATTATCTAACTGGACAAAATTTTCTATAGCAACAGTCATGCTGCTCGGATTGGCATTATAAGCATCCAGAATAATTTGATTTGTTCCCTTAGTCAAAAGTTGCGACCTGTTATTTTCTGGGATATAGCTCTCTAAAGCAGCTTTGACTGCCTTGTCATCAACCCCAAAATGTTTTCCTATAGCTAGGGCAGCGCAAATATTATTAGCATTATACAACCCAATTAAATGCGTTGTTATTACAAGCCCTGAATAGTTTATTTCCACGAATGGATTTGCTTTTATGGAAGCTATATTTACATCGGCAACTTCTTTATTTATTCCAAAAGAATAGAACTTTAAATTTTTTGTCTTCTCGACTTGAATCGGGTCTCCCAAATTGACAAAGGCTAATTTATTGTTTTCGGAAAGATACTGATACATTTCACTTTTCCCTTCAATTACACCTTCTATACCCCCAAAACCCTCTAAATGTGCTTTGCCAAAATTAGTGATGTAGCCATAATCCGGCGTAGCCAAGGAACACAAAAATTGAATCTCTTTTTTATGATTGGCTCCCATTTCAACAATGCCAATCTCTGTTTCGGTATTGAAAGTTAATAATGTCAATGGAACTCCTATGTGATTGTTTAAGTTGCCTAAAGTTGCTTTTGTATTGTACTTTTTTGAAAGAACAACTTGAATCAATTCTTTTGTAGTGGTTTTTCCATTGCTTCCCGTAAGGGCAATTATGGGTAATTTTAAATACTGACGGTGAAATTTTGCTAACTCCTGCAACGCAATTAAACTGTTCTCGACCAATATAGTTCTTTGGTCAATAAAATAGGATTCATCATCTATTAGGACATAGGAAGCGCCTTTTTCCAGAGCTTCATTTGCAAATATATTGGCATTGAAATGCTCTCCCTTTATGGCAACAAACAGTGAATTTGGCTCTATCTTTCGAGTGTCAATAGAAACAGAATTACATTTTAAAAATAAATTATGAATGCGATTGATATCCATGCGAAAATGGTTTAAATAACAAAAGCCCTAAAAGGGCTTTTGTTATTATTAGGTATAAAATTAATTTTTTGCCGTTTTTCTTTTATCAGATTTTGGTCCAACCCTAGACATTGCGCATCTAAAACCAATATAGTCAGTAGCCATATCTTGGGGCAAATACCTTCTTTGTGCCGGATCTAACCAATACGCTCTATCTCTCCAAGAACCCCCTTTATAAACTCTTACATTGTCATTTATTAAAGTGGTCCTTTTATTGGATTTGTCAAATTTTCGAATCATGTTCCCTAAACTGTCTGTGCTCACATTGTGTTTTGGCGAGTTATACATTTCATCTTTCCCTTTTTTTGTTTCAGACTCTGATTCTGTCACATTAAAAAACCTTGACGATAGTTTGTCACCATCTCTGTAATTAACATTGTCGCTCTTGTCAAAATTTTGTCTTAAATAGGTTTCCTTTTCATCAATTGGCACTTGTTCAATTTGACCTGGGAAGCTAGTTGCAACTTTTTTACCATTACTTAAAGTTGTATACTGAATGCTATCTTTAGTTATAATTACAATTTTACCGTCTTTTCCAATTTTATTTTTGGTATATTGATTTCCTCTAAAATAATTAAAATCATTGGCCTCATTATCGATAATTGGTCTATACACATCCGCAACCCATTCAGCTACGTTTCCAGCCATATCATACAATCCAAAATCATTTGCTGGATAACTTTTTGTTTTGTTGGTAATATCGGCCCCATCATCAGACCAACCTGCAATACCCCCGTAATCACCATTTCCTTGTTTGAAATTGGCTAATTGATCGCCTTTGCTTTGTCTTTTACCAGAGCGAGTATAACTGCCAGACCAAGGGTATTTTTTTTGCCCCTTATATATATTGTATTCTCTTTGTCCAACATCTGCTGCTGCTGCATATTCCCATTCAGCCTCTGTTGGCAGTCTGTACTCCGGCAAGAGAATACCAGAAGAACGCTGGGCATATAAAGGGGCATTCGACAGAGGACTACCCTTTGAACCTTTTGTTGGAGTTGCTGCAGGTGATGTGTTGTCAACTGCTTCTGTTGTATTTGCTGTATTGGCGGTTTTTGTTCCTTTAGCAGTTCTCGCTCCTTTTCTTCCAGCATAAACAATCTCCGAATTCCCACCGTATGCTAAGGTTGGAGCTGCCAAATAAGTTTCGGTGCTAAAAAGAGTTTCAGCATTAACATCCAAAGTTTTGGCGTTTTTCTTAATGTACCCGTTTTTTTCCATTAAAGCCTCGTTTACACGCTCAGTTCTCCATTTACTAAACTCTGTAGCCTGAACCCAATTGACACCCACTACAGGATAATTAGCATAAGCAGGATGCCTTAAATAATTATTGGTCATCGTCTCGGTGTAGCCCAATCTATTTCTCCAAACTAGGGTGTCAGGGCATACCCCTTCATAAATATTCTTATACTTTTCTTCTGTTGGAGGAAATACTTTTTTTATCCAGTCTAAATATTCTAAATACATAACGTTAGTCACCTCCGTTTCATCCATATAAAAAGATTGTACGTGTTGTTGGGTAGGGGTGTTGTTCCAATCATGCATAACGTCATCCTCGACTTTACCCATCGTAAAAGTACCGCCCTCAACAAAAACTAAACCAGGCCCAGCTTCTTGTTTCGCATTACCAGCCGCTTTTCTCCCGTCCACATTCCAACCTGTTGCATTTGAAGTGTTTTTGGAACTTGATTTTTTACTACAACTAGCAAAACCTATAATCAACATCAATGATAAAATCAATCTTAAAGTCATAATTTTGTTTACTTTCATACTCTTTGGTGGATAAATATTTAGGTGGTGCAATATAATAATTAACCATTAAACTGCAACATCATTTTTTGAATAAATAAAAAGAACCCTATAAACATTAATACTAAAATACATGGTTAAAACGCAAATTTATACTATTTATTATTTACAATTATACTAAAAGACATAAATTTACTCACTGTAATAATTTGCGATTAATAGCGTTTTAGAAAACAATGAAAAAAGCCTTTATAATATATTTCACTCTTATTTCCCTTATTTCTTTTGCACAAGCTAAAGGAGATATCACCATTGAATGGCTGGAAAAGAAAGAAATGTACTTTGGTGATTTTAAAATCAATGTACCTCTTTTTACCGGAAAAAGCTATAGCTTTGATTCATCCGAAAAGTCTATTTATTACATCCTAAATTTAACCGAGTCGGGCTCTTTTGATGGAAATTCGATTCAAATTACCAATGTAATTTATGAATCCGTTTTGGCTTCGCAACTTGGGGATTTATCTCTTGAAAATATCCCAAAAACTCCTTCCGCAACACTAAAAACAAATATTTCAAGGGATATAAAACAATTGTTTCTTGTCTTGTCCCCAATAATTAAAGATGACCTCGGTTACAAACGAATCAAGTTTTTTTCCTATTCAGTAAATGGTAACGCCTCCAGAATTTCACAAACCACCAGTAAAAGCGCCACAGTAGTAACCAATTCGGTTTTGTCAACAGGCGACTGGTATCAATTTTATGTCGAAAAATCAGGTGTATATAAAATTTCCAAGAGTTTTTTACAACAATTAGGACTCAACACAAGCACAATTGACCCTAGAAAACTTCAAATTTATGGGAACGGGGGCAGGATGCTCCCGCTATCGAACAACATAGATTACCCTTCCGATTTAACTGAAAATGCTATTCAAGTTGTTGGCGATAGCGATGGCGCTTTTAACAATGAAGACTATATTCTATTTTACGCAGAAGGAGTGGACACTTGGAATGAAGAAAGTCAGACCAATAACAACCTCTACGACACCAAATCCTATTATTACATTACGGTTCAAGGAGGCGATGGGAAGCGGATTTCGAACATGGTCCAGCCCATAGGAACCATTTCTCAAAATATAACTTCTTTTGACGACTATCAATACAATGAATTAGATCTTGTAAACATTGTGAATTTGGGTAGACAGTGGCTTGGAGAATCATTTGACATCAACCAAGAACAAGAATTTTCATTTAATTTTCCAAACATTGACATAGCATCTCCTGTAAAATTGATTGTTACAGCTGCATCGGCAGCTTTCACAAACACCACATTCAAGGTGGCGGCAAATAGTCAAGAGACGGGAACCATCTCTTTTTCGGCACTTGATTCAAATTCAAGCACTAAATTCAATTTAGGTTCCTTAAATAAAACCATTCCCGCGGCAGAAAACATAAAAATAAAATTAACCTATAATAATAATGGTGTTCCCGGTTCGAAAGGCTATCTCGATAATATTCGGCTTTTCTCCAAAAGAAAACTCCAAGGTTACGGAAAACAATTTCGATTTCAATATGATTTAGCTGCCTCAAGCAGTGGAGTTGCAAGTTATACTATTTCTAACGCAAGTGGGATTTCACAAGTTTGGGATGTGACGGATATATACAACGTAACCAAAACCGAAAACCCAAATCAAGCTTCATTTTCCTTTAAGGCAACCCTGGGTGAACTTAGAAAATACATAGCCATTGATGCTTTGGATTATTTGACTCCTTCAAAGACTAGTAAAACTAAAATCACCAACCAAAACTTAAAAGGAGATTGCTTTAAAAATACTATTGATTATGTCATTATTACTCCCGCTTTTTTAAAAACACAAGCCGATAAATTAGCTAATTTTCACCGTAACAATCCTAATAATAAATTAAATGTCAAAGTAATCACACTAGAATCAATTTACCAAGAGTTTTCGTCAGGAAAACAAGATATTGCCGCCATCAGAAATTGCATTAAATACATCTATGACAACCCATCAGATCCTGCCAAAAAAATAAAGTATATCAACCTCTTTGGCGATGCTTCCTATGATTATAAAAACCGAATCGCAAACAACACGAATATTGTACCAATATACCATGCTTTAAATAGTAACACCTCAGGAGAATCTTCCTATGCATCCGATGATTTTTATGGATTAATGGATGCAGGAGAGGGAAATATAGGATCATTTTATGGAGGAATCGATATCGCTGTGGGACGAATGATACACGACAATGCCCAACAAGCAGATGAAATGGTGAATAAAGTAATAGAATACCACGATATAAAATCCTATGGTAGCTGGAGAAACAATTATATAATGATATCAGATGATGCTGATAAGATATCGGATGCAAGTCTACAAACAAAGCATAATATTTTGGCAGATAGAATCACTTTTGAAAAACCCTTTTTAAACGTCAATAAAATACTTTTAGATTCGTATGTACAGCAAGCATCAGCAGGTGGATCTCGATATCCAAAAGCGCGATTGGAAATGTTCAGTGCATTCGAAAAAGGGGCATTAGTTTTAAATTATCTTGGTCATGGAGGAGAAGACGGCCTGACGAGCGAAAGAATTTGGGAAAAATCAGACGGGCAAAACTTAAGCAATCAATATAAATATCCCTTATTCGTAACCATCACTTGTGATTTTTCAAGGTTTGACAATCCTTCAAGACCTACTGCTGGCGAATATACGTATTGGAACCCAAAAGGCGGTGCCATTTCTATGATTTCTACTATTCGTTCAATTGGTCAGTTTAGCGCTGAAAATTTCAATGATGTTTTAGCTAAAAATTTATTTTCATACGGCTCTAGCCAATACACGTCTATAGCTGAATCCTTAAGAATTTCGAAGAACAGTAATCCAAATTCATCAACTAATGTCGTTTTCTACATTGGTGACCCGGCTTTGATGCTTGCAATACCTAAACCTAAAATAAAAATCACTTCTATAAATGACAAAACAGACTTTGCAGACAATGTAGCAAGTTTCAAATCATTGGCAAAAATGAAAATATCAGGCGAAATATCAGACGAAACCAATATTCCAATACCAAATTATAATGGAGAACTTTCAACTATCATATTCGACAAATTCATCACAAGATCAACATTGAATAATGACGGCAATAGCCCCCCAATAAATTTCAATATCTTAGGAGAAACCATCTTTAAGGGAAACGCATCAATAACAAATGGTAAGTTTGAATTTAGTTTCATAGTCCCTAGAGATATTCGAGTTCCGTTGGGCAACGGGAAAATTAGTTTTTATGCCAAAAAAACAGCTCCATTTGAAAACCAAACTGGCTATGATACCTCCATAAAAGTGGGTGGAATAAATGAAAATGCAGCTGTGGACAATAAACCTCCAACTGTTAAGTTATATATAAATGATGAAACCTTTGTTTCGGGAGGCACAACCAACGAATCTCCATTTTTACTAGCCAATCTCGAAGACGAAAACGGAATAAATACGGCTAGTGGTATAGGACACGACATAGTGGCGATTTTGGACGGTGATGTAAGTAATCCTTACCTTTTGAATGATTACTATCAAACAAATTTGGATGATTACACAAAAGGGACGCTGCGGTTTCCTTTTCGGAATTTATCAGTTGGATTGCACTCCATCACTTTCAAGGCATGGGATGTTTATAACAATCCCATAGCCGCTGAAATACAATTTATCGTTGTGGGTGATGAAACTATGACATTGACACATGTGTTGAATTATCCCAACCCTTTTGTCAATTATACCGAGTTTTGGTTTTCGCACAATAGGCCTTTTGAACCTTTGGAAGTTCAGGTTCAGGTAATGACCATAACTGGAAAAGTGGTATGGACACGAAACCAAATCATTACTACCGAAGGATTTCTTTCCAAAGAAATCACTTGGGACGGAAAGGATGATTTTGGCAATAAAATAGGAAAAGGAGTGTATGTTTATAAACTCACCGTCAAATCGAACTTGACCAATACCAAGACTGAAAAATTTGAAAAACTTGTAATACTTTAATAAAATACTATATTTGTTCAATCTATACTTTATACCAATGAAAAAATTACCATTACTTTTTGTCTGTCTAATTGTTGTTTCATTTGCAAAAGCACAAGAGAGAGTTATCACCACAGGAGTCCCCTTTTTATTGGTTGCTGCCGATGCCAGAGCTGCCGGTTTAGGAGATCAAGGGGTAGCCACATCCGCTGATGCTTTCTCGCAACAATGGAACCCTGCAAAATATGCTTTTGCCCTAGACAAGCAAGGATTTTCCGTAAGCTACACCCCTTACCTTACTGATTTGGTCAATGACATCTCACTAGCACAAGTAACCTATTATAACAAACTTAACGAGCGAAGCGCTTTTGCAGGAAGTCTGCGCTATTTTGGTTTAGGCAACATCGAACTTCGCGAAACTGGAGACCCTAATGAAATTCCAAGAATTGTTTCTCCAAATGAGTTCGCGTTTGACGGCTCCTATTCTCTAAAGTTAAGCGAAAAATTTGCTATGGCTGTTGGGGTAAAATACATCCGTTCCAATCTAAAGGTAGCGACTGAAACTGGCGATGCGTCTCCAGCAAGTTCATTTGCTATTGATGTTGCCGGTTTTTATCAATCCGAGGAAATAGCCTATAATGAATTCAACGGCAGATGGAGAGCAGGATTCAATATTCAAAATCTTGGTCCTAAAATTAGTTATGACAATGATGAAATAAGTAACAACTTTCTTCCCGCCAATTTAAAAGTGGGGACGGGTTTTGATTTTATTCTTGACGACTACAACAAAGTTGCCCTAAATCTTGAGTTTAATAAATTATTGGTTCCTACACCACAAAATCCTGATTTAAATGGAGATGGAGAGGTAACTCCCGAAGAAAGAACTCAAAGTCTAGATGATTATCGCTCGATTGGATGGACATCGGGAATTTTCAAATCTTTTGGTGATGCACCGGGTGGTTTTAGCGAAGAGTTAAAAGAAATTACCTATTCCGTCGGGGCGGAGTATTTATACCAAGATTCCTTTGCTATGCGTTTGGGTTATTTTCACGAAAGTCCTGACAAGGGAGCTCGACAGTTCTTTTCGCTTGGAGCTGGCTTCAAGTATACAGCTACAAAAGTAGATGTTTCCTATTTGTTTTCTGCTTCTAATGTAAGAAACCCTTTGGAAAACACACTCCGATTCTCACTTACTTTTAATTTTGGCGACAAGTACGAAGAATACTAGAAATAATTAACGCGCCACAAGAAATCCAAATTTCAATACGATGAAATTTGGATTTTTTCATTTAAAAAGAATGAGTGATTTCGGTATTACGACTTCATTTTCTTCATTGTAAAAAATTATTTTAAAAAAAGAATAAAAAATACACCAAAATTGTATTATAAATTTTATTGACTCCTTGGAATGTCCTACTTTTGCACTTCGAGTTTTCGCAATTCAAATTCACGATAAAGAAATTATTTTGGTTCTTGACAATAATTAATAAACACAACGAAAACCATACAAACAGTTAAAATTAGTTCTTTTAAGGATGACAGATCTAAACTGAATTATAGGCTAACAACATATTACCAAAGAAAAATAAGTAAAACAGATGAAAGAAGTTACAAAAGAGGTTTATTTAAAGTGGTATGAAGACATGTTACTTTGGAGAAAGTTTGAAGACAAATTAGCAGCATTGTACATTCAACAAAAAATCAGAGGATTTCTGCATTTATATAACGGTCAAGAAGCCGTTTTGGCTGGTGCATTGCACGCTATGGACCTGACGAAAGACAAAATGATTACCGCATACAGAAATCACGTACAGCCAATAGGAATGGGCGTTGATCCAAGACGTGTCATGGCAGAACTTTTAGGAAAAGCAACCGGAACATCAAAAGGAATGGGTGGGTCTATGCATATTTTCTCTAAAGAACATCGGTTTTATGGCGGACACGGAATCGTGGGTGGGCAAATTCCCGTTGGAGCCGGTTTGGCTTTTGCTGATAAATATTTTGAAACTGGCGGCGTAACCATGACGTATTTTGGTGATGGCGCATCGCGACAAGGTTCCCTTCATGAAGCCTTTAACATGGCCATGCTTTGGAATCTTCCTGTGGTATTTATCGTAGAAAATAACGGTTACGCTATGGGAACTTCCGTAGAAAGAACCGCAAATCATCCCGATATTTGGAAACTAGGACTTGGATACGAAATGCCTTGCGGACCCGTTGACGGAATGAATCCTGTAAAAGTTGCCGAAGCAATGAGTGAAGCTATCGAAAGAGCACGCAGCGGTGGTGGGCCAACTTTTCTTGAAATGAAAACATACCGATACAGAGGGCACTCGATGTCTGACGCACAATTATACCGTTCAAAAGAAGAAGTAGAAGAGTATAAAAAAATCGACCCGATTACTCAAGTTTTAGATGTGATCAAAGATCAGAAATATGCTACTGAAGAAGAAATTCAAGCAATCGACCAGAGAGTAAAAGACTTGGTTGAAGAATGCGTTAAATTTGCCGAAGAATCACCATACCCGGAAGTACAACAACTATATGACGTGGTGTACGATCAAGAAAACTATCCATTTATTCCCCATAAACTATAAAATCAATTATGGCTACAATTATAACGATGCCTCGTTTGAGCGACACCATGACAGATGGAACAGTGGCAACTTGGTTAAAAAAAGTAGGAGACAAAGTAAGCGAAGGCGATATGCTGGCTGAAATTGAAACTGATAAAGCAACAATGGAATTTGAGTCTTTCAACGAGGGAACTCTTTTATATATTGGCATTCAAGAAGGAGAAACTGCACCCGTAGATTCTCTGTTAGCCATTATTGGAACTGAAGGCGAAGATATTGCTGCTTTAATAGCTGGAGGTGCAAATGCAACTCCAACAACAGCGGATGCTCCAGCAACAACGGAAGTTAAAAAAGAAGAAACTGCTGCTCCAACCGCAACCACTTTACCAAAAGGAGTTGTTGTGGTAACCATGCCTCGCTTAAGCGATACCATGACTGAAGGAACCGTGGCAACTTGGTTGAAAAAAGTAGGTGATAAAGTTTCCGAAGGCGATATTCTTGCTGAAATCGAAACTGACAAAGCCACAATGGAATTCGAATCCTTCAACGAAGGAACCTTATTATATATTGGCATTCCAGAAGGGCAATCTGCTCCAATAGATAGCTTATTGGCCATCATTGGACCAGCAGGAACAGACATTAGCGGTGTGGCCGAAAATTATAAGATAGGAGGAACTGCGCCCGTTGCAGCTGCAACAGAAGAAGCAAAATCAGCACCGACAACAAATGTTACCCTGAGCGCAGTCGAAGGGCAAGAAACACCCGCTGACAGTCAACGTGTTTTAGCTTCACCATTAGCAAAGAAAATTGCTGGTGAAAAAGGAATTCAATTGACTCAAGTGAAAGGTTCTGGAGAAAACGGACGCATTACTAAAAGTGATGTGGAAAACTTTAATGTTGGAAGCCAAGAGCCAAGAGCCAAGAGCCAAGAAGCTGCACCGGCAAAAGCGGAAACTGTTGCTGCAAAACCTTATGTTCCTGCAGGACAAGTTGCAACGGAAGAAATCAAAAATTCGCAAATGCGTAAAATAATTGCGAAACGTTTAGCAGAATCATTGTTTACTGCCCCACATTACAACTTGGTCATTGAAGTAACAATGGATGAGGCAATGAAATCAAGAGCAATTATTAACGGCGTTCCAGACACCAAAGTATCTTTTAACGATATGGTGATAAAAGCTTCTGCATTAGCTTTGAAAAAACATCCAAAAATTAATTCACAATGGACTGCTGAATCCATCATCATCAACTATCATGTGAATATTGGTGTTGCCGTTGCTGTTGAAGACGGATTAGTGGTTCCTGTATTACCTTTTACGGATGGTATGAGTTTGTCTCAAATTGGAACAAGCGTAAGAGATTTGGCAGGAAGGGCTAAAAACAAAAAATTATTGCCTACCGAAATGGAAGGAAGTACTTTCACGATTTCCAACCTTGGAATGTTTGGAATTACAGAATTCAACTCCATCATCAACCAACCGAATTCTGCCATCTTATCCGTAGGAGCAATTGTGGAAAAACCGGTAGTTAAAAATGGACAAATCGTAGTAGGAAACACGATGATGTTATCTTTGGCTTGCGATCACCGAACTATTGATGGTGCAACTGGAGCACAGTTCTTGCAAACTTTGAAACAATATATTGAAAACCCAGTGACGATGCTCGCGTAATAGCTCTTTAGATCATATATGAAATCCCGTTTTGAGCAATCAGAACGGGATTTTTTATTTGTTTTTCTCCTCAATCCAACGAGACATATATTTGGTACTTGTCAAGGTATGATGCTGCAATAGTGTTCCTATAAAATTATGCAATCGATGTTGTTTTAAATGGGTATGCACTTTAAAAATATGCATTATAAATTCATCTGCAAACAAAGATTTTAAATAGCGTTTTTCTATAATTTCAAAACCATTTTCTTGTGCTTTAAGCCAAACGGTTTTGTCTTGATATAATTCCACCGCTTTATCTGCATAGACTTGTGAATTATCACCAATAAATCCATTCCAAGGCAAATTACCACACATCGATTCGGCTCCAATAGTTGTCGTTACACTAGGAGTTCCGCATTGCATCGCTTCGACCAATTTTCCTTTTATTCCAGCTCCAAAGCGCAGAGGAGCTAAAATAACTCTAGCATTTCGAACTACTTCTTGAGCATCAACGGCACGACCCATAATAAGAAAACCTTGTTTGGGTTGATGCAATTGCAATACTTTTTGCGAAGGATAAGCTCCATAAATCTGTAAAACAGCTTCCGGCATCACTTTTCTGATGAGTGGCCATATCGTTTCTTTCAGATACTGAACGGCATTCCAATTCGGTTCGTGAAGGAAGTTACCGATGAAAACAAAATTTTTCCGTTCTTCAAATGAAGGCAGATTTTGAATCGTTGAAACAGCAATTGGCTCCAACAACAAAGGCAAATAATACAATAAATCAGCATCTATTTTAAAAACAGATTGTAGCAATTCTATTTCAAATTCGGCAATCATCAGTGAAATATCGCAACGCAAAATACTGGCGATTTCTCTTTTGGCAATATCTTCTACTAGCAAGTCATCGGTGGTAAAAGACCGGTTTTCCTTAAATGCTTTTTGTCGTGCCAAACGCAGGCAATGCAAATCTTCTGTATCCAATACTCGCAAAGCATCGGGACAATTTTCGACAACGCGCCAGCCAAATTGTTCTTCCATCATAAAACGATCAAACAAGACAATTGACGGATTCAACTCCTTTACAAAAACATCAAAACTAGAACAATTCAAAGTGATGGATTTTTTGGAAACTCTCAAAGATTCCAAATTAATCATATAATCACTGTCTGAAGCGGAACTGGCAAAAGTAACCTCATAACCCTGCTGCTTAAAAATCCGAATCAATTGTACCATCCTTCCTCCAGCCGCAGAAGAATTAGGCTCTGGCCAAACAAAACCAATAATTAAAACGCGCTGATTTGTAATCATAAAACTTCCTGTTTACAATGCAAAATAAGGAAAATAAAACAGTAAATCAATCCATTTCACAACAAATAAAAGCCGTATTTTTGCAAATTATCTTCATAAACAGAAAAAAATGTTAGGATTAAAATTAGCCACCGACCCTAAATGGGTAACTATCGTTGAATCGAACATCGAAGAAATCTTGACCGATCACGCTTGGTGTGAACAAAAAGCGGCAACAAACATCATCACTATCATTACTTATAATTCGGAACACGAAGAATTGGTTACCGATTTATTGGAAATTGCCAAAGAAGAATTAGAACATTTCCAGATGGTGCACAATATTATCAAGGAACGTGGACTAAAATTAGGAAGAGAGCGAAAAGACCATTACGTCAACGAACTTTTTAAATTTTTGAAAAAAGACGGAAGCAGAAACGACGCTTTTGTGGATAGATTACTATTTTCCGCTATGATTGAGGCCAGAAGTTGCGAAAGATTCAAAGTGTTGTCACAAAATATCGAAGACAAAGAGTTGGCCGAATTTTATAGAAAACTAATGATTAGCGAAGCGGGACATTACACCACGTTTCTTCGTTTCGCCAAAAAATACTCCGAAAAAGTGGATGTAGATAAACGCTGGCAAGAATGGATTGATTTTGAAGGTGAATTAATTACAAACTACGGAAAAAGCGAAACCGTCCACGGATAAATTCACACTTAATTTTTGCTACTGCTCAAGTTTTGGGATTGATTCTAGAATATTTCAGAATTAGATTTTTTTTATTAAGCGTCATTTCCAACAGGCACAACGAAGTAATATTTTGTTGATCGCACTGTTTTTTAGTCCGTTATACTCATAAAGACAATTATAAAAGATTGCCACTTTTCAATGTGTTACGTTCGCAATGAAAACAAGCCAAAAAAAATCCCGATAAAATCGGGACTTTCTATGTTCAAAATCAAGAAATATATATTATTTCTTTTTCTCGCTTTTTTCCATTTTGGCCTTCAACCCAGCAAGGATGTCATTGTTGTCTCCAAGAGTTGCAGCTGGTGCATTTGTAGCTGAAGCAACTGCTTCGGCAACAGCTTTAACAGCTTTCTCTTCTTCCTCACGGAATATAGCCGTGTGCGAGGCAACCACTCTTTTGAATTCTTTGTTGAATTCGATTACTTTGAATTCAGCAGTTTCTCCTTTTTTCAATTTCTTACCGTCTTCTTTTTCAAGGTGACGTGTTGGAATGAAAGCAACGATATCTTCTCCGAATTCTACAGTAGCTCCTTTGTCAACTATCTCAGCAATTTCTCCGCTGTGGATAGTTCCAACTGCGAATGAAGCTTCGTATTTATCCCAAGGATTAGCAGTAGTTTGTTTGTGACCTAGAGATAATTTACGTCCGTCAACATCCAATTCTAATACAACTACATCTAATTTTTCACCAACATTCACAAATTCAGATGGATGCTTGATTTTCTTAGTCCAAGATAGGTCTGAG
>CAMBZB010000015.1 GCA_945872245.1 Flavobacterium psychrophilum
TGGTAGTTTGAATCACCGATTTACCCGGGTTACAACCCACGATAAGAATGGTCAAAAGAAAAAGAAAACTTTTTTTAATCATCGAAATTTATGGTTAGTAAATTTTTTGCTTTTAATTTCAAATTCATTCCCTGAATTCCTTGGATTCCTCCGGTGTGAATGAGTAAAATTTTTGATTTTTTTGGAAAATAATTCTTTTCAATCAAATCCATAACGCCAAAAACCATCTTTGCCGTATAAATTGGATCCAAAGGAATTTGACTTTCCTTATGAAATTGATTCATAAATGCAATTAATTCTGGGGTTACTTTCCCATATCCCCCAAAATGATAATCGGTAATTACTTCCCAGTTTTTGTTCCGCGCAAAAATACGAATTTCATCTTCTAAAAATTCGCCTTTTAATGCCGGAAATCCTAAAACTTTTTGGTGTGGAAAAAGGCTGTTTATTAATCCGGTAATTGTTCCTCCTGTTCCAATGGAGCAACAGATATAATCAAATGAGGCATCTTCGTCACTTAGAATTTCCTCAC
Organism: Flavobacterium psychrophilum; assembly: GCA_945872245.1. Lineage (GTDB taxonomy): Bacteria > Bacteroidota > Bacteroidia > Flavobacteriales > Flavobacteriaceae > Flavobacterium > Flavobacterium psychrophilum_T. The sequence goes on from CAMBZB010000015.1 coordinate 533, forward strand.
AGCCTTTAATCGCGAGTTTGTTGGTTCCTCCTTCTGGGATAAGATAAAACGCACCAAATTTGGTTCTTAAATTTTCCAAAAAACCAAGTTCGGTTTTCTGGCGATAGGCTTCCCGAGTCACAAACTCCAGATGCATTCCGCAATCTTGGGCAAACTGTAAGGTTGGATTTTCAAAAATTTTATTTCTCAATTCCTCCCCTCGAATAATCCCGATGGTTTTAAAATTTTCTTCCTTTCCTGCAAAAGCCACCGCGGCGATATGATTGGAAAAGGCGCCCCCAAAAGTAAGTAATGTAGTTTGGTTTTCTGCTTTTGCCTGAATCAGGTTGTATTTCAGCTTTCGGAATTTATTCCCGGAAACAATAGGGTGAATCAAGTCTTCCCGTTTAATGGACAAAGTAATAGAATTTGGAAACGGTAGGTTTAAGTGTTGATTCAAAATGGGACTATTTTTTACAAAGATAAAATTTATAAGTAGCAAAAAATGCAATCATTTTAGATTGCATCAGTTCTTTTCATTTTTTTTTGGAAGTTAGTTTTTGATGATGATTTTTTGCCCCATCTCTATCTTGTCAGTACTGGCTAACTTTACAATATAAATCCCATCGCTTAAATTTGAAGTAGGAAAGAGATAGGATAATTCGGTTCCCAATTGGTTTTTATGAAAAATCAACTTCCCAGCCACATCATATAAACCACAAGATGCGATTTCTAACTGTGATGGATTGCTAATTGTTAGATTTTTGGTAGTGTTGTCTTGAAAAACCACGAAGTTGTTTTTTGCTAATCCATCAACTCCTAAAGTCCCATTTTTAAAAGTGATTTCATAGCGTGTGTTGTAAGTCCCTGCCGGCAACGTCAAGTCATAAAAACTATTTTTGATGTCATAGTATTGATTAGTCGTTTTATCGTGTAAGTATATATTTTCGACTTCTGTAAGATTTGAGATTTCGTTAACCGTAATTTTGTAATTGGCTTGTGCCAAATTTCTGAAGCCAATGGCTATTTTTTTGTTGATGTCAAAAGGCATCGAATTTATAACATATTCGGTATTGCTTAACACAAAATAGACATTCGCTGGACTGTCATTCGCTGATGATGCATCCATAAATCGATCAACTCCGTCTGTGGATGATGAATTAAATGCCAATACCGTTTGGCTAATAGGGCCGTTGTCCAATAAAGTGTTAAAACGGATTAGTGATGATGTATCAGTACCCACAGCGTTCTTTTCATTTGCTCTTCTTTCAAATTGGGATAAATTTTCAGCCCCTTCCTCTACAAAGACCCGATAACCGTTTTTCATTTGAACATTCCCATTGACAAGTCCTTTTATCATAAAACCTTGACCGATAGGAGCATATTTTCGTTGATAAATAGTGGCAGTACTATTTATGTTGGCAACTGGGGTGCCGGCTCCATTATAAGTATAGAAAACTGCGGGCACATATATATTTGCCCCGGAATACGTGGCATAACCTCCTTTGTAATCGGCTACATAATGAGAATTCACTGTTTTATCTTGTTGCCAGAAATAGGCAATTCCTGTACAATTGGTTTCGGCAATTAAAAAGGATTGCAGATTTATAGCTGAAGGATAAGGATTTCCCGTCAATGTAAGTTCGCCCGACAAAACAGGAATCGTAATGGTTCCGTCATTAGGTTTTCCTCTAAAATCATACCTCTGGTGATAGCCATCGGGGTTGTTTTGAACCCCATTGACAGTAGTTAAATTTGTTCCCGAACTTCCTTTCATGGTGAACCCTTCTCCAGCCGCTATTGTCGAAGTTGATCCTGCTCGAACCCAATCAGAATAAGCGGTTTTATTGATAAATTTATAAATCCAATAGGGCGCTATTTTAAAGGGAGAAGCCGTACCATCATAGATGTTTGAAGCTAAAATAGTTGCAGGTGTGGTTTCAGTTATTGTTAAGGGTATTCCCAATTGCGAAATTCCAAAGGGATTGTTTGTTGAGGTCGCAGTGGTCGTGTTTCCAACAGGAGAGCACCAATAATTAAATTGGAAATTGTTGGCGGTTCCTTCCTGAAAAATGGACAAGCTTCCCAGTCCTTTATTGGCTCCAGAACCTGTGGTGCCTTGTAATAATTGTCCGTTACCTCTTAAATAAAAATTACTAGTAGTTGCGTTAAGTTCCAAATCTTGTTTTATAGAAACATATTGGTTGCTTGCGAAAACATAGATGTTTGGGCCAACATACATTTGGGCATTAACTTGTGCCTGAAATAAAAAACCAAAGGCAAACAACACTATTTTATTTGCTTTTTTTATTTTCATATACCCAATGCAAAAAGGTTCAATGATTTTATACTTATATCGCCTGTTCCTCCAATTTTTCCTGCCCAGAGTTCTAAATAATCGTTTGGAGCAAGCGTTACAAAAACTTGAATGGTAGTGTTCTGTATATCTGAACTGCTGAGTTTTTGAATCACTCTGGAGTTATTCAAAAAACTTGAATTTGTTTTTTTAAATTCGAAAATATAAGTGCCGGTAGAAGAAGTAACTGCCGATATTGTGCAGGATATTTGGAAAGACCTTGTAGTGGTCCCCGTATATTGCAACCTCCCGTTTGCAGTCATGCTAAAGTCGGAACTATTCCCAGAAAGGCTAGTTGCAGGATTGCATAGAAACATATTGGAACTGCCATCGGTAGTTGAACTGGTTATAGCAACTAAAGTCCCAGTCGTATCGAAATAACTGATTTCTCCCGCTGGAAATTGTGGGGTAAACGCCCCTGTTACCTTCCAGTCTGAACCATCACTGATAAGAGTTACTGCTTCTTTCGCTTGGGTTAAAATTAAATTAATCTCTCCATCTATCATTTGCGATGAAGATGTTACGATTGTTATATTGGCGGTGCTTGTTTCACCTCTTTTAATCGAATAAATTCTGCCCTTAGACCCAATGGCGGTTGGTAATGTTATCGTTTTTTCTATTGTGCCATTATTGCAAATAATGACACTGTGTGTTGCGTCTAAAGTTAAATCAGAAGTTACAGTGGTTACCGTTTGACCGTTTGACCCATTTACTTCAAAAGTCGATAAAGGAGTTGTGGTGCCTATTCCAACTTGTGCATTGCCTTTAGAACTGTTGAAAATAAGTAATGCAATAGAAAAAAGGTGCAAAATAATATTTTTATCGAAGGGAATAATTTTGTGCATATTGTAAGAATTTTGAAATTATTTGGGTCTACTATGAAAAATAGGCCAAAGCTTATAAAATGAGATAAAAGTAACCATTCATCGAACAAATATACCGATAATCAGATAAATAAAATAGGATTTCAATCGTATTTTTTGAATGTTTACCCAAAACAACCCTCATATTTTCGGATTTCCATTTTAATGGAGGCATTTTTATTGATCAGGCTCATTTTTATTGGTACAGTTTTGCCGTTCAAAACGGATATTTTTGAAAGTTATAAATAGCCAATTTTCTTTGTCCAATCGATATTTACAAAAGTAAAGCGGCATGTCGCCAGACTTCAAAACCCCTTCGGAATTAAATAATTGGTAACAATAGGGAACATCTGTTATAAAGTGTATAAATTTGTGCCCATGAATGAGCAAGGCAATGAAAAGAAATTAGTCGAAGGCGAAGATTTTTACTATACTCCTGAAGGTTATAAATGCTTCACCTCTAATTATCATTTAAAAAGAGGTTATTGTTGCAAAAGTGGGTGTCGTCATTGCCCCTATGGATTCGACAAAAAAACAGGTGGAACCAAAAAGTGAGAAGTTTTTGCGTCTGCAATTTGCTGTTATATAAATTGAATTTCACAACACAATATGTCTATTCCCACTGTCTAATTGGCAACATAAAATCCATAAGTGACATTTTTCGTTGTTAATTTAGGTATTTGGGTATAAGGGGTGGCATGGGCTGCAAAGAAGCTATAAATGTCGGATTTGGTATAATTGTTGATGAAATAAATAAGGTTCAAAGTTTTGATAATCACTGATTTTAGGGCATAAAAAACAATTTTTTTTTTAAATGAACGTTAGTGAAGTTGGTTTTGTTATTTATAGGGGATGGAATCATAAACCTTGCTAACAATGATTATTACTAATTTTATTGGATGGAAAATGGTTTGCTTCAATGTTTAAAACTTAGTTTGCAAACAACCTTTTAGTATTAAATCTTAAACTACAAAAAATGAAAACAATTAAAATCCTTCCGTTATTTTTACTTTTTATTTTGGGATCTTGTGGTTCCGCAATTAGTGTGTATTCAGATTTCGATAAGAGTATCGATTTTAGCCAGTATAAAACGTATGCGTTTCATAGGCGAGGCATTGATAAAGTACAAATTTCTGAATTGGACAAAAAACGAATTTTATATGCCATCGAAATCGAACTTGACAAAAAAGGAATGTCTAAAAGTGACACTCCCGACTTGCTTATAAATATTTTTACCAAAGAAAGGGAACTGGTAGATGTTAATCAATACAATCTCGGATGGGGGTATGGTTGGCGTTGGGGTTGGAATCCCTATTTGTGGGGTGGCCAAACGTATGTTAGTTCTTCAACCGAAGGGACGCTCTATATCGATTTGATTGATGCCAAGAAAAAAGAATTGGTTTGGCAAGGGGAGGGAGTAGGTTATTTAACCGAAAATCGTGAAAAAAAAGAAGGGCAAATTAATGAGTTTGTGGCAAATATTTTGGCGCAATATCCGCCGAAATCCAAATAAAAAAAGAAATGGATTCTTTTATTTATTCCCATCAAATAGCCTAAAATTTAATCCCAGGAAATTGCTTTTGAACGACTGTAATTCTATCCTGAAGTTTGGATAAAAATTGCTGATGACTCTCGGAATTGGCGTTAAAAGGGCGGTGTGCCAATCCTTTTTGAATCGTCTCTACTTCATCCATAATAGAAAAAGCAGTTTCTGAAATAGATGTTTCTTTGAAACGTTCCCAGATATAATCTATTGCCACTCGGCTGGGATGCAACATGTCTTCGGCATAAAACCGATACTCTCTTAATTCGTCCATCATGATTTCGTAGGAAGGGAAATAGGTTGCAGACGGCAGATGAGAGATGGCAGTTTGTAAGGCAGCAATCAGATGAGCCTTACTCACTTGGTTTTCCACAAAACCGTCTTTGATGTGACGCACGGGTGAAACTGTAAAAATGAAATTGGCATTTGGATTTACTTTGTGTATTAGAGCAATGCTATTTTGAATTGATTGTTCTATTATTTCAACCGAAAGTAATTCTTTTTTGAATTGCTTTTGTGGAACTTTATGGCAATTGGCAACAATTTCATTCGTTTTTATATTTCGATAAACCCAAGAAGTTCCCAAGGTAATTATGACGTGTGAGGCATCGCTTACTTGCCCATTCGCTTTTTCGATTATTCCATTTAGACTATTGAGAAATGCTGCTTTATTCGAATGGCTCAATTCCGAATGTGCTTCGTAACAATGCCAACTTTCATTATGAAAAAAAATATCATTTTCTGTATAAAATAACTGCTGTGTTATTCTGTAAACCAGCTTTTCGATGGAAACGGGATTGAAAATAATCCCAAATGGATTGCAGGTGTTTTCGAACTTGAAAAAATCCAACTTCTCTGCCATATTTACGGCAAAACAAGAACCTAAAGATACAATTTTAGAATGATAATCAATGGGATGAGCCGATTTCGATATTGGTATTTTGGTGGTGAAGTTCATGCTTAAAAGGGTTTACCATCCAAAAATACAAAATAGGAATCAAATACTATTGGGAATTACAGATTGCTTATTTATTCCCTATTTTTGCCATTCCAAAAATCAAATTAATGAACCTTCTTTATTCGTATCTAAAAAAACATAAGATTTTATTATTCTTGGCCCTGATAATGGCTGCTATAAACATTTGTTTCAGTCTGAGCGATTCTGTTATCACCGGTAAATTGATGCAGGATTGTGGTGTTGGAATTGCAAAATACAAAGGAAACGAAATCGGTTTTCTAAGAGCGGTTGGTTTTTGGTTACTGCTGTCATTAGGCGCGGCAATGGTTTCGAGATTGACAAAGAATTTCCAGGATTATTTCACCAATATCGTTATCCAGCGAACGGGAGCCGAAATGTATACCGATGGAATCAAAAAATTGTTGGATTTGCCGTACGAAGATTTCGAAGATCAACGCAGTGGAGAAACCTTAAGCAGATTACAAAAAGTTAGAACGGACTCTGAAAAACTAATTACCTTATCCATTTCACTGATTTTTCAAACCATAGTTGGATTTATTTTTGTCATTATTTACATCTCCAGAATTGACTATCGAATTGCCATTATCTTTTTAATTTCGGCTCCCATAATTGCGATTTTAAGTTCTTTTTTAGGTAAAAAAATAAAAAGAATTTCACGTCGAATAGTCACCCAAACCAATTCATTAGCGGGATCCACAACCGAAAGTTTACGAAACATAGAACTCGTGAAAAGTTTAGGTTTGACGCAACAAGAAGAAAAAAGGTTGAATGTCAATACCCAAAAAATATTAAGTCTTGAAATACAAAAAATTAGATTTATCCGCAGTTTGAGTTTTATTCAAGGCACAACGGTACATCTTCTTAGAACTTGCGTGGTTTTTGCGTTGTATTACTTTTTGTTTGGCAACAAAATTTTGATTGGCGATTTATTAACAATGGTCTTTTTTACTTTTTTTATTTTTGGACCCCTGCAAGAATTGAGTTCGTTTATCATTGTTCGGAATGAGACCAAAATATCATTGGAGAATTTTCAAAATTTATTGAATGCAAAATCAGAATTCCGACCTGAAAATCCAAAAGCGATAGCAAAAATAGAATCCTTGCAATTTTCGAATGTTAGTTTTAAACACAAAACAGCGCATTATCCTGCTGTTGAAAATATTAATTTCACCATAAAAAAAGGAGAAACAATCGCCTTTGTTGGTCCGTCTGGGGCAGGTAAAACAACCTTGGTAAAATTGTTGGTTGGATTGTATCCGCCTTTGGAGGGAGAGGTTTTGTACAATGCCATAAATTCGAAAGAAGTCAATTTGTTAGATTTACGCAAACAATTGGGGTTTGTTACCCAAGATGCTCAATTGTTTTCCGGAACCATTAGAGAAAATTTGCAGTTTGTAAAACCCGAAGCCACGGACGAAGAACTATTCGATGTGTTAAAAAGAGCGAGTTGTGAAACTTTGTTGCAACGTGCCCAAGACGGATTGAATTCGACTATCGGCGAAGGTGGAATAAAGGTTTCGGGTGGCGAAAAGCAAAGATTGTCTATTGCTCGTGCCATTTTACGAAATCCGAATTTGTTGATATTTGACGAAGCGACATCGGCTTTAGATTCGATTACCGAAGAAGAAATCAATGCAACTATACGAACTATTTCTGACACCAATAGAATTACCGTTTTAATTGCCCACCGACTTTCCACGATTATGCATGCGGATAAAATATTTGTTTTAGAACAAGGTAAAATTATTGAGCAAGGCAAGCACGATGAACTCTTGATGGAGAAAGGCTTGTATTATGCGATGTGGAGGCAGCAAATCGGGGAGAGAAAGTAAACAGTTGTTTCAAATTTACGTTCTTAGGACTACTTGATAGAAGGATCTCTTTTGAATAGTATAATTTTGAGTTAAATTTTATAAATTTTGAACTGAACCTACATTTTTATTTATATTTGCGGCATGTTTTACTAAAAATAGTAATCATTAATCATTCAAAAAAACAACAAAATGAAACACCTATTTATGACCATTTGTGCAGTTTGTTTTTCTTTTACAGCTGCTGTAGCACAAGATAACGCTACAAAAGAAAAAAAAGCTACTACTGAAACTAAAAAATTATCCTCAGCAGAAAAGAAAGAAGCAGACCTTTTAGAAGCTTTTAAAACAGCTGGAATTACAGCCGAAGAACAAGTAAAAGTAAGGGTTATTGTAGATGAATCCACAGCATTTTACAAAGCTTTAAAAGCTGATGCATCTCTAAGTGAGGAAGATAAAAAAGCGAAGTCTAAAGAATACAGTAACGATGTTAGAAATCCTAAACTTAACGAAGTGATAGGGGAAGCAAAAAGCAAAGCCTTCAGAGAGGCCCAAAAAGCACAAAAAGAGGCAGCAGCTGCAGCAAAGCAATAATTGATTTATTAAATTTTTTATATAATTTAAAAAGGTTTGACAGAAATGTCAAACCTTTTTTTATACAAACCTTTTTCTAATTTTTCTAGTAGAAAAACAATGATTTTAGATGATTTTGTTTTTGATTTTCAAACACAAATTTGTCAGAAATAATTTCTTCAGGATAGCCAAAATTATTATATTTAAACGTATTAATATTTTGTCTTAATGAAGATGTTATTTGTTCAGTTTCCAAATTTATCATTGAACTAACCTCAATAAACGAAGTGGCATTATTCACAGAAATTATTTTTGAATAATCTAATAATTTGGCAAAGCCTACTATATTATAAAATGGATTTCTTTTTGAATCATGTGAAAAATTTAGTTCTTCTTTAGAAACAATTTTAGTGTTGTTAGTCTCAATAGTTTTTTTGTCATTAACTATATTATTCAAATCCATAGAAATAGTGCCTTTGAATAGCAATACAATATTGCTATTAATATCAATAGTTGTTTTTTCGTAAGCAATTGTACCGTCAGCCTGATGTGTATAATTTAAAGTGTAATTGTCAGAACTGATTACTTTAGTTAAAAGATTATTGGTATAAAAATAATCAAACGTTGTTTGAACTTGAGTGGTTTTATTTAATTCAATTATTTGGGTAATTAAATTTCCGAAATAGGTAAATTTTTTGCTAGTTTCTTCCGATTCGATACTAATAATTTTTTCACCATTATAAGTAAAATTAAATGTAGATGAAGTGCCATCTTGATTCAATTCAATTATTTTTTTTACTAATTTATCTTGAGTAGTGTCTTCAGATTCAGCTGTGCACGATGTTAGAGTAGTTACAAAAATGGTAATAAAAAAAAGATAAAATACTTTTTTCATAATTTTAATACATAGGTTTATGTAATAGACGAGCTGGGACAAATCCTATCACAATTCAAATATATTAAAGGAGTTTTATTAAAATTAATATTTTCGATGTACTGTAAATTAATCAGATATACTACAGTTTTTAGACGGTTTTATTTGTTTTTATGACTAGTCATTGGATGTTATATCATTTTACAAAATCAATAGCCTTTCCTAACGCTTCTTGAATTCCGGCTGCGTTTTTACCTCCTGCAGTTGCAAAGAACGGCTGACCGCCGCCGCCGCCTTGTATGAATTTACCCAATTCTCGAACCACGATTCCAGCGTTGAGGTTTTTATCGGCCACTAATTCTTTCGAAATATAGCAGCTTAGCATCGGTTTTTCGTCTTCGGCCGTGGCTAAAACTAAGAATATTTTTTTCCCCAAATTCCCTAATTCGTAGGCCAAATCTTTTGCTCCTTCGGGACTTAAATCAACCTGTTTGGCCAGAAATAGAACCCCGTTTATTTCCTGTAATTGCGAAGCCAATTCCACCTTCAAATTCTTAACTTTGTCTTTCATCAAAGACTCAATTTGGGACTTTAATTTAGCATTTTCATCCTGTAAGGAATGAACGGCTTTCAAAATGTCTTGCGGATTTTTCAATGCCTCTTTTACGTCGTCTAAAGTGTTTTCTTGCAAAGCAAAATGTGCCTTGACGGCATCGCTAGTTATGGCTTCAATACGGCGAATTCCAGCAGCGACAGCTCCTTCGCTAACAATTTTAAAATGCCAAATCTCGGCAGTATTTTTCACGTGAATTCCGCCACACAATTCCATACTGTCACCAAATTTTATCGCGCGAACACTATCACCATATTTTTCTCCAAACAAAGCCATCGCGCCTTCTTCAACGGCTTGTTTGAAAGGGATGTTTCGTCTTTCAATTAAAGGCAATTGCTCTTGAATTCTTTCGTTTACAAAATCTTCTACTTGCTGAATTTCATCGTCCGTCATTTTTGCAAAATGGGAGAAATCGAAACGCAACTGTTTTGGGTTTACCAAAGACCCTTTTTGTTCCACATGTTTCCCTAGAATGGTTCTTAAAGCCAAATGCATCAGGTGTGTCGCCGAGTGATTTTTGGAAGTTAAACTTCGCAAATCCTGATTTACTTTGGCGATAAAACTGCTATTTACGTTTTCAGGTAATTTTTTGGTAAAATGAAGAATCAGGTTATTTTCTTTCTTGGTGTCAATAATTTCTATGGCTCCCTCTCCTTTGGAGAGGGTTGGGGTGAGGATTCCTTTATCACCAACTTGTCCTCCTCCTTCTGGATAAAATGGTGTGGTATCCAAAACAATTTGATACAAAACACCGTCTTTTTTACTGTCAATTTTTCTATAGCGTGTAATTTTAACCTCATTTTCGACTTGGTCATAACCTACAAAACTTTCGGTATTGCCTTCCACTAAAATCGTCCAATCATCGGTAGACATCTCCGAAGCGGCGCGCGAACGTGATTTTTGTTCTTGCATGGAAGCATCAAATTCAGATTCATTGAAAGACAAGTTCTTTTCTTTCAAAATTAAAGCCGTTAAATCTTTTGGAAAACCGAAAGTGTCATACAATTCAAATGCTTTTGCACCTGAAACTTCCGACCCTTTTGTTTTTGCAATTACGTTGTCTAACAATTGCAATCCTTGATCTAATGTTCTCAAAAAAGAGGCTTCCTCTTCACGAATCACATTGGTAACCAATTGTTGCTGTGCTTTTATTTCTGGAAAAAACTCGCCCATTTGATGGGCTAAAACTTCAACCAATTGATAAATAAAAGGTTCTTTAGTATTTAAAAAGGTAAATCCATAACGAATGGCACGACGCAAAATTCTACGAATTACATAACCAGCACCAGTGTTAGAAGGCAATTGTCCATCGGCAATGGCAAAAGCTACGGCACGAACGTGATCCACAATGACACGAATGGCAATATTGGTTTTGTTTTGCTCTTCGCTGCAATTTTGAACTTCGTTAGAGGTATATTTTAATCCGGTAATTTGCTCCACTTTTTCAATAAGTGGCGTAAAAACATCGGTGTCATAATTGGAAGTTTTTCCTTGTAAAGCCATACAAAGTCGCTCAAATCCCATTCCGGTATCGACATGTCGCGCCGGCAATTTTTCTAAGGAACCATCGGCTTTTCGATTGAATTCCATAAAAACATTATTCCAAATTTCAACCACCTGCGGATGGTCATTGTTGACCAAACTTTTCCCGGAAATCAACGCTTTTTCTTCAGGCGAACGAATATCAACATGTATTTCGGAACACGGTCCACAAGGGCCTTGATCCCCCATTTCCCAAAAGTTGTCTTTTTTATTTCCAAGGATAATTCGGTCTTCATCAATCAGTGTTTTCCAAATATCCCAAGCTTCTTGATCAAAAGGAACATTCTCCTCGGTATTGCCTTCAAAAACGGAAACGTAAAGATTGGCTGCTGGAATTTTATAGACTTCGGTTAACAATTCCCATGCCCAATTTATGGCTTCTTTCTTGAAATACCCGCCTGCCGAGCGGACAGGATCGCCAAAAGACCAATTGCCCAACATTTCAAACATGGTATGGTGATACGTATCGAAACCCACATCCTCTAAATCATTGTGTTTTCCCGAAACGCGAAGGCATTTTTGCGTATCGGCAATTCTTGGGCTTTTTGGAGTGGCATTCCCAAGGAAATACTCTTTGAATTGCGCCATTCCCGAGTTGTTGAACATCAGGGTTGGGTCGTCTTTGAGGACTATTGGGGCTGAGGGAACAATTAAATGTCCTTTGCTTTCGAAAAATTTTAAAAATTGTTTGCGTATGTCTTGTGATTTCATTTTCTCGGTTATTCGGTAATTTGTTGATTTGCTGATCTGTTTTGGTGCGTATAAAATTATCGATAAAACAAATTATAAAACCAACTTTAATATATTATTGAAAAAAGGGTGTAACAAATGAAACATTTATTAAATTTGTTCGATTAACTTTTTTACAAGGTGCAAAAATAGGGTATTTTAAAATATGGCGAAAGTAAAATATTATTACGATTCCGAAAATCTGGCGTATCGAAAAATAATAACTCGAAAAAGAAAGAAATTTGCAGTTGTACTCTTGTTTTTAGTGGCGTCAGCCTTATTTGGTTTTTTAGCTTTTGTGATTTTATTGAATACTCCTTTTTTCGAAACGCCAAAAGATAGGTTACAGGCTCGTGAAATTGAAAATTTGAAATTGCATTATGCCATTTTAAACAAAAAAATGGATCAGGTGGATAATGTTGTCGATGCTCTTAAAGATAGGGACAATAACTTGTACCGAGTGTATTTTAACACTTCGGCGATTTCGGACGAAGAAAGAAAAGCGATTTTTGGAGGTGTAGATCGCTACAAGGAATTGGAAGGTTTTGACAATTCGCAATTGGTGTTGAACACCACAAAAAGGGTGGATATTATCAGCAAAGAATTAGCTGTTCAGTCGAAATCCTTGGATTATATTTTGAAATTGGCAAAAGCTAAAAATAATTTGTTATCGGCAATTCCGGCGATTCAACCCGTGAGAAATGAGAACTTGAAACACATGGCTTCTGGTTTTGGGTATCGAACAGATCCTTTTACGAAAGCCCGAAAAATGCACGAAGGAATGGATTTTACCGCAAAAACGGGAACCCCAATTTTTGCCACCGGCGATGGTGTTGTCGCAAGAGCTGACAATACGGTCTCCGGTTATGGGAATCACATCGTAATCCGACATGGTTTTGGGTACGAAACCCTATACGGACATTTAAGCAAATACAAATCTAGGGCAGGACAACGCGTGAAAAGAGGGGATATAATAGGATATGTTGGAAGTACCGGGAGATCCGAAGGGCCCCATTTGCACTATGAAGTGCACAAAAACGGAAAAGTAGTAAATCCCCTGAATTTTTATTACGGAAATATTTCGGCTGTGGAGTATGTTGCCATCTCCCAGTTGGCTAATCAAGAAAACCAATCTTTAGACTAATGCATATAGAATTACAACCAGACAAAAGGTATTATAGTATTGGCGAAATCGCCAAGGCATTTGACGTGAATGCTTCGCTCATCCGTTTTTGGGATGGCGAATTCGACATCCTCAAGCCGAAGAAAAATGCCAAAGGCAACAGGATGTTTACCCCTGAAGACGTTAATAACTTGAAACTCATTTATCATTTGGTAAAGGAAAGAGGTTTTACCCTCGAAGGTGCCAGAACCCATTTGAAAGAAGGGCAAAAGAAAACTTTGGATAAATTTGAAATTATCAGCAAATTGGAAACCATAAAAACACAGTTGATGAATATTAAAAATCAACTTTAAATTGCAATCTCAATTGCACAATCAATTAAACTAAACTTTAAATTAAACAAAAATGGATTTTAAAAAATTTTTACCTTGGATTATTGTAGCTGTATTTATCATTGGAATATACAGCTGGGTTAAAGGAATTAATAACACTGCAGTGACTTTAAGTCAAGCGGTGGAACAATCTTGGGGCGATGTACAAACATCCTACCAAAGAAGAAATGACCTTATCGGAAATTTGGTAAATACCGTAAAAGGGGCCGCCGATTTCGAGAAAAGCACCTTGACTGCCGTAATCGAAGCGAGAGCAAAGGCTACATCTATCACTGTTGATCCAACAAATATTTCACCAGAACAATTGGCAGCTTTTAATTCCGCACAGTCTGGAGTATCTTCTTCATTATCTAAATTATTAGTTTCTGTAGAACGCTACCCTGAACTGAAAGCTAATGCGAACTTCTTGAAATTACAAGACGAATTAGCAAGTACTGAAAACCAAATTCTTACGGCTAGGACTCGTTTCAACGAAGCGGTTATGCCTTACAACACCCACATCAAAACCTTCCCGAATTCCCTATTTGCAGGAGCCTTTGGTTTCAAGGAGAAAGCCTATTTCCAATCGGTTGCTGGAGCTGAAAAACCGGTTGAAGTAAAATTCTAAATATCCCAAATCAAAGGGGAGTTTAAAACATCAATAAATGTCAAAATCAGAAGAGTTTTTAACCAAAGAAGAAGAATCCGCCATAGTTGAAGCTATTCGTGTGGCTGAAAAAGAAACTTCGGGTGAAATTAGGGTCCACATCGAAAAAACAACTTCCAAAGTGCCTTTTGATAGGGCTTTGGAAGTTTTTCATGAATTGAAAATGGATGAAACCCATCTTAAAAACGGGGTTTTAATTTATTTGGCGGTAGCTGATAAAAAATTCGTTATTTGTGGAGACCAAGGCATTAATGAGGTAGTCCCTGTAGATTTTTGGGACAGTACGAAAGATATTATGGCGACTCAATTTAAAACCGGTAATTTCAAGCAAGGACTAATCGATGGCATTGTAAAAGCCGGCGAACAGTTGCGCCACCACTTTCCGTATGAGGAAGGCGATACGAATGAATTGTCTAATGAAATATCGAAAGGATAATGGCTTTACAAAAAAAACACACTTCATTTTTGCTGAAACTGCTCCTTTGTTTCTTGTTTACTCAAATCAGTTTTGCCCAATATGATATTCCTGAAAAACCAGAATTTCAAACTTCGGTTTATGACTATGCCAAAGTTTTGAGCGCTGACGAAAAAGCACAACTAGAAGAAAAACTCATCCGCTATTCTGATTCTACTTCTACTCAAATCGTGGTAATTACCATCGAAAGTTTGAAAGGGGAGGATATTGGTATTCTTACTCCAAAATGGGGCCAAAAATGGGGGATAGGCGGAGCGGCAAAAAACGATAATGGCGTTATCATTTTATTGGCAAAAGCCGAAAGAAAAATATGGATATCAGCAGGTTATGGACTTGAAGACCGATTAACTGCCGGGATTGGAGGGGAAATCACCAGAAATATTATTATTCCGGAATTTAAAGCGGGGAGTTATTACAGCGGCTTAGACAAAGGAACCGATGCCCTTTTTGATGTTTTCAAAGGCAAATACAAAGGCGAACGAAAACAAACCAAAGAAAAAAAATTTCCTGTTTTGCCCATTATAATTATAGTTGTAATTATACTGATGTTGATTTCTAGAAACAAAAACAGTGGGGGTAATTCTGGTAATTCCAGTGGTGGCCCAAGTTTGTTAGACGTCATTATTCTGAGTAGTCTAGCTGGTGGCCGCGGTTCTTCCGGTGGATTTGGTGGAGGTTCTTCTGGAGGTGGTGGTTTTGGTGGCGGATTTGGTGGCGGCGGATTCTCCGGTGGAGGATCTGGGGGAGATTGGTAACCTCTAATTTGAAGCGAATCTATAAAAAAAGTCACAATTCCTGTAAATCGGAAATGTGACTTTTTCGTTTTATTCTACAAACCAAAAAGGATTTGATTACTCTTTTTCTTCTTTTCCTTTGTTACATTCTTTTTTTTCTTTACAACACTTTTTTTCTTCATTTCTTCCTCTTCCTTCTTTCATTTTTGCTTGATGTGTCTCTTGAATAGCTTTCCATTTCTCCAATTGCTCTGGCGACAAAATAGTTTTCATTTTGTTTTTCATTGCAATTTGTTCATCAAGAATTTTATTTTTTATTACAAATATTTGGTCGGCAGTTCTTTTTTTATCCTCTTCTTTTTTATCCATTTGTTCCGCCCTCATAGCCTCTCTTTTAACCATTTGTTCCGCGATAATTTGTTTCACTTGTTCTTGCTGTTTGGCATTCAAGTCCAATTCTAAGGTCATTTTTTTTACCATGAGTTGAGTACGATGTTCAGATGACAATTTCTCCATACCGAATTCATTTCTTTCGTCTGGTGAATGTTTTTCTGTGTGACATTTTTTCTCCATTTCTTTCATGCATTGGGCAAAAGTGGAGACGCTGACAGCTAGTAGGACTGCTAAAATTAATTTTTTCATTTTTAAATATTTTTAAGTTAGATAGATAAGATATAAATAGCCACAAAAGGTTTAATCGCAGCTCAAAGTTTTCTCAAATTATGAAAATAAAATTCTTTAGTTTATTTTAACCAGTCCACCGCGATTTTCCTTCCTGTCGATGGATTGTTGAACAATCAAGAGGCCAATGGTAATCATATTTTGCAGTTCATACAATTCGGCATTGACATTGTGGCTTTTTATCTGTTGGTCCACTTCGTTTTTCCAATGGGAAAGTTTTTCTTTGGCTTTAAGCAAGTCAGCGTCGTTGCGGACAATTCCGGCATTTTGACGCATCAAAAGCTGTAATTCGGCTTTTGTTTTGGCAACATAATCGGGCTTGATTTCAGGTTTTGTCGTGACGTTCCAATCGGAAACAGTTCGGCTAAATTGGTTTTTTTCTAAAGCAGTGTCCGCCAAATAATGGTATATGGTATCGGAATAGACTAAGGCTTCCAACAGGGAATTGGATGCCAAACGATTGGCGCCGTGCAATCCAGTTCGGGAACATTCGCCACAGGCAAATAAATTCGCCACGGAAGTTTTGCCATTTTTGTCCACCACGATTCCGCCGCAAAGATAATGCTGGGCAGGAACCACGGGAATCCAATCTTTAGCAATGTCAATTCCAACGCTTTTGCATCGTTCGTAAATCATTGGAAAATGTTTTTTAAAACCTTCCAAATCCAAATGGGTACAATCCAAATACACGCAATCGTCCCCGGTTTTTTTGCGTTCTAAATCGATGCTTTGGGAAACAATATCACGAGAAGCCAAATCGCCTCTGGAATCATAATCCGGCATAAAGCGATGTCCGTTTTTGGTACGCAAATAAGCGCCAAAACCACGAACCGCTTCCGAAATCAAGAAGGAAGTTCCCGTCGAAGCATCGTACAAAGCCGTGGGGTGAAATTGAATAAATTCCATTTCCTTGATAACGGCCTGGGCCCGATAAGCCATGGCGATTCCGTCTCCCGTTGCAATCACGGGATTAGTGGTATGTCCGTAAAGATGCCCAATTCCGCCTGTGGCTAGCAAGGTAAACTCCGATTGAAAAGTGAGGACTTCTTTTGTCTTTTGGTCTAAAACAAAAGCGCCAAGACAGCGGTTGTTTTCCGTGATTAAATCAATGGCGAGGTGGTAATCTAAAACGGTAATATTTTCTTTTTGATGGACTTGGCTTAAAATGGCGCGTTGAATCTCCTGTCCCGTTTGGTCTTTATGATGCACGACCCTATTTTCGGAATGGCCGCCTTCTTTGCTTAAATCTAAAGTTCCTTGGGTGTTTTTGTCAAATTTGGCGCCCCATTCAATCAACTCTTTTAATCGTTTAGGGCCTTCGGTGATTACCATTTTCACTATGGATTCATCACACAAGCCATCGCCGCAAATTAGGGTGTCTTGAATGTGTTTTTCATAGGAATCTTCGATTTTGTCCGTGACGATGGCAATCCCGCCTTGAGCATATCTCGTATTGGATTCGTTTTCGTTTGCCTTGGTGACAATCGTAACTTTTTTATCCGGGAATCGTTCCGCAATTTTCACGGCAAAAGTCAATCCTGCAACCCCGGAACCTATAATTAAATAATTGGTTTGGATCATTATTTAGATAATTCAAGCATACGTTCAATAGGAATCAGTGCTTTTTTCATAATGTCTGCTGGAACGGTAATTTCTGGGGTTTCATTGAGCAAACAGTCGTACACTTTTTGCAAAGTATTCATTTTCATGTAGCCACATTCGCTACAGGCGCAGGTGTTGTCCTCTTTTGCCGGTGCTGGAATAAGTATTTTTTCAGGAACTTCCTGTTTCATTTTATGAAGAATACCTGCTTCGGTGGCAACGATAAATTTGTGGCTTGGATCTTTTTTTACAAACTCAATCATTCCTGCGGTCGAACCGATATAATTGGCTGTTTTTAGAATATGCGTTTCTGATTCCGGGTGCGCAATGATTTTGGCATCGGGATTTTCTTTGTAAAGCGCAATCAATTTATCGAATGAGAAGGCTTCGTGTACCACGCATGAACCGTCCCAAAGCAGCATCTCGCGTCCTGTTTTTTCGATGATATATTTTCCTAAATTTTTATCTGGAGCGAAAATGATAGGCGTTTCCTTTGGAATGGATTCTACGATTTTCACCGCATTTGCGGAGGTGCACACAATGTCAGTCAAGGCTTTCACCTCGGCAGAGCAATTCACGTAGGTGATGACAATGTGATCGGGATGTGCTTCGGTAAATTTTTTGAAATCTTCGGGAGGGCAGGATTCCGCAAGCGAACAACCCGCTTTCAAATCGGGAAGAATCACTTTTTTGGTTGGGTTCAATATTTTTGCCGTTTCGGCCATAAAATGCACGCCGGCAAAAAGGATGATATCGGCATCCACTTTCATCGCTTCTTGCGATAATCCCAAACTGTCTCCTACATAATCTGCTATGTCTTGAATATCGGATTCCTGATAGTAATGGGCTAAAATAACCGCATTTTTCTCTTTCTTCAGTTCCAGTATTCGTTCTTTAAGACTTTTCATCCCTGTTCCATTTTATTCTCTTGTGGTTGACTATTTTTTGCTGTAAACACAAATACTATTTTTACAAAGATACACTTATTTAAAAAACAATAAATTGAAAAAAAGTTATGGATTTGCCTTTTCTGTCGGGTTTAAGGCGGCTTAGCCGGCTAATTCCACTACTTTATTTTCACCCACCAAACTCACTTTTACCAATCCGTGTTTCGCCAAGCCTTTCATGGCAGCGTCCCATTTTTTGCCACTCAAATCTGATTTTATTTTCAGAAGTCCCAAATCCATTTGGTTGTCATTGGTTTGCAATAGTGCCACTATCAATTTTTCTTCGTCTTCCAATTCAATTTGAACTTGTTTTTTCTCTGGGCGCATTTGCGGGAAGAACAGCACTTCCTGAATCGACGAATTGTTGGTCAAGAACATCATCAAACGGTCCATTCCAATTCCTAAACCTGAAGTAGGCGGCATTCCGTACTCTAGCGCTCTCAAGAAATCCTCGTCAATAGTTCCCGTAGCTTCGTCATCTCCTTTTTCGGCCAATCGCATTTGGTCTTCAAAACGTTCGCGTTGGTCAATGGGGTCATTCAATTCCGAGTAGGCGTTAGCTACTTCCTTACCGCAAACCATGAGTTCGAAACGCTCGGTCAATGCTGGATTGTCGCGGTGTTGTTTGCACAAAGGCGACATTTCCTTTGGATAATCCGTAATGAAGGTAGGCTGAATGTAATTTCCTTCGCATTTCGCACCAAAAATCTCGTCAATCAATTTTCCTTTCCCCATCGTAGCATCCACATCAATTCCCATGGCTCTTGCGGCCTCGAATAATTCCGCTTCGCTTTTGCCGGAAATATCAAAACCGGTAAAATGTTTGATGGAATCCGTCATCGTCACTCTGGCGTACGGCGCTTTGAAATTGATTTTATGTTCGCCAAAAGTCGCTTCACTAGAACCATTTACACCAATAGCGCAATGTTCCAATAAGTTTTCGGTGAATTTCATCATCCAGTTGTAGTCTTTGTAGGCTACATATATTTCCATGGCGGTAAATTCTGGGTTATGCGTCCGATCCATTCCTTCATTTCGGAAGTTTTTCGAAAACTCATACACCCCGTCAAAACCGCCCACAATCAATCTTTTTAAGTACAATTCGTTCGCAATTCGCATGTACAAAGGAATGTCAAGCGAGTTGTGGTGCGTGATAAAAGGTCTCGCTGCAGCACCACCGGGAATGGGTTGCAAAACGGGTGTTTCCACTTCTAAATACCCTTTGTCATTGAAGAACGAACGCATCGCGTTGAACAGTTTCGTTCTTTTGATAAACGTGTCTTTCACATGGTCATTCACCGTCAAATCCACATAACGACGACGGTATCTTTGTTCCGGATCTGAAAAAGCATCGTGTGTTTTTCCGTCGGCATCAGTTTTTACAATAGGGAGTGGTTTCAAGGCTTTCGCCAAAACCGTCAAGCCATAAATATGAACCGAGATTTCGCCTACCTGAGTTTTAAAAACCGTACCGCGAACCCCAATAAAATCGCCGATATCCAATAGTTTTTTGAAAACCACATTGTACATCGTTTTTTCCTCATCATCCGAAATATCGTCTCTCGAAACATAGATTTGAATGCGTCCTTCGGCGTCCTTCAATTCGGCAAAAGAGGCTTTTCCCATAATGCGTTTCCCCATCAAACGACCGGCCAGAATTACTTCCTTGCCGTCGAACTTCTCGAAATCGGCTAAGATTTCGCTGGAATAGGCGGTGGTGGTAAATTCGGCTGCGGGATAAGGTTCAATGCCTAAGTTGCGTAATTCGGTGAGCGCTTCTCTACGAAGGATTTCTTGTTCGGATAATGCCATTCTGTTCTGATTTTAAGATTGCAAAGATAACAAAAGATTGCTGATTGCAGATTTCCCATTTCAGATTTTTTGGAGCCTAAAATTTCATTTTTCAAGACGATAGGTCCATTTTCGCATTATTTTTTTTAAGGTTCTACTGGGTTTTGTATAAAAACTAAAACAATTTAATATAATTCAGACAGCCAGTAGGCAGCTCACCAATAAATAAACCATTAAGCACATTAAGAAAAATAAGATTTAATACACTTAATGAACCTTAACATCTTAATGGTTTGAAAAATAAGCTAAAAGTTCACAATATTTCCAGAAGAACCTTTTTTTAAAGCTTCCATCCTTCAAAAGGCTAGAAGTTTTAAATTTAAAAATAGGATACCACTGCTACCTGCCTGTCGGCAGACAAGTCCGAGGGCCATTTTTTTTTAAGGAATCTTGCCAACAAAAACTTTGTAACTTTGCAATTCATAATAGGGCAATGAACAAAACCATCCAACTCCAAGATTTAGGACTTCAAGACTACAAAACCACTTGGGAATACCAAGAGGAATTGTTCCGGGGCGTGGTCGATTTAAAAATCAAGAATAGGAGGGAGGAAACTACTGTTGAAACCCCTAATTATTTCCTTTTTGTCGAACATCCGCATGTGTATACCTTGGGCAAAAGCGGTGATGTATCCCATTTACTTTTAACCGAAAAACAACTCGAGGCCAAAGGGGCGACTTTCTACAAAATCAACCGCGGTGGCGACATTACCTATCACGGACCGGGACAAATCGTGGGTTATCCCATTTTGGACTTGGATAACTTCTTTACCGATATCCATCAATACTTGCGTTTGCTAGAAGAAGCTATCATTTTGACTTTACAGGAATACGGATTGGAATGTGGCCGAAGCGAGGGCGAAACTGGGGTGTGGTTGGGTGCCGGAACTCCCTTTGCCCGTAAAATTTGTGCCCTTGGCGTTCGAGCTTCTCGCTGGGTGACGATGCACGGTTTGGCGTTGAATGTGAACGTGGATTTGGGTTATTTTGACAACATCATTCCCTGTGGCATTCGAGGAAAAGCGGTCACTTCTTTACACTTGGAGTTGGGTGTCGAAAAAGTAAATGAAGCCGAAGTGAAAGCGAAAATCCTGAACCATTTCTCCTATCTTTTCGAAGCTACTTTCGATACCTCAGAGATCAACAATCCTTAATCTGAAATCACAAATCCATTTTCAATTGTTCCGGCAACAGCCGAAACGTCATACGATGGTATTTGGTTACGCCATATTTTCGGATGGCTTCCCGATGTTCTTGGGTGGGATAGCCTTTATTCTGTTTCCAGTTGTACATGGGGAATTCTTCGTGAATGCAATTCATATAGTCATCCCGGTACGTTTTTGCCAGTACGGAGGCAGCGGCAATGCTCCGGTATTTCGAATCTCCTTTTATGATACTTTGGTTGGGAATCGATTGTAACAATTCGATTTCCGTCTTGGAAAATGCTTTGCCAAAAGTGGTTTTTAAGCCTAATTTGACGTTCAACGAGCGGTTGCCATCCACAATGATAAATTCGGGGGTGATGCTTAACTTCAAGACGCATTCCTGCATCGCCTTCATGGAGGCATTCAGGATGTTGATTTCATCAATTTCTTTTGGGTGCAAGTGGGTTACGGCAAAGCTCACAGATTCCCTTTCGATGAAAGGCCTTAATTTTCCCCTAGTTTTTTCGGTCAGTTGCTTGCTGTCGTTCAGGAGGCTGTTCTCAAAATCTATGGGCAGGATTACGGCCGCTGCCGTTACGGGACCTGCAAGACAGCCACGACCGGCTTCGTCGGTACCGGTTTCCAACAGAAAGGTAGAGAAATTTGGGAGTAGCATCATAGGTGGTATTGAAAGGGCAAATATTGAAAAAATATTGGAATTACCCTAATTCATTTTGTTGTTCGAAATTCAAGCTTTATTCTTTTTTAACCCGTTGGGTGTAATTAGTTTTTATGGCTAATTGGCAGCAATTTGTCACACTGAGCTTGTCGAAGTGTTCTTTTTTTTAAGTCTTCGACAAGCTCAGACGGACATTTGAGTTCAAATTGACTATAAATTTTAATCGAAATGAGTCATTATTGACAGATTTCATTAATTGCACCCCACGGGTTTTTTTGCATTCTACTCAACCTAACAAAACAAAAAAGGCTGTCCTTTCGGACAGCCTCTTTCGCAAAAAACAATTATTACAACTTATTGTTTAATCACTCGAAGTGTTTTCACGTTTGCTCCTTGGTTTACAATTACATTGTAAATACCTTTAGCATAGTTAGACCCTATTTGAGCATCAGATGACATTTGACGTTGTTCGATGGAACGACCCAACATATCATACACCTGTACTCCAAATGATTTTCCATTACTAGATTTAACTCTGAATCCTTCTGTAGCTGGGTTTGGATACGCCACCGCGCTGAATTTTTCAGTAGTCGTTGCTTCTGGTGCAAGTCTAGTACCTGTACAAGCTATTCTTTTTACAGTAAGTGATTTTACACCACTGTCTCCTGTACCGTTCGAAGCAAAACAAGTTACTGTTGAAGATCCTAATAAAGCTACTGACGTAGTTGAATAATCAACCACGATAACATTTCCTGTTTGAGTAATTGTTCCTCCTGGAGCTGTCCAAGTATAGGTTGCTCCTGGGATTGGTGTAGCAGTATACGTTTTAGTAAGACAACTACCAAATTGATTAGCTGTTCCATTTCCACCACTTCCAACTATGGCAGGTGTAGCTGGCGCAGCAGCTGATAGTGTTAATGTTCTCGCTATTGAATTTCCAGCTCCGTTAACCCCAAATACTTGTATTGGTAATGAAGTTACTCCTGATTGAACATCATCTAAATTAATTGTGATAGTGCTTGATGCAGTAGCAATAGCAGCAACATCATTGATCGCATAAATAGGCGCTTCAACCGTTCCAGTGTTTACCGTTGATTTAACTTTAACTGTTGTAGGGGTATTGCTAGTCTCACAATTTACACCTGCTGGAAGTATCCAAGCATACGAAGTAGCAGTCCCTCCTTGAGTGGTAAACGGAGTAGCAGTCAACGTTAATTCCGTTGATTTTCCTGTGTATGGCCCTACTTTAGTAATTGCTGTTGTTGAGATAGCATCATCAGTTAATACTAACTTAGTTGGAGCCGTTGGTACCGCTCTGGCTAGCGTTAATGTTCTAGCTGTTGATGGTCCACAACCACCTACTGATTTAACCACTACAGGCAATGTTCCAATTCCTGGTTCAACACCTGCGAAATCAACGGTAATTATTCTTCCATTACCTCCAGTCAATTGAGTTGCTCCGTTTAATGTCCATTCATAGCTAGCAGCTGTTGGAGCCTCTGCTGCTGTCAAAGTGAATACTGTTTCGGTTCCCATATAAGGACCTACTTTAGTGATTTTAACAAGAGAGTTAAGACCTACTAAACCAGTAACAGCAGGGGTTTCTCCAACTGCAGGAGTTATTATTCCATTAAAATGAGGTGTGCTATTAGCACTTGTCATAGTTAAGGATGTAGGTGCAGTAGGTACTTTAGTAGTCAAAGAAAGAGATTTTGGTAAAGACACGCAACCGTTAGCATCTTGTATTTGAACTAATACTGAACCAATTAATCCTGGTGTAGTGCTTGCATTTTTAAAACTGATAAAAGCTTCAGCACCATCATTTGTTATATCCGATTCTGTGATGTTGGCGATTGTAGTAGTCCAGATGTAAGAACTAGCACCTGTTGCAGTAGCAGAAAATAATACTGGAGTATCTGAATCAATGTATTTACAAATGTTTTTAGCATCTAATGATGTTAAAGCCGATGGCGTAGCCGGTAAATTGTTTACAGTAGTCGTAACTTGAGCTCTTGGACTAGGAGTTCCAGCACCTAATTTTTGTGCTACCCAGTACGTTTTTGTAGTCGAAGTGATTAATGGTGTAGCTGTTAAAGCAGTACCACCTGTTGCAACAGAATACCATACTAAAGTATAACCTGGAAGTGCTACAGCTGTTGGAGCAACACCAACGGTTACCTTACATCTGCTTGAGCTAGTAACAACTGGAGCAGGAAGTGTAGTACCCTCATCAATTGAACCATCACAATCATTATCTATAGTGTCAAAAATCTCTGTAGCACCTGGGTTGATTGCTGCATTAGTAGGAGAACAATCTCCTGCTACAGCTGAATATCCTGATGGAGCTGTTGAAGGCTCTAGAGTAACAGCAGTACCTGCTCCATAACCATCGCCATCAGCATCTACATAATAAGTAGATCCTGTAGCTGCTCTGTAGAAATAAATGTTATCTACATAAAGTGAATTAACATTACCGTCAGTAGGAGTCCATAAAGTTCTTTCTAATTTTAATTGGATAGCATTTGATAAATTTCTATCAGCATATTGAGTAGCTAAATCAAGATCATAACTATTCCATCCAGCTAAGGTTGGAGTTAGCGTTACAGCATTTTCTCCACCTGCAATAAGAGAAACCTTAAAGGATGAAAGATCTCGTGTATACACGTCAAGGTGTAACTTAGTCATTGCTGACACGTTTTTTCCACCATTAAAATCAATACCTTGAAAGTTTAAGTTAGAATACTTTAACGTTTCGTCACTTACAGGAGTGTAATTAGAAAATTGTGTTGTTTGAGCTACTGCATCCCAGATAGGATAATAGTTAGGTGTAGGAGTAATAGTAGTATAAGCATTACTATATACAGAAATCACATCCCAAGCATTTCTAGCTGGAGCTGTTGGAGCATCTGTAGCTGGAGGAAATCCTTCATCTATAGAACTATCACAATCGTTATCAATACCGTCTAAAATTTCAGTAGCGCCAGGGTTAATAGCAGTATCACCGTCGTTACAGTCTGTATTGTTTGTAACAGAACCTTCTATAGATGTTTCTAAAGCAGTCCCTGCACCATATCCATCGCCATCGGCATCAACATAATAGGAAGGTGTTTTCCAGAAATAGATGTTATCAAGGTAAATCGTCTTTTTATCTGTTGTTCCTGATCTTTCAAATTTGAATTCAACAATTCCAGATTTAGTTAAACTAGTATATTCAGCCAAGTCAATATCAAAACTGTTCCACTCACTAGTGGTAGGTGTTAATGTAACTTTTTGCTCAGGATTACTACCATCAAGTATATATACATCAAAAGAAGTACAATCTGGTGTCCAGATATCTAAGTGTAATTTTTCCATAGCAGAAGCATTTACGCCACCTGCACCAAAAGTGTTACCTACATAATCAAAATCTGTATATCTGTTGGTAGGATTACCATCAATATTAACTTGAGTCAAGGCAGTTGTTCCAAAAAATGATCTAAAAGCAGTACCTACTTTATCAGTATATGCATTGCTAAAAATAGAAATCACATCTCCAGCAGCTCTTGTTGGTGTTGGTGCAGCAGTAGCTGGTGGAGGGAAAGAAACAACAAAAGAAGCTGTAATACTTCCAGAATCAAAACCATCTGCAGCTGCTTGAGTAGCTGTGATGATAGTTGAACCACCGCCTACAATGGTAACCATGTCTCCACTGATAGTAGCTACACCTGATGCTCCAGTTACTGTATAAGTAAATGCACCAGTACTGTTACTTGTTGGAGGAGTTAATTGGAATGATGCATCACCAATAAGTTTACTTGGAACAGTAAAGTTAGTTATGCTTGGAGATGAAGCAGATGTTGCTGGTCTGTAAAAATACAAGTTATCAACATATACAGTAGAGCCACCTAATTGTGGGTCTAATAGAATCTGTGTAATTTTAGATTTATCAACTGATCCTCCAAATTGAGCCATCGGAATATCTACACTTCTCCAGGTACCAGTTACAACTGGATCTTGAACAATAGTAAGTCCTTCTGTTACAGGACCAGTAGTATTCACAATTTTCGCTATCATAACTTTATTGTCAGGAGTCCAATAATCGATGTGCATCATGGTCATATCTGACAAATTAATACCATTACCAGAATATTTTGCCATACCTAAAAATTCACCTCCAAATTTCCAAGTGTCATTTCCACCAATTGATTCAACCGAAAACGGTGCTAATGCCAATTGTGACCATTCTGTTGGAAGTTCATCTAAAGCTACATTATCATAAGCTCCACTAAATATCGATTTTACATCCCAAGCATTTCTTGCTGGAGGCGTTGGAGCAGCAAAAGTAGGAGGGAATCCTTCATCTATTGATCCATCACAATCATTATCAATTGTGTCAGCAATTTCAGTTGCTCCTGGGTTAACAGCAGCATTTGCATCGTTACAGTCTGTATTGTTTACAGAATATCCAGTTGGTGCTGTTTCTGCTGTCAATGAAACTGCAGCACCTGCACCATATCCGTCACCATCAGCATCTGCATAATAAGTAAAAGTACCTGCAGGAGCTTTCCAGAAATAAATGTTGTCAACGTATACTTTACCTCCTGCAGGAGTAGTATTTCTGAACATCATTTGTCCAATACTGTTTAATGTTCTTGCAGCATAATTTGACATTGGTATATCAATACTATTCCATTGTCCAGGAACAAGAGTGATAACAAATCCGTTTTCGCCTCCTCCAATCAAAACCACATCCATTGAAGTACTACTTGGAGACCAAACATCTAAGTGAAGATTAGTCATAGTAAGTACGTTAACAGGAGCGCTAAATTGTACCCCTTGGTAAGTTAAATTTTGATACAATAAAGTATTGTTACTTGGCGTTCCAACTCCAACAATAGTTGGTGCTATATATGCACCTGGCTGACCCCAATAAGGGGAAAAATTAGTTCCTGATTGTACATTATAATCTACTGCATCAGTAAAAATAGACAAAACATCCCCTACATTTCTGGCTGGAGGTGATTGTGCAGCATCAGCAGGAGCAGTAACACCACAAGGGTTACAAGTCCCACCACAATCAATACCGGTTTCTGTACCGTTTTGAACTCCATCGTTACAAGTTGGGACATTGTTTGTTCCGCCAACAAAGTCGTCAACTAAATAAGTTCCGGTTAGTGTGTTATTAAAATCTGTAAATAAAACAAGTTTAGCATAACTACCTAAACCGGCGCCAAAATTTAAAGTAATAACCTGCCAGTCATTTCCGGTTGTAGTAAATGCAAGCTCAGTTTGTGCTGCGCCTCCGGTTCCACCTTCAAACTTTAACAAATGGTTTCTGGTTGTTAAACCCGCATCTCCAATTGGCTTTATTCTAAAAGTGATAGTATTGTTACCATCATCAGAAAGATTTAAAGTTTGTGCTAAGGTTAATTGGTAATTGTCATAAAGTTGGTTAACACTAACCAACTGACCTACCTCGTTGCCTTCATCCGTGATAATGCTGAAGACGTTCCCATCGAAACCGGTAAGTACATCTGTACCTCCTGTAAAATCCAAGGGGAAGTTTTGCGATTGTCCCAATGAAATAGTCATCAGGAAGAGTAACATAAGTAATTTTTTCATAATAAAAAAGTTTAAGATTAGAGTGGCAAGATAAAAATCAATTCTAATAAAATTCTTTTTTTTGGGTGTAAGGCAACTATACAAAAACTATACAAGTAAAATTGTCCAGAATTTTCAAAAAAAAACCGCTCGAAACCCTTGAAATAAAAGGATTTTTAAAATAGTGGTTCAAATCCTAAAAAAGGGTATTTTTAGAAAAAAGCCTGATTTGATGTGTTATTGATGTGTTTTTCGGGTTATTTTCAAGTTGGTTTTATACGGTTTTTCACAAATGCGTAAGGGCAAATTCGCATTAAAAACGTCATGAAATACGAATTATAAAAAAAAAACGGTTCAAAATAATGATTTAATACTTCTTAAATCGTTTTTGTTTTAGGAAAAAAATTAGTATATTCTCATAATTTACCTCTTATTTTTGGAGATTGCTATTTGAGGCCTTGTGTTTATAGGAGATTTCGCTTTATTCTTCCTGTTTAATAGGCTATTCTTCCTGAAATTCCCAAGTGCACTCTTCATTTGTACCGGAGGATGGAATACAACTGATTTCTTGTTTTCAAAAAAGGGCCCTTAAATCCCCCTGTTTTTTTGTTTGTGCGTATTTTCATTTACCTTTGCCCTAGAATGCCTAGCTACCAATGCCTAATTATATAACTTCCAAATGAGGATTTTCTTTTTCG
The DNA here is from genome assembly GCA_945872245.1 of Flavobacterium psychrophilum. Classification (GTDB taxonomy): domain Bacteria; phylum Bacteroidota; class Bacteroidia; order Flavobacteriales; family Flavobacteriaceae; genus Flavobacterium; species Flavobacterium psychrophilum_T. The sequence continues at coordinate 28,947 of CAMBZB010000015.1, forward strand.
TATCTCTTTTCGTATTGCCCATTGTACTGTTCTCTCAAGAAAAAAAGGCCACTGGATTCGATTTTAACGGTCGTTACAATAGCTCTGATTCCATACGGAAACCCAAAGCAAAAGAGGCTACCCTAGATTTGTATCGCATCATTACTTTAGAACGCGACACCACTTATATTGACACCTCGTTAACTATTCAAAAAGAATACAGTCATAATTACCTGCGAAAAGATACGTTCGGCTTGTTGCCTTTCCCGAACGAAGGGCAAACTTATACTACTTTGCAATACGGTTTGAGCGAGTTTTCCCCATATCCTGAATTTGGTTTTGCGGCAAAGCACTTTAATTTTATCGAAGCCAACCAAATTCGCTATTGTTCGGTGGCCACCCCCGTTACGGAACTCTATTTTAGGTCAGTTATGAAACAAGGTCAATCTGTAGACGCCTTCTTCACCTTGAATACGGCGCCAAGGCTCAATTTTTCTATTGCCTACAAAGGACTGCGCTCTACTGGTAGATACATCAATCAGTTAGCGAGCACCGGGAATTTTAGGTTTACCACCAGTTACAATACTAAAAACAGGCGCTATTTTGCCAACGCCCATTTCACCTCCCAAGATATTCTCAACGAGGAAAATGGCGGCATCACCACCATCGAAGATTTCGAAAGCGGGAACCCGGATTACGACAATAGGGAACGACTAGAGATTTATTTTAAAGACGCCAAGTCTTTCTTGAAAGGGAAACGCATTTTCGTGGACCATATTTTTAGAATCAATGCCCTCCAAGGAAACAACAATGTATATGTCACTCATCAATTGAATTACGAAAATAAATTTTTCGAATACAATCAAGCTACAGTGCCCTCGACTGTGGGCAACACAACGGTTTATAGATATGGGGATTCCTATATAGACAGGGGTATAAACGACCAAACGCGTTACAACAAAATGCACAATACCTTTGGGCTTATTTATGAAAATACAACCCTGGGAAAATTCAAATTTTTTGCGGAAGATTTCAGTACCCATTATTACTATGGCAAAATCTTACTTCTCGACAGCCAAACCATTCCGGCTGCATTGAACCAAACCATCAACAGTGCGGGAGGTCAATATGAGTATCAAAAAAACAAATGGAACGGTAAATTCTTGTATACAAGATCATTGACCAACGAGTCTTTGTCTCATCTGAACGCCAAACTGAACTATGCCCTGAATGACGAAACCCAACTGGCATTCGGATACCAAAGCCTCAACAAATTGCCGAATAACAATTATGAATTGTACCAAAGTAGTTTTGTGAATTACAACTGGTTCAATGATTTCAAAAATGAAAAGATAAATGCCATCAGCGCCAATGCAATCACCCCTTGGATTACCGCATCGCTCCAATTGTCTACCCTACAAGATCATTTGTATTTTGAAAATGTAGCCACCGATGTCCAAAAGCAAATAGTCGCACCCAAACAATACAGCAGCACCATCAATTATGTGTCTGTGAAAGTCAATAAGGAATTCCGACTCGGGAAATTTGCCTTAGACAACACTTTTTTATATCAAAAAGTGGATCAGCCCGATTTTATCCTCAACGTACCCGAATTGGTTAGCCGCAATACGCTGTATTACTCTACTACTATGTTTGAAAAAGCCTTGTATTTGCAAACGGGGGTTACCTTGAATTACTTTAGCCGCTATTTTGCCAATGATTACAATCCTGTAATCGGCGAGTTTTTCGTTCAAAATAAAAAGGAAATCGGCAATTATCCCAACCTTGATTTTTTCGTGAATGCCCGCATTCAAAGAACCCGTATTTATTTTAAGGCGGAACATTTCAATTCTTCACTCTCGGGCAATAATTTTTATGCGGCACCCAATACTCCCTATCGTGATTTTATGATTCGTTTTGGTTTGGTTTGGAATTTCTTTCAGTAGCAATACCAATTTATCTCATGGTTCATCGACTTTGTTTATATTTGTACCGTAACGAATTCTCCCATGAAAATAATCCCTGAACTACTTTTAGAAGATTACAAAAAAAACTTCCCGCTAGGATTGGAAGAGAAGTTTGATTCGCTCCATGATGCTGATATTTCTGCTGGTACTTTTAGTTTTTACACTTCGGTTGCCTCGGTGTTTTCCAGCAAGATCGAAGGAGAGGAAATGGAATTGGATTCGTATATTAAACACAAAAAATTCGGCATTGAGTTCCTTCCGGATTACACCAAGAAAATTGACGATTTGTATGATGCCTATTGGTTTGCAAAAACAAGCCCTTTGGATAAAAATACGATTGGCCAAGCGCATATTCTTCTAGGGAAAAATATCGTTGCGAAAAATCAGCAAGGCAAACACCGTGTCCAAAATATGTTTGTCACCAATGATGACGGGCGAATTGAATATGTGGCGGCACTTCCGCATCAGCTAGAGGATGAAATGGTCCGGCTTTATGACGATATGGAGTCTCTTCTAAAAAAACAATTGAGTTTTCCCGAAATTTTTTATTATGCTAGTTTCATTCATTTGGTTTTTGTGAAAATTCATCCTTGGAATGATGGCAATGGACGTTCCGGAAGATTGTTAGAAAAATGGTTTTTATCCAAAAAACTCGGAGAAAAAGTTTGGTATATGCAAAGCGAAAAATACTATTATCAAAACCACCAATTGTATTATGATAACCTGAGAAGATTAGGTTTTGAATACGAATCTCTAGATTATTCCAAAGCCATGCCTTTTCTGGAAATGCTGCCCAAGTCACTTTTGTTGTAAAGGCAAAGACACTATGAATTCAAAAATTGTAGTCTAAAATCTAAAATCTAAAATCAAATTGACCTTCACCGCTATCGATTTTGAAACTGCTACTGCCTTTCATCCGTGTTCGGTAGGTATTGTTACTGTTGAAAATGGAGTGATTGTTGACGAATATGTGACCTTAATCAAACCGCCAAACAATCAATACAACCCGTTCACGATAGCGGTTCATGGTATTTATCCACGAGATACGGCAAACGCAAAAAACTTTGCGCAAGTCTTTCCCGAAATCCAAAAACGGCTAAAAAACAGGATTGTCGTGGCCCATAACGAAAGCTTCGACCGCAATGTGCTTGCCAAATCAATGGCGCTCTATGGGTTGGATTATGCTTCTTTGAATTTGGCTCCCAGATGGGAATGCACCGTTAAAATATACAAAGCCAAAGGGTTAAAGCCCACTAAATTGAGTGATTGCTGCCGAGAAATGAAAATTGCTTTAAACCACCACGAAGCCTTATCGGATGCCCGGGCTTGCGCCCAATTGTATTTGTTGCGATAATCAATCGCCCACGATTCATATCGCCCAAACGTTTTTAAAAATTTTCCATGATTTCCACGAATTCCTAGTATTTTTTATTTTTAGTTAAGAAGTTTCTTTTTTAGTACCTTAGTGTAGCAGTCTGATACGCTAAGAAGTCTAATAATCTAAAAAAATGAAAGAGGATTTTCTCCACTATCTTTGGAAATTCAAGCAGTTCGACACCCTGAATTTAAAAACTTCCAATGGAGAGGAAGTCGTAATAGTCCACGTTGGGCACTATTTAGCGCTTGCCGGTCCCGATTTTTTTAATGCACAAATTATCATCGGCGACCAAAAATGGGCCGGAAATGTGGAGATTCATCTTAATTCTTCAGATTGGTATGCGCACCATCACGAAAGAGATGCCAACTATGAAAACGTGATTCTGCATGTGGTTTGGGAACACGACACCGAAATTTACAGAAAGAACAACAGCGAAATTCCGGTTTTAGAACTCCGGCACTACGTCGACACAACAACAATCACCAATTATCAATCCTTGACCAGCCCGAAATCCTGGATTTTCTGCGAAAAGCAATTACAAACCATTGCCGATTTTACTTTAAGAAATTGGCAGGAACGCTTGTTTTTTGAACGCTTGGAACGAAAATCAAAACCCATTTTTGAATTGTTGGAGCAAACCCATCAGGATTGGGAAGCGGTCTTGTTCTGCCTTTTGGCCAAGAATTTTGGATTGAATACCAATGGGGAACTTTTTTTGAAAATCGCCCAATCGATTCCATTTTCCGTTATAAGAAAAGAAAGTTTTGAGGTCGAGAATTTGGAAGCCCTACTTTTAGGAAGCGCCGGGGTATTGGATACAGAAAAGGAAGATACTTATTACAAGGATTTAAAATTCAGGTATTTCTATTTGTTGCAGAAATACCAATTGGAAAAGAATAGTACGGAACCCGTTCAGTTTTTCAAGCATCGTCCCGATAATTTCCCTACGATTCGGCTTTCGCAGTTGGCGAATTTGTACCACAGCCAGCAAAATTTATTTTCGACAATAAGCACTTCAAATTCGCTTGCAACTATATACAAAACCTTTGGAGTTGCCGTTTCGGCCTATTGGCAAACCCACTATCAGTTTGACAAGGAAAGCCCCAAAAAATTAAAAAAACTTTCCCAATCGTTCGTTGATTTAATCGTGATAAACACTATTATTCCACTTCAATTTGCTTACGCCAAAAGTCAGGGCAAGGAAAATTCCGAAGACTTAATTCAGTTGTTAAACGAGGTTGCCCCGGAAAAAAATGCGATCGTGGATAAATTCAGTTCTTTTGGAATACAACCAAAAAATGCCTTTGAATCCCAGTCTTTATTGCAGCTCAAAAATGAATATTGCAACAAAAGCCGTTGCCTAGAATGTGCCGTAGGCATGGAACTGTTGAAGAAAAGTTAATTTTTAATTTTTTTTATTCATGAATTTGAAAGGTCCCAACATAAAAAAACCACTTCTATTGAAGTGGTTTTTTTGGTAATTTATTGTTTCTTATCTTTTATCCATCGATACAAATTCTCTCAGAGCGTACCCAGTGTATATTTGTCGAGGTCTTCCGATAGGCTCCTTGTTTAATCTCATCTCTTTCCATTGGGCTATCCAACCTGGCAATCTGCCAATGGCAAATAGGACCGTAAACATATCGGTTGGGATTCCTAAAGCTCTGTAAATAATTCCAGAATAGAAATCCACATTTGGATATAATTTTCTAGCAACGAAATACTCGTCGGCCAATGCTAAAGCTTCTAATTTTTTGGCGATATCTAAAATAGGATCATCAACACCTAATGTTGCTAAAACTTCATCAGCCGCTTTTTTGATGATTTTCGCTCTTGGATCAAAGTTTTTATACACTCGGTGACCAAACCCCATCAATCTAAAAGGGTCGTTTTTATCTTTGGCTTTGGCCATATATTTTTCAGCATCTCCACCATTTGCTTGGATTTCCTCCAACATTTCAAGGACTGCTTGATTTGCTCCACCGTGTAATGGACCCCAAAGTGCCGAAATTCCGGCAGAAACAGAGGCAAATAATCCAGCATGTGAAGAACCTACCATTCTTACTGTGGATGTTGAACAGTTTTGTTCGTGATCCGCATGAAGGATAAACAATTTATCCAAGGCTTCCACCACTACCGGATTTGCTTTATAGGGTTCGGTTGGCAATTTGAACATCAATTGCATAAAGTTTTCAACGTATCCTAAAGTATTATCATAATAATTCAACGGATACCCCATGCTTTTTCTATACGTCCAGGAGGCAATGACAAGAAATTTTCCTATTAATTTACAAACCGCTTCATACAATTCGTCTTTGTTCTCTGGATTTACAGCTTTAGGATTAAAAGCAATCAAAGAACTGGTCAAAGCGGACAAAACACCCATTGGATGCGCTGTCTTAGGAAAACCATCAATGATGTTTTTCATTTCCTCATTGACCAAGGTGTATTTTCGGATATGGGTCTCAAAATCTTTTAACTCTAACGATGTAGGCAATTCCCCAAAAATTAATAAATAACTTACTTCCAGAAAATTTCCTTTAGCTGCCAATTCTTCAATAGAATAACCTCTATAATGCAAAACTCCCTCTTCACCATCCAGAAAAGTGATTTCGCTTTTACAAGAACCTGTGTTTTTATATCCTGGATCTAGTGTGATTGCTCCTGACAAATCACGTAATTTACTAATATCGATGGACATCTCATTTTCACTTCCAATAAATATTGGAAACTCATATTTTTTGCCTTCGATTTCAAGTGTTGCTGTTTTTGACATAGTGTAATTGGAAATAATTTTTGAGTAAAATAATTTCCCAAAATTAGACTATTTCGATGGATTTAAAAAATGAAATTCGCAATGAAAATGTTAAAACATACAAAAAAAGCCATTTATAGGACATAAATGGCTTTTTAATAAAATTAGTATGTTTATTTTATTTTAAATGCATTTTTACCAGGGAAATAAGCAGTATTTCCTAATTCTTCCTCTATTCTTAATAGCTGGTTGTATTTAGCCATACGATCCGAGCGGGAAGCTGAACCAGTTTTTATTTGCCCACAGTTTAAAGCTACTGCCAAATCCGCAATAGTATTGTCTTCTGTTTCTCCAGAACGGTGTGACATCACAGAAGTATATCCAGCATTTTTTGCCATATTTACCGCAGCAATTGTCTCGGTCAAAGTACCAATCTGGTTTACTTTTACCAAAATAGAATTGGCAATTCCTTTTTCAATACCCGTTGACAAACGCTCCACATTGGTTACGAATAAATCATCACCAACCAATTGAACTTTGTCCCCGATTTTTTCGGTTAACAATTTCCATCCATCCCAGTCGTTCTCGTCCATTCCATCCTCAATAGAGATAATCGGATATTTAGAGGCTAATTCTGCCAAATAATCTACTTGTTCTGCAGAAGTTCTTATTTTTCCTGTTGGACCTTCAAATTTAGAATAATCGTATTTTCCATCAACGTAAAACTCAGAAGAAGCACAGTCTAGCGCCACCATCACTTCGTCACCAAAAGAATAACCCGCTGCTTCCACCGCTTTTTTAATGGTATCCAAAGCATCTTCAGTTCCACCGGCCAAGTTTGGAGCAAATCCTCCTTCGTCACCCACAGCAGTACTCAACCCTCTATCGTGCAATACTTTTTTAAGATTGTGGAAAATTTCGGTTCCCATTTGCATAGCGTGAGTAAAAGAAGTTGCTTTTACAGGGAAAATCATGAATTCCTGAAAGGCAATAGGCGCATCAGAATGGGAACCACCGTTGATGATGTTCATCATTGGAACCGGTAACGTGTTGGCAGAAACACCACCAATGTATCGGTATAAAGGCAACCCTAATTCATTGGCAGCCGCTTTGGCCACAGCCAAAGAAACTCCAAGTATGGCATTCGCGCCCAAATTTGCTTTGTTTGGCGTGCAATCTAATTCTATCATAGTTTGGTCAATCAAGTTTTGTTCAAAAATTGATATTCCTAATAATTCTTCCGCAATTTTAGTATTTACATTTTCAACCGCCTTTAAAACTCCTTTTCCAAGAAAGGCTTTTCCTCCATCACGTAATTCTACTGCTTCGAATTTTCCTGTAGAAGCACCTGACGGAACTGCAGCTCTTCCTAAAACACCGTTTTCCGTAACTACATCTACTTCTATTGTAGGATTTCCTCTTGAATCAAAAATTTGTCTTGCGTGAATTTTGATAATAATACTCATTTTCTCTTTTTTTAAATGTGGACCCAATCGACAACGAAGGGTAAAATAATTGTAATTTTTCGAAGCACAAAGATATTGCATCCAATAATAACGATTTACTAAAAACGGTGAATGTTATTAACGAAAACGTTATACTTTGTTAAAAAAAAACCATAAAGCACTAAGGGTGCTGATTTTGAAAAATTTCACAATGTGTTTTCTTTTGCTCAGAGAAAAGGAGAAAAAAAGAGGCCGTATTTCATGTAAAAACCAACTCCAATTCGCCACTTTCAATCTTTTAAAATCGTCAAAAAAATAAATAAAAAAAGCTGATTGTCAATTATATAACGTAAATTTATATAGGTTTTTGGTCAAAAAAACTAAATTTATTTGACCTTATTTACCTTTATCATTTAGACAAAACTGCGTATAATTTAAAAATTAAAATGCAATGAAAACAACAACAAACCCAACCCTTTCCATTAATTCTAACAAAATTGTGGAATTACTAAACGAATCTTCTTCCCCTTTGGAGAATATGGAAGATTTGGATCCTTTAATGGATTACATCGGAGACGCCAAATATGTCTTGCTCGGAGAAGCCTCGCACGGAACACATGAATATTATACCTGGAGAGCCAAAATTACACAACGCTTGATTCAGGAAAAAGGTTTTGCGTTTGTGGGTGTCGAAGGCGATTGGCCGGACTGCTATCGTTTAAACCGTTTTGCAAAAGGCTATACCAATTCAGGGAAAGATATTTATGAGGTGCTCAAGGATTTTAATAGATGGCCGACATGGATGTGGGCCAATTGGGAAATAGCCGCTTTTATCGATTGGCTAAAAGCATACAACACAGGCCTACCTCTCGAAATGAGAGTTGGTTTTTATGGACTTGACGTTTATAGTTTCAGGGAATCGATGCGTTCCATCATTCAATATTTGGAGAAAAATGATCCAGAGGCATTGAAACTCGCCAAAAAAGTAATGGAATGTTTTGAGCCTTATGGTAAAGATGAGGGGCAAGCCTACGCAAGAGCCTCTGCATTTGTTCCGGAATTATGTGAGAAAGATGTGGTTAATCTGCTAACAGAAATAAGAAGCAAGGTCGAAAATTACAATTCAGATCCCGAGAATGTCATGAGCACGGAACAAAATGCCTTCGTGGCGAGAAATGCCGAAAAATACTATCGCGCTATGATAAAAAGAGGCTCGGCTTCCTGGAACATTCGGGATGAGCACATGGTTTCCACTCTGGAACGACTGATGAAATACCATGGCAATACCGCCAAGACAGTGATTTGGGAACACAATACACACATAGGTGATGCCCGTGCCACGGACATGGCATCAGAGGGAATGGTTAATGTTGGACAACTGTTGAGAGAACAATTTGCGGACGATGGTGTTGTAGCAGTTGGATTTGGCTCCTACAAAGGAAGCGTCATTGCTGCCAGAGGTTGGGGTGACGAGATGCGAAAAATAAGAATTCCAAATGCCGTTGAAGGAAGTTGGGAAAACGATTTCCACCATGCCAGCAAAGGGAAAAACAGATTGTTACTGATGCACAAAATCAGGAAAGAAAAGTGCGTTTCGGCTCCTATAGGACATCGCGCCATTGGAGTGGTGTACAATCCCGAACACGAAAGATTCGGGAATTATGTTCCTTCTGTTATGCCAAAAAGATACGACGCCTTCCTTTTTCTGGACGAAACAACCGCATTGCATCCGATACATATTGAACCAGACGGTAACCAAATTCCCGAAACCTATCCTTTTGGAATGTGATTTTTTTCCACCAAATAGGAAGTTGTATTTATAGGATATACTATTTTTTTTAATTGGCATTTTTAAATAGTACTTTTGCAAACTATTTATACAAACATGGGCTTTTTAGAAGAAATACAGCGAAGAAGAACTTTTGGGATTATCTCGCATCCCGATGCCGGAAAAACAACATTGACAGAAAAGTTGCTCCTTTTTGGAGGCGCCATCCAGGAAGCCGGTGCGGTGAAGAATAACAAAATCAAAAAAGGGGCGACAAGCGATTTTATGGAAATTGAACGCCAAAGAGGAATTTCGGTTTCTACTTCGGTATTGGCATTTATCTATAAGGACAAAAAAATAAATATTCTCGATACGCCAGGTCACAAGGATTTCGCTGAAGATACTTTTAGAACCTTGACAGCAGTTGACAGCGTGATTGTTGTTATTGACGTTGCAAAAGGGGTCGAGGAACAAACCGAGAAGTTAGTTGCCGTTTGTAGATTGCGGAAAATTCCCATCATCGTTTTTATCAATAAACTGGATCGTGAAGGGAAAGATGCTTTTGACTTAATGGATGAAGTGGAACAAAAACTGGGATTGACAGTTACACCGCTCAGTTTCCCTATAGGAATGGGGTATGATTTTCAAGGAATCTACAATTTGTGGGAAGAAAACATCAACTTGTTTAGTGGCGACAGCCGGAAGAACATAGAGGAAACCATCGCTTTTTCGGACGTAAAAAGTCCGGAATTAGAAAAAATAATTGGAGAAAAACCCGCCAACAAATTAAGGGAAGAATTAGAATTAATTGATGAGGTGTATCCCAAATTTGACCGTCAGGATTATTTGGATGGAAAACTCCAACCCGTTTTTTTTGGATCGGCATTGAACAATTTCGGAGTTCGCGAACTTCTGGATTGCTTTGTTGAAATTGCGCCTTCACCGAGACCAAAAGATTCGGAAACGCGATTGGTTGACCCAACTGAAGAAAAAATGACCGGATTTGTTTTTAAAATCCACGCCAATATGGATCCCAAACACAGAGACCGTTTGGCTTTTATCAAAATTGTTTCTGGCACCTTCGAAAGAAATAAACCCTATTACCACGTTCGCCAGAAAAAGAATTTGAAATTCTCGAGTCCGAATGCCTTCTTTGCTGAAAAGAAAGAAATCGTTGACATCTCTTATCCTGGTGATATTGTGGGATTGCATGATACAGGAAATTTTAAAATAGGAGACACTTTGACCGAAGGCGAGGTTATGAGTTTTAAAGGAATTCCAAGTTTCTCACCAGAACATTTCAGATACATCAACAATGCCGACCCAATGAAAGCCAAACAGCTTGACAAGGGAATTGACCAATTAATGGACGAAGGAGTGGCACAGTTGTTTACACTTGAAATGAACAACAGAAAAATAATAGGAACGGTGGGCGCACTTCAATATGAAGTAATCCAGTACCGACTCGAACATGAATACGGGGCTAAATGTACATATGAAAACTTTCCGGTTCACAAGGCGTGTTGGGTAAAGCCAAAAGATCCTAAAAGTGAGGAGTTCAAGGAGTTTAGAAGAATAAAGCAAAAATTCCTAGCACACGATAAATACGGGCAATTGGTATTCCTCGCCGATTCGGATTTTACAATACAAATGACACAAAACAAATACCCCAACGTGCAATTGTTCTTCACCTCAGAATTTGAGTAATTTCAAATTTGGGAAAGATAATGTTTAGAAATAAATTTCGTAATTTTACTACCATAATTGTCACCCTGAGCTTGTCGAAGGGCAAAACCCCAAAAAATGTCGGCAGTACTCAATCTTAAATTTTTTTTCGAAAAGCACGGCTTTCATGTTTCTTCCCGATTAGCGGATGCCCTTGGAATGCGGGCCAGTAGTGTGCGATTGTTTTTTATTTATGTGTCTTTTGTGACTGCTGGTTTGGGTTTTGGTGTATATTTAACCTTGGCCTTCTGGATTCGACTGAAGGATTTGATTCGGGCCAAGCGTAGCTCGGTTTTTGATTTGTAAAAAAAATATCAACAAAAAAGGGATTATAAAGCAGATGCATTTGCTTTATAATCCCTTTTTCTTTTTGTATAGTACTACTTTTCTGGATTGTGTAACTTACTGTTTTTCTTGCTATATGCAAAATAGATAGCAACACCAATTGCCATCCACATAAAAAGGCGCAACCAGTTAGTCCAACCCAATCCAACCATCATTAAAACACAGGCAGCAACTCCGAGTAATGGCACCAACGGAACCAATGGAGTTCTAAATTCCCTCACCATATTAGGTTCTTTTTTTCTCAAAATAATTACCGATATGCAAACCAATACAAAAGCAAATAAGGTTCCTATGCTGGTCATATCGCCTACGATATCGCCCGGAACAAACGCGGCAAATGCTCCTACAATCAGTAAAATGGCAATATTGGCTTTGTAGGGTGTTTTGAATTTGGAATGCAAATCACTAAACATGCTAGGTAACAATCCATCTTTTCCCATGGAATAAAACACTCTAGATTGTCCTAATAACATTACCAAAATCACGGAAGAAAATCCTGCTAATATGGCAACGGTCACCAATTGGCCTAACCAAGCATAACCTATCATATATTTATTGATGGCAAATGCCACAGAGGCTTCTTTTCCACCTGTTCTGAAATCCTCGACGGTAGCGACGCCTGTCAAAACGTGGGCAAAAAGAATATATAATATGGTGCAAATAGCGAGTGATCCTAAAATGCCTATTGGCATATTTCTTTTTGGATTTTTAGTTTCCTGTGCGGCAGTACTTACGGCATCAAATCCGATGAAGGCAAAGAAAACGGTTCCGGCAGCTCCAATAATCCCCCAAAATCCGCCGAAATTATGGTTAATTCCGTGTTCGTCCGTAAAAATTGAACTTGGCGGAATATAAGGTGTATGATTTGCGGGATTGACAAAATTCCAACCGATAACTATAATTAAAACAACGATGAAAACTTTTAAAACAACGATAATCCCGTTTACAAATGCCGATTCCTGGATACCTTTGATTAATAATAAACTGATAATCCCGACTATAAATAAAGCGGGTAGGTTGATTATTCCAGTTTCGCCCGTCTCTAAATTAGATTGAAATGGGGAATGGGAAAGCGAATAGGGAATTGGGCTGATGTGAAGTACATTGACAAGTAAATTATTCAGGTATTCGCTCCATGCGATTCCTACCGTCGCGGCTCCAACTGCATATTCTAATATTAAATCCCAGCCAATAATCCAGGCCATAAACTCACCCATCGTCGCGTAAGTATAGGTGTAAGCACTTCCTGAAATGGGAATGGAAGAAGAAAGTTCGGCATAGCATAACCCTGCTAGCGCACAGCCAATAGCCGCAACAATAAAAGCTATTGTTACTGACGGACCCGCATTTTGCGAAGCCGCCATGGCGGTTCTTACAAATAAACCGGCGCCTATGATCGCACCAATGCCTAATGCAATTAATGACCAAGCGGTTAATGTTCTTTTTAATCCTTTTTCAGATTCAGCTGCCTCAACTAGGAGCTGGGCTAATGGTTTTCTTTTCCAAATTGACATCGTATTTTGGGTTTTGGTTAGTAAGTTCCAAATATATTGTTTTTTTTAAAGGATGCTACACAAGAAAATCCTTATTTTTTCAAAAATGTCTTTTTGACAATTACAGTATTAAAAATTCCGATTTCATAAAATATTCCTTATTTTTAAAGTTCAAAATTCAATTCGAGCAAAATTGACCCAATCTGAAAAATATGAATTTCAAAATAATAAAATCCTATTTTAAGTTTTCAAAGGGGCAGCGCGCGGGTGTTTTTTTATTATTCGGAATAATTGTTGTTTTGCAGCTGGTGTATTTTTTTGTTGATGTTAGTGCATTGTCGAATGACTCCCCTGAGAAAGAAAAATGGCTTTCGGTACAGTCACAGATTGATTCGATGAAACAGCAAAAACTCCATTATATTCCGAAGATTTTCCCTTTCAATCCCAATTTTATCTCGGATTATAAAGGATACAAGCTCGGCATGTCGGTTCTTGAAATCGACCGGTTGCTGGCTTTTAGAAAAGGAAACAACTACGTAAATTCTCCGAAAGAATTTCAGGACGTAACAAAAGTTTCCGATTCCTTGTTGAATGCTATGGCGCCCTATTTCAAATTTCCGGATTGGGTAAACAATAAAAAAGAATTCGCAGCCTATAAAAAAAATCCCAATACGGCTTTCGCCAAAAAAGAAAAAACAGTCATAATTGACATCAATAAGGCGACTCAGGAGGATTTAATTAAGATTTATGGAATAGGGGAGGCGATTTCAATTCGGATTTTAAAGCTGAAGGAAAGTTTAGGAGGTTTTGTTTCGATGGAACAAATGAATGATGTTTGGGGGGTGTCGCCCGAAGTTATCGAGAATTTGAATTCCCATTTTAAAGTTTCAGAGCTTCCCAAACTTAAAAAAATAGATGTCAATAACGCTTCCATAAAGGAATTGTCCCAATTTCCCTATTTCAATTATCAACTTGCCAAACAAATTGTAACTTTCAGAAGCATGAATGGTGATTTTAAAAATGTTAATGATTTAACAAAAATTAAAGGATTGTCTATTGATAAGGCAAATATTATAGCCTTATATTTGGACTTTTAAATTCATACCCTTATTTATATGAACTTCGATTACAGCGAAACGCAGACAATGATAGCTCAATCTATTAGAGATTTTGCCGAAAAAAATATTAGACCTTATATAATGCAGTGGGATGAGGCTCAGATTTTTCCTGTCCCTTTGTTCAGAAAATTGGGTGCGATGGGCTTTATGGGGATATTAGTGCCGGAAGAACTGGGTGGATCTGGTTTAGGGTATCACGAATACATTACGATAATAGAAGAAATATCTAAGGTGGATCCTTCCATTGGACTATCTGTTGCGGCGCATAATTCATTATGTACCAATCATATATTCGCTTTTGGGAATGAAGAGCAAAAGAAAAAATGGATACCAAAATTGGCCACGGGAGAACACATTGGTGCTTGGGGCTTAACGGAGCACGACACTGGGTCTGATGCCGGGGGAATGAATACCACCGCCTTGAGAGAAGGGGACTATTGGATTGTTAACGGTGCTAAAAACTTTATAACCCATGCCATTTCCGGAGATATTGCCGTTGTGATTGTACGAACTGGCGAAAAAGGCGATTCTAAAGGGATGACTGCTTTTGTTTTTGAAAAAGGAATGCCTGGTTTTACTTCAGGGAAAAAAGAAAACAAATTGGGCATGCGTGCTAGCGAAACGGCCGAATTGATTTTTGACAATTGCCGAATTCCGGATGCTAATAGACTGGGAGAAGTGGGAGATGGTTTTGTTCAATCCATGAAAATTTTAGACGGAGGAAGAATTTCGATAGGGGCATTATCACTTGGCATTGCAAAAGGAGCTTATGAAGCCGCGCTGAAATATTCGAAAGAAAGACGCCAATTCGGAAAAGCAATTTGCGAATTTCAGGCAATTTCCTTTAAACTGGCTGATATGGCAACAGAAATTGAGGCCTCGGAATTGTTGTTGCATAAGGCAGCATTCTTGAAAAATCAGAATCGAAAAATGACCACAATTAGTGCCATGAGCAAAATGTACGCTTCTGAAATGTGTGTTAAGGTGGCCAATGAAGCTGTTCAAATTCATGGAGGCTATGGCTATATCAAGGATTATCCTGTGGAGAAATTCTACCGAGATTCAAAATTATGTACCATAGGTGAAGGAACTACTGAAATACAGAAATTGGTAATCTCGAGAAATATTTTGAAATAATTCACAATTCACAATTCATAATTGCTTCGCCTGTTCTCAAAATAAATTGTTATTTATTTTGTTCGGGTCAAAATAATAATATACTTTTGCAGCCTTAACGAGAGGAGGTGTCTATATTATGTTAATTATACCAATTAAAGACGGAGAAAATATCGATAGAGCATTAAAGCGCTATAAAAGAAAATTTGACAAGACAGGAACTGTTCGTCAACTAAGAGCACGTACTGCTTTTATAAAACCATCAGTTACTAATAGAGCAAAGATTCAGAAAGCGGCTTATATCCAGAACATGAGAGACAACATAGAGAATAGTTAATTATTTTCTATCTAAATAAAGTACCGTTAGTCATTAAAGTTTAATACCTTTGATACTAACGGTTTTTTTATGACTAATAATAAGGACGCATTTAAAGAGTATCTGCAATTGGAGAAAAAATATTCTCCACATACCATAAATGCGTATTTGACTGACATCAATTCCTTCGAGTCATTCAATAAAAATCAATTCAACGACGAAAATATTGATCAGGCAAACTATAGCCAAATCAGAAGTTGGATTGTTTCGCTTGTGGATAATAATAGGTCTAATGTGTCGGTCAACAGGAAGATGGCTTCTTTAAAAGCATTTTATAAATTCCTGCTGAAGACCAAACAAATAGAAGTGAGTCCGCTGCTAAAACACAAAGCTTTAAAAACGCCCAAAACACTTCAAATCCCGTTTTCAGAGAAAGAAGTTGTGGATGTCTTGAGTCAAATACAAAATCCCATTGGCTTTGAAGAAATAAGGGACAAACTTATAATTGACCTGTTTTATACCACTGGAATTAGAAGAACAGAATTAATACATCTGAAAATCGCCAATGTAAACACGTCAAATAATACGATAAAAGTTCTCGGCAAGAGGAATAAGGAAAGAATTCTTCCCTTATTACCAATTGTATCCGAACAATTAATTTTATATGCTAACGAAAGAACACGTTTAGAGATAATTAAAGACAATGACTTTTTTTTTCTCACAAAAAAAGGCTTAAAATTGAATGATTCCTTTGTGTATCGATTAATAAATACGTACTTTAGTACGGTCTCCGAAAAGGTAAAGAAAAGTCCACATATATTACGACATACATTTGCGACTCATTTACTGAACAACGGAGCCGATTTGAATTCGGTAAAAGAATTATTAGGGCATTCCAGTTTAGCGTCAACACAAATTTACACGCATAGCAGTTTATCGGAGCTTAAAAAAGTGTATGAAGAGGCGCATCCACGGAATCAAAAATAATTCAAAAAATGTTTAACCAATTAAAATAGAGATTATGAATGTAAATGTTCAGGCAGTTAACTTTACTGTTGACAAAAAGTTAGTGGATTTCGTTCAAGAACGAATGGACAGATTGGGAAAGTATTACGATAAAATAGTATCGGCAGATGTTTTTATGAAAGTGGAAAAGACGAGTGATAAAGAAAACAAATTTGTCGAAATCAAAATTAATGTGCCAGGGGATGATTTTTTGGTAAAGAAACAGTGTAAGACTTTTGAAGAAGCGGTGGAGCTTACGGCAGAATCTTTGGAGCGATTATTAGTAAAAAGGAAAGAAAAAATAAGAGACCAAATTTAATATCAATTTTTTTTAAAAAAATGTTTTGATTGATAGATTAAATTTCTACATTTGCAGTCCGTTAGAAATAGCGGACTTTTTTTATTGATATTGCCAGCGTAGCTCAGTTGGCTAGAGCAGCTGATTTGTAATCAGCAGGTCGTGGGTTCGAGTCCCTCCGCCGGCTCTAAAAATTGTAGATTTCTGAATTTAGATTTCAGATTTCTGCTTTAGGCAAAAAAATAAAAAGTATTAATTTATGGCTGTTGTGGTTGGTTTTGGATAAGTCTAAAATCATTAATCTAAAATCATAAATTATCTGGGGAGATACTCAAGCGGCCAACGAGGGCAGACTGTAAATCTGCTGTGTGAACTTCGCAGGTTCGAATCCTGCTCTCCCCACTAGAATGAATTTTAGATTGCGGATTTTAGATTGTAGATTTAAAAAAATCTAAAATCACAAATCTAAACTCATAAATCAAGGATTCTGCCGACTTAGCTCAGGGGTAGAGTGCTTCCTTGGTAAGGAAGAGGTCACGGGTTCAATTCCCGTAGTTGGCTCAAAAAAAGTATATAATTAAACACTAATAAATAACTAAGATTAAAATTAAGTAAAATGGCAAAAGAAACCTTTAACCGTAATAAGCCCCACTTAAACATTGGAACAATTGGGCACGTGGATCACGGAAAAACAACTTTAACTGCAGCAATAACTAAAGTGTTATCTGATGCTGGTTACTGTCAAGCAAAATCGTTTGATCAAATCGATAATGCTCCAGAAGAAAAAGAAAGAGGTATTACAATTAATACATCTCACGTTGAGTATGAAACTGCTAATCGTCACTACGCACACGTTGACTGTCCAGGTCACGCGGATTACGTAAAGAACATGGTTACTGGTGCTGCTCAAATGGACGGTGCTATTCTTGTAGTAGCTGCTACTGACGGACCAATGCCACAAACACGTGAGCACATCCTTTTAGGTCGTCAAGTAGGTATTCCTAGAATCGTTGTATTTATGAACAAAGTGGATATGGTTGATGATGAGGAATTATTAGAATTAGTTGAAATGGAAATCAGAGACTTATTATCTTTCTACGAATATGATGGAGATAATTGCCCTGTAATTCAAGGTTCAGCTTTAGGTGGATTGAATAACGATCCGGCTTGGGTTCCAAAAATTATTGAATTAATGGCTGCTTGTGATGCTTGGATTGAAGAACCAATTCGTGATACTGCAAAACCATTCTTAATGCCAGTAGAGGATTCATTTACTATCACTGGTCGTGGAACTGTTGCAACAGGTCGTATCGAAACAGGTATCGCTAACACAGGAGATCCAGTTGAAATTATTGGTATGGGAGCTGATAAATTAACTTCTACAATTACAGGAGTTGAGATGTTCCGTAAAATCCTTGATAGAGGTGAAGCAGGAGATAACGTAGGTTTATTGTTAAGAGGTATTGATAAAGCTGATATCAAAAGAGGTATGGTTATTATTAAGCCAGGTTCAGTAAAACCTCATGCTGTATTCAAAGCGGAGGTTTATATCTTGAAAAAAGAAGAAGGTGGACGTCACACTCCATTCCATAATAATTATCGTCCACAATTTTACGTTCGTACAACGGATGTAACCGGTGTTATCACTTTGCCAGCTGGTGTAGAGATGGTTATGCCTGGAGATAACTTAACTATCAATGTTGCCTTATTAAGCCCTATCGCTTTAAGCTTAGGTCTTCGTTTTGCTATCCGTGAAGGTGGTAGAACTGTAGGTGCAGGTCAGGTTACTGAGATAGTAGAGTAATTGTCTAATTAATATAAAAGTCAGTTGGTATTTTAATAATACTACTGACTTTTTTATACGGGCGTAGTTCAAGGGTAGAATAGCGGTCTCCAAAACCGTTGATGGGGGTTCGAATCCCTCCGCCCGTGCCACTAAAAAAAATATGTACAATGACAAAAGTTTTTAATTATATAAACGAAGCGTTTGATGAATTAAAGTTAAACGTAACTTGGCCAGAATGGGCAGAAGTACAACGTCTTACCATTGTAGTAGCTGTTTTTTCAGTACTATTCGCCTTGGCAACTTGGGGAGTAGACGAAATTTTTGCAAAATCTTTGGAAGGTTTCTTTAATTGGATAAAAGCTTAAATACCTTGTGATGACAGATAATAATGTGAAAAAATGGTATGTTGTTAGAGCGGTAAGCGGTCAAGAAAACAAAGTTAAAGCCTATATTGAAAATGAAATCAATAGATTAGGAATGGGTGATTATATTTCACAAGTTCTAGTTCCTACAGAAAAAGTAGTGACTGTGAAAGATGGAAAAAAAATCGTCAAAGACAAAGTCTATTTTTCTGGATATGTAATGATTGAGGCTAATCTTGCAGGTGAAATCCCTCATATTATTAAATCAATCTCAGGAGTTATTGGTTTCCTTGGAGAAATTAAGGGAGGAGATCCTGTGCCGTTGAGACTTTCTGAAGTAAATAGAATGTTAGGTAAAGTAGATGAATTGGCTGTGAAAACAGACACTCATTCTATACCGTTCAATATTGGTGAAACAATCAAAGTTATTGATGGTCCTTTTAATGGTTTCAATGGAACTGTTGAGAAAATTAATGATGAAAAGCGTAAACTTGAAGTAATGGTTAAAATCTTCGGAAGAAAAACACCATTAGAATTGAGCTTTATGCAAGTTGAAAAAGTATAATTTTTGTTACAACTATAATAAATCACATTTATCGCTTCCAATGATGATGTGTTAAATTTTTTAAAAAAATGGCTAAAGAGATTAGTAAAGTAGTTAAACTACAAGTTAAGGGAGGTGCTGCGAATCCATCGCCACCGGTTGGACCTGCTTTAGGTGCTGCTGGTGTTAATATCATGGAGTTCTGTAAGCAATTTAATGCGAGAACACAAGATAAAGCCGGCAAAGTTTGCCCAGTGCAAATTACAGTGTATAAAGACAAATCTTTCGATTTTGTTATTAAAACACCACCTGCTGCTGTTCAATTAATGGACGCTGCAAAGCTAAAGTCTGGGTCTGGTGAGCCTAATCGTAAAAAGGTAGCAAATGTTACTTGGGATGTGATTAGAACTATCGCAGAAGACAAAATGGTTGATTTAAATGCATTCACTATCGAGTCTGCTATGAGCATGATCGCGGGAACAGCTAGATCTATGGGTATAACTGTAACAGGAGACGCTCCTTTTTAATTAAAAAAAAGACATGGCAAAATTGACAAAAAAACAAAAAGAAGCTGCTTCAAAAATTGAAAAGAACAAACTATACTCTTTAAAAGATGCTGCGGCATTGATAAAAGTAGTTGCTTCTGCAAAATTTGATGAGTCGTTTGATATCGCAGTACGTTTAGGAGTAGATCCTAGAAAAGCGAATCAAATGGTTAGAGGTGTGGTAACATTACCTCACGGAACTGGTAAAGACGTTAAAGTATTAGCATTGGTTACTCCAGATAAAGAAGCGGAAGCGACTGCAGCTGGTGCAGATTATGTAGGACTTGACGATTACTTACAAAAAATTAAAGACGGTTGGACAGATGTTGATGTAATTATCACGATGCCTGCTATTATGGGTAAATTAGGTCCATTGGGTCGTATTTTAGGACCTCGTGGTTTAATGCCAAACCCCAAAACAGGAACTGTAACTATGGAAGTAGGAAAAGCTGTTCAAGAAGTGAAAGCGGGTAAAATCGACTTTAACGTTGATAAAACAGGAATCATCCACGCAGGTATTGGTAAAATATCTTTTGAAGCGGATAAGATTGTTGACAACGCTCACGAAATTATTCAAACATTAATCAAACTTAAGCCAACTGCTGCTAAAGGAACTTACATTAAAAGTATTTACCTTACAAGCACAATGAGTCCTGCAATTGCATTGGATCCTAAAGCAGTATA
>CAMBZB010000016.1 GCA_945872245.1 Flavobacterium psychrophilum
GATGAAAAAGCATTTTTATTCATTCGAAAGCCAAATTCAGAATTAATACTGTTTTCAGCATCTTCTCCTGGCAATGCTCCTGCAGGAGAAAATCCTTTGTGTAAACTTCCAAATAATTTGTAGCTATCGTTTAAGTTGTATAAAATCCCCAATCCCGGAATCCATACATTTACTGTATTTTCGGTAGTTTTTAAATTTACTCCAGTCCTATTTAAGTCTGATTTTCCATAATCGTTGTTTGTTACAGTAATGTTCTCATTTCTCAAACCGGGTGTAAGAATTAATTTATCAATTGTCAAATTATATAAAATGTGTGATGCCACAGCTTTGGCACTTTGAATTCTATTGGCATTACTACCTCCAAGACCATTATTGGTTTTGTTCATAAATTTGTTGTTTATCGCATAACCATCGACCCATTGGTAACGGTCTTCATAGTCTTCGTGATAGCGAACCCCAAATTCTACATCGTGTTTTACTGTCCCGGTGTTAAAATTCAAATTCCCAACGGTTTGTACTCCTTGGGATTCGTAATTTCTATTATTTGCTTTGACAAGCAAAGCGTTTGCGATTGTATTTGTATTACCTGTAAGCGCAGCATATTCTGCAGCATATTTGATTGGGTCTGCTGTGACGTTAGCAATCGAAACAGATCCTGTCCCTAAATTAACTTCATCCAGTTTGTACCAATTTCTGGCAAAAGTATTTCGATACCCTTTTGTGGTAAAGGTTAAATTTTGTGAAGGCCTGATAAAATGCGTTGCCATTAACTGAAAATGATCTGTAAGTAGATTGTCTTCATTAGAGCCTAAATATCTTCGGTACGGATTCGTTTTATAATCGGTATCTGTCAATCCTAAATACGTTTCGTTTGATGCGTCTTCTGAATATTGCAGCTTCATCGTTAATGATTGATAAACTTTAGCATCAAAATCAGTGTTTAAACGAAATTTTGCAACATAATCGTTGGCGTCAAAACCAGTTTCTTTACCACTATAATCAATGTCCATAAAACCGTCCGAATTTCTGTTGTTGTATTCTACCAAGTAAGCGAAGTTTTTGAAAGAATCTCCTAAAATGCTGTATAAATGTTTGGTATTGTAACTGCCATAAGTGGCGCTTATGTTGCCAGAAAAGGTAGCTGGTATTTGAGTCGAAACCATATTCAAGGCACCAGCAGTAGTGTAAGGGCCATATTGAATCTGGCTTCCTCCTTTGATAACTTCAAAAGCTTTCATACGCGCAGCAGTTGGGAAATAATAAGCAGCAGGAGCCGCATAGGGAGCTGGTGCAATAAGAACACCGTCTTCCATAAGGGTTATTTTAGAACTTCGGTCAGGATTTGTTCCTCTCATTCCAATGCTTGGTCGTAAACCAAAACCATCCGTTTCTTGTATAGTCACACCGGGAACATTTATCAAAATTCTGGAAATATCATCTTGCTTGAATACTTTGATATCGGCTTCAGAAATATAGAATGTTGAGCCGGCCTTGTTTTTTGCTTTGAACTTGTTGCCGACAATTGCATCAGAATTGATAGTAACTTCGGACAAGGAATTAATGGTGTCTTTTTTTACGTCTTTTTCTTGAGAAAAACCTAGGAATGATATGGTAATAAATACGAGAGAAACTACTTTTTTCATGGAGTAAATTATTTTTTTGATAGTATTTGGTTAATGTTATTTAGAATAAATAAAAATAACGATACAAATATAGAATCGGATTTTGGTTTATCAAAATCTATTTAGACTAATTATAAATAATAATTTAGTGTTTTTCTGTATTTAATTGAAATTCAAAAAGGTAGGGATTAAAATAATTTGAAAGAAAAAGATAAGGTTATTTCTTTTGTAAAACGAGACCAATTTTTTTACTTCGTTTTCTTCATTCTGTATTTTTCGGAACTTGGTTTTCCCTGCTGTATCCCAGTAATTGCAATCACTATACTATTTTTTGTAATCTGGGAATACCCTATTTTTTGTGGGTACTCATTGTTAGGATTTTCGAATACTAATTGGGTTTCGATTTCAGAATTGTGTTTGTATGTTACTGGTTTGTCATTGTTTTGACCTTTGATGGTCGAAATGTAAAAGAGATTTTCTCCCTTTTGTTCCAGTTCAATTTGTTCCACATGCAGCGTGTCTTTTCCTTTTATGAAATAGCTTTCACCATCATAGATGCTGTCGTTTACCTTTTTCCAAGTTTCTGAAAGATTTCCATCTTTCGAATTGTTTTCCCATTTTCCCAATAGCCAATCGGCACCCACTATTTTCGAAGTTTCATTTGATTTTTTGCAAGAGGTAAATGTCAGGATTGTAATGAGAATGAGAAATGCTTTTTTCATTGGATGAATAAATTGAATTGGACTTTAAAACTTTTCAAAATTAGCTAAAAAGAGTGTTAAATGCCGCTTGAAGTGGTTCAAAAAAAATCTGAAATCAAAAATCTGAAATCCGTAATCTTTTCACTAAATTTGCACTCCAATAAAAGGATTAAAAAATGTTAGACAGACTTCAAATAGTAAAGCAGCGTTTCGACGAGATTTCGGACTTGATTATTCAGCCCGACGTGATTGCCGACCAAAAACGTTATGTGCAATTGAATCAGGAATATAAAGGTTTGAAAGCATTAGCCGAAAAGCGTGACGAATACGTAATGCTGATGGCAAATATTGAAGAAGCCAACGAAATAATTGCCGATAATAGTGATGCGGACATGACCGAAATGGCCAAAATGCAACTCGAAGAAGCTAAGGAAAGACTGCCGGAATTAGAGGAAGAAATCAAGTTTATGTTGATTCCAAAAGACGAGGAAGACGCCAAGAATGTGATGGTCGAAATACGTGCCGGAACGGGTGGCGACGAAGCCAGTATTTTTGCAGGAGATTTGTTCAGGATGTACACCAAATATTGTGAAAATAGAGGTTGGAGAACTTCGGTTGTCGACATGAATGAAGGAACTTCGGGTGGTTTCAAAGAAGTGATTTTTGAAGTTACCGGCGAAGATGTTTATGGGACCTTGAAGTTTGAAGCGGGTGTTCACCGTGTGCAACGGGTACCGCAAACCGAAACCCAAGGTCGTGTTCATACCTCGGCAGCAACGGTTATGGTGCTGCCAGAAGCTGAAGAATTTGACGTTCAGATAGATATGAACGATGTTCGTGTCGATTTTTTCTGTTCTTCTGGACCTGGCGGGCAATCAGTAAATACTACAAAATCAGCAGTTCGTTTGACACACATTCCCACAGGTTTGGTGGCCCAATGTCAGGATCAAAAATCACAGCACAAGAATAAAGATAAAGCGTTGACGGTTTTGCGCTCTCGTTTGTACGAACAAGAATTGGCCAAAAAACAAGAACAAGATGCCACAAAACGTACTTCACAAGTAAGTTCCGGTGACCGTTCTGCCAAAATTAGAACCTACAATTATGCCCAAGGTCGTGTGACGGATCACCGTGTAGGATTGACTTTGTACGATTTAGGAAATATTATGAATGGGGACATCCAGAAAATTGTGGACGAATTACAACTGGTCAATAATATGGAGAAACTGAAGGAAGCTAGCGAGGTTTTTTAAGGTGACTAAAAGATAATAGACGAAGAGATAATAGATGCCATACTGAAATGTTTGGCATTTTTTTTAACACCTTGTGAACTTTGCGAAAAACTTTGCGAACTTTGCGGTTAAATACACAACAATGACGACTAAAGAACTAATCGACCAAATCAAAATCAAAAAATCGTTTCTATGCGTAGGACTAGATGTTGATTTGAATAAAATCCCATCCCATTTATTAGAATTAGAAGACCCGATTTTCGAGTTCAACAAGGCGATAATCGATGCCACGCACGATTTGGCTGTTGCCTATAAACCCAACACTGCTTTTTTTGAAGCGTATGGAATAAAAGGTTGGCAGTCGTTGCAAAAAACCATCAACTACATCAACGAAAACTACCCTGAAATTTTCACGATTGCCGATGCAAAACGCGGTGATATTGGAAACACTTCGTCCATGTATGCCAAAGCTTTTTTCGAGGATTTGAACTTTGACAGCGTTACCGTTGCTCCTTATATGGGGAAAGACTCAGTGGAACCTTTCTTGGATTTCGAAAATAAACATACCATTATGTTGGCTTTGACTTCCAATGAAGGGGCGTTTGATTTTCAAACCTTGAATGTTGGTGGAAAGGAATTGTACAAGCAGGTTTTGGAGACCTCAAAAACTTGGAAAAATTCCGACAACCTCATGTATGTTGTTGGCGCCACAAAAGCCGAATATTTCACGGAAATTCGCAAAATTGTCCCTAATAGTTTCTTGCTTGTCCCTGGTGTTGGCGCACAAGGTGGAAGCCTTTCGGAAGTATGTAAATACGGAATGAATTCCAATGTTGGCTTGCTGATCAATTCTTCAAGAGCGATTATTTATGCCTCAAAGGGAACTGATTTTGCCGAAAAGGCCAGGGAAGAAGCGTCGAAAATGCAGCAAGAAATGGAAGCTATTTTGAATTTAAATTAGTCACGAATTAAATCTGTAAATAAAATCCATTGATCAAATACATCACATACAAAAATGAAAACAGCGATCAGTGGGTGACTTTTGTCCACGGTGCCGGCGGGAGTTCGTCTATATGGTTCAAACAAATTCGGGATTTTAAAAAATCCTATAATGTATTGTTGTTGGATTTACGTGGACACGGAAATTCCAATGTCCAAATCAAAAAAGCTTTTAAACAAAAATATACCTTCGAATCCATTGCTAATGATGTTCTGGAAGTAATTGACTATCTAAAAATCGAAAAATCACACTTTGTCGGGATTTCTCTCGGCACGATTTTGATTCGTCAATTGGCCGAAATGCATCCCGAACGCGTGCAAAGTATGATTCTTGGAGGTGCTATCTTGAAAATGAATTTTCGTTCGCAAATCTTGATGAGATTGGGAAATATGTTTAAATATGTGTTGCCTTATTTGGTATTGTACCAATTTTTTGCCTTTGTGATTATGCCTAAAAAAAATCACAAACAATCCCGATTGCTTTTCATTAATGAAGCTAAAAAGTTGTACCAAAAAGAATTTATAAAATGGTTCAAATTGACAGCCGAAATAAATCCGTTGCTGAGGTGGTTTCGACAAGTGGAACTAAATATACCAACGCTATACATAATGGGGGAGGAAGATTATATGTTTTTGCCTTCTGTTCGACTAGTGGTCGAAAAACATTATAAATCATCGAAATTATTTGTTGTCGAACAATGTGGACACGTCGTAAATGTCGAACAGCCCATGGTTTTTAATAACGAAGTTTTATCTTTCATTGGTTCATCCAAATAAAAATGCCGACATCCTTAAACGTCGGTATTTTTTCATTAACCAAACCAAAATAATAAATAACCAGTTTATTACTCTACAAATATCATATACTCCTTGCTGTGTTGCTGTTAATGATTTGCCATTTGTCTGTTATCTAACAGAATAGTACAGTCTCTCCTCTTCGTTTTTCATTGATTGTCCATCGTATTATTATTGATGCAACTCGTTGAATAGAATTCAATTTACTCATTGATTTTGCCAAAAAAAATGCCGACATTTTACAACGTCGGCATTCTTTTACTAACCAAAACCAAAATAATAAATAACCAGTTTATTACTTTACAAAGATTGTAAATTTTTCACCCTCTCGCTGTTAATATTTTGTTATTACTTTGTTGTATTTAAGTTAAGTTTTTTTAACTTTAATCTATTATTTTAAAAAGTTTTAAAACTGAAAATCAATTGTTTAGGATGATTGGTTTTGTTTTTCCATCATTCCTTTTTTCTTTATGTAAAGCATCTTAATCGAGATGATTTACATGAATTGTTAACCCCATTTCCATAGGCATTTTTGATAAAAACTATTAAATTCTATAATTATGAAATCACATACAAAATTGACGACAGCCTCGGGAAAACCTTATGTAGAAAATGAAAATTCGCAATCTGTGGGGCCACGGGGTCCATTATTGTTGCAGGATTTTATTCTTCACGAAAAAATGGCGCATTTCAATAGAGAGCGTATTCCAGAGCGAGTAGTGCATGCAAAAGGTTCTGGAGCTTTTGGAACTTTTACCGTAACGCATAATATTACCAAATACACCAAGGCCAAGATTTTTTCGGAACTTGGAAAAGAAACCAAAGTATTTCTTCGGTTTTCGACCGTTGGTGGTGAAAAAGGTTCAGCTGATACGGAACGTGATCCAAGAGGTTTTGCCATAAAATTCTACACCGAAGATGGTAACTGGGATTTGGTGGGTAACAATACACCCGTGTTTTTCGTGAAAGACCCCAAAAAGTTTGGGGATTTTATTCACACCCAAAAACGGGATCCTCACACCAATTTGAAATCACCCACCATGATGTGGGATTTCTGTTCCCTGAATCCTGAAAGTTTGCATCAAGTTTTGATATTGATGTCAGATAGGGGAACGCCTTATGGATACCGCCACATGCATGGTTTTGGCAGTCATACATATTCGATGATAAACGATGCCAACGAACGTTTTTATGTAAAATTTCATTTTATAACTGCCCAAGGCATCAAGAATTTCAGCAATGATCAAGCGGCTCAAATGAAATCGCACGACATGGATTTTTCGCAAAGAGATTTATTCGATAATATCGAAGGAGGGAATTTTCCGCAATGGAATTTGAAAATCCAAGTCATGACTGAAGCCGAAGCCAATAATGGAGAGTACTATTTTAACCCATTCGATTTGACCAAGGTTTGGCCACATGCAGATTTTCCGTTGATAGATGTTGGTGTTTTAGAATTGAATCAAAATCCACAAAATTATTTTCAAGATGTTGAACAAGCCGCTTTTGCGCCAGCTCATATCGTGGATGGTATTGGCTATTCTCCCGACAAGATGTTGCAAGGTCGTATCTTGTCTTATCCCGATGCACAACGGTATCGTTTGGGCCCCAATTATGAACAGATTCCTGTGAATCGTTGCCCGTTTGCCGTCAATAATTACCAAAGAGACGGACAAATGCGGGTGGATGGAAATGGAGGGAAAAATCCAAATTATTTTCCGAACAGTTTCGATGATATCGATATCGACCAGTCTTATATAGAACCGCCATTGCCTATCAATAGTAATTTTGCCGATTGGTACGACAGGAATTGCGAGGGAGAAAACGACCATTTTTCACAACCTGGAAGACTATTTCAAATTATGACGCCGGAAGAACAACAAAACACCATTGACAATATAGTTGATGCCATGTCTGGTATTCACGGACCCCTAAAAGAAGAAATTGTTACATGTCAATTGTTTCTTTGGAACAGAGTCGATCCTCGTTTGGGAATGGAAATAGCCAAAGGCTTAAAGGTAGAGTTTGAGGATTTACCGGCTTAATTTTTCAATAAAAAACCACCGTTTTATTGTCATAAACCATAGTTTTTCGTTCGGAGTGTAGTTTTATGGCTCTAGCCAAAACGATGCGTTCTAAATCGCGTCCTTTCATAATAAAATCGTCAATGGAATTGATGTGAGAAACACGGGTGATGTCTTGCTCAATAATAGGCCCTTCATCCAAGTGTTGGGTCACATAATGACTAGTAGCCCCAATGATTTTAACGCCTCTTTTAAAAGCGGAATGATACGGTTTGGCACCAGGAAAAGCCGGTAAAAAGGAATGATGGATATTGATGATTTTATTTTCGTAAAGAGAGATTAAAGTTGGCGTTATAATTTGCATGTAACGAGCCAAAACTACGAAGTCTATTTCGTGTTTTTGAAGCAAGGCTATCTGTTTTTTTTCGCCTTCTTCTTTATTTTCCTTGGTAAAAGGAATGTAGTAAAAAGGGATGTTAAAGCGTTCTGCAATAGGTTTTAAATCTTCATGATTGCTAATAATCAAAGGAATTTCTACATTCAATTCATCTGCGCTGTATCGTCCCAAGATATCAAATAAGCAGTGGTCGTATTTGGATACAAAAAGCGCCATTTTTGGTTTTTGGTCTTTGGTGTAAATTTCCCACGACATTTTAAAATCGTTAGCAATCGTTTGCTGAAAATCACTCTTTATTGAGGCTACATCTATGGCTTGATTGGTAAGTTCGCACTCGAGTCGCATAAAAAAAACGTTTTGTTCTACATCCACATGCTGGTCGATATAGATAATATTTCCTTCCACTTTTACTATAAAATTAGTCACTGCGGCAATAATTCCTTTTTGGTCTTTACAATGAATGAGTATGGTTATTTTTTGCATAATATATTAATTTGTAGCTACTCCCGCTTTTCATTTCAAGTCCTCACTTTATAAAGTATTTTTCTAAGTTAGAAAAAGAGCTTCTTTGGTCGCTTTTTTCTTCCAAGAAAAAATAACTTTCTAAAGTTCCGGGCTTTTCATTTCTATCAGGGCTATAATCCCTGAGCTTTCGAGAACGTTTATCTATAATTTTCTTCAAAACTAATCTTATTTTTTTTAATAAAAAACCAGCTTACCATTAAATATTAATTTGGTTACATTTTAGATATATTGATTGAAATGTTTGATAAATGGTTATAAAATGATTTCTAAAGCGGATACCTACAGTTATCTTGATAAAGAATTGGTATTAATGGACTTTGCATTGAAATAAAATTTCAATGTTTTTATAAGAAAAAGTGTTTGAATCACTTATCAAGTTTTTTGATTTTCAGAAGCAAAAATTAGTGTTTTTTTTGAATTGATTTTTTTATAAGTAATTTATTTACAGCTATTTGCGCAATAATAATTTCTTTGGGTACTATTTCAAGGCGATGCAATTTTTGAATGGAGTCGAAATTGTAGAAACAATCATGTTTTAAGGCTATAATTATTTTATTAAAACAAACTTTGGCATAGTTCGTGAATAGAGTTTAAGTGTACGAATCAATAAATAGTAAAATCATGAAAAAGATAATTACACTTTTAGCCATTGTAGGAATGTTTAGTTTGCAAGGATGTACTGGTCCAGAAGGAATTCCAGGTCCAGCGGGTCAAGATGGTTTATTAAGCGAAGTATTCGAACTTAAAAATATCAATTTTGGGTATACTTCAACTGACGGCTATACGATTTATCAAAAATTTACCCCCGCCATTTACCCATCAGATGTAGTTCTTATTTACAGGTTGTCAGGTACTATTGATTCAGCCACTCCAATTTGGCAACTTATCCCTAGAACGCTTTTTTTAGTTCAAGGAGAGTTGGATTATGATTATGATTTTAGTAAAGAAGATTTTACTATTTATGCAGGTGGTAACTATGATTTAGCACTAACGCCAATATATTTAAACAATCAAACATTTAGAATTGTTATTGTTCCAGGTGCTTTTTCTGCGAATTTAAAAACTACTAATTATGAGGATGTAATAGCTCGATTAAACATAAATGAAAGTCAAATTCAAAAAATAAATTTCTAAAAAAATTTTTTTTTAAACCTAAAAAGGAAATCGCGAGATTTCCATTTTTTTTTTGAATTGAATTCTTGTTTATATCCTCATTAAACTTCCTGCTTACTGAGTCGCAAAGAAATGATAATTCCTATCGAAAGAGAAAGTGCAATAAAAGCCAATGAAAACCATTCTGGTATTTCAACGAAATCATGGGACAGCATTTTGAAGCCCACAAAACTCAAAATGGCTATCAAGCTGTATTCTAAATGTGCAAATTTCTCCAACATATTGGCCAAAAAGAAATACATAGAACGCAATCCTAATATGGCAAAAATATTGGAACTAAATACCAAAAAAGGGTCGGAGGTAATCGCCAAAATAGCAGGAACACTGTCAAGAGCAAATATGACATCCATCACTTCGATAACGATTAGTGCAACGAATAAAGGTGTTGCCGCGGTAATGTGCCTTCTTTTAACAAAGAAATGTTCTCCGTCGATGTGGCTTGTGACGGGAATTATTTTTCGCAAGATTCTATAAACAAAAGATTTTTTGGGCTCAAATTTCTCATCCTCTTTGGTGAATAGCATTTTTGCGGCCGTGAAAATTAAGAAAATCCCAAAAACATAAGTGGTCCAACTAAATTTATGGATGAGCAGAACGCCAAAATAAATCATCAATCCCCTAAAAAGGATAGCACCTAAAATCCCCCAAAACAAAACGCGATGTTGGTATTTTTTTGGGATTCTAAAAGCGGCAAAAATTATGGCGATGACAAATATATTGTCCACACTTAAGGATAATTCGATTAAATATCCGGTAATGTATTTTATTGAGGCTGCAATCGGCTTGAGCCTATCAGGATTTGAAATATAGTCATTGCTATACAGCCAATATATTATTCCCGAGAATAGAAAGGAAAGTGTTACCCAAATGGCGGTCCATTTACTGGCTTCTTTCGTGCTAATGATGTGTGGTGTTGTATTAAAAACCCCTAAATCGAGAGCAAGAAATAATAAGATAGCAACTAAAAAAGAGATCCAAACAATCATTTTATTCAATTAAAAATTACGAATCAAAAAGTAATGAATTTCAAAGATACTTCGTTGGCCTTGATAAAAAAATTTAAATCATAAAAAAAGTGCTTTCATTTACGAAAGCACTTTTTAGCTTTATTGGCTAAGATTTATAACGCTGATTTTACAGTTTTGATAATTCTTGCTGCAATTTTGTATGGATCGCCATTTGAAGCGGGTCTTCTGTCTTCTAAATATCCTTTCCATCCTTTTTGTACAGTATATAATGGTATTCTTATAGAAGCTCCTCTATCAGATACTCCATAAGAGAAATCATGGATAGAAGCCGTTTCATGTTTACCAGTCAAACGTTGTTCGTTATAAGCTCCATAAACAGCGATATGCTCTTCAACAACAGGGCGGAAAGCTTCACATATTTTGTCATAAGTTGCTTTGTCTCCACAAGTTCTTAAAACTTCGTTAGAGAAGTTGGCGTGCATACCTGAACCATTCCAATCGGTATCACCTAGTGGTTTTGGGTGGTATTCAATATAGTATCCGTATTTTTCTGTCAAACGATCTAATAAATATCTAGCTACCCAGATTTCATCACCTGCTTTTTTAGCTCCTTTAGCAAACAATTGGAATTCCCATTGTCCACAAGCCACTTCTTGATTGATACCTTCAAAGTTTAGCCCAGCTGCGATACATAAATCAGCATGCTCTTCTACTAGATTTCTTCCATGTGTATTTTTACCACCTACTGAGCAGTAGTACATTCCTTGTGGGGCAGGGTAACCTCCAACTGGGAATCCTAAAGGCAATAAAGTTTTAGTATCCATAATGAAATATTCTTGTTCGAATCCAAACCAGAAATCATCATTATTATCATCAATTGTCGCTCTACCATTTGATGGGTGTGGAGTTCCATCAGCATACATGACCTCTGACATTACCAAGTACCCGTTGATACGAGTTGGATCTGGATAGATAGCAACTGGAACTAAAAGACAATCAGATGAACCACCTTCAGCTTGTTTTGTAGATGAGCCATCAAATGACCAATTTCCAATTTCTTTCAACGTTCCTTTAAAGTTTTCGTGCTCTTCTACTTTAGTTTTACTTCTAAGATTTTGAGTTGGTTCGTAACCATCTAACCAAAGGTATTCTAATTTTATTTTAGCCATAACTTAACTATTTATTATTATTGAATTAAAAATATTGGCAAATATAATTTAAAAGAACGTATGTGAAAAATAATGGGGTCAAAATAACATTTGGTTATGATATTTTTGTGAATACCCTATTTTCGTATGGGTTAAATTTTAAATACGATATTTTTTTACACTAAAAATAATAATTATCTTTGGGGAAAAACAAAATCCGTATGTCAACATTACGTTTTCAAGCTTTAAAAGAAGCTTCAACTAGAAAACCGGTTCATTTTGAAGAGACCGACAGAAAGTCAATTCTTTTTGGTTTAAATGTCTTTAATCAAAAGGCGATGAAGCAATATTTGACTTCAGACGCATTAAAAGGAGTCCAAGGCGCTATACAACACGGCACAAAGATAGACAGGAAATTAGCTGATTATATTGCCATGGGTATGAAAGAGTGGGCTTTGTCAAAAGGAGTGACTCATTACACACACTGGTTTCAACCCCTTACAGGAAGTACCGCTGAAAAACACGATGCCTTCTTTGAAACCTCTTATGATGGGAGTGATCCAGTCGAAAAATTCGGTGGTGGACAGTTGGTGCAGCAAGAACCAGATGCTTCCAGTTTTCCAAATGGAGGAATCAGAAACACATTCGAAGCAAGAGGATATACCGCTTGGGATCCAACTTCGCCAGCATTCATATATGGAACCACTTTGTGTATTCCAACCGTTTTTATTTCCTATACTGGAGAAGCTTTGGATAATAAAATACCCTTGTTAAGAGCTTTATCCGCAATAGACGAAGCCGCTACCGATGTATGTAAATATTTTGACAAGAATGTCAAAAAGGTAACTGCAACCCTTGGATGGGAGCAGGAATATTTCTTGATTGACAGCGCATTGGCAAACTCCCGTCCTGATATTGTAATGACCGGAAGAACCTTGTTGGGGCACACTTCCGCAAAAGGGCAACAACTGGACGACCATTATTTTGGCTCTATTCCAAGTCGGGCCTTGACGTACATGAGAGATTTAGAGCAAGAATGTATGTTACTCGGAATACCGGTAAAAACTCGTCATAACGAAGTGGCGCCCAATCAATTTGAATTGGCGCCTATTTTCGAAGAAACAAATCTAGCCGTAGATCACAACTGTTTGTTGATGGACGTCATGCAAAAAGTGGCAGAACGCCATGATTTAAAAGTATTATTGCACGAAAAACCATTCAAAGGGGTTAACGGTTCCGGAAAACACAACAATTGGTCATTGGCTACGGATACGGGTGTAAACTTGTTAAGTCCAAGTAAAACGCCAATGAGTAATTTACAGTTTTTAGCTTTCTTCATAAACACCATCAAAGCAGTAAACGATTATGAAACCTTATTAAGAGCGGCGATTGCAACGGCGAGTAACGACCATAGACTGGGTGCAAATGAGGCGCCTCCAGCAATTATCTCCGTGTTTATTGGGGAGCAATTGACCAAAGTTTTGGCCGAACTCGAAGGCGTGACCACCGGTAAATTATCGCCAGAAGAAAAAACCGATTTAAAACTGAATGTGGTGGGAAAAATTCCAGACGTGCTTTTGGATAATACGGACCGAAATAGAACGTCTCCTTTTGCCTTTACTGGAAATAAATTTGAGTTCAGGGCGGTGGGTTCTTCTGCGAATTGTTCGAATGCAATGACGACTTTGAATACCATTGTAGCCAAACAATTGAAAGATTTCAAAATTGAAGTGGATGCTTTGATTGAGAAAAAAGGATTGAAAAAGGACGAAGCTATTTTCAACGTATTAAGAGAATACATCAAAGTTTCTAAAAAAATCCTTTTTGAAGGAGATGGTTATAGTGAGGCATGGGAAATTGAAGCGGCTAAAAGAGGGTTGAGTAATTTTAAAACCACTCCAGAAGCCCTGAAAGCAAGAGCTTCAAAACAGGCGTTGAGCTTGTTTTCTGAGATGGGAATTATGAACCATGTGGAAGTAGAAGCGCGTTGTGAAATCGAACTGGAAGAATTTACCAAAAAAATCCAAATCGAAGGCAGAGTTTTAGGCGATCTTTCCCAAAACCATGTTATCCCAACAGCAATTCGCTATCAAAACACCTTGATTGAAAATGTAAAAGGATTGAAAGAAATTTTCGGGGAAGAATTCAAAACATTGGCAAAAGAACAAATTGCACTCATAAGAGAAATTTCGGGTCATATAGAAGGAATTAATTCCAAAGTCGAGGCGATGAGAAACGAACGGAAAAAAGCAAATAACTTAACCGATGCACAAGAAATGGCCGAAGCCTATTGCAACAAGGTAAAGCCTTATTTCGACGAGATAAGAAACCACTGTGATAAACTAGAATTGCTTGTGGACGACGAAAGTTGGACATTGACAAAATACAGAGAATTGCTTCTTACTAAATAAGAACAATACCTGTTTTTTACAGAAATGCCTATCCGTTTTGGATAGGCATTTTTGTGATAACTTTTCAAAACACTCGCAGAAACTGAATAAGCAAACACCAAAAAAAATATTTATATTTGCGCCATCCTCCTTCGGCGGACAAGCAACAAAACTACACAGCAATAAAATGAGTTCAGATTCTAGCAAACGTTACGCGCAAAGAGGGGTTTCAGCATCCAAAGAAGATGTGCACAACGCCATAAAAAATATTGACAAAGGATTGTTTCCTCAAGCTTTTTGCAAAATTGTCCCTGATTATTTAACTAATGACGCGGATTATTGCCTGATTATGCATGCCGATGGAGCAGGAACTAAATCCTCTTTGGCTTATATGTATTGGAAAGAAACGGGTGATATTTCGGTTTGGAAAGGCATTGCACAAGATGCCTTGATTATGAATATTGACGATTTATTGTGCGTGGGTGCCACCGATAATATTTTGCTTTCTTCCACCATTGGACGCAATAAAAACCTCATTCCTGCTGAAGTTATTTTGGCTATCATCAACGGAACCGAAGAATTGATAAAAGAACTCGATTCCTTTGGCGTTACCATTCATTCTACCGGAGGCGAAACTGCCGATGTGGGCGATATTGTTCGCACTATTATTGTTGATTCAACCGTTACGGCTCGAATGAAACGCTCTAAAGTCATTGACAATGCCAATATAAAAGCAGGTGACGTGATTGTGGGATTGGCTTCTTTTGGCCAAGCTAGTTACGAAAAAAACTATAACGGGGGCATGGGAAGCAACGGATTAACCTCAGCGCGTCATGATGTTTTTGGGAAATATTTGGCGACCAAATATCCGGAAAGTTACGATGCGGCGGTTCCATCAGCTTTGATTTATTCAGGTCAGTTAAAACTAACCGATGCGGTCGAAAATTCACCCATCGATGCCGGACAATTAGTGCTTTCTCCAACAAGAACGTATGCTCCTATCATCAAGAAAATACTAGATAAATACGACTCTTCGACTATTCACGGCATGGTGCATTGCAGCGGAGGGGCGCAAACCAAGATTCTACATTTCGTTCAAAATCTACATATTATAAAAGACAATTTATTCGCCGTTCCACCATTGTTTCAATTAATTCAAGAACAATCCAAAACCGAATGGAAAGAAATGTACCAAGTGTTCAACTGTGGTCACCGTATGGAAATTTATGTTCCCGAGGCCATTGCCCAAGACATTATTGCAATTTCAAAATCATTCAACGTCGATGCGCAAATCGTGGGTAGAGTGGAAGCTGCCGATGCCAAAAAACTCACCATCACCAGCGAATACGGAACTTTCGAATATTAGAAAACTTTAATTGATTGCTAATTTTTCAATCTTTTAATCTTTTAATCTTTCAATTTTTTTAAATGTACGAATTACTTTTTTGGAACTATCAGGACGGAATTTATCTCAACCACCACTTGGTATACGAAGCTTTGGTTGAAGGACAAGAAGTCGAAGGTCTTGAAACGCTGCCGGTTCAAGTTATAATAAATCGTATTAACAGTGTTTTTTCAAGCTGGGAAAAAGTAGATGAAAACAGTTGGAAGAACACCAAAGGAAAAGGTGCTTTTCACATTAAAACAACACCTCAAAGTATACAAATAGACTGCTACGGAACCGAAGGTAAAGCCATGAATCTCCTTGCAGATACTATGGAAGAATTCAAATGTCCACTATATGACCCACAAATTCCAGTGCGTTACGACGAAATGAACGAATAAATTATTTCCTTTTTCTAATTTTTTTAAATTTATATTTTTCTCCAATTTATGGGCGCATTTGTTATCAGTAAACGATTTGATGATCGGTATAAATTTGTATTCACCTCTAGAAAAGGCAAAACTATTTTTACAAGTCCCTCTTTTGAACTCAAGATGGAATGTGAAGAAATTATCGAAGAAATAAAGTCAAACCTAGAAAAATATTCCTACGTGAAAGCTAGGGCGGCCAACGGGAAATATTTTTTTAAAATGATGCTGGATGACGCCGTTATGGCCACAAGCCGAAAATATACCACGCCATTGCTGCTTCAAAAAGGAATCGACGAAATTAGTCGCACTGCCGCAAAATCCGATGTGTTGGATTTTTCTGTGAATGAATTCATGTTCCCGGATTAGATTTCTCCTAGAGGATTTTTTGAAAAGGATAGCAGTCAATAACAGGACGAGTGGTCCTAAATACTTTTTTAACAATTTGCAGATTTGCGATGGGCGGGATTTTTACCACTAATGTTTATACGGAGAACACACTTCAAATATAGCAAAAATGTTTCTACGAAGAATGTCACCCGCCATTAAGCATTACGCCAAGCCTCTTTGCTAGCTGGAGTTCTGTCTGTTGAGTTACTTTAGTTTTTGTATTTCGTGGCTTTCTCTGTAATTTGTCTCGGCTGTGCAGCCGCGGGTTTAAAATTTTTTAGAAGGGAAGGAAATTAAAAAAATAATTTTTCTTCGTTGGTAGGAAAGGTGGAAGCTCTTTTGCGATTTTTGCTTTGTGTGTTGGTTTGTGCGAATTGCAAATTTGCTTACACCTGTGAGTTAGCTATAATTATTAATCAAGTATTTTGAACAATAAGAAAATAAATAGGCATACCAATAGTTATATTTATTGGAAAGGTTACTGCAAGGGCCATTGGTAATAAAAGCCCAGGATTTGCCTTAGGAACTGAAATTTTCATAGCCGCTGGAACTGCAATATAAGAGGCGCTTGCGGCTAATACTGCAAACATAAAACGATTGGTTATATCTTGTGTTACAAACGAACTTACTATAGCAATGATACAACCATTAATAAGTGGAATGAAAATGGCAAAAATAATTGGAAACCAACCGAATGAGAAAAATGCTTTTAGTTTTTTGCCACTTGTAATACCCATATCTAAAAGAAAGATGGCTAG
This sequence comes from Flavobacterium psychrophilum, assembly GCA_945872245.1. GTDB lineage: Bacteria > Bacteroidota > Bacteroidia > Flavobacteriales > Flavobacteriaceae > Flavobacterium > Flavobacterium psychrophilum_T. Next base: position 16,935 of record CAMBZB010000016.1, read on the forward strand.
AAATCCTTTAAAAAGATCGTTAGTAAATGGTTTTATTCCTTCTGCCTGTTTGGCATTAGCTACATATCCAATAATCAAACTACCAAGGATGAGCAATACACTTCCATTTGTAAAGGAATGTTTTATTACGCTACTTTTTTTAATTTTTTGGGATTCGTCCTTGTTAAATATTGAAATTAATATCAATCCAATTATTATTGCGGGCGATTCCATTAAAGCCATAATTGCTACCATATATCCGTGAAGTAATAGTTGCTGAGATTCAAGATAGGTAACTGCCGTTACAAATGTTACAGCGCTTACTGAGCCGTAAGCTGCTGCTATAGCCCCTGCATTAAATACGTTTAATTTTCTTCGCAGGATAAAGAAGGTGTACAGCGGTATCATTAAGGAAATAAAAATTCCAAAAAGCATTGACCATCCAATTTCCATTGTAATTGCCTCATGCGATAATTCCTGTCCACCCTTAAAACCTATTGCAAATAATAGGTATAATGAAATAAATTTTGAAGAATTCTCTGGTATTTCTAAATCACTTTTTAAATATACTGCAAATACACCAAGTACAAAAAAGAGTAATGCTGGGTTTGTTAAGTTATCAATGAGTAGATTAAAATTCATATATTATATTTTTAGTTTCGATTTGTATTTCGTTATATTTTCTTAGTTCTTTTGAAGTAATTAGTCCTTTAACTTCTATCTCAAATTCTGATATATAACTCCCAAGTAAGGAAGAATCTAGAATAGTATTTATTTGATTTTTGACGTTTATTTCCGCCAACTTGTATTTCTGATTTAGTATTGATTGGTCCTTAAAACAGGAAATGTAGTTATCTATATACAACTCTTCAATTAACTTTTCAGATTTCAAACCATATAATTTTTTTCTCTGAATAATTCCATTAATAAACCTGCATGAAGTATCATTAACAAAATAGATTGTTTTTATTTTTTCTCTAGAAACGAACTGTTTAATCGCTGATGCATATTCGAAATCTTCATCTAGTAATATTCCAATCGACGTGGTTAAAAAATAACTATCATTACCATATTTTTTCTTTAAATAATTTTCCATATTTGAGAAAGGACAAACGATAAAAAGTTGATTATTCATACTATCTAATTTTTGAAAATAATAATCTTTTTCCTTGTTTTTCTTCATTTATAATACCATCATTATATACTAAATTTCCATTTACAAAAGTTTTTATTATTTTGCTTTTAAAGAATTGATTTTCAAATGGTGACCACTGGCATTTATACAAAGTATTTTTAGGAGTTACTTGCCATTGCTGGTTTAAATCAACAAGTACTAAATCGGCAAAATAACCTTCTCTGATATAACCTCGTTGCTTTATTCTGTATATTTCAGCAACATGGTGGCTCATTTTTTCTACAATTTTTTCTAGACTTATTTTTCCTTGATGATAAAATTCAAGCATTGTAGGTAAAGCATGTTGAACCAAAGGACCTCCAGACATAGATTTGAAATAGGCGCCGCTTTTTTCGTTAATAGTATGAGGAGCATGATCAGTCGCAATAATATCTAATCTATTATCCAAAAGCGCTGCTAATAAACCTTTTTTGTCTTTCTCCGTTTTTATTGATGGATTCCATTTTAATTTTGATCCCAATTTTGCATAATCAGCGTCTGAAAACCAAAGGTGATGCACACAGGCTTCGGCAGTAATTCTTTTTTCATTAATTGGAAGTAGGTTTTCGAATAAATTAGCTTCTGCAAGTGTTGAAATATGAAATAAATGCAAACGATTATTATGTTTTTTTGCTATTTCCAAAACCCGTTTTGTGGCTGTTAGACAGGCTTCTTCACTTCTAATTTTTGGATGAAATTCAAAAGGAATATTTTCGCTATATTTTTCGCGATATAAGTTTGTATTATTTTTAATGATAAGATCATCCTCGCTATGTAAGGCAACTAATGAATTGCTTCTAGAAAATAGTTTTTCTAAAAATTCTGGATAATTTGCCAATATGCCTTCGTCATTATTAAAATATAATCCATCATCAGTTATTCCACAAACCATTTCATTATTTGTTTTTAATGCTTCTTCTAAATTGTTTTGATTGATTCCCATAAAAAAGGAATAGTTAGCCAATGATGTTTTTGAAGCTGCAGCATATTTTTCCTCTAATAACTCTTGTGTCAAGGTGTTGGGAATTGTGTTTGGCATTTCCATAAACGAGGTAATTCCCCCCGCAACGGCTGCTCTTGATTCGGAATAAATAGTTCCTTTATGTGTTAAACCTGGTTCTCGAAAGTTGACTTGATCATCAATAACTCCGGGCAATAAATATAGCCCTTCGGCATTAATTTCCATAATTGAACTTGCTCCTTCTAAATTAATGGATGTACCTATTTTTTCAATTCGTTCATTTGCAATTAGAATATCTGCGATAACAGTATTACCTTCATTTACAATTGAAGCATTCCTTATGATTGTTTTCATCTATTTTTTTGTAGCTCTTTCCAATTTGTCATTCATGGTTTTACCTAAACCAATATCGGGTAATCGTTCTGCAATTATTACATCTAATTTTTTTTGGTCTAAACGATGCATTGCTGCGTATAAATTTTTAGCTGCTTCATTAAAATCCCCAGATTTTGATAATATTTCTTCATGAATAATACTTTTATCATGAAGCTGATTTTTAAAAACCAGTAACCCGATTTTTTTTCCTTTGAAACATTTTAACAACTCAGAAATATTATTTGTAAGGTAAGTATCCGTTTTTGGTGCATAATGGCGTGAGAGCATACCTGGAGAGTTTGGAGTTTTTTCACTATTTGTGATAATGCTTAATTTACCGGTTGTTTTCTCTATTTCCTCTAGAGAAATGGATCCGTGTCTGTATAAAATAGGTTGGTTATTTTCAAAACCAATAATGGTAGATTCTAAACCTTTTTCACATTCTCCACCTTCTAAAATTACCTCTAGTTTTCCGCCAAAATAATTGAAAACGTGGCCTGCATTAGTAGGACTTATGGATCCAAAAGGATTTGCGCTAGGTGCTGCTAAAGGAAAATCAAGTTTGTTCAACAGAGCCAGCGCTATAGGATGATTAGGCACTCTAACAGCAACAGTATCTTTACCAGCTGTTATTAAATCTGAAATATAAGGTTGTTTTTTTAAAACTAATGTTAAAGGTCCAGGCCAAAATTTTTCAGCAAGAATCAAGGCACTTTCAGGTATATCAATAGCAACATCACTTATACATGATGCCGACTTAAGATGTACAATTAGTGGGTTGTAAAAAGGTCTGTTTTTTAATTTAAAGATTTCTTTTAGTGCAGTTTCATTGTAAGCATTTCCAGCAAGTCCATAGACTGTTTCAGTAGGAATTGCTATCAGTTCGTTTTTCAGAAGTATTTCTTTTGCTTTATTTATATCTGTTGTTATCATTATTTTTATGGATTGCAAATGTCACAGTACATAGGATCTTCAGTTTTTTTATCATTTGGAAATTCTTCTTCTTTTTTATAATTGCATTTTTGACAATTATAGATATAGCTTAAAGTTGAGCGTGTAGGAAAATTGCATTGATTACAACGCAAACCTGCTTTTCTATTAACAATTCCAAATCCTGGCGTCTCACATTTTGGGCATAATGATTTTATCTTGTCAACCAATTTGAAAGTAGCTTTTTCAATCACCTTCATTCGGGTTGGGTTATACATAGCACGCATATCGGTTTCAATATAAGCTGTTCCGTAATTTTTAATGAGCTTAAAAAAACTATCGTTTAATAGCTTTTCGTCAATTATTCCTTTAACAATTCCTTCTAAATCATCTTTTGATTTTCTAAGAATTAAGGCGTGTGAAGGAAAATTTGAATTATATGCAAATTCTTGAAGTTCTTCTTTTGTTTTTATTTCTGAGCCATTAAAATTGGTTTCTAAACTTAGCTCTCGTGCACTAATTTCAATATTATTTTTCTTATCTATAAAGAGTAAAAATTCATCATCGGCAGCTGCAATAAAAATAGTGGGATGAGATCCAAAAGAGCCTTCACTAGCAATTGCTAAATCACAATTTGTTGAATACATGGCCATAAGGCATTTATTTCGAGCAGTTGTAATTGGGTCGTCTTTTCTTTCGATCTCTCCTGTAAATGTTCCCAATTTATCGGTATCTAAATCAGAAGAAACAAAACATTTTACACCCAATTCTTTTTCTAAAATTGGAGCAATCACTTTTTCTTTTTCGTGTTTGGTTGCTATTAGTAAATTCCTCCCTTGGAACATTAAATGTCTTTTAATGAAATAGTTATTTCAGAATTAATTACAAGTCTTTTGTTATTAGCTTTAGCTTCTGAAATGATTTCTTCTAGTTTTTTTATTTCGTTTCTTAGTAGTGGAATTTTCTTTTGTGCTGTTTCATCGTCCTTTCCAAATCGCTCTTGAGAACTCCAATTTTGGATGTTATGAAAATTGATTTTGGAGTTAAACATACTCGTTAAAATTTCTTTGGCCTCATTACAGGAAAAGTCACCTTCAATAAGTTTTAATTTTTTAATTTTATTCATTTTATAGGTGATAGTGATTTTAATGCTAAAGCCCAGAAATTATTGCTAATAATTTAAATAGCTGACTGTTAACTTCGTCTTTAATTATAAATACTGTAAGAAGAAAGACAATCATTAATACCAAACAAAAGCTGGTTTTTATTCCAATTAAATTTATTCTGTTTCAATTTATAGTTGCTTTTTATTTTTAAAATGATATTCTATAAATCAAAAAGTTTTTGTAGTAATTGTTTTTGTTTTTAACACTGCAAAATTGACAATTCTAGTTCATTAATTTTTATTTATATTTGTAATGTAATCCATAAAAAAAATTTATGAAATATACATTGAATCAATTGCAGATATTTTTGAAAATCGTGCAAACACAAAGTGTAACAAAGGCTTCGGAAGAATTGCACCTAACACAGCCGGCGGTTTCTATACAGTTAAAAAATTTTCAAGAACAATTCGACATACCTTTAACGGAAGTGGTCGGGCGAAAAATTTATATTACAGATTTTGGGTTAGAAATTGCGGAGGCGGCTGAAAACATAATCAATCAAGTTTATGCCATAAACTATAAAACCTTAGCTTACAAAGGCCAATTAACAGGGCGTTTAAAGATTTCAGTAGTTTCAACAGGAAAGTATGTTATGCCTTATTTTCTTACTAATTTTATGCAACAGCATTCTGGAATCGAATTAATGATGGATGTAACGAATAAAAATAAAGTTGTTGAGAGTTTGGAAAATAATGAAGTTGATTTTGCACTTGTTTCTATATTACAAAATACATTAAATATTGAGAAAATCGATTTACTTCAAAATAAGTTGTACTTGTTAGGAAGTACCGAAAAAAAAATCAAAAAGGGGACTAACATAAAAGATATATTTAAACATTTGCCTTTAATATTTAGAGAAAAAGGTTCAGGGACACGACAAACAATGGAAAGTTTTATTGAACGTAATAATGTACCGGTTTTAAAGAAAATGGAATTGACATCTAATGAAGCCGTAAAGCAAGCCTTACTCGCAGGTTTAGGTTATTCAATTATGCCCTTAATTGGAATTAAAAATGAACTGCACAACAAAGAATTACAAATTATTCCTATAAAAGGTCTTCCAATTAGAACGACCTGGAGTTTAATATGGTCAAAAGGAAAGAAACATTCACCAGTTTCTAAGTCATTTTTAGAGTATTTAAAAAAAGAAAAATCCCAAATTGTAAACGATAGATTTAGTTGGTACGAGCAGTATTAGGAGGTTGTCACTTTTGGGAAACCTTTTGGGTTGGGTAGTGCGATTGGTCAAATCCCAAATGTGCTATATGGGTAGGCATAAAATATTTTTTTAAAATGATGCTAGATTACTCCGTTATTGCCACAAGCCGAAAATATACCAAGCCATTGCTTCTTCAAAAAGGAATCGACGAAATTAGTCGCACTGCCGCAAAATCTGATGTACTGGATTTTTCCGTGAATGAATTTGTTTTTCCGGATTAGGTTTCTCCTAAAGAAATTTTTGAAAAGGATGGTGTATAAATAAGGGAAGAAGAGTAGTCCTAAATACTTTTTTAACCCCAAGCCGCTGTTATGATAAGTGTTATTGATTAATGCTGTTAACCACCCTCACAGGAATAATTTCAATTTTCATATACGGGTAATATGGCAAAGTTGAAAGTTTTGAATGCACATCCTCAGAATCAGTCGCCATCATTACCATAAAAATCCCAGACATATTAAGTTTAATAAAGGTATCTACAATAGTCCCATTTTGTTCCAACTCTTTTACAACCTCCTGTTCTCTTGGGAGAAGTTTCATTCTTGTTTCGTTGTCCAATCCTTCTAATTGGATATCAAGCATAAATTTTTTCATTTTTTTGTCGTTTGTTTCTTCCACTGTCGTCTTTTTAGAATGAGGCACAACGTACCACAGCTTTGAAAAGTTGCGGCTTTTGGAAACGGTTAGTTTTCGTTACTTGAAAATGAAGTTATAGAAATTATTGTTTCCACTAGCAATTCCCAAGCAATTTTTTCAAAACGGCTGTTAACGTTCGTTTTTATTTTACCCAAAACTTTTCAGTTAAATAGAAAACTGTATCAATAAAATATAAGATTTCGTTTCTTGTTAAAACATTTTCGTCATGCAAATCTTCTAAAATAATTCCTAGTTCCGGATGAATATAGTCATTATTACGATTATTTTCAAAGCCATTCAATGTTAGAAATTCTTTGACTTTGCTTAAATCTGTACTCGAAGTAATTGAAACATAATTTTGCTGAACCACTGCATATAAAACTTCATCATTCTTTGTGAAACCTAACAACTCATAGGCAGTGTCGGAAAAGAAATAATTATGAAGCAATAAATTGTATAAATAATCTTTCCAGGAGTTATAATAAATAGCATCGTTCAATTTTAGGACATGCTCGCTGTCTTTGAGATAGACTTTCTGTTCTGCACCTTCACTTACATATTGAGAAAAATCTATTTTGTCAATCCAAAGATTATTCTTTGTAATGTAGTCTTCTAACTTCTTTGCTTCTTGTTTTTTGAAATGCTTTTCAATTTCAGCGCTTTTGCCTGATTCCTCGCCATCGTTAAGGTAACTGGCAATTGTTTGGATAATTGTTCCAAACCTAATTTGGCTCTTTCCTGAAAGGACATTGTGAAGTTCATTTTTTAAATCATTTAGCATTGACAAATATAAAAAGAAATTTTTGATTTTCAGCAGTCATAAAATGACCGCTAACGTCTTGTGGCTTGGCGTAGTGGCTGATTTTCAACACAAAAGTTCATACCGCCACAAAACTTTCTTTGGAGCAAGAAATCCCGCATATTGTAAATATGCTGTTAGCGGTTGTTTTTCCCTATCAAGAAATTGCTCTTTTTCATTGGTAAATTTATTCCCTTCTACATCTTTTAAAAACGACTTTAGCATCTATTATTTAGAGTGATATTCATTAAGTGTTTTACCAATAGAATACCCATTAATTAATAAAGGTAAAGTATCAGACGCAATCTCAAAAAATGGTAATTCTCCAGATTCTATTTTTTTATCTAGATCAGCTTTTGATAAAAATTGCTTAGCGATATCCAAATAGGTTCCATTCATTAAGTGTTTAAATTCGTGCTGAAAAATTACTGCTGCAAAACCATCAAATCTACCATTTTGAATATCTCCTTTTTGGTTTTGGCATTGATATTCAATCCATTCATAAGTTGCTACGTTACCTCTTTTTTCACCCATAGCACTTAGACATCCATGCCAAAAATTCTTCTTCTCTGAGGATACTTTGGTAATTATCGGATTGATAAATATTTGTTTTTGAACTGGTCCTAAAACTTTATATCTAGGATTATCAGCTTTAGCTTCAATAATAAAAATTTGTAATCTTTTACCTAATTGATTTGCTGCAATACCAACACCAGAATTTTTGACCATAACATGGTACATTTTATCTATAAAATCATTAAGCTTAAGCGAATTAAACTCTTCTTTTTTTATTTTTCTAGGTGTTAAATACAAAGCGTTTTTGTCTCTTCCTATAGTCTTTGCAGGTACTTGTTGTAGTACTTCAAATCCTTTTTCGGGAATGTTAAGTGTTAATGAATCATCAATTGTGGCGCATTTTACTATGCTCATAGTTGCTATTAATGTTAAAATTATAAAATAGTATCGCATCGTTTGCTATTGCTTTTTTTATTGTTTTTAATTCGTATGAAGTGATTCACTTCTTTTATCCTAGTTCAAAGGTTGTGATCCCATATATATTATTAACATCTATTTTTGGCATCTCACCATAGTACATTCTGGCACATTCAAAAACATATTTTCCTTTATATTTTTTTACTAAGCTAACCGCATTCTGATTTGTTGTTGGAATGTCAATAAATACTGAGTCATTGGGAGCTATGCTAAGGCATGATTTAAATAATTCTTCTGCAATTTTTTTATTGTTTGCAAAAAGAGGGCCTATTTTATACCCTGTTTCAGCTTTTCTTATTACCGCATATCCAAGAGTTTTATTATTTTCAGTATATTTTATAGCTTTACTTTCGGGCATCTGTAACCAGTTTTTTAAAAAAATGGTTCTTTGGCAACCAAAATAAGTGATATCATATTCAATTATCTTTTCAAAATCGTCTTTGTTTATTAGAGCTACATTGGTAGAAAATGGAATTGTGTCACTTTTGAATTCATATCTTTCGTCTCTATAAGCAATGTTGAATCCTCCTTTATTATAAAAAGGTTGCATCGCAAGAACACCGTCCATACCAATTGATGCATTAGTATTGAGCCTATTGATTAAACAATCTCTTCTAAAATGCCATAATTTTTTCCCAATTCCTTTGTTTCTAAAATCTTTGTGTACGATGAATAAACCCATAAAGCCGTATTCTTTATTATAAGAAATAATAGCTCCTCCTGCTATTAATTTATCATCATAATAAAACCCATAAAACCCGTTCGGGTCAGTATTCCAAAAAACTTCAGCATCATATCTGCCTGGATTCCATCCTTCAATTGATGCCCAGTTAATAAGAGTTGTCAAGTCACTTTTATTGAGTTTTTTTAGCCCTATACTTTCTAGATTCATTTTTATTAGTCATGTTATCAAAAAGGTTACTAACTCGTTTGTAGGCGAAACAAAACTTCGCATATACAGCCTATTTGAGGAAAATTGGCGAAGGTTTTTTCGCTTTATTGTTTTTCAAATATATTCTTTTTTTCATACAAAACATAAAATGGGCTTTTTATATGTTGTAAACTTTTTGTGCTTTCGGGAGTTTAAATTTTGTTAGTTTTGCTGAAGTTTTTCACAAAACTTTACCAACTTTACGTTCAAATAATATGATATGAAAATAAACCCAAAAAACGGTATCGACAAGCTCCTTTTCGGAATGAAACAAAATGACGTAATCGCTCTTTACGGAAAACCCAACCGGAATTACAAAGATGAAGACGACAACGTGATTTTTGCCTATAATACCTTAAAAATGAGATTGACGTTCTATCAGGATGAAGAATTCAAACTGGGGTATATCGTGGCTTCGAGTCCGAACTTGGAGTTGTTCGGCATCAAAGTGATTGGAAAAAAAATTAGTGAAATCCAAAAGGAATTGTCTACAAAAGGAATTACCAAGTTCACCCTAGAAGATTTCGACACTTTCGAAAACTATTTCAACGAAGAAAACTGGTTTATCCTGCAAACCGAATTTGATGAGGTGGTGAAATTTGAAATTGGCGCCATCATCAATGCCAAGGACGAATTCGATTGGAAATTCAAAGCATAAAAAAACCCTATCAGACTTTTGGTCTTATAGGGTTGATTTTTTTTATAAATGGATTGATTTATTTTTTTTCTTCTGTTTTTACATCTGATTTTTCTTCGGTTTTCTTCACTACTTCCGGAATGACTTCAATCATTTCTAATTCAAAAATGATATTGGTATTGGGAGGAATTACCCCTCCAGCACCTCTTTCTCCATAGGCCAATTTTGAAGGAATAAAAATAATGGCTTTATCGCCATAAGTCATTTGATCTAGGCCTTCAATAAAACCAGGAATTAAACCTTCTTTTTTTCCTGCTTCAAAAGGAAAGGCACGATAGCCATTTTGTTCTGCTCTTTGAGGGTTATAGGTTCCGTATTCTTTACACACATCTGGATAGCTACTGTCAAACAAGGTTCCGTCTTCAAAATATCCTGCATAATTAAAATTAAAAGTTACGCCATTAGCTGGTTTAATACCGGTTCCTTTTTGAGTTATTTTATAGGCTAAACCTGATGCCGTAACAGTTGCTGTTTGTTTTGTGGTTTCAAAATATGCTTTTTTAGCTGCTATTACACTGGCAAATTTTTCAAGATATTCTTTTTTAGCCACTGCCATAATTGAGTCTTGTTTTCTTTTGTTGTCGGCATCAATCAAGGCTTGTTTTTTATCATCTTCGTCTTTGTGCGCATAATAATCAGAGAACACTTTCGGTGCATCAAATTGTTTGGCCAAGGCTCCTTTTCTTGCGATACTAACCTTTTTTATAACGTCATCTTGGGCAATCAGGTTCACGATGTCCATCCCGCTTACTACATGACCAAAAATGGTGTGCTTTCCGTCTAACCAAGGTGTTTCTTTATGCGTGATAAAAAACTGGCTTCCATTAGTTGCAGGTCCTGAATTTGCCATGGATAGAATTCCTCCTTTAGCATGTTTTAAATCGGTGAATTCATCTTTGAAAGCATAACCGGGGCCTCCTGAACCGGTTCCTTCAGGATCACCCCCTTGAATCATGAAATCAGCAATTACCCGGTGAAATTTTAACCCGTCATAAAAAGGTTTCCCTTTTAGTTTTTCATTGCTAACAAATGTATTTTTACCTTCTGCCAAAGATATAAAGTTGGCTACGGTAATGGGTGTTTTTTGGTATTCCAGTTGTACTACAATATCCCCTTTAGTGGTGGTAATGGTGGCAAAAATCCCTTCGATTGCGGCTGGCGCATTCGAAATGGGTTTGGTTGTTGCGATTACTTTTTTAGTTAGAATTGGTTTTTGAACCGGCACGGGTTTTTTAGTTGTCTGGGCTTGCAGATTCAACATTCCCAAGAATAATAAGAATACGATTTTTGATTTCATTTTTGTTTAATTTAAGTTCTGACTTTTTTTGGTTTTAAATAGTTTATTGTGGTATTGTTTCTAATAATTCGATTTCAAAAATAATGTTGGCATTCGGAGGAATTACTCCTCCTGCACCTGCTTCGCCATACCCCAATTTTGAGGGTATGAAAATGACGGCTTTGTCACCAAAAGACAATTTTTCTATGCCTTCGATAAAACCAGGAATCATCCCGTCTTTGCGTCCTGCTTGGAAAGGAATAGGTTGGTATCCATTTTGGGCTGCCCTATTCTCGTCAAATTTTCCAAAAGCCTTAGAGACTTCAGTTATACTCGAATCAAATAGATTTCCATCCTCTAAAAATCCGGCATAGTGAATATAAATGTTGGCCCCGTTAGCGGGTTTTTTGCCTCCCAACTTTTTGGTAACAACATATTGTAATCCAGTTGGGGTTTGGATTGATTTCGACTTTAATGCGGTAAAATAAGCTACTTTTTGATCACGAATGACTTTGTATTTTGCATCTAAAACTGCTTCTTGAGCCAATTTATTCTTTTGGTTTTCAGCTTCAGTAATAAAATAATCATGAAATGTTTTTACGGCGTCAAACTTTTTAGCGGCTTCTCCGTTTCTGATAATGGTTATTTTAGTAATAAAATCACCTTGCTCGATTTTATTGACAACTTCCATCCCTTTTTCCACAACATGACCAAAAATAGTGTGTTTTCCTTCTAACCAGGGCGTTTCTACATGGGTGATAAAAAACTGGCTGCTGTTGGTGCCGGGGCCACTATTGGCCATGGCCAAAACACCCCCTTTATCAAAATTCAAATCGGAAATTTCATCCTTGAATTTATAACCGGTATCTCCAGAACCTGTCCCTAAAGGGTCTCCGCCTTGGATCATGAATTCCTTGATGACTCTGTGAAATTTCAAACCATCATAAAACGGTTTGTTTGTTAGGTTTTCATCTTTGATAAATTCATTTTTACCTTCGGCTAATGTAACATAATTAGCCACGGTGACGGGTGCTTTTTCATAATCGAGTTGTACGATTATATTCCCTTTATTGGTTTCAATTTTGGCATATAGTCCATCAGGAAGATTTTTTTTGTCGTCTTTGCAAGAGAACAATGAGGTAATTACGAGGAAGGCAAGCAACATGCTTTTTTTCATTTCTAACATGGTATATTATTTGGTTAAAGTATCTTTATTCTTCAGTTGAACTTCTTTTTTAAAGGCTTCTTCAGCTATAAAATTATGAAGCGTCACGGTACATAATAAGGGTTGGTTCGCGCCTATTTTTTTATTGTCTCCATGATAACCAAAGCCCATGTGAGATGGAAAAAGAAAATTCACTTTTTCGTTTTTGTGCATTAATTTGATGCCGTCCCTCAATCCCATCATGATATTTTGTTTGTCAACTAAATACGTTTGGGGTCTTAGTTCTAATTCGGAATAAATAACATTTCCTTTTAAATCTTTTATCTCATAATCAAAAAAGGTGACATCTCCTTTTTTAGGAGTTAGGGTATCCAATTTATTTTGGATTTCATAGGTATACCAATAGCCTTTTTTAGAAGCTAAATATTTTATTTTTGGGTTGCTCTTAATAATGGAATCAATTTGTCCTTCTTCTCCAATAATCAGTTTTTTGTTTCTCTCCACAGATCTTTTCATAAAAGACCCCGAGGCTTGCGAAATAGGTCTTCTGGCTTCTTGATGTTGTTTACAACTGGAAGCAACAATTAATGCAATGAAGACAATGGTCAGTAATTTACCGTTTTTCATACCCTTTATATTTTTAGTTTGGTTACCAAATCTTCAAATTTAGTTACTGTTTCTCCCATCGATAATTCCGATTTTCCTCCAGCGGCATTACGATGTCCTCCGCCGTTAAAATGATCCCGTGCAAATTGATTTACATCAAAGTCGCCTTGTGAACGAAACGAAATCTTGATGATGTTTTCTTCTCTATTTTCGATAAAAATAGCCGAAAAAACGATGTCTTTGATACTTAGGCCATAATTCACAATACCCTCCGTATCTCCTTTTACGAAATTAAAAGTATTTAATTCGTCTTGAGTTAGTGTCGTGTAAGCCGTTTTTTTATCGGCCAAAACTTTTGTGTTTTGAAGTGCTCTTCCCAACAATTGTAATCGACCAAAGGAACTATTATCAAAAAGCAAGGTCGGGATTTCGGTATTTTCGACCCCCAAGTCAATAAGGTCGGCAATGATTCTGTGCGTTGTTCCTGTTGTTTTTGGAAATCGGAAGGAACCTGAATCAGTAAGAATTCCGGTATAAATGCAGGTGCCAATGGTTTTGTCGATGTCTGATTTTTTTCCGAGAAAGGAAATGAAATTATACAACATTTCACAAGTGGAACCAAAAGCAACATCCGAATAAGTAACTGTTGCATAATCGTCGGGTAATTGATGGTGGTCAATCATCACAAAGGGAACTTTGAGCTTGTTAAGCACGTTTTCCATTTCGCCTACGCGATGCAGTGCATTAAAGTCTAAAGTAAAAATAAGTTCGGCTTCTTCGAGTATTTTGGTGCTGTTTTTTTTGTCTTTTTCAAATATTTTAACGTTTTCCGAACCTGGCATCCATGCTAAAAATTCGGGAAATTCGTTGGGTGAAACAACAACGGGATGGTGGTTATTTTTTAATAAAAAATGATATAGTCCTAGGGTTGAACCCATAGCATCGCCATCAGGACTTCGATGCGGTATGATGGCAATTTTTTTTGGAGTTGACAACAACAACTGTATCGCTTGAATAGCTTCTTCTTTCATAGTTTGCGAATTTACATTTTTTTAATGTAATGTTGAAATCATTTAGAGATTTAACAAACTTTTACAACACTAGAAATCGTCAAGATCTTTTTGTTTGAATCGCTGGTACAAACGATATTTTGCCCCTTTTACAATTTGTGATTTATAGATGCCAATAGATCCCGAAGAAAAATAGGCAATTAAGCAGGCAATGCCAATGTAAACGCCACTTTCTATACCAAAAAGTTCCATTCCCATAATCGTACAAGCAATAGGTGTGTGAGTCGCTCCCGAAAAAACAGCCACAAATCCCAGTCCTGCCAAAAATGCGATAGGCAAAGGTACAAAGAGGGACAAGGCGCTTCCTAAAGTTGCACCTATGTAAAATAGTGGTGTTACTTCGCCACCTTTAAATCCTGCGCCAAGCGTGAATCCGGTGAAAAGTATTTTTAATAGAAAATCATAAGAAGCATTTGGGGTGGAGAATGCATCCACAATTGTCGGGATTCCCAATCCGATGTATTTTGTGGTTCCAATAAAGAAAACAGCGACAACCAAAATAATTCCTCCCACAAACGGACGAAGCGGGGAATAGGAAATCATTTTCGAAAATAATCGTCCCCAAAAATGAGTGGTTCTGGAAAACAGCATTGAAGTTAAACCAAATAAAACTCCTGCAAGACTTACCCAAGCAAGTGTGTTTATTGTTATATCAGGCACAACGGGAATATTGTAATGCGTGTGTTTTACCTGCCAAAAATCCACCGTGAAATAAGCAATATAAGCCACTAAAAAGGAAAGGATACTACTTTTTAAACTAATTGTGCTAAAGTATAAAATCTCCAGAGCAAATAAAGCTCCAGCCAAAGGAGTGCCAAATACGGAAGCGAAACCAGCACTGATTCCGAGGATTATGAGTGTTTTTCTATCGGAAGCATCAAGTTTAAAAAGGCCTGTGAATTGGTCTGCTATTGCGCCACCCATTTGTACTGCGGTTCCTTCACGACCTGCAGATCCCCCAAAAAGGTGCGTTATTAAGGTTCCAATTAAAACTAGGGGTGCCATTTTTAACGGAATTATTTTTTGGGGATTGTCGTATTCTTCTAGCAAAAGATTATTGCCTTTCACAACTTCCTTTCCTAAATAATGATAAATCAATCCAATGCTAAGTCCACCCATTGGCAAGAGCCAAAGAATCCAATTTTGGCTTTCCCTAAACTGTGAAACCCATTCTAAAGACACTAAAAAAAATGCCGAAGCAGAACCCGAAAAAATGCCTATCAAAACACAAATGAAAATCCATTTGAAGGTAAGAAGGATGGTTTTTTTTAGGTTCATTATTGAATTGATTTTAAATTACAATTGTCAGTCTGAGCTTGTCGAAGACTATTTAAAAAGAAACACTTCTACAAGCTCAACGTGACATTGGTTTCAGTATTTAGATTGAGAATACAATTGTCAGTCTGAGCTTGTCGAAGACCCGTCTTTACCATACTCAGTATAATTTTTTGAATACTCTACCAACTTATCCCAATCTTCATTTATAAGAGCTTCTTTTTTTCTCCTGCTCCAGCCTTTTATCTGTTTCTCAATCATAATTGCTTGAGTAGGGTCAGAAAAAGATTCAAACCACACCAAAACAACTGGTCTCCTGATAAAAGTATAACAATCAGTATTTTTACCAGAATTATGTTCAAAAATCCTCCTGTCAATACTGTTTGTCATCCCTGTATAGTATGAGTTATCTGAACATTTGACAATGTAGACATAATAGAATTTCATTGCCATTTTTTTTGATTATTACATACGCTTCGACAGGCTCAGCGTGACATCGGTTTTAGTATTTAGATTGAGTATACAATTGTCAGTCTGAGCCTGTCGAAGACTATTAAAAAAGAAACGCTTCGACAAGCTCAGCGTGACATTAGTTTCAGTATACAATTGCCAGTCTAAGCTTGTCGAAGACCATTATGTTAAATACTATTCGACAAGTTCAGCGTGACAAACTCGGTCTTTTAGTTTTAAAATTATTCAGCAGCAATTGCCGTAAATTCTATTTCTACCAAATATTCTGGAGCCACTAACTTGCTCACTTCATAAAAACCAGTAGCGGGTTTAATGTCTTTGAAAAAGGCTGCATGTGCTGTAGCAACTGCTTCAAAAGAGTTAATATCTGTGGTGAATATTCGAGTGCGAATTACGTCTTTCATTCCTACATTCAAATCTTCAAGTACTTTTTCTATTCTTTCTAGAATGTTTAGTGTTTGTGCATGTGCATCATCGGCTTTTACTTTTGTACCATCTACAATAGCTACAGTCCCTGAGACTTCAATTACATTTCCAATGCGAACGGCACGACAATAGCCCATTTTGTCTTCCCATGGTGACCCTGTCAAAATATTTTCTCTTTTCATTTTGATTGTTTTTTATTAGTTCAGTTGATTTTAAAAGAGTTAAGATTTAACTCGTGAAATTATATTAAGGCCGCAATTTATAAAAATTAGGATGCAAAATAGCCTATTTGTTTCATAAAATCATTTCAATGTTTTTGGTATGAATTTTGTCTGGCCTATACTCTAATTCTAAAAACGAATATAAATAGGAAAAATTAAATTATGTTATTTTTGTGATTTCAGGGAATAGATTTCTATTATTTTTGAACTTTTTAACTATTGATTTGTCAATTTAAAAACGATATGAAGCAGATTTTTTTATTTATTCTTCTACTGTGCATAGTTCCAAAAAGCTTTGGTCAGAGTGAATTCAATACAAAATTTAAAGCTATTCCGCCCCTCAATACGAAACCGAACACTAAAAAAGAAGTTGTGCCAAAATTGGATTTGCCAAAAATTATAGCTCCCAATGTATTTTCGACCAAGCCCAAACCTACTACTGCATTTGAAATAGGCACTCCTGAAAATCATTTTTCAATGACGCCCAAAAATAAATTCGAACACAAATTAGGAGATGTTTATCAAGATAAAATGACTAAAGATTTGGATAAAACGATGGTTCGAGAAGGTTTAAAAGAGGACAATAGTTTTTTGGATAGAACGAACCGTTATCTTGGAGATTTTAGGACTAAATCTAATTTATTGGTTGTTACCTACAGAGATTTTATTCAAATAGATGGAGATTTAATTAATGTATATTTGAATGATCAATTGATACAATCTCAACTGTACTTGAATTTTGAATTAGGCGAATTTAAAATTCCTTTGTCAAAGGGAATCAATAAAGTTGAATTTGTTGTGGCAAGTCAGGGGACTTCTGGCGGAAATACAGCAGAAATACACGTGATTGACGATGCTAGTAAATCAGTAACCGATGAGTATTGGGATAATCTAGCTTTAGGAACTAAAATTAAATTGATTGTCATTAGGGAGTAATTTTAATTTTTTTCAAAATTCAATTTTTCAGTTCCGATTATAAAAAGTATTTTTGCGCATGCAACATAATGTACTTATTTTAGATTTCGGATCGCAATACACCCAACTTATTGCTCGTAGAGTTCGCGAATTAAATATATTCTGCGAAATTTTTCCTTACAATCATTTTCCGAGTGATTTATCCAGTTACAAAGCGGTAATTTTGGGTGGAAGCCCTTTCTCTGTTCGTGGAGAAGATGCGCCACATCCTGATTTATCTCAAATTAGAGGAAAACTTCCTTTACTTGCCGTTTGTTACGGAGCACAATATTTAGCTCATTTCAGTGGAGGTGAAGTAGCCGCTTCCAATACACGAGAATACGGTAGGGCTAACTTGTCCTATATAAAAGATAATGAAGTTTTATTCGAAGGCGTTTCTCCAAACAGTCAAGTTTGGATGAGCCATAGCGATAGTATTAAAAAATTGCCTACAAATGGCGTAAAACTGGCCAGCACCCATGATGTGGAGTTTGCCGCTTATAAAATTGAAGGAGAAACTACCTACGCGATTCAATACCATCCGGAAGTTTTTCATTCTACCGATGGATCAAAAATGTTGGAGAATTTCTTGGTAAAAATCGCTCACGTCCCACAAAACTTCACTCCGAATGCTTTTGTCGAGGAAATGGTGGCCGAATTAAAAGAAAAAGTAAAAGACGATAAAGTGGTTCTAGGACTTTCTGGCGGCGTAGATTCTACTGTTGCTGCGGTTTTATTACACCAAGCCATTGGCAAAAACCTCTATTGTATTTTTGTGAATAATGGTTTGCTTCGAAAAAATGAATTTCAAAGTGTTTTAGACCAATACAAAGGAATGGGATTGAATGTTAAAGGAGTAGATTCCGGAGATCGTTTTCTTTCAGAATTAGCTGGAGTTAGTGATCCAGAAACCAAGCGTAAAATCATCGGACGTGTATTTATCGAAGTTTTTGATGATGAATCGCATCTAATTGAAGACGTAAAATGGTTGGCACAAGGCACAATTTATCCTGATGTAATCGAATCGGTTTCGGTAAAAGGACCATCGGCAACCATCAAATCACACCATAATGTGGGTGGTTTGCCGGATTATATGAAATTAAAAATTGTGGAACCTTTGCGTATGCTTTTCAAAGATGAAGTACGTAGAGTAGGAGCCACCTTGGGAATTGATCCAGAATTATTGGGAAGACATCCTTTTCCAGGCCCAGGATTATCTATTCGAATTTTAGGAGACATCACCCCTGAAAAAGTGCAAATCTTGCAAGATGTGGATAAAGTTTTCATCGACGGATTAAAATCTTGGGGATTGTATGACAAAGTATGGCAAGCAGGAGCGATTTTGCTCCCCGTGAACAGCGTTGGCGTAATGGGAGATGAGCGTACTTACGAAAAAGTAGTGGCGCTTCGCGCCGTGGAATCCACCGACGGAATGACAGCTGACTGGGTACATTTACCGTATGATTTCTTGATGAAAGTGTCTAATGATATTATCAATAAAGTAAAAGGCGTCAATCGTGTCGTGTATGACATCAGTTCAAAACCGCCTGCAACTATCGAGTGGGAATAAAGAAACAAAGGCGTTAGCAAAAATCAATTTCAATAGCAATTATGAAATTGATTTTTGTATTTTTAGCACCATTGAAATTTTCATTGAATTTAAAAGAGAAGTAGTATGATTAAGAGAGTCCTTTATATTTTTGTTTTTATAGTTGCTTGTTCCGTATTTGGGCAAAACTATGATAAGCATAGGGTAGAAAATGGGGAAACCATAAGCCAAATTGCTCAAAAATACAACGTCACTCCTTATGCTATTTATCAATTAAATCCAGATGCGCAAAGTGGTTTGAATCACAGTAGCATCTTACTTATTCCAAAAAAGTCAGTAGTTTCAAAAGCCGTCGTAACATCCAAAACTCATCTTGTAGAGCCAAAAGAGACTTTGTTTGGCATCGCAAAAAAATATGCTATTTCAGATGAAGCATTGAAACAAGCCAATCCCAATCTTGAAAAAGAGGGGTTGCAAATAGGCCAAACTCTGGATATTCCTTCCAATACTGTATCAAAAACAAATACTCCAACTCCCGAAAAAGTAGTTTATCACGAAGTACTTCCAAAGGAAACGAAATATTCCATCGCTAAGTTATATGGAACTACAATCGAAGAATTAGAAAAGCGAAATCCAGAAATTATAGCTGGGCTATCTGTTGGTTACCAATTGATAATTAAAGGGAACGCTCCAAAAAAAGAGGTAATTCAAGCAGTGGAACCTAAAAACGAAACCACAAAATCAAATAGTGTAAAAACAGCACCAGCCAATTACGTAAACTATGCCGTGAAACCTAAAGAAACGCTATACAGTTTGTCTAAAAAGATTGGCTTAAGTCAAGAGGAACTACTAAAATTGAATCCAGTTTTGGTCAATGGGGTTGAAATAGGAATGCTATTAAAAGTGCCTTCAATCCCTTCGATTCCCGAAGAAACCAAAAAAGTGTATACTACTTTATCAAAAAATAATGATGTAATCGGTAGAAAAAAATTGGCGTTGCTATTGCCTTTTAATATCGCTAAGATGGAAAGCGATACCCTCAATACGCCAGCGATGCGTTTGAAAAAAGACAAGTTTTTAAACATGACTTTGGACTTTTACTCTGGGGCTTTGATGGCGATAGATTCTGCTAAAGCTATTGGGTTGCCAGTAGATGTTTCAATTTTTGACTCGCAAGAAACCAAAAACACCTCAAATAGTACCAATATCGTTCAGGAAAATAACCTTCAAGATTCCGATGCCATAATTGGTCCTTTTTACCAAAATAATCTAGAAAAAACGACTGAATTGTTGGGTAAAAATAGCGTTCCCTTGATTTCCCCTCTGTCAAAAGATATAGGAAATGCATCCCCTAATTTATACAAATCGATTCCGAACAATGAAGTTTTAAGGGTTGCTATGTTTGATTACATGAGGGCAAAAGGCGGAAATATCATTGCGGTAGTTGACAAGAAAAAAGAATCTGTTAGGCAATATATTCAAACTAATCAGAAAGGAGTGCAATTCGCTGCGATGCTTCCAAATGGGGAATTGTCCGTAGAAAGTTTGAAAAGTTTATTTGTAAAAAACAAGACTAATTATGTCGTTATGGAAACGTCTAATACTAGGCTCATAAAATGGACCATAAATACTATGATTGGGGCTATGGCAAATTTCAAAGTGCAGTTGGTTATTTTGGAACCCAATGAAACCTTGGACACGGATGAAATAAATTTTGAGTATTTGACAAAATTAAAATTAATGTACCCATCCATAACTCGTGAAAATGAATCTCCCGAGGCTAAAATTTTTGAAAAAGAGTATAGAAGAGACAATAAGATTTCTCCAAGTACTTATGCCACTCGTGGTTTCGATCTTACTTTTGATACCATCATGCGATTGTCACAAGGGAATACTTTTCAGGAAACTGCCGATGCTTTTACAACAGAGCAGGTGGATAATAAATTTGAATATTATAAAAAAGAAGGTGGTGGCTATACCAATAAAGGAATTTATATCCTTTATTATGACACCGATTTAACGATAAAAGAAGCAAAATAATGACATCAAAAGTAACTTATTTGGGAGATTTAAGAACATCCTCCATTCACTTGCAATCAGGAAGCGAAATCATCTCAGATGCACCATTAGATAATAACGGAAAAGGAGAGGCTTTTTCTCCTACAGATACCGTGGCCAATGCTTTGGCAAGTTGTATGATGACTGTTATGGGGATAAAAGCACGTGATTTGAATGTTGATTTTGTGGATTCTACCGCTTCAGTTACCAAGATTATGCAAGCCGAACCAAGGAGAATTAGTACTGTTGAAATAGTTTTTGATATGAAAGGTGTTACTGACGAAAAAACAAAAACCATACTCGAAAGGACCGCAATGACTTGTCCTGTTTTCTTGAGTTTGAATTCGGATATCGAGAAGCGGATTAGCTTTAATTGGAAGTAAAATCTAGTTCTATATCAGTAATTAGTTTTCAGGTTGAACTTTAAACTTTTAAACCTTAAACTTTTTGACTTGAATCCAGACCAAAAACAGCTCATCAAACTCGCCCACGCCAAAATGCCTTTTGGCAAATATGAAGGCAAATATCTTATCGATTTACCGGAATATTATGTGGTTTGGTATAGCAACAAAGGCTTCCCAAAAGGGGAGTTGGGGCAACAACTACAACTAGTTTACGAATTGAAATTGAACGGACTTGAAGAGTTAGTGCGGAATATTCGAAAAAGATATCCCAAACCGATTTAAATGGCCTTAATGAATTCGTCGTATTCCAAAAAGAACATTTCCAAAGCGTGCATCTTTTCGTTGAGAAAATCGAATATTTCATCCCAATACTGTTTGTTGCTAATGCTTATCCCCAGTTTTTCGACCCAAATACGACTGATAGTTTTGCCGTTTTCAAGTACGAAGTTTTTTTCAAAGACTAAATCCTTTATAAATTCTTCTTCCAATATATTTTTTAGGGCTTCCAGTTTTTCAAAATAGGCGATACGATTGTCCTCATTTCGAGGTTCGATGTCAATTAATACTTGTGCCTTTTTATTGTCAACATAAAATTTAAACGAAAAATCCTTGATTTTTGTGTCGTATAACACCCATTTTCGAGGATATTTTTCTGCAAAAGCAATCCAAAAGTCCCGTTTTAATCGTTGCGTTTCTTCCCTGCTATACATTATGGTTTATTGTTTATTAAAATTACTGTTGCTATTGAAATTTGTTCTTACTAATTTTTAGACTATATTTATAAAACTTTCAAAATGCAAAAATAGACTTTGACGATGGATTTTCAAGATTTTTTAAAATATGTTCCAAAATTAGCGGAAGTGGATCTTCCTGCCAGCGAAGCGCATTTCAAAATGGCTCCATTGGATCGGATTGACATTCTTGAAAATTTGAACATGGAGAACGAAAATCCAAGAAGTGCTGCCGTGATGATGTTGTTGTATCCTAAAAATGAAAGGACACATTTGGTGCTCATTGTCCGTAATTCCTATAAAGGGGTTCATTCTTCACAAATTGCATTTCCGGGTGGTAAATACGAATCAATAGATGCTAATTTTGAGGCCACCGCCTTGCGCGAAACCCAAGAGGAGATAGGAGTTCATCCAGATAAAATAGAGGTTGTCATGCCTTTTACCCATTTGTATATTCCGCCGAGTAATTTTATTGTATACCCTTTTTTGGGAATTTGCAGGCAGGAAATTATTTTTATTCCCGATGCTAATGAAGTGGCCAATATTATCGAATTGCCCTTGTCTGATTTCCTGAGCGATGAGATCGTCATAAGTACAGAAATGGCTACTTCTTACGCTGAAAAATGTGTCATACCCGCCTTTAAAATTGAAGAACATATCGTCTGGGGTGCCACTGCAATGATGCTGAGCGAATTGAAAGAAGTATTGAAAAAAGTACTTTAGACTATAAGTTTTTGTACGTTTGTAATCCAAATTCACAGAAATTAATTTTTATGGGGTTATTTAAAAGAAATCCATTTGGCCACATCCTTTTTGTTAAAAAATTTTTAATTCGAATTTTTGCTGTACTAACCCATAAACGGTACAGAGGTTTTAATGATTTGCAAATAGAAGGTTCTGAAATCATTACATCACTACCTGATACCAACGTGCTTTTTATTTCCAATCATCAAACCTATTTTGCAGATGTTGTGGCTATGTTTCATGTTTTTAATGCGAGTTTAAGCGGACGTCAGGATTCCATAAAAAATTTGGGATACATTTGGCAACCCAAAATGAATATCTATTATGTAGCAGCAAAAGAAACCATGCAAGCGGGAATATTGCCTAGAATTTTGTCCTATGTTGGCGCTATCACTGTCGAAAGAACTTGGAGAGCCAAAGGGAAAGACGTAACAGAAAAGCGGGAGGTAAATCCAAACGATACCGAAAATATTAAAATCGCTTTGGCGGATGGTTGGGTAATCACTTTTCCGCAGGGAACAACAAAATCATTCAAACCTGTTCGAAAAGGCACCGCCCACATTATCAAACAGCATAGACCCATCGTAGTTCCAATTGTGATTGATGGCTTTCGTCGCTCGTTTGACAAAAAAGGATTGCGAATGAAAAAGAAAGGAATTTTACAATCTTTCATTATCAAAGAACCTTTGGATATTGATTATGAAAATGACACTATCGAACAAATTGTCGAAAAAGTAGAATATGCCATTGAGCAACACTCGTCCTTTCTTAAAGTAATTCCCGCCGAAGAAATTGAAGCGCAAGAAGAACTTAATAGATTAAGAAAATGGGAATGTTAATTTAGGCCAAAATACTAACATTAGAAATCCTTTTCTTTATAATTCCCCACCAACAAATTTACCAATTTACTATAACTTTCTATTCCCTCTTTTTGCTGGTTGAGCTTCAGGAAATTGTCGTAAAAAATATGGAAGCCTTTATCTATAAAAGTGTCGTATTGTCTCCAGAAATCCTCACTTTCCTTATAGTTTTTTAAAATTCCAGGATGAACGGTTTTTACTAATTCGTCAAAAACTTTCTTGTCACGAATTTGCCAATTGCCCAAACAATAGCGCAAGGCAAAACTATAACCCGAATATTTAAAATATAAATCATCATTTTTTACTGATGCTAGAAACCCTATAAAATTGCATTCACTTTCGCTGGCAAAACCCATTTGGTGTGCCATTTCGTGGCAAGTGGCTGTTGGAAAATTATACATGGGCATCAAGTAATTCACCTGCGCTTCATTGGTAAACGGATTTAAATAACCGCCAAAACCCATATAGGTCAACGGCAAACTAAAAAGCGATTTCTTGATACTAGGATTCGTGTATTCAAAAAACGGATATTGCTTGGAAAGTATTTTATATCCGTTTAAATTCATCTCGAAAACCTGTCTCTGCGAGTAGGGAAAAACTACTTTTAGACTGTCGTTTTTGGTGATTTGGGTTTGGATTTCGTTGGTTTTGGCAATCAGTTTTTTGGTAAAAGTCAATAAATCAGCATCAGTGTAATCCCTTTCGATTTTCATTTTTTCGAAAAGGGGTTGGCGGTAATAATTCATTGCCCACAAAATATGAAACAGGAAATAGACCACTGATAGCAAGCTTAAAACCTTTAAACCATTATTTTTCCATTCTTGCTTCCAAGTTTTTCTCGTTTTCCAAATCGATTTCAAAACATAAATAATCACGATTCCGTAAATAATGTCTCCAACTGAAAACGAAATTTTTCCTAATGTTACACGAGAAATTTTTGAAATAATAACAAACAATCCATTGCTGTAAAATCGTTCCACAAATTCAGGAAAAAAGGCAATTATTTTCAGAAATAAAATTTGAAATAGGAGAAATAGAGGAAGAATGTATTTGCGATGCACAGTTTTACTTTTGGCATAAAAATAACAATTAAAAGAGTAGCGCGCATTCTTTTTTTGTAAATTTGTTTTTCAATAAAAAGGAAGAATGACACAAATTATTTTAAATATTCCAGACAATGAATTGAGTTCCTTTATGAAATTAATAGAAAAGTTTAATTATGAGACAGTAATTAATGAATTTTCTGTAACTGAAGAAATGAAAAACTTGCTGGATGAAAGAAGGTCAACTTCAAAAACGGATGATTTTATTTCTTGGAACGATGCTAAAAAACAATTGCGTTTTAAATCTGAAAAATGATTTATAAAGTTGTAATTGAACCAAGAGCTATTCTTGATATACAAGATGCAATTGACTATTACGATTCCAAACAGAATGGGTTGGGTACATATTTTTTCCAAGTAGTTGAAGAACATATAATAACCTTGACTAAAAGTCCATTTTTTCAAATTAGATATAAAGATTATCACGGTTTTCCCATCCGAAAATTCCCTTTTATTCTCCTTTATTATATAGACGAAAAGCTAAAAATCATTTATATAATGTCTGTTTTTAATACCTCTTTGGATCCTATAAAATATCCTAAATAAACATATACAATGAGTCAAGAAATAAGAAATCTAGAACCCAAAGAGCTTTGGAACAAATTCGCCGATTTAAACGCAGTTCCTCGTCCCTCCAAAAAAGAAGAACGTGTTATCGAATTCATTAAAAACTTCGGAAATTCATTGGGATTAGAAACTTTTGAAGACGAAATCCGTAACGTAATTATCCGCAAACCGGCCACTGCCGGAATGGAAAATCGTAAGTCAATTGTGCTTCAAGGACATTTGGATATGGTGCATCAAAAAAATGCCGACACCGTTTTTGATTTCGATACCCAAGGAATTGATATGTATGTCGATGGGGATTGGGTTCGGGCTAAAGGAACCACACTTGGTGCTGATAACGGTTTAGGAGTGGCGATGATGATTGCAATTTTGGAAAGTAAAACCATCAAACATCCAGACATTGAAGCTTTGTTTACCATAGATGAAGAAACGGGAATGACTGGAGCCCTGAACCTAAAGGGAGGGATTCTTC
Organism: Flavobacterium psychrophilum; assembly: GCA_945872245.1. Lineage (GTDB taxonomy): Bacteria > Bacteroidota > Bacteroidia > Flavobacteriales > Flavobacteriaceae > Flavobacterium > Flavobacterium psychrophilum_T. The sequence goes on from CAMBZB010000016.1 coordinate 42,747, forward strand.
GCGGTAAAATCCTTTTGAATATGGATACCGAAGAAGATGACGAAATCGACATTGGTTGCGCCGGAGGAATTGATGTTACAGCTACTCGAGACTATCACGAAGAGGAAACTCCTGAAGATTCTGTTGGATATACTATTACAGTTAAAGGACTTAAAGGTGGACATTCCGGAATGGATATTCACAAAGGATTGGGTAATGCCAATAAAATAATGAATCGTTTGTTGTTTGATGCTTTCGAAAATTTTGGTCTTCAAGTTTCTGAAATCAACGGTGGAAGTTTGCGTAACGCCATTCCGAGAGAAAGTGTGGCCACGGTGGTTGTTGCCGGAATGTATGACGAAGCTTATGTTTTTGATATGCAGGAAATTATCAACGACATTAAAACCGAATATAAAACGACTGAACCCAACTTAACAATCGAAATCGTGAAATGCGATTTGCCTAAAAAAGTTATGGATTTGGGCGTGCAGGAAGGAATTATTCGTTCGATTTATGCCGCACATAATGGTGTTTACAGAATGTCGGCCGATATGGAAGAATTAGTGGAAACATCCAACAATATTGCGCGAGTAATCATCAAGGACGGCAAAATCACTATTGGTTCTTTGACACGTTCTTCAGTAGAGACTTCTAAGTTTGATTTGGCAAATGCCTTGCGTTCTGTTTTTGAATTGAGTGGTTGCGAAGTAAATTTTTCAGGTTCTTATCCGGGTTGGACACCAAATGTTAAATCAGAAATTCTAGATTTATTGGTTAAAATCTACGAAAAACAAAACAACGAAAAACCAAAAGTAGTCGCTTGTCACGCTGGTTTAGAATGTGGAATTCTAGGAACAAATTATCCTGATATGGATATGATTTCTTTTGGACCAACGATTCAGGGAGCACATTCGCCTGACGAAAGAGCAAGTATTGCCTCTTCTCAGAAATTCTGGAAATTTGTATTGGAAATTCTGGAGAATATACCTTTGAAAAAGTAATCAGTGTTCAGTTTTTTTTTTAGTGTTCAGGAAATAAGTAAACAGGAAAAAAATAGTGTTCAGTACGAAAACTGAACACTATGTACTGAACACTGAAGACTAATTTCAGTCTCTTTTTGGATTATTTTTCTTTTCTCTTTTTTCCTCTTTCTTTTCCTTTGCGGTCTTAAGAGGTTCTTTTTTTACGGTTTTTTTTGCATCTTGACTTTTTGCCATAATAGGTATATTTAAAGGTTATCTTTTTATGTCTTAATGAAGTAAATATAACAAATATTTTTTATTAGAGAAACGTTTAAGGTTTTTTTCATATTTTGATTGATACAAAAAATCCTCAACTTTTTGCTAGTTGAGGATTATTTTTTAATGATGGATTTGTTATTTTTTTAAAAACAGAATTAAACCCAAAAGGCTGACTATTAAAACAACCAAAGCGGCCAAAACCATCGTCAAGTCTCGGATGTTTTTGCCCGCCCAATCCATAAACAGAAATTTGTGGAAAATAGCAAAAGAATAACCCTCGATTATATCCGATTTTTCAGTAACAGAAGCCAGTCTTGAAGTGGCAGTTTCAATGAAGTAAGTTGTATTTTCGGGTGTGTCAAAGGCCAATTTTACAACTGGCAAACGCTTGTTGACAAAACCATATTCTCTACTTTCGAATTCTGTCAAAACTGTGGTTTCTAATAAGGTTGACTCTTCTAAACTTGCTTTTTCCGTTGCAACTTCATCCATTTCGCAACAAGCGGCTTTTGGACCTCCATCATTGAAATAGTAGGCCAGGAATTTGGCGTATTCCACATCAAGGTTTGGAACAACTTTGTTTGTCGCTGCATTGACATAAACGATTTCCGATTTTGGATTTTCTTTTTTGCCCCATTTGGATTTTGAATCCTTTTTGGGTTTGTTGTATTTTTTGTTTTTGGCTAAAGCCAATTGGCATCGATAATAAACACTGTCATTTAAGGTGATAATGCTAGTATTTTCCATTCGGTTCCAGTCTAATGTAAGAGCATTGTTTGGAGTTTGTATGTCTTTGGTTTTAAAAACGGGTTCATACACCATTTTGTCCAAGGTATAAGGTTTCCATTTTGTAGTGGCGTGATAAGCACCGCTAAATGCAAAGGTTAGTGTAAACAATGAAACCCAGATTCCGATTTGGCGGTGGTATTTTCGGAGTCCTTTCTTGGGAGTCAAACTATCCGTTTTTCTAAATTGTCTCCAAAACAGTCCATAGATTACAATTCCACTTATGGCAGAAAAAAAGATGATGGAAAGAAACAAAAACATCACGACAATGCGAATACTGTTGTTGCTAATCCAATCGATGAAAGCCCAATTGTGGAAGGTGTCGAAAAACCAGATAAAAGCTTGTCTTGATTTTGGGTTAAATGTGGCGAGTTTGCTGGATGCCGTTTCTACATAGACTTCCATTGCATCTGGGCGATTGAAGGTGGTTTTGTAAACTGGCAAATAGCGATTGACGTACTTGTATTGCGAAGTAAATTCGGTTATAAATTCGGTTTTTTCAATCGCAGTTTTTTGATCGTCCAAGAAATAACGGGAAAGCCAATGAGCGTACTTTTGGTCTCCATTTTCCAGTTTCTTGGCATCCAAAGCATTGAAATATACCAGTTCGTCTTTCGTGGTTTTTACTTGATAATAAGTCGCATTGTCAAAGGAAACAATCCTGAAATTCTTGAATTCGGCTATGTTATTTTTTTGCAAAACTTCCTGAATGGAAAGCGTCAATTGGAATTTTTCAATTGGTTTTGCTAGTAGAAATTCATTAGCAATTGTAGGTTTGAAAAAATGCGCCATAAATGGATGCATCAATCCTGACAAGGTCCAGAAAATAACCGGAATTATAGTGATAATCCCTATAGTACGATGCCAAGCATAGATTTTTTGCTTGATTTTTTTAACGAACTTGGAATCCTTCTTTTTTGAAGAGTTGACTTCTTTTGGTGTGTTGTCCATTTT
>CAMBZB010000017.1 GCA_945872245.1 Flavobacterium psychrophilum
ACTAATTTTTTCCATTCATTTTTTGAGAATTTAATTTTGTTATTAATGCTTAATGGCGGCATATCAATCAAAGGTTGGTTTTCGGTAATGTCCTTCCCATTTACATAAGCACAAGAAAATAAGTGCTCCCATTGATTTGTAATATTCCAGTGGGTTTGAATATCAATTCCCGAAAGCCTGGCATTTGTTTGTTGGTATTCCCAAACTGGAAAAGCACCACGAATAGTAGTCTCAAATCCTACAGGTTTTAGAAACATATAGTTTTGAATTCTATTGATGTATGGATTGATTTCTAAAGAAAAACGATTCCATTTTTTTTGAATTGTGATGGCTAATTTTGTTGCCTGTTCTTTGTCTAAGCTTAAATCTCCTAATTCAATAACACCAGTCGAATGATGAAGTCCATCACTAAAAAACTCTGATGGATTTGGATTTCGGGAAGCAGTACTTATGTTCATATAACAATTGAATTCGCTTTCAAATTCCTTACGAAATCCAATACTTCCGGAGAAATTATTGAATAGAAATTGAGGTTTTGTAAGCCATTGTCCACCAAAATCACTTACGATAAAATCTGAAAACTCATTCGTATAGCCTCTTTCATCCCACCTTGATTTAATATAGTATTTTGTTGCTTGTGTATTTGAAAAATCATACCTCAATCCTGCATCAACTGAAAAATTATCTGAAAAATCGCGATTAACAATGCCATAAACCCCAAAATCGGTTTTATCAAAATTGGGGATTAATGGTCTAATTCCAGTTGCAGGATTTGCAAAATTATTTTGAATTGAAGCTGCAAAACCTGATTTTATCGACCAATCGTGAAGATTTCTCTTGTAGTCAATATTTATAGAATGGGTTTTTAACTCTAAATCCAAAGCTGCAATGTTGTTGTAATTAGCTCTACGAACATCAAACTCCAATCTTTTATTTAACTGAAATGAATATTGCAATGCCATTGATGTCATTTCATTGAAATGGTAATTAAAATTTAATTTTGCAACGTGGTGTTGAACATCTTGTTTGGGGTTTTTAATATTGTAAGTAAAATCATTGATGACAGACGGAACTTGATTGTTGATTGAATTATACAAATCGTTCACATTTCCTGTATGAGAAGCGCTTAATATTCCAATTACGGATTTGTAGAAACTATAGAATGAAGTAATATCAAAGTTTTTCCCTGTGAATTTAATATCCCCAGAAAAGTTAGCTTCCCGATTGCCCGTATTTGATAATACATAATTTGGTGCTTCTTTATCGCCAATATATTTTAATGTTGATAATGCGTTCCAACTCAATCCACGCTTCTTGCTTTTATGAATGCTTGAACTTACGGAGCCTCCTTTACCATTTGAATCAAAATTTAGAATTGTTTTCCCAAAAAGCGTGTCATTTTTAACAGAAATAGGTTCAATAATAACGATCCCGCCTAAAGCATTTCCACTATATTGCAGGCCTGATGCTCCTTTGATAACGGTGATTTTCCCTGCTGCATTAATATCAAAATTTGGTGCGTGGTCTGTTCCCCATTCTTGATCTTCTAATCTTACATTGTTGCTAATTACCGAGACTCTACTACCATACAAACCGTTAATAATAGGTTTAACCACTATACTCCCCGACTTTAAGCTAGAAACCCCAGCAACTTCTTTTAAAGCATCACCTAATGTTTGATTACTATATTTCTCGATTGTCTCCAATTTTATCTTTTGTTCAAACACCGATTTATTCAAGGCTAAACTTTTTTGTTTTATCAAAACCTCTTGTAGAGTTGCTGTATTTAACTTTAAATAAAAAACCAGTTTTAAATCGTTTTTAACCGTTAAAACCGTGTCAATTGATTGGTATCCAACATACGAAATATGAATTGTCGTGTTTCCGGAAGGCACATTTTTAAAAATAAAATTGCCATCTACATCAGTAGAAACCGTTTTTTTACCAATATGAACGTGGGCGCTAGTTAGCGGAGTTTCTCCTTGTGTTAAAGTTTTTCCAATTATTGTATTTTGAGAAAATACATTAGTGCAAAACAAAACAAGAAGATAAAAAACGAGATAGTTTTTCAGCATGATTTTTTGTTAAAATATAATAAAGACGAATCATAATAAATTTGATTTAAAATGATTTGTTATTTTATGAATATACTTTAAACTACAGGAGGAGCACGAAGCGCAAAGAGGCTTCCTTTAAATAATGGAGTTATTTCTTCAGTGCAAATTAAGGAAGGACAAGATATTATGTGGGTTTTATTAAATTGAAAACAGAAAAATTTAGCTGTCGAAAATGGGCTGAATGTGACTTCGCAAGTTAAACATTTCTCAAAATCATGATGGTGTGTTAATTGAGTCCCTAAAGAGGTTTTGTGGAAACATTTTTTATTAGAAATTTGTTTTGATAAATGCTCATAGCTGTGCACTGATTGAAACAGTGTTAGAAACAATATTAAAATCCCTAATAGAAAATTTATAATGACAAACTTATTTTTCATCTAATGCAAATGTAATAATAATTTAATCAAAACACTCAATAACAAGCAAATTCATTGCTTTTTCGAGTTGCCGTTTATACTAAACAATAGATCCAAAAATTAATTTTTTGAGCAAACCTTAGTTGTGGAAATCAATTTCGGCTCCTACTTCTGAATATTGTCTTGGTATGGGAAACGAATCTGTACTAGTAAACAAACTATCTTGTAAGTTCTTAATTTCAGTAGTGTTACAAAGACATTTTTCTAATTCAGAGCGAATATCATTTTCATTCAAATTAATTCCAATAAAAACAATTTCATTCATTCTGTCTCCAAAATCAATTGTCCAACGCTCTTCTATAATATCCTGATTGTCAACAAAATTTTGAAATTTTATTCGTTCGGAAAAGGGCATACTTGCCCACCAAACCCCAGCTCCTTCGGCTTTTGACGACCCGCCAGCTTGACTCCAATTAATGGCTTGAGCGGGTCTTGATGCCAGCCAAAACAAACCTTTACTTCGAATTACGGTATTTGGAAAAGTATTGTTTATAAAATTCCAAAAACGCTCTGGATGAAACGGTTTTTGGTCACGAAATACGAACGAAGAAATCCCATATTCTTCGGTTTCTGGAGTGTGAATACCTTCAAGTTCTTGAATCCAACCCGCCGATGTTTCGGCTTCTTCATAATTGAACAACCCTGTGTTTATAATTTCGTTTGGGTTGACTTTTCCATATTCTGACGTGATGATTTTTGCAACAGGATTTAGTTTCTTGATGGTTGCCAATAATATTTCTTTCTGTTTTTGGGTAATTAAATCCGTTTTGTTTAGGATAATCACATTAGCAAACTCAATTTGATCAACTAGCAAATTAACAATTGTTCGGGTGTCATTTTCGATATTCGTAGCCTTTATATCTTCCAATGTTTGAGCCGAACCAAAATCTTTAAAAAAATTAAAACCATCAACAACAGTTACCATTGTATCTACATAACTAAAACGAGATAAATCGATATTTTCGTCTTCATTTACAAACGAAAAAGTTTGCGCCACAGGAATTGGTTCGGAAATGCCGGTGCTTTCTATCAGCAAATAATCAAACCGATTTTCATTGGCAAGTTTCTCGACCTCAATCATCAAATCTTCACGCAAAGTGCAGCAAATACAACCGTTGCTCATTTCTACTAATTTTTCTTCGGTTCGTGAAAGCGTGTTTTCGTTTCTGACCAATTGCGCATCAATGTTTATTTCACTCATATCGTTCACAATTACAGCAACTTTCAACCCTTCTTTATTGTGAAGAATATGGTTAAGTAAGGTAGTCTTTCCTGCCCCAAGGAATCCTGACAACACAGATACGGGTAGTTTTTTCATGTTTTAATTTTTGTTATTCTTCAATTTCAGAACTATTTTTACTTGTTCCAAATAGAATTATTTTTGGTTTAATTTCTTGTATATTTGCTTAATGCAATTAAGTTGCAAATATAAATAGTAATTTCTTTATCGCAACATTGTTGCGTTATTTTTTTTGATAAATGAAGACAACCCGAAGCACCACCGCTAAAACGGCCGTATATGAATTAATTATGAATTCTGATGTGGCATTATCACATTCTGAAATTCAAAAATTAACGGGAGATTTATGTGATAGGGTAACTATTTATAGAATACTTGACCGTTTAGTCACAGAAGATGTGATTCATAAAATTGCCACTCCTGACGGATTAGTAAAATATGCGGTTTGTCAAAAAACCGAAAAACATTCACACAACCACATTCATTTTAGTTGCGAAAAATGTCTTTCGGTTACTTGTTTAGATACCGTAGAGCCTATATTTGAAGTACCAGAAAATTATACTATTAAGGAAGTAAATTTTACTGTTTCGGGTTTTTGTCCAAATTGTTATTAACGGTTTATGGGGTTTTACACCAATTGATTTGCCACTAAATATTCAGCTATTTGAATCGTGTTTGTTGCAGCGCCTTTTCTTAAATTATCCGCAACAATCCACATATTTAAAGTGTTTGCTTGGCTTTCGTCACGACGAATTCTACCCACAAAAACCTCATTTTTACCCTCGGCATATCTTGGCATTGGATACGTAAAAGTGTCCAAATTGTCTTGCACCACGATACCGTCCGTTTGACTCAAAATAGTTCGTACTTCGTTGACGTCAAAATCACTGCTGAATTCTACATTCACCGCTTCGCTGTGACCGCCCACAACTGGTACACGAACTGCAGTGGCAGTAACTTTTATACTATCGTCACTTAATATTTTTTTGGTTTCATTGACCAATTTCATTTCTTCTTTGGTATACCCATTAGCCTCAAAACTATCGCATTGTGGAATACAGTTTCTGTTGATTTTATATTTATAAACCATATCACCTTCTATTCCTGCACACTCGTTTTCGAATTGCTCTACCGCTTTTACACCAGTTCCAGTGATGGATTGGTAAGTGGAAACAATAACACGTTTGATGTTGTATTTTTTATGCAATGGGGCTAAAGCCAATACCATTTGGATGGTTGAGCAGTTTGGGTTAGCAATAATTTTATCTTCTTTTGTCAATTCATTTGCATTGATCTCTGGTACAACCAATTTTTTAGTTGGATCCATTCTCCAAGCCGATGAATTGTCGATAACAGTCGTTCCGGCAGCCGCAAATTTGGGTGCCCAATCTAATGAAGTTTGACCTCCTGCCGAGAAAAGAGCAATGTCTGCTTTCATATCAACGGCCGTTTGCAATCCCACTACGGTATGTTTTTGTCCTTTGAATTCAATTACTTTACCTACTGATTTTTCAGAGGCCACTAAAATTAATTCCGTGTAAGGAAAATTTCTCTCCTCCAATACTTTTAACATGATCTCGCCAACCATTCCGGTTGCACCTACAACTGCAATTTTCATACTATATTATTTTATTTTGAATACTGATTTCCTGATACAAAAGTATGTAATCTTAAAGTCAAAACAAGTGTGTTAACAAAAAACAACAAAATGTTACAAATTTAACAAAAAAGAACCACGCTCTGGAGCGTGGTTTAGTTAGAATAGGTAATGTAGCGGAAATTATTTTTTCAACAAATCTCGAATTTGAGTAAGCAATTCTTCCTGAGTTAGACTAGCCGGTATTGCAGTAGCGAGATCTTCTTTCTTTTTAGCAGCATTAATCCCTTTAATAACAATAAATAAGACAAAGGCAATAATGATAAAGTTAATCACAGCCGAAACAAACATTCCATATTTAACACCCCCAAAAACGGTAAGTTCTTCAATTTTGGACAAATTAGCAGCTGACAATGCGGGTTTTAATACTAGAGGCGTAATTACATCCTCAATTAATGAGTTTACAATCTTGCCAAAAGCACCCCCAATAATTACACCAATGGCAAGGTCTACCACATTTCCTTTCATGGCAAAAGCTTTAAATTCTGAAATCATTCCCATAATTTTTTGTTTTAATTAAAATGAACTACTAATATACGTATTTATATTTATTCCCTGTAAAAAACCCTTTTTACTCTTTGAGAAATACTGGTAAGTATTTCATAAGGGATTGTTTGTAATTTTTTAGCCATAAAAGAAACCGTTGGACTTTCGCCAAAAATAATCACAGAATCCCCTTCTTTACAATTGATTTCGGTGATGTCAACCATTAACATGTCCATGCAAATACTCCCAACGATGGGTGCTTTTTGATTATTGATTGTCACAAATCCAACGCCATTTCCCCAAAGCCTTGAAATTCCGTCGGCATAACCAATAGGAATCGTGGCAACTCGCGTTGGTTTTTCCGCCATAAAACGTCTTCCATAACCCACGCTTTCGCCTTCTTGAATGGTTCTTATTTGAGAAATAACAGATTTCAGAGTCCCGACGTTTTCCAAGTATTTTTGTTCTTCTGCGTCATTGGAAATACCATAAAGACCAATGCCAAGTCGTACCATGTCATATTGCGCTTCCGGAAAATTACTGATTCCAGACGTATTCAAGATATGGCGAATGGGTTTTATTTTCAATTCAGTCATTAATTTTGCGGACAATTTTTCAAATAAATGAAGCTGTGCATTTGCAAAATCTTGCTGTTCTAAATCATCGCTTGTAGCCATATGCGACAAGATACTTTTAACGGCTACAAATTGGTTTCCTTTTAAAGTTGCAATTAATTCATCAAGATTTTCTTCTTCAAAACCCAAACGATGCATTCCGGTGTCGAGTTTGATGTGAATAGGAAAATGTTTCAGTTTTCGCTTTTCGGCAATTTTCAGGAAAGCGTTCAATCCTTTCAAACTATAAATTTCAGGTTCCAAATGATGTTGAATTATAGCGGAAAAACTCGTTGTTTCAGGATTTAACACCATTATGGGCAATATAATTCCGGCATTTTTCAACGAGATTCCTTCATCGGCGAAAGCCACGCCCAGATAGTCCACTTTGTGGTGTTCAAGCAATTTCGCTATTTCAAATCCACCGCTTCCATAACCAAATGCTTTTACCATGACCATCATTTTAGTGCTTGGATTTAGTTTTGATTTGTAGAAACTCAGGTTATGACTGATGGCGTTAAGGTTGATTTCTAGAACCGTTTCGTGTGTTTTCTCCTCTAATGCGGCCACTATTTCTTCAAACTGAAAATGACGCGCCCCTTTAATTAAAATGGTTTCATTGCCAAAATTCAAATAATTAAAATTTAAAAAGAAGTCGGCCGTATTTTTAAAAGTGACACAGTTGACAAACTTGTGTTTAAACGCCGAAATGGTCTCGCCAATGCCAATAACCCGATTGATTTTGTTGGATGCAATCAACTGGGAAACTTTCGTATATAATTCTTCATTCGACAAACCGCTTTGGAAAATATCCGAAAGGATTATCGTTTTGTTTGTGTATTGTTTTTGACTTTCCAGAAAATCCAGCGCCATCTTCAATGACTGAAAATCCGAACTGTAACTGTCGTCAATCAATGTTGTGTTGTTGATTCCGTTTTTGACTTTCAAACGCATTTCAACAGGGTACAGCCATTGCATTCGGCTTTGAATCGTTTTTTGATCGTATTTAAAACGCAATAAAACCATCAAGCAAGTAATGGCGTTTTCAATAGAGGCCTCATCCTGAAAAGGAATCTGTATTTCAAAATTGACTTTGGCATACTGAATTTGCAAAATGGTTTTGTCTTCGACTGCTTTTTTTACAACAAAAACATCCGCTTTTTCATCACTGAAACTCCAGGAAAATGTTTGGGTTTTTGGATCAATAAGGGCGTCAACGACCTTGTTTTTTTGATAAATTATCAGTTTGGACTGTTTGAAAAGCTTCAGTTTTTCTTTTATTTTTTCATCCAAATTAACAAAACCCTCGTCATGTGCCGTGCCAATATTCGTAATAATTCCAATGGTTGGTTGGATGATGACTTCCAATTTTTCCATTTCATTCATTTTCGAAATTCCGGCTTCAAAAATGCCTAGATTGTGCTTTTCGTTAATCGAAATCACCGATAAAGGAACGCCAACCTGCGAATTGTAGCTTTTAGGACTTCGAATGATATTGAAATCAGGCCCTAAAAGAAAATTCAACCATTCCTTGACAATGGTTTTGCCATTGCTTCCCGTCAATCCGATAACAGGAAATTTAAATAAACTTCGATGATGCGCCGCGAATCGTTGCAAAGCATCTAAGGTGTTTTTAACAACCAAAAAAGTAGCTTTACCTGACAATCCTTCAGGAATGTGGGTGACAACAAAGTGCTGTACGCCCTTTTCGATTAAGGATGAAATATAAATATGGGCATCATTATTGGGCCCCACTAATGCAAAAAACAAGGTTTTTTCGTTGTTTTGCAAAGAGCGGCTATCGATGGAAATGTTGTCAATTATACCTTTAGTGCCGCCTCCAAAGCTTTTGGCGTGAAGGATTTTTTCGATATTATTTATGGATGAAGTCAAGGGTCTAACTTTTTTGGAATGAAGTTAAAAATTCTGTGGGTGTTAATGATGAAATATCGGCAGATTTAAAATCTTTCAAATCTCTTGTAATGATGTGTTTGCAATTTGTTTTTAAAGCACTAAAGTACTGTAAACCATCTTCAAAATCAGAAAAATTTGAGGTTAAACTTTTTTCGATAATTATTTCATCTAGAGCAACAATTTCTGATATTATTTTAAATTTTGATATTTTTTCTTTTGCAATTGCCAATCCGAATTCTTTCCCTAAAAAATAATTACAAGTAGCAAAAGACAAAGCAGAAACACAAATTGTTAATTCTCCAATATCGGCAAGATTAACTATTATTTCTGCAGGTTTAAAAAAGAGTTTTCTTTCGCCTAAAAAATCAAGCATAACATTTGTGTCTAGAAATACTTTCATTTATTTATACTTTTCTAGTAAATGTTCGTAGTATTCTTTTTTATAATCTAAATCGGCAGGAATTTCCCCTTTTCCTATTGAGATACTTTTAACAAATGGCGTGATTTCAATTTCTTCAAAATCTTTGCTTTTTTTACTTGAAGTAATCACTTGAAGATAAGATTCTATAATTTTAGACAAACTGCGTTCTTGTTCAGCAGCATAAATTTTAGCTTTTTCAATGACGTTTTTATCTAATTTCAAAGTGAGTTTAGTGTCCATATTACAAGGATTTTAGCTTTGTACGTACAAATATAAAAAATAAAACCGTATAAAAAATAAAATTAGCTTTTCGCTAACAATCGTGTCAAATGAGCTTACTTATTCCTATTTAATTTCATCTTTCCCCTCACCTTTTTGCATTGCATAAAAATAAGCCGCTCGACTCAAAGGTTCGTATTCCTCGGTTTCGCCGAGCATGACCAATTTATCATTATCGTTTTTTCTGAAGCTGAAATTCGCCAAATTTCCTGTTCGGGTACAAACAGCGTGAACTTTGGTTACATATTCTGCAGTGGCCATAAGCGCTGGCATTGGACCGAAAGGATTCCCTTTGAAATCCATATCCAATCCGGCAACAATAACACGGATGCCCTGATTGGCCAAATCATTGCAAATTTTCACGATTTCATCATCAAAAAACTGGGCTTCATCAATGCCGACAACATCGCAACCTTGCGCCAAAATGGCGATGTTTGCGGCTGCAGGAACTGGTGTGGAGCGAATCTCGGTAGCATCGTGTGACACCACCATTTCACCGTGGTAACGGGTATCAATGCTAGGCTTGAAAATTTCTACTTTTTGTTTGGCGAATTGCGCTCTTTTTAGCCTACGGATAAGCTCCTCGGTTTTACCCGAGAACATCGAACCGCAAATAACTTCGATCCAACCAAATTGTTCTTTATGATTTACTGTATTTTCGAGAAACATTTTGTATTTTTCAGGCTTTAAAAAGGATTTGTTTTTATTACTTTGTAACGAAAACAAATTTATTAAAAAAGATACACCTTACTTACTATAATTTCAAAAGTTATGAAGAAAAAACTGGAAGCCGACTTGATAAGCATTGCGCATAAAGTACTGCAAATGAAAAACAAATCTGACGTCAATCAATTATACCTTGAGACACAGAAATTATATGAAAAACTGTCTGTTTTACGATTTGTCGAGGAACATTTTGAAGGAGCAAAACCTACCATTGGTCAAGCGGAAATTGCAGAAAAAATGAAACAATTTTTCGAAGAAAATCATTTGTCGGAGATAAAGCCCGTGGTGGTGCATGACGAAATTGTAATTGAAGAAATCAACAATGAAGAAGTCGTTACTGAAGATATTCTGGTTGATGAAATCGAAGAGGAAATTGTAGAAGTGGCAGCAGAAGTTCCCGAAATGGATTTTGAGGAAGAAGAAATAACATTTGACGAATCCGAAGAATTAGAAACATCAAATAACTTTGGTTTCCAACCTGCTTTTGAATTAGACGTTGAATACGACGAAGAACCTGTAAAGAAGCAAGAGGCCGTTCAAATATCCTTTGACGATTTATTAGGCGAAAATTATAGCGAAACTCTTTTTGTCAAAGTTGACCCAGTTGAAAATGTTCCATCTGCAATTGCAATAGAAACTGAATCAGCTATTGATTGGGAATCAGATACTGATCAAATTTCCGAAATGGCTTTGACCGAAAATGAACCCAAAACAGTTTCGCTAAATGAAACACTTTCAAAGGGGATAAAGATAGATTTAAACGACCGAATTGCTTTTGTGAAACACCTATTTGGCAACAGCGATGAAGACTATAATCGCGTATTAAACCAGCTTATCACCTACGATAGTTTTGAGGAAGCTCAAAATTTTATTGAAGATATGGTGAAACCAGATTACAATAGTTGGGAAGGAAAGGAAGATTATTCACAACGTTTTATCGAAATCATAGAGAAAAAATTCGATTAAATGGGTAAGCTATTTATTGTCCCGACCCCAATAGGCAATCTCGAAGACATGACTTTACGGGCGATTCGGATTCTTAAAGAGGTCGATTTAATTTTGGCGGAAGACACACGCACTAGCGGGAAACTCCTCAAACATTTCGAGATTGGCACGCACATGCACAGCCATCATATGCACAACGAACACAAAACGGTGGAGAATTTAATCGCGCGTTTGAAATCCGGAGAGACTATAGCTTTAATTTCGGATGCTGGGACACCGGCCATATCAGATCCAGGTTTTTTGCTCACCCGTGCTTGTGTCGAAAACGGAATCACCGTCGAATGTTTGCCGGGAGCAACGGCTTTTGTGCCCGCTTTGGTCAATAGTGGCTTGCCCAATGACAAATTCGTTTTCGAAGGATTTTTGCCCGAGAAGAAGGGACGTCAAACCCGATATTTGGCACTTGCTGAAGAAACTCGCACCATGATTATGTATGTTTCGCCCCATAAATTAGTGAAGACTTTGGCAGAATTTATCACTTATTTTGGCGAAGACCGACAAATTTGTGTTTCACGAGAATTGTCCAAACTACACGAAGAAAATGTTCGCGGAACCGTGCGAGAGGTATTGGCCCATTTCGAAAACAAACCCCCAAAAGGAGAAATCGTGGTGGTCGTTGGGGGAAAAACAACAACCAAAGAGAACAAAAAACAAACCGATTTATAATTTAATTGATGACAATAGCCGCCTTTTTAGAAAAATTAAAACAAACAACAATAGCCATTACATTCCTAGAAACCATTAGCGTGATTGAGGAAAATTACAATTTTACTCCAACGGCTTTCGAAAATGGAACGCAACATAATGCAGCAGGGGAAAATTCTGGTTCTTGCAAATTATTTGCTTTCGCCCAATTGCAAAACCTATCCCAAGCAGAAACATTGGCTTGTTTTGGAGCTTATTATTTTGAAGAAGTATTGGGAAATCCAGAAGGAACAAATCATCAAAATATTCGTAATTTTATGAAAACGGGATGGAGCGGAATCCAATTTGAAGGTCCTGCTTTAGCATTAAAATCCTAATCAGTAATTCTCAATTCCTAATTAATTATGCGTTGGACCTTAAAACCAAAACCTTCGGAAGACAAAGTCAAAGGGCTTGCTCAGGCTTTAAAAGTCGAAGAATTTGTGGCAAGGCTGTTGGTACAGCGTGGCATTGAGACTTTCGACGAAGCGCGTCAGTTTTTCCGACCCACTTTAGCCGATTTGCACAATCCGTATTTGATGAAAGATATGGATAAAGCCGTCGAACGCATCGAAATGGCGATTGAAAACCAAGAAAACATCCTAGTTTTTGGTGATTATGATGTGGATGGAACCACGGCGGTTTCGCTCGTTTCCTCTTATTTGAAAACGTACTATCCGAATGTCGCAACGTATATTCCCGACCGTTATGACGAAGGCTACGGCATCTCGTTCAAGGGAATTGATTATGCCGACGACAATGTTTTTTCGTTGATTATCGCCTTGGATTGTGGGATTAAATCCATCGATCATGTGGCCTATGCCAAAGAACGAAACATCGATTTTATCATTTGCGACCACCACAGACCGGGAGCCGTTTTGCCAGAAGCTGTAGCCGTTTTGGACCCAAAACGTGAAGATTGCGGCTATCCTTATGATGAATTGTGTGGTTGCGGTATCGGTTTTAAACTCATTCAGGCATTAGGTGAAAACCGAAATCAAACCATCGAAGATTTAACTTCCTATCTGGATTTGGTTGCAACGGCAATTGCCGCCGACATTGTTCCGATGACGGGCGAAAACAGGATATTGGCGAATTTCGGATTGAAAGTCATCAACTCCGATCCGAGACCCGGAATCAAGGCTTTGGTTCATCAAATAAAAAAGAAAACCTTAGACATAACCGATGTGGTTTTTATCATAGCACCCCGAATAAATGCCGCTGGAAGAATCAAACACGGTAATCATGCAGTGGAATTATTGACCGAATTTGACTTTGAGCAAGCACAACAATTTGCATCGGAAATCGAGTCATACAATTCCGAAAGGAAAGATTTGGACAAACAAATCACCAAAGAAGCGCTGCTACAAATTGAAGAAAATCTAGAAAAAGAGCGATTTACAACGGTGGTTTTTCAGGAAAATTGGCACAAAGGCGTAATTGGCATTGTGGCTTCGAGATTGATAGAAACGTATTACCGTCCAACATTGGTTTTTACCAAAAGTGGCGATAAATATGCCGCTTCGGCACGCTCTGTCAAAGGTTTTGACGTATACAATGCCTTGGAAAGTTGTTCGGAACATCTCGAGCAGTTTGGCGGACACATGTATGCCGCCGGAATGACTTTATTGGAAGATAATTACCATACATTCAAGGATGCCTTCGAAAAAGTGGTCGAAGAAACCATTCACCCCGATTGCTTAACTCCCGAAATTTCAATTGATGCGGAAATAAATTTCTCTGACATCACTCCAAAACTAGTCAGAATTCTCCAGCAATTCGAACCCTTTGGTCCACAAAACATGACGCCTGTTTTCTTGACAAAAAATGTATACGACACCGGTTATGCGCAAAAATTAGGCGCCGATGAAGAACATTTAAAACTTTTTGTGCGACAAAACAACTCCGAAGGGATTGCTGCCATTGGATTTGGACTTGGCAACAAAATGGAATTGACAACCGATAAAAAATCGTTTGAAGCGGTATATTGTATTGATGAAAACGAATGGAATGGGAAAACTTCCGTTCAATTGCGATTGAAAGATATTAAGCCATAATTATCAAATGAAGATAAAAGACCCCTACGCCGCTTTGCGTTATAAAGAATTCAACATGTTTTTAGTGTTGCGTTTCGCCATGGTTTTTGCCTGGTCGATGCAATTTATCGTAATTGAATGGGTTGTCTACAGCATGACCAAAAATCCCCTTTCACTAGGAATTATTGGATTAATGGAAGTGATTCCGGCCATTGCGATGGCTCTATTTGCAGGGCATATTGTCGACCAAAATGAAAAGAAAGGCATGCTTTTTAAATGTATTTTGGCTTTTTCGGCAATCAGTTTTGGCATGTTTTTGTTGACTTGGCCCAGAATTACATCCGGCCTTTCAATCAACAAAATTTTATATGGCATTTACTTTTTGGTCTTTTTGGGGGGATTGGTACGCGCTTTTCTTGGGCCGACCATCTTCTCGCTGTTATCCTTAATTGTCCCTAAAAAAGTATATCCCAACGCCTCCACCTGGAGCAGTTCGGTATGGCAAACAGCGGCTGTCGTAGGGCCTGCATTAGCCGGTTTTTCAATCACTTGGATAGGAATTCACTGGTCAATGGCTTTCGTGGTGGTGTGTTCACTTTTGTCGCTCATCGTTTTGACCCAAATAGAAACCAAGCCCATTTTAAATCCAAAAATTGGGGAACCCATAATGGAGAGTTTGAAGGAAGGCGTGAAATTTGTTTACACTAATAAAACTATTTTAGGGGCTTTGTCGCTTGATATGGTTGCCGTTCTTTTTGGAGGGGCAGTGGCGCTTTTGCCTATATTCGCCCAAGATATTTTAAAGGTAGGTCCCGAAGGATTTGGTTTTTTAAGAGCGGCCCCAGCGGTCGGGTCTTTGTTAACGATGTTTATTTCGGCACATGTTCCTTTATATAAAAATGCGGGAATAAAGCTTTTGGGAGCCATTTTTGCCTTTGGAATTTGCATTATCATTTTTGGAATATCCACCGTGTTTTGGATTTCGGTGCTTGCTTTATTTTTGAGCGGTGTTGCCGATGGCATTTCCGTGGTCATCCGTCAAACGATTCTGCAATTGAAAACCCCAGATGCCATGCGAGGGCGTGTAGCAGCAGTAAACTCGATATTTGTGGGATCTTCGAATGAGCTAGGTGCTTTCGAAAGTGGCTTGACCGCCAAACTCATGGGAACGGTTACCGCAGTTGTTTTTGGCGGAAGCATGACCCTTTTGGTTGTTATTTTTACTGGAATCAAATTGCCGGCATTTAGAAATCTAGACTTGCAAAAAGACTTGGACGAACATGAAAATCAGGAGTAACTATTATACAAAAAAACCTCAATATAAATATTTAATCTAATACATGATTAATCCTTGTGTTTTATGAAATACTTTAAAGCGATTTAAGGTTTGGGGCCTTTTTTCGAATGTTTTTAATTGAAAATTTTACTGAAAATTGTCTTGTAAATTTGCATAACATTAAAATTTAATTTTTAATGAACTTACCATTAAGTATTGTTTTTCCAATTTCATTTTTGATATTGTATAGGTAAACTCCTTGAGAAAGATTAGAGGTGTCTATTTTTAGTACTTCTTTATCCAAAACTGTTTTTTGTGTTTTGAATTTGCCTAGCACATCAAAAATGGTAATACTTCCAGTATTAAAATCAAGATGGTCGATAGCAATACAAATTTCATCTTTTACTGGATTTGGATAACAGATTGAGGGAAGAGTTTCATTTGCTGAAAATTGGACTTGGGCTAAATTTTGCTGAAAATAAGAACGGAGTAGCAACTCTCTATCGGTTTTAGTAGTCGGAAAAACATCGTCATAATACCCGCTTGAATGTTCTACACTCCAACCATTCCAAGTACGAAAAGAATAATAGTCGTAATCCCAGTTGTATTCCTCGAAAATTTCTATACAATCACGAATATAATTATAGGCACTATTATTTGGAGCCCATCGGATGCAGCTAAACTCTCCAATATAGATGGGCACACGGTATTTCTCTTGATACGCCTTAAGTGGCGCAAGTATTTCTTTTAATTTGGTTTTGTCATAATAAATCCCATCGATAGTGCCGGGATAGATGATAACTGGTGTTTCTGGTCCAAATTGCCCCGTAAGTTTCCCAGGCTGATACAGGTGTATGCTATAAATAATATTAGGAACCGAAGAATCAATGGGTTTAATATCATCTAGGTCGACTCCATAATTCAAACTTTCAATGATGATGGACTTTACAGGATCAATCAACCTAATTTCATTTACAAGTGCTTCGGCTAATTCAGGCCATCTTAATATAGTATTATCTATTGGATAGGTATAATTATAAGGATATTGTTTGCTAACGACGGGTTCATTTGCTAAGTCGTAGGCCCAAACTGTAATTGTATTTTTATACCTTTCGGCAATTAATTTCCAAGCATTAATAAGTCTGGTTTGTGCGGCTTGACTGCTAAATAATCCATCGGATAAACCTGCTAATCCAAGATTTATTTTAAGTCCATTTGCCGTACACCAGATGACCAATTCATCTATTCGTATTAATTCCGCTTGCAGAATGGCATCGTAATCAGATTTGAGTAAACCATCAGGATAATATTTCTCCCCTCCAATCATAACCCGTATCGTATTGGCTTTCCAGTCATAGCTAAGTTCATCTAGGCTACTTTTGCTGATACTATTGGCAGGATTATCACTAGTGGAAGCCACATTCATTCCTCTATACATTCCAGGATGGGTTTTATTAATCACAACTGGAGTGGTTCGTGCAGGAGGCATGGGTTCGGCAATTACCTGAATGTGGAGGTTATCAATCCAAAAATTTCCCGTGGCATTATAGATTCCAATATTTAAATTTAAGCTTTGAATATTATCATCTAACTTGAATGTTTTTCCTACTTGTTCCCATGTAAATGTGCCTGTTTTTATTGGGATTCTATAATACTTTACCGAACCGGAGGTTAATATTGCTAACAACTGGATTACCATTCCTGTATTTCCATCTGTTATCAAATTTTCCCCTTTTATACTTGCCGAAAGCGCAATTGTTGTTCCTTGTAGATTGGTTATAGGAATAGTGGCTGAGGATGTAAGATTGGTATTAGAATTTAAACTGTTAAAAAACAATCCTTTTCCCGAAAAACTCGCAGTGTCAAGTGTGTAACTTCCTATTGGAGTCCAAATCGCTTGAATATTGGGGAATGTTTTTTCAAAATCTTCATGAAAAACAGTACGATTTAATTGGCTATAACCCGCAAAACAAAAAAACAAACTAAAAAGTAAAATCGGATACTTAACTAATTTTTGGTTCATCTTTATTAATGATTTATATAAGTGCCATTTTTAGTAAATATTTAATTTTACAAATCAAATTCTTTTGCTTTTCAAACAATAATCCATAAACACGCTGGAGAATGAAAATAGAGATTTCATGACAAATGTATGCCTGATTAGTTTCTGTCAAAAATTTATTAACCCTACAAATACTATACAGATTGAATACAATCCTATATAATGGCGAAGAAATATAGTAAGGGTTACTATAATTATAGTTTCTTCAACTCAAAAGTCTCACCGTCAAAAACACCATAGGTAAAATAGTCTATCCAATCTCCAAGATTCACGTACTCAGAGTTTTCTCCAATAGGGAGTTTCATGGGCAAATGACGGTGACCAAAAACAAAATAATTGTAGTGTTGGGTTTCTAGTTTCCTTTTTGAGTACAGGACTAGCCATTCGTTTTCTTCGCCAAGGAATTTCACGTCTTCAGCTCCGGAGATGAGTTTGTTTTTTACCGAAAAGTATTGCGCCAGTTTCACGCCTATATCAGGATGAAGCCATCGAAACAACGATTTTGAAAACGGATGGATGAATACTTTTTTCATGCGTTTGTAACCCTTGTCGCCAGGGCCTTTGCCGTCGCCATGACCCACCAGAAAGGTTTTTCCATTGAATGTATATTCTTGATTATTGTGATACACTGGGATGTTCAATTCTTTTTCGAAATAATCACTCATCCACAAATCGTGGTTACCCACAAAGAAATAGATGGGAATGCCACTATCGCGAATTTCAGCCAGTTTTCCTAAAATCCTAATAAATCCTTTAGGTACCACGGTTTTGTATTCGAACCAAAAGTCGAACAAATCCCCTAACAGAAAAATTGCATCGGCGTCCCGTTTGATTTCGTCAAGCCAAGCCACAAATTTTTGTTCTCTTGGAAAACTCAATTCGGGAGTTGGCGCACCAAAATGCTGGTCGGAGGCAAAATATATTTTTTTGTTGGGTGTGATTTGCATAAAGCTTAAGTAGGTATTTTGAATTATAAATTGTCACTAGCAAACCATTCGGCGAAAGAAGATTCCGTTTCCTGCAGTTTCAAGGAAAAAAGACGAATATTTTCGGGTAATCGGCTGATGATGCGTTTCGAAAAATCGACTACCATATTTTCGCTCGTGGGTTGGTAATCGACTAAAATTACGTGGTGTCCGCGTGATTTTAATTCCTTTGCCAACTCAATATGAGGAGTGGTTTCGTTGAAAACCGTAGCGTGGTCAAACTGATCCACAATTTCCTCTTTGACAATTTTTTTCAAATCAGTAAAATCAATAACCATCCCAAATTTTACGTTATTGCGGTCTAATATGGGTGTTCCAATCACGGTAACCGATAGTTTATAACTATGGCCATGTACGTTTTTGCACTTGCCGTCATAGCCATACAAGGCGTGACCGGTTTCGAAACCAAACTGCTTGGTAATTCTGATTTTGCTCATTTTATTTTTTAATTTGACGTAAGGCATTTTTCGTAAAATCGGAAAGGACGAGTTTCCCGGAAATGGCGGCTCTTTTATAGAGCAAAGTTTCCCAGTTTTCGGTGCCTTCCCAAAGTATTATTTTCATTTCTAATAAAGCTTCTGGATTATAGGACGCTAATTCTGAGCTAAACCTAGCCAATTCTTTATCTAAAGTTACTTGACCAGCAAAAACTTTGGTATAAAGCCCTTTATTTTTTGCCCATTCCGAATCTTTCCATTCGTATGATGCTAGTGCTAACTCAGCCATTGCTGATTTTCCTATTTTTCTGGTGATGGCAGGTTCGATTACAAAAGGACCAATACCAATAGAAAGTTCAGATAGTTTAAGACTACTATCAATAGTAGCAAAAACATAATCACAGGCTGCAATTATTCCAACGCCCCCACCCACTCCTTTTCCGTGAATTCTTCCCACTATTATTTTCGAACAGCGGCGCATGGCGTTTATCACATTGGCAAATCCAGAAAAGAATTTTGTTGCTTCTTCGAGATTTGTCACTGCTAATAATTCATCAAAAGAAGCGCCGGCACAAAATGCTCCCGTTCCACTGCTTTTTAAAACAACCACCGAAACGGCAGGATTGGCGCTTAAAACCTGAAGTTCATTGGTCAAGCGGTTCAGCAAATCACTCGGAAAAGAATTGCTCGCCGGATGCCCAAACTCGAGGGTGGCGATTTTGTTTTCGATTGTCGTAAGCAGCAGGCCGTTTGGGTTTTGTGATACCATTACACAGATTTTTGATGTAAAGTTAAAAATATTAAGGAAATCAGATCGTTTTTTTTAATAGTTCTGACTTTTAGTGTGTCTTTTGAACTTTTTTAGTACCTTTAATAGTGGCTTTGAATACGGATTTTGGCAACGGCAAATAGGGAGTTTATCTCACTGAAAAAACGTTAATAAAAAAATAAGCAAAATAATTCCTGAAAAAAAGATGTTTTTTTTACTTAGGGATTATGACCACTCAATTGTTTTTAAATACTAAAAAAACATCTATGAGAATTCCAATAGTTCGAAAAAATGCAATTTTCTCACCTGATTCTAGCAGGGTTGTTGCCCGATATTTTATGAATGGTGAACAACGGACCCAAGAAATGGTATCACGTATCATGACCTTGGATGAACAACAAGTCATTCACACACTAGAGCAGACACTGCGAGAGTTTGCTAGACGCCATCGGAATATCTCACGTATTTTTTTTAAACATTGCGAAAACACTCGCGAGATAATTGAGGGAATGCAGATTGACTATGATGGCCTTTCTGAGGAACGAAAAATGCTTATTGGATCCTATTGTACGATGGAATATGCCATTGAATCTGCCGCTTTTTTCAACCCCTCAATAGTTGAAGATTTCGATCAATCCAATCTGGAAAAGGGAGAAAAGCGTGTTATTATTTCCTTCCGAGCCACTGGGGAAGGCCATATTTCTTCCATCGTTTTTAGAAGAGGAATCCTGGACATAAACAATGATCTCCAGGTGATGAAAATGGGGTTTTATATTGACAAGGCAGAGATTGTGCATAGGGCGATACATAACAAAAACCTATTTGCCATGAAATTGGCAGAGATGCATACACCAGATAAATATTCAGCTGAAATTCTCAAAGATTTGCCAGACCAATTTGGATATCACACTTTGAAAAATGTAATCAATAAAGCCTTAGAAGCTCAACCCATGAGCCAGGAAAAAAGGAGTGCGCTAGACGAAATAATATGGTTGGCGGATTCGTTTTATGATATACAATTCAAGCACGACTCGGATATTACAGAACGGGTTATATTTCCAATATCAGATTCTGAAAGCCGAGGAATTGAGGATGCCCGTTTTGTGCGTTTTGTTGATGATGATAAATCAGAAAAAATAATGGGAACCTATACCGCTTTTAATGGGCATGCTATCCTTCCGAAACTGATTTCAACCGAAGACTTTTATTCGTTCAGTGTAATGCCTTTAAGAGGAGAAGGGGCGCAAAATAAAAATCTGGCTATTTTTCCCAGAAAAATCAAGGGCAAGTATGCCATGCTTTCCCGAATTGACGGCGTTAACAATTACCTGATGTACTCGGATAGACCCACAGAATGGAGTAAGCCCATTTGCATTCAGAAGCCACGTTATCCATGGGAATTTACACAAATAGGAAATTGTGGATCGCCACTGTGGACCGAAGAAGGTTGGTTGGTCATAACACATGGTGTAGGTGCTATGAGGCGTTATTGCCTTGGTGCTTCGCTGTTTGATCTTGATGACCCTTCGAAGGAAATTGGAAGACTTGCCGAGCCATTGCTTTCCCCTCGAGAGGAAGAACGAGAAGGATATGTGCCTAACGTGGTGTACTCCTGCGGATCGATTATCCACAACAACAGCCTTATATTGCCTTATGCTGTATCTGATTATTCCTCTCGATATAGTGTGGTAGATATGACTGAATTGCTTGAGGCCTTGAAAAAAAGCAGATGATTTATTGAAATGAATCGATTTGTTTTTTGAAATTTTGATTTTACTTTAATTATGTAGTATATTTGCGGCAAGATTGGGGGATTAGCTCATTTGGCTAGAGCGCTTGCCTGGCAGGCAAGAGGTGGTCGGTTCGAATCCGATATTCTCCACGATTAACAACCCTAATAACTTATTAATTAAGTAGTTAGGGTTTTGTTATTTTTACTATTGTACTATTAATGTACTGTTACTTAAATTAAGCCTTAATTCATATCATTTTAAGTGAAAAAAAACAGCCATCTATTAAATGACTTCTTAAATCAAAAGTGAATATTTTATTTTAATCTTTAAAGCTATTGAGTTTTTGTAGTGCATTGATAAATATAAGAATTATTGCCAGACCAACCATAAGTTTTTACAATTCCTGTTTCTGTATCTAAAACGTGAAGTGAACCATCGGCAGATAATTGATATTTACCAAGTGAGTTAGTACTGTTAACAGTAGTTGAACTGTCTGTAGCACTATTAGTAGAACAAGCCATAATAATAAGAGAAACAGCTCCAACAAAAGCAAGTGATGTCGTTAAATAATTAGGAATTTTCATAATGTTTAGTTTTAAAGTTAATTCCAAATATATGAATTATCAAATAAAAAAAATATTGTTTTTAGCTACATTTCGTGTATTTCGTACATTTTTATTTTATTCTTGCATTCCAAAATTTCTTCATATCAAAAGGGAAATCTGCTCCTAAAAAGTCCATTAACGGGAATATTTGCTTGTTCTAATGTTCCTGTTACTACTTCAAACTGAACTTCAATATTATAAAGATCATTATGGCTACCAGCTACTGGGTTTGAAATGGCTAATGGCAAACCCTGTCTATCGCTCAAATACAACGCATTAGTTGTTTTACGTTTCTTTCTGCCTTGACATTCGGCTTCTTCGCCTCCTCTGATTGCAGAAGTATGACTGCCATCAAAATAAACACTCGAAAGGTCAAATTTTGATTTATTCTTCTCTAAAATATTTATCCAACTTTTCTTTAAAACATCTGTTCTACACCATTTACGATAATGATAATAAACCGATTGCCATGTCAAAAAATTATCATCAAATATTGATTTTAAAGGCAGTTGATGCCATTGAACACTTATTTTTAACTTATAAAAAACCGCATTTACGATTTCTTCTAAAGGAACTGTTGCTTGAAAACCTCTTTTTGCTAAAGGTAAATAAGGCACAATTTCACTTTTTATTATATCTTTGTGAAGTACACTGTACATAAAATCTTTGATTTTAAAATGATTATGTTTTGCAACACAAATTTCTTAAACCCTTTTATATTTACAAAATAAGTTTAAATCACTTCAAATAGAAAGTTACTACCCTTTAAATATAAATCGAAAAAAATAGCTTTTTGTTTAAAAAAATGTATTTTTGATAATTATTTTAACTAAAAAACAAAATCTATGAAAAAAATTTTAACATTAATTTTTATTACGTTAGTATTAACAGGATGTAGTAATGAAGGTATTGATAAAAGTAGTAGTTCTAACGCTTTCAGTCCCTCGGTAACCAAGTTGGATTTAACTTCAAAATTACCTGTAAACTTGAAGCAAAATTCCCCTGAAACTTTTGCCCAAATCAGTCAAATGGCAACTTATATGAATCTTGGATCTATGTATATGAATAATAATAATTCTGCTAGTAGGACCAGTGGCTTAATAAATACTTGGAATTATGGCGGATTTACTGTAGCTTATACCTACTCGCTAGTTGGGAGTCAATATCAATTTAATTACACAATTACTCAAGATTCAAAAATTTATTATACCATAACAGGTTGGGAAAATAAAGATGGCTCTGCCGGTCATTGGAGTTATAATATAAACACTGCTGTTTTGGGCTTACCAAATGGTTCTAGTTACAACATAATTTTTGATTGGACAAAAAGCAACATTGGAAACTATCACTTTGAAATGAATTGCGACATGGGATCTTCAAATATTTTATATTATATAGCCAATATTAACTATGATTATTCTGGTAACTATAAGTATACTTTAAATAATTCCCCATTTTTAGATGCATCATGGAATGCTAGTGGTCATGGTAAATTAACTTATTATTATTCAGATCCTCCAACGATGTATACCTTCTAGAGGTGAAAAACTATGGAATAAAATTACTTTTAATCGTCTATTTTTCAGCAGATTATTAATAATTTAATTTATAATTATTCAATGATGAATTACCCCGAGGCAGAGCCATCGAGGTAACAATCTGAAGAAAGTAATTTTTTAGTTTTATTAAAACCTTAAGTTTTCAAAATTTCCTCTATAACCCCGAGGTAGAACCTCGAAGAATTCAATTGATTAAAGTTGGTTTAACTATACATGAATTTATTGTGTCAGAAATTGGTATTTGGGGAATGTATAGAAATATGGTGATTAGAATCCAAACTTTTTTCAAAAAAAATTATTATAAGTAAAATATTGTAAGTTTGAAACTTTAATAAAAATTTATGAGGAAAATATCACTTATTTGTTTGTTTTTAACAATAATTTCATTTGGTTGTAGTTCTTCAGACAACCCAACTTCTTCATCTTCAAATAATGTTTATTTTAATTTTAAAATAAACAATAAAGATTATAGTTCTAATGACTATGAAAAAGGAGACATTTGTTGGAGTGGAGAAATTAATCCTAGTAATTCAAAAGTTGATTTATTTATGGGATTTAAAGACCCTACTAATAATATTAATCGTTGTGGTGTAATTTTGAATGGATTAAATAATTCTATTGGCACTACCAATGGTTGTGATTTTGGTTTAGTTAATGGAAATGAAGTTATTTCTTGTTATGATGTTGCAGTCAAATTAACATCTATTGGTGATTTTTATGAAGGGACATTTAGTGGGAGTTTTGATGTTATACAAACTGGTTCTTCATACATAACAAAGACAGGAACCGGAAGTTTTAGAGTTCCAAAATTGTCTATTAAACCATAATATTTATTTTTCAATTTCCAGATATTATCCACCAATAATACCAAGCCTTACAGTATTTTAAGGCTTTTTTTACGGAGTCTAAGTATACTTGTTGGGTGTAATTTAATGACTAAAGTTTAAAAAATAAGCTTCAGACAAGTAGCCAAATTCCTGTTTGTTTATTTCTCTTTCGACTTCAAAAAATATTTATATGTTAGCTTTTATCTTAATCCCACGTTTAACACTAATATTTAAAAATAAAAAGTCCTTTCGCTTATTTGTATTCCTTACAAAACAGCATGTCCGCCAGACGGTCGTCCCGCCCGTAAATGTCTTTGTAAAAATTAATGATTCCGGCATCGTCAACCCAAGCCGTGAAATAGCCAATGTGAACCGGTATTCTCCTTTTGAGGATATAGGTGGTTTCTACCCCGCCATACATGGCGGCATGGATGCGTTCCTCATTCCATTCGGGGTCATCTTTTAAAAGTAAGATGGCCAATTCTTTGGCTTTGAACATGTTGATGCAACCGTGGCTAAAGGCCCGAACTTCGGCCTCAAACAAGGATTTGACTGGGGTGTCGTGCAAGTAAATGTCATTGGTGTTGGGAAACATGAATTTAATCAATCCCATCGAGTTTCGTATTCCAGGTTTTTGCCTGACGTTGCCATTGTTCCATTCCATATTATGGGAAGCCAAATAATTTGGGTCGCGCGCTATCGACTGTTTCAATTCATTTTCGATGATGCTTTTGGGGACTATCCAGTAAGGACTAAAAACAATGTAGCGTATCGCACCACTGAAAATCACGGTTTCGGTCATGCTTTTGCCCACAAACACATTCGACTCCAGTTCCTTCTTGCCGTTTCTTTTGTAGATTAATTTAAAGGACGGAATATTGATGATGATGTATTCGTTGGCTTTGGCCAACTCCGGAGGAATCCACCGGCAGCGTTCCATGTTGACCATAATAGTATTCATGCGTTCCGCAACGAGCACATTCATGTTTTGTATGTGTTCGTGGGTGATGATATAATTCGGTTTGATGCCATTCCTTTTTTTGTAATTCAAGATGCCGGCCATTAATTCCTCGTCATACCAATTGCTTTTGGAATCTGTTTTTACATCTCCCGTAACAAAGAGACGGCTTCTGATTTGACCGAGGGTTTTCGAACTGTCGTTGGGTTGGAAGTATTTCACGAACGGATTCATGTTAATGGTGCTCCAACCGCCGTTTTGCTCTATTTTACGGTATTTTTTTAAGGCTTCCCGCATTCGGTAATACTGCCCAAATTGCTGGTCTTCGTTTTTGTTTAACAAGTTGGCATCCACGAGCAAGGAATCGAGCAGCATCCCGTAAGAGAGATTTTTTCGGGGTAAAAACCAACCCAGTTCTGTTATTCTCTGTATGTCAATGCCTTTATATACTTTTTCGGCATAATAGATATAGAGGGACGACAGCAGGAGTTCGGTATCGGTTTTGGAAAGTTTTTTGGTGGTTTCGCCATCAAAAATTCCGTCCATTTGGTCTTTGTAAGCCAAGCTGGATTTCAGTCCTTCGTCCTCGAGTTGGTTCGCTTTGGAATACAACAAATTGGCAAACTCTATAAGTCCTTTTTTGTCGTACCAAATCGACGCATAATTACGCTTTTGGTATAAGACGGTGACATCCGTTTGGTATTTTTTTAAATCGGGATATTTACTGAAAAAGCCTGATAAATCACTCTTTTTGAGGGTCATTGTGACGCTTCCAATTAGGGGTTCCTGAAGCGTTTGCATAGGAAAAACGACTGCTGCGTGTGGATTTATTTTCTTGAAGCCTTGAAAAAGGCCGATTGAAAATCCAAATACTATAATTACAATGGATAAAACAAATTTTCTCATGGCGTAATTATTTTACATAAAGGTAAAAAATATATAAATTACTCATTAAAAGAAACTTAAAATTAACTTTCTTTTAAAAAAGAATTATCGTGAGACAATGAATCCAATCGGATTCTTTTTTGGAATCCACAATCCGAGGCTAACTAAACTTCTCCAAGCAATTGTTGCCACTAGAATAATTGGATTCGCCATTGTAGTGCCGGCGATTCTCCTTGTCACCATTCTAATTTTTTCCATTTGCGTCCTGCCGTCTTATATATTTGGTTAATTTTGCAGAAATTTTTTATAAAAGCGTGGGAAGTAAAAACAAGTTAAAACGATTCAAGGAAAACGAAACATTCCAAAATGTTTTTCAACCGACAAGAGAAGAAGTGACGGGGAATTTATTCCCGCTCAAGGGCAAATGGAACGCCGATTTTTTTAAAAACGACCATCCATTGGTGCTGGAATTGGGCTGTGGCAAAGGCGAATATTCCGTTGGCCTAGCCGAAAAATACCCCAACAAGAATTTCGTTGGAATCGACATCAAAGGGGCAAGATTTTGGCGTGGTGCCAAGACGGCCGTTGAAACCGGTTTGCACAATGTGGCTTTTATCCGCACCCAAATCGAATTAATCAACCATATTTTTGCCGAAAATGAAGTGGACGAAATTTGGATCACCTTCCCCGATCCGCAAATAAAATACAAACGTACCAAACACAGAATGACCAACTCGGAATTTCTGCAATTGTATAAAAAAATCCTCAAAAAAGACGGGGTGGTCAACCTAAAAACCGACAGTGAATTCATGCACGGCTACACCCTAGGATTGCTGCATGGCGAAGGGCACGAGGTGTTGTATGCCAATCATAATGTATATGTAAACGAAGGAAGCCCCAAAGAAGTTACTGCCTTTCAGACATTTTACGAAAAACAATATTTGGAAATTAACAAAGCAATTACGTATATTCGATTTAAAATTAAACCCTAATAACTGAATTATCGCGGTATAATTTTCTTTTTTTAACTACTGATTTCCAATAAATGAACATCGTAACCTCATTGTTTTTAGGATTCTTTACCGCTTTTATAGGGATTATTCCACCGGGATTAATCAATATGACAGCCGCCAAGGTAAACCTAAAAGAAGGCAAACGAAATGCGATGTGGTTTGTTTTGGGAGCAATACTAGTCATATTTTTCCAGTCCTTTTTCGCCATATTGTTCGCCAAGATTATCAATAGGCGTCCAGATTTGGTCACTTTGTTACGCGAAGTGGGCTTGGGGATTTTCGCAACCTTGACCCTTTACTTTTTGGTCTTAGCCAAAAAACCCAAGGACAAAACTAGAAAGTTCAAAAAGAACAGCAAAACCAATCGTTTTTTTATGGGAATGCTGCTTTCGGGACTCAACTTCTTACCGATTCCCTATTATGTTTTTGTAAGTGTAACGCTAGCTTCTTTCAAGCTGTTTTCATTCGATACCACCTCCATTTTTATCTTTGTGAACGGGGTGATACTGGGGTCTTTTTTGGTTTTTTATTGTTACATCTCCTTCTTTAATAAGATAGAAAACAAAACTGATTATGTTACCAAAAATATGAATACCATCATCGGGAGCATAACGGGATTGATTTCGGTGATTACCCTATGGAATGTCATCAAATACTATTGGTAGCAAAATGCCAAATCCAACCGACAATTTTTTCGAAAAAGTCTATGCTATCGCCCGACAAATTCCTTACGGCAAGGTTACATCGTATGGTGCCATTGCCTTAGCTTTGGGAACATCACGCTCCGCCAGAATGGTCGGCTGGGCAATGAATGCCTGTCATCAACTGGAAGATGTTCCGGCACACCGAGTGGTCAACAGAAAAGGATTGCTTACGGGAAAACATCATTTTGACGGAACGAATCTGATGCAGCAATTGCTAGAAAGCGAAGGGATTAGAGTGGTAGATAACCAGATTATGGATTTTGATACCCATTTTTGGGAGCCGGAAATAACGAAATGATGGGCTTTCCATAAATCGACGTCGGAGCACTACCCAATTCGAATACATCAAAAAATTTGTGCAACAATACTCCAATTGACATCGTCAATTCTAACATCAATAAATCCAATTCAAAACGGTTATAATAAGAACTTTTCATGTTATCTTTGCTTGCGAGAATTCTAAAATAGAATCAGTTTAAATAAGTATACGCTTCCGGTGGATTACCGTCCATTGGAAAATCATAAAAAGACGATGAAGTTAGAGAGAAAAGAAATCCTTAAAGCACTGGAAACTATTACTGTTGCCGGCGAGGGAAAAAACATGGTTGAGAGTGGCGCCATTGCAAACGTGGTGACTTTTGGAGACGAAGTGGTGGTGGATTTGGTGCTACACGCACCGGCAATGCACATCAGAAAACGCGCAGAAGACGACATTAAAAAAACCATCCTAGAACTCGTTTCGCCAGAAGCTAAAATCAAAATAAACGTCAAAGTTGAAGCTCCCGAGAGTGCCGAAATTAAAGGAAAATCCATTCCCGGAATAAAAAATATAATAGCCGTTGCTTCCGGTAAAGGAGGCGTAGGGAAATCTACCGTTACGGCAAATTTAGCGGTGACACTGGCCAAAATGGGGTTTTCAGTAGGGGTTTTGGATGCTGACATTTACGGCCCTTCCATGCCTATTATGTTCGATGTGGAATCCGAAAAACCAATATCGGTAAACGTGGATGGAAAATCCAAAATGAAACCCATCGAAAGCTATGAAGTCAAAATCCTGTCCATAGGTTTTTTCACTTCTCCAAGTCAAGCCGTTATTTGGCGTGGCCCGATGGCTTCGAAAGCATTAAACCAAATGATTTTTGATGCTGATTGGGGAGAATTGGACTTCTTGCTTCTTGATTTGCCTCCAGGAACCGGTGACATTCACCTTTCGATAGTTCAAGCCCTGCCTATAACAGGCGTAGTAGTTGTTAGCACACCACAAGCGGTGGCACTCGCCGATGCCAAAAAAGGAGTTTCGATGTTTATGTCTGAGGCGATAAACGTGCCCGTTCTCGGAATTATCGAAAACATGGCTTATTTCACACCTGAGGAATTGCCAAATAATAAATATTACATCTTTGGAAAAGAAGGGGCTAAAAACCTTGCGGAAGATTTAGCAGTTCCGTTTTTGGGTGAAGTACCCATAGTGCAATCTATTCGAGAAGCTGGAGATTACGGTCGTCCGGTAGCCCTACAATCGGGCTCTGTAATTGAAACTGTTTTCGAAGATATTACTAGAAAAGTGGTCGAGGAAGTGGTGAGCAGAAATAAAAATTTACCCGCCACCGAAGCAGTCAAAATCACAACTATGGCAGGTTGCTCTGCCGTTAAAAAATAGATTTTAAAGACGTGGATTTGGGCTTTTAAAAAAGTCTATCCATCTAATACTCTAAATTATGACAACAGAAGAATTAACGGCCAACATTGAAAAAGCACTCGAAGAAATTCGGCCTTTTTTAAATTCTGATGGAGGGGATATCTCACTTGTTTCCATAACAGAAGGCAAGCATGTAACGGTTCGTCTCGAAGGAGCCTGCACCAGTTGCAGCGTGAATCAAATGACCTTGAAAGCGGGTGTTGAAACGACTATCAAAAAGTTTGCTCCACAAATAGAAACCGTTGTCAATATTGCATAAATTAGAATCGTCAGGAATGCTCACGATTTTCCCTTTCACCAAAATTACAGTAATAAAAATTACCCAATTACAAACAGTAAAAAATGGATGTATTAATAAAAATTAAAGACCGAGAAGGAGTTGTTCATGAATTACAAGCTCCTACTGATATGGCCATGAACGTCATGGAATTGTGCAAAGCTTACGAACTTCCTGTAGAGGGAACTTGTGGCGGGATGGCCATGTGTGCCTCTTGCCAATGTTATGTTCTTAACCAGGTGGCTTTACCGGCAATGGGCGATGAAGAAGAAGCGATGCTTTCGGAAGCTTTCTTCGTAAAATCAAACAGTCGATTGGGTTGTCAAATCCCCATCACCATGGACTTAGATGGCTTAGAGTTAGAATTGGCTCCAGAAAATTAACGAAAAAGCGTCCTGTTCTAGAACAGGACGCTTTTTGATTTTTATAGGGGTTTAAACCAATTCCAAATTTTTGGTGATAGTTTCTTCAATGGCATCCCAAAGTCCAATTCGTTTCTCGAGCGCCAAAATCGAAATTTCTTCTACATCCTTCCATTTTTTTGCATCGGTGCCGCAAAGTTCGGTTATCATTTTCATCGCCATCGGGCCATGTTCATCGGCATCCAATTCAATATGTCTTTCGAAATAGTAAATCAATTTGCTTAAATCGGTTTCCGGAAAATTAGCTTGGAAGTTTTTAAGTATTGCTGTAAACATACTTGGGATTAAATCTTCCCTTCCAAAGGTGAAAGCAGCAGCGATTTCATGTGTTTTGCCTTCGTCAATTACCCTGAAGGTAAAGTCCAAAAAGGCTTTGATATTGGGATGTAAATCACTTGTTTTAATAGCGACGAATATGTTGTGAAGCGAATTGATTTCTGACAAAAAAGATTCAATTCCACTAGTGCTTGCCCCGCAGGCTTCCATCGCTTCCACATACATTTCATAATGACTTTGGTGGCGGCCATCTATCGTTAAATCCGATTCCTCGGCAAGAACTATTTCGTTTATCAAATACCTTGTTTCTCGATTTTTTGTTGGAAACCAAGGAGTGGTTGTACAGGTTAATTTGGCTTGTAATGCTTTTAATAAAGACATAAAGTCCCAAACGGCATACACGTGATTTTCTAGAAAACAATTTAAATCGGCAATGGTTTTTACCTTTTCGTACAACGGATGGCTTAACAACAGTTCTTTTTGGGGATGAATTGTATTGTTTATGGTTTCTATGTTCATGGTTTAATTTTGGTATAAAAATAAAAAAGCTTCTTGTTTCCAAGAAGACTTTGCTATTGATTTTATGAATACTTTAATAGTTGTTTATTACTATTTAAAAGCGGATATTCCGGTGATGTCCATTCCGGTAATCAATAAATGGATGTCGTGTGTTCCTTCATACGTAATTACTGATTCTAGATTCATCATGTGGCGCATAATGGAGTATTCTCCCGATATTCCCATTCCACCAAGGATTTGCCTAGCTTCACGGGCAATAGTTATGGCCATATTTACATTGTTTCTTTTGGCCATCGATATTTGGGCTGTTGTGGCTTTTCCTTCGTTTTTCAAAACACCCAAACGCCAAGTCAGCAATTGCGCTTTGGTAATTTCGGTAATCATTTCGGCTAATTTCTTTTGTTGCAGTTGCATTCCGGCTATAGGTTTGTCAAATTGGATTCTTTCCTTGGCATAGCGCAATGCTGTGTCATAACAATCCATCGCAGCCCCTATGGCGCCCCAAGCAATTCCGTAACGGGCAGAATCCAAACATCCTAGTGGTGCACTCAATCCTGATTTATTGGGTAATCTGTTTTCTTTTGGCACCTTCACATTATCAAAAATCAACTCGCCAGTTGCCGAGGCGCGAAGCGACCATTTATGATGTGTTTCCGGAGTTGAAAATCCTGGCATGCCCCGTTCCACAATTAATCCGTGAATTCTTCCTGCCTCATCTTTCGCCCAAACTATGGCAATGTCAGCAAAAGGGGCGTTCGAAATCCACATTTTTGCTCCATTTAATAAGTAATGGTCGCCCATATCCTTGAAGTTGGAAATCATGCTTCCGGGATCAGAACCGTAATTGGGCTCGGTCAAGCCAAAGCAACCCATCAATTCTCCCGATGCCAGTTGGGGTAAATATTTTAGGCGTTGTTCCTCGGTTCCGTATTTCCAAATGGGATACATCACCAAAGACGATTGCACTGATGCCGTGGAACGAACACCGGAATCGCCCCGTTCAATTTCCTGCATAATCAAGCCATACGAAATTTGGTCTAAACCTGCCCCACCGTATGCTGATGGAATATAGGGGCCAAAAGCGCCAATATTAGCCAAGCCTTTGATGATTTGCGTTGGGAATTCGGCTCTTTGAGTGTAGTCTTCAATGATTGGCGAAACTTCACGTTTGACCCATTCGCGTGCGGCATCACGTACTAATTTATGTTCATCCGTCAATAATTCGTCTAGATTGTAATAATCTGGAGCTTGAAATAAGTCTGGTTTCATAATTTATTTCATTGTGAGCGCAACGCAGAGAAGCGAAGCAATCTGTTACCTATGGTGTTACAAATCTACATAAAGAAATATAACAAAACAAAGTCTTAAAGTTATATTTTAAAAAATGATGGAATTGTGGTTTCGATTTTGTCCTTGAATTCGAGTTACATCTTCAAATAAAAATCCTTTGTCAACTCAATATATTCATTCGTATACTCGTGTCTGTTTATTTCAATAACCAACTCATCGGCAGTTAAAACGGACAATTCATACCTTTTGAATGCCAATAAACTTCTCACAATTGGTGTTTTATGCGACCCTTTTACCCGAGTAACTTTTACGGGATACAATTCGGCTTTGGCGCACAAATCAATGAAATTTTCTTCCTCTTTAAATGGAATGATCACCGTAAAAATTCCGTCCTCGGAAAGCAACAAGGCAGCGGCTTCAATTAAATCCTCGAAAGGCATGGCATCTTGAAAACGGGCCAAATCGCGTTGAAAATTATCAGGTTTGTAATCTTCACTATAAAATGGGGGATTGGAAATGATTAAATCGTACTCGTCTTCGGGTTCTTCGACGAATTCGTCCAGGGCAGCGTGAAAACAAAACAATCGATCGTTCCAAGGGGAATTTTCAAAATTATCCGTGGCCTGTTCATAAGCATTTTCGTCAATCTCTAGAGCGTCAATCTGGCTTGCTGAACTTCTTTGCGCCAGCATCAACGCTATGATTCCGGTTCCGGTTCCGACATCAAGAATGCTCAAAGGATTATTTGTAAGAGGAGTCCAAGCACCAAGCAAAACTCCGTCAGTGCCAATTTTCATTGCCGTTCGGTCTTGTTCAAGCGAGAATTGTTTGAATGAAAACATTTTAATTGATAATTTACAATGGAAAATTGATAATGAAAAGTGTAGTTTACAAAAAGATCTCTATCCCTGATGGTAATGATATCGTTTTGTGCACTAGTTTGGCGTAAAAGATTTAACGAACAGCAGGCTATAGCTCCTAATAATTATCAATTGTAAACTATCAATTGTCAATTATAAATACATTTCAATCAAACCTTCCGGTAAATCCATGATGACTATTTTGTTTTCCCTGTCAATCTTTACAAGGAAATGGTCAATCATGGGAATAAGAATTTCTATTTCGCCTTTTAGCACTTCAAATAGTGGTTGTGCCGTAGAATCGTTTATGGATTGAATTTTTCCAACCACACCAAGTCGTTGGTCTTCGACTTCAAAACCAATTACTTCATGAAAGTAGAATTTATTGCCGGTAAGTTTGGGCAACATTTCTAAAGGAAGGTAAATGGCATTGCCTATTATAGCATCGGCATCTTCCTCAGTATTCATATCTTCAAAACGAATTCTAAGAAAGTCGTTTTTGTGAAGGGAACAGCTTTCAATAAAAAAAGGAACCAAGTGTTTGTTGCATTCAACAAACACTGATTCCAAGTTTTCGTATAACTCAGGTTCGTCCGTATCTAAATAGGCAAGAACTTCCCCTTTAAAGCTAAATTTTTTTGCGATTTTACCTAAATAGAAACAATCTTCTTTACGCATCGTCGCTTGAAAATTATGCCTCTGTAGTTTCGTTATTTTCTTCAGCAACTGGGGCTTCTTCAGTAGCAGGAGTTTCTTCAACTTCAGCAACTGGAACTTCTTCAACTGCAGGAGTTTCTTCAACTTCAGCAACAGGAGCTTCTTCGGCAACAGGAGTTTCTACTTCTGTAACCTCTTCAGCGGCAGCTTCTACTTCAACCTCAGCAACTGATTCTTCAACAGCAGGGGTGGCAGCAGCGATAGCATCTGCTTCAGCTTGTGCAGCTGCAGCTAAACGTTTTGCATTCACTTCTTTTTCTGCTTTCAAAGCTTTCGTTTTTGCATCGGCTTGCGCTTTTGTCAAACCTTCTTTTTTGGCATCTACTTTTCCTGATTTAGCTTCTAACCATTCCGCTAATTTTGCATCAGCTTGTTCTTGGGTTAGAGCTCCTTTACGGATACCGCCATCAAGATGGTGTTTCAATAGCGCCCCTTTGTAAGAAAGAATAGCTTTAGCTGTTTCAGTAGGTTGAGCACCATTGTGCAACCATTTTACCGCACTATCAAGATTTAAATCGATAGTTGCAGGATTTGTGTTTGGATTGTAAGTACCAATTTTTTCTAGGTATTTACCGTCTCTTTTTGAGCGAGCATCAGCTGCTACAACCCAGTAAAAAGGTTTTCCTTTTTTACCGTGTCTTTGTAATCTAATTTTTACTGACATAATCTTATGATTAAATTTTGAGGTACTCGACCTCTGTTAATTAAGGGTGCAAAGATACATTTTTTATCGATAAATACTAATTCGATTTGGATTTTAATACATGGCAAACTTTTATGTTGTTTTAAGAGGTGAATTTTGGTCTCAATATCCTTTTTTAAGTCAAAATAATCTACTTTTGTTTACTTCAATGACGTAAATCATGAAATGAACATAGCGAATTCCATTTTCAAACAAAAAACAAATATTATCTTCGAATGAAAAAAATGGTTCTATATATTCTCCTATTATTTGCCTTTGTATCTTGTCAAGAGGAAGTAAAATTCAACAATCCTTCTTTTCAAGGACTTAAGGATACTATTTTTTGGAGAGCTGTCGCTTCTAAAGCTTCACTTTCAAACAACGTCCTAATTATAGAAGCGTATACGAGAAATGAAAAAGTGACTTTAAAAACTAATTCTACACTTCTTAAAACTTATATTTTAGGAACTAGTACTTCAATAACGGCTACTTATGCGCTAACAAATGCCGACGGCACAATCACTTTTTCTACTGGAAATGGGTTTGGAGACGGTCAAATAGAAATTTCAGAATACGATGCCGTAAACAAAACGGTCACGGGAACGTTTAGATTTAATGCAGATAATTTGGATAATAACCCATTGTTTGGACCCACTTTAAACTTCCAACAAGGTGTTTTTTATAAGGTTCCAATAAATTAACCATTTTTTAAATAAGCCTTAAATTAAGATAAAGTACTTATAATCGGCGCTTTTAGTACATGATTATTGGTTATTCCCAAAAATAAAAACATAAATAAGCTAATACATAGTAGATTAGAGAAAAATAAGCCTACATTTGTGACAATTATTATAAATAAGTACATATGAATATTTTTGTTGGAAGCCTTCCGTTCAGTATTGAGGAAGCAGATTTAAGAGAGTCTTTCGAGGCTTACGGTGCAGTTGATTCTGTAAAAATTATTACTGATAAATTTACTGGAAGAAGTAAAGGATTCGGTTTTGTTGAAATGCCAAATGATGACGAAGCTCAAAAAGCAATTGATGAGTTAAACGGAGCGACTGTTCAAGGTCGTGCTATTGTAGTTAACAAGTCTGAGCCAAAACCAGAAGGCGAAAGAAGAAGTTTTAATAGCAGCCGTGGTGGAGATTCACGCGGAGGTTATGGTGGTGGAAATAGCCGTGGTGGAGACAACCGTGGTGGTGGAAACAGAGGAGGATATTAATATTTTCTTTATTACATAAAAAAAGGTGTCAATTTTCATTGACACCTTTTTTGTTTTTCCTCACCCAAGCACCCAGAGAAAAGGGAGTTGAAAGACGAGTTGTTTTTATAGATTGGCGACCAACCAGTCCCCTACTTCACTAGTTTTATAGGCTTTTGCTCCTTTTACGGCCAAATCTTCAGTAACAATTCCTTGTTCTAACGATTTGTTTACAACAGCTCTGATAGCAGCTGCCTCATCATGCAATCCAAAAGCATCTTCAAACATCATGGCTGCCGATAATATTGTCGCTAACGGATTTGCAATATTCAAGCCTGTTGCTTGCGGATACGAACCGTGAATTGGCTCATATAAAGACGTATGCTCACCCACAGACGCTGAAGGCATTAAACCCATAGAGCCTGAAATTACCGATGCCTCATCAGTTAAGATGTCTCCAAATAAATTTTCGGTGATTAAAACATCGTATGAATTTGGCCATTGAACCAGGCGCATCGCAACGGCATCTACAAATTCGTAGGAAACGGTTACTTCTGGATAGTCTTTTTCCATTGCCTGAACAGTTTCTCTCCATAAACGGGATGTTTCCAATACATTTGCTTTGTCCACACAACACAATCTTTTAGAACGCGTCATCGCCAATTCGAATCCTTTTTTAGCTAATCTTTGTACCTCAGCTCTAGTATAAACACAGTTGTCAAAAGCAGTTTCGCCATCATCTTTTCTCCCTTTTTCCCCAAAATAAATTCCGCCTGTCAACTCTCTCAAGAAAACCAAATCGGTTCCTTCAATACGCTCTCTTTTTAGTGGGGAATTGTCAATCAAAGAAGGAAAAGTAAATGTTGGGCGCACATTAGCAAAAAGGCCTAATTTTTTTCGCATCAATAACAATCCTTGTTCCGGCCTAACAGTTGCTTTTGGGTCATTATCATATTTTGGATGTCCGATAGCTCCGAATAAAACGGCATCCGCTTTCATACAGATTTCATGGGTTTCGTCAGGATAAGGAACGCCAACAGCATCAATGGCACAAGCTCCCGTAAGTGCTGGAGTCCAATTGATTTCGTGGTTGAATTTTTTCGCAATGGCTTCAGAAACTTTTACGGCTTCATTGACTACTTCCGGACCAATCCCGTCTCCTGCTAAAAGGGCAATAGTATATTTCATTATATGTTTATTATGTTAGTATATTTTTTAGTTTGTTGTTACAACATTCAGCATTTTTTGAGTTGCTATGATGGCCGCAACGGTTTGATCCGAATCTAATCCTCTAGTCTTAAATTCTTTTCCGTCATTGGTCCAGGTTATGATAGTCTCGCATAAAGCATCTGAGCTACTTCCTGGAGGAATCCTAACGGCATAATCAATCAATTTTGGCAACACCATTTTTTTGGTTTTGTAAATTTTTGAAAGCGCGTTCATAAAGGCGTCAAATTGCCCATCTCCTTGCGCATTTTCTTCAAAAATTTCTCCGTTTATTTTTAAACATATTGTTGTGGAAGGACGCAACCCTTTAGAATGAACCAACACATACGATTCCACTATAATTTTTTCTTCATAGCTCTGGCTGTCCAAAACATCAGAAATGATGTAAGGCAAATCTTCTTTGGTAACGGTTTCTTTTTTGTCCCCCAGTTCTATGATACGTTGGGTAACCAATTTTAAATCCTCTTGATTGAGTTGCAATCCTAATTCCTGCAGATTTTTTTCGATATTGGCTTTCCCCGAAGTTTTTCCTAAAGCATATTTTCGTTTTCTTCCAAAACGTTCTGGAAGCAAATCATTAAAATACAGATTATTTTTGTTGTCACCATCGGCATGGATTCCCGCTGTTTGGGTGAACACATTGTCCCCTACAATTGGCTTATTGGCGGGTATTCTATATCCTGTAAAAGTTTCCACCAATTTACTCACTGAGTAAAGGGACGATTCTTTTACATTTATTTTTATTTCTGGCAAAAAATCATTGATAACCGCAACCATACTTTCAAGAGGGGCATTTCCTGCGCGTTCACCCATTCCGTTTACAGTAACATGTAGACCGCTGATTCCCGCTTTTATGGCTTCCATTGCATTAGCAACACTTAAATCGTAATCATTATGGGCATGGAAATCAAAATGCGTATTTGGGTATTTTGCTCTTATTTTTGAAATAAATTCAAAAGTATCCGATGGAATTAGGACTCCTAAAGTATCCGGCAATAAAATTCTTTTTACAGGCTGCTTTGTTATGAAATCCAAATATTGAAAAACATATTCTGGAGAATTCCGCATTCCATTACTCCAATCTTCAAGATAAACATTGGTTTCAATTCCATTTTCATTGGCCAAAGCAATACTTTCGGCGATTTCAGAGAAATGCTGTTCGGGTGTTTTTTTTAATTGGTGTGTAAGATGATTCAAAGAACCTTTGGTCAATAAATTTTGAACTTTGGCTCCTGCTTTTTTCATCCATTCTATTGAAAGTCCTTTGTCAACAAAGGTTAAGACTTCAATTCTATTGGCATAGCCTTTTTCTTCAGCCCAAGCCATGATGCCTTTTACTCCTTGAAATTCCCCTTCACTTACTCGTGCAGAAGCGACTTCGATTCGATCAATATTTAATTCTTCCAGCAACAATTGCGCAATGGTTAATTTTTCTGCAGCAGAAAATGATACTCCTGAGGTCTGTTCACCATCACGAAGTGTCGTGTCCATTATTTCAATTTTTCTTTTTTCCATTTTAAATTTGATGCTACTACTGTTTCGACTCCATAAAATTGAAATCAGGACATTGTATTCTTATAAAACACTAAAAGCAGTTACTTTGGCAAAACCCAAAAGGAATGCTTATGTAACTGCATTTATTACTCTTCTTCTTTTTTAATAAGGAAGCTGGTCGGCAAATGCAACCACTTCTGATTTTATGTTTTGCAAATAATCAATATCGTCAAAACCATTAATCATATTGTCTTTTTTGTACCCACTGATGTCAAAAGATTCTTTTTGTCCTGTTGCCAGAAGGGTAATAGTTTGTGCAGGCAAATTGATTTCCAATTCCGTTTTTGGGTCCGCTTCGATTGCTTTGAAAATAGTTTCAGCAAATTCCGG
Organism: Flavobacterium psychrophilum; assembly: GCA_945872245.1. Classification (GTDB taxonomy): domain Bacteria; phylum Bacteroidota; class Bacteroidia; order Flavobacteriales; family Flavobacteriaceae; genus Flavobacterium; species Flavobacterium psychrophilum_T. The sequence continues at coordinate 38,467 of CAMBZB010000017.1, forward strand.
ACTCACTTGCACGGGCAAAACACCAATGTTCAAGCAATTTCCTTTAAAGATATCTGCAAAGAAACTAGAAACAACCGCACGAAAACCATAATCGTAAACGGCCCAAGCTGCGTGCTCTCTTGAAGAACCCGATCCGAAGTTCTTACCCCCAACAAGGATTTTTCCGCTGTAGATTTTGTCGTTTAATACGAAATCTGCTTTTGGGGTTTCATCTCCGTTGTATCTCCAATCTCTGAAAAGATTATCTCCAAAACCTTCCCGTTTCGTAGCTTTCAAGAAACGAGCTGGGATGATTTGATCGGTGTCCACATTTTCTATTGGTAACGGCACTGCGCTACTCGTAAGGATATTAAATTTATCGTATGCCATTGTAATTTTAGATTTATGATTTTAGATTTCAGATTTTCCGTTAAGGAAAAATAAATCATACTCTTTAAAACCTTTTATTTTTAATTCTTTTTTGAAATTTTATTGTCATTCAATTAAAACAAATCTCTCGGATCTGTCAATTTTCCGGTAACTGCGGCGGCAGCAGCCATAATTGGACTTGCCAATAAAGTTCTAGAACCAGGCCCTTGACGACCCTCGAAGTTTCTGTTTGATGTGCTTACCGCATATTTTCCAGCAGGAACTTTATCGTCGTTCATTGCCAAACAAGCCGAACAACCTGGCTGACGCAATACAAAACCAGCTTCGGTAAGAATATCTAAAAGCCCTTCTTCTTTAATCTGCGCTTCTACAACGTGGGAACCTGGAACTAGCCAAGCCGTTACGTTATCTGCTTTTTGTCTCCCTTTTACAATTTCTGTAAAAGCTCTAAAATCTTCAATCCTACCATTGGTACAACTTCCCAAGAAAACAAAATCAATTGGTTTTCCAATCATTGTGTCATTTTCGCTGAAACCCATATAGGCCAACGATTTTTTATAAGTTTCCTCGCCACCTTCCACTTGGTTAGCATTCGGAATATTTTTTGAGATACCAATTCCCATTCCAGGATTCGTACCATAAGTGATCATTGGTTCAATATCTGAAGCATCAATGTTTAATTCAGCATCAAAAACAGCATCGGCATCGGTTTTCAAGGTTTTCCAATAAGCAACCGCTTTATCCCATGCATCTCCTTTTGGAGCGTATAATCTTCCTTCCAAGAAATCGAATGTTTTTTGGTCAGGAGCAATCATACCACCACGAGCACCCATTTCGATAGAAAGGTTACACACAGTCATACGACCTTCCATCGACATGTCTTCAAAAACATTTCCTGCATATTCCGCAAAATATCCGGTACCTCCAGAAGTAGTCAATTGAGAAATAATATAAAGAGCTACATCTTTTGGACCCACTCCTTTACTCAATTTACCATTCACATTGATACGCATTTTCTTAGGTTTCGGTTGCATGATACATTGGGTTGACAAAACCATTTCCACCTCAGAAGTTCCGATACCAAAAGCAATAGCGCCAAAAGCACCGTGAGTAGAAGTGTGTGAATCGCCGCAAACAATCGTTGCACCCGGCAAAGTAATTCCGTTTTCAGGACCTACCACGTGTACAATTCCATTTTTTTGATGTCCTAATCCCCAGTGCGAAATGCCGTATTCTGCTGCGTTATCTTCCAATGCTTTTAACTGGTTGGCTGATAAAGCATCTTCAACGGGCAGGTGTTGATTTATGGTTGGCGTATTGTGATCGGCAGTGGCAAAAGTGCGTTCTGGATACAAAACGGTGATCCCTCTTTCCTTTAACCCCAAAAAAGCAACGGGACTTGTAACTTCATGGATGAAATGACGGTCTATAAAAAACACGTCTGGTCCATCTTCAATTTTACGCACTACGTGCGAATCCCATACTTTGTCGAATAATGTAGTACTCATTTTTAACTATTTTTTTAAGTGTATTTCTTTTTGCAATCCTAGTCCGTTGACTAAAATTGAAACAATGGGAGCAAATTTATAAAAAAAAATAAAGTGGTCAATTTTATTATTTACTTATATACGATACCCAAAATGGTTTTATGGTGATTGACCACTTCTGTTAATCTGTTTATGATTTTCTGTACTCTTCTAGTTTTTAACTTTTTTTTCTTTCACAACGAACTTAGTTTAAAGTGGAAATCCATACTGTTTTTACTACATCGCTATTTTTCAAAGGCTAAAGTGCTTATTTTTAGGATATAAATCAATAAAAATATTGATTTTAAATAATAATTAACTCTGTTTGTTTTGTTTAAATAGACTTTTTTGTTTGTTTTTCATCGTAATTGTTTTTTCGAAAAGTTATTTTTAAACTTAATTTTTAATGTTTTATTTGGTTTAAATACTACGACATCCAAAAAGAAGAGTTGTTAATTTATTAGTTTTTTAAAATGGTTTTTTGTTGATAACTAATATTGAAATTCAACCTCATTAAATGTATTTTTGTTTTCATCAAAAAAAGCCATTTTATGCTTTTTGCCCAAAATCTAATGTCTAGAAAATGTACTTAATATTCGATACCGAAACCACAGGATTACCAAAGCGTTGGGGCGCACCTATTTCCGACACGGACAACTGGCCGCGTTGCATACAAATCGCCTGGCAGTTGCACGATGCTATGGGAAAAGTCATCGAACATCAGGATTATTTGGTCAAGCCTGAAGGGTTCAATATTCCGTATGATGCCGAGAGAATTCACGGTATTTCCACTGAATTGGCCGAAGCCGAAGGCATTTCTTTGGCTGAAGTATTGGAAAAATTTAATAGTGCTTTATCTAAGACCAAATTTATTGTGGGTCAAAATCTAGGTTTTGACATCAACATTATGGGTTGCGAATTTTATAGATTGGGTATAGAAAGCACAATGGGTTCGATGCCTATCCTCGATACGTGTACCGAAGTTACGGCCTCTTTATTACGGTTGCCTGGAGGTCGTGGCGGAAAATTTAAACTGCCAACACTAACCGAATTGCACTCTTATCTTTTTAACAAACCTTTCTCCGAAGCGCACAACGCCACTGCCGATGTGGAGGCAACAACGCGGTGCTTTTTCGAATTGATTCGTACGGGAGTTTTTACCAAGAAGGAACTAGAAGTGGAGCAAGAGTATTTCGAGGATTTCCAACTCAAAAATCCACGAGAAATCCAACTCATCGGATTGCAACACATTAATTTAAAGGAAGCATCCGATAAAATTCGGCAGCAATTGGGTGGTCAACAAGCCGCACCCATTTCGAAACAGGAACTTTCCGATAATAAACAAATTCTAATCGATTCCGATTTTGTGCATTTGCACAATCACACGCAGTTTTCGGTTTTGCAATCTACGATTAGCGTTGCAGCCTTGGTTAAAGCAGCTTCACAGCAAAAAATGCCCGCCGTGGCAATTACAGATCACGCTAATTTAATGGGAGCTTTTCACTTTGTTCGCGATATTTTATACCATAATAAAGCGGCTGAAACGAAAAACAAGGAAGCCATTGAAAAAGGCGAAGCCCCGACCGAAGTTTCAATGAAACCCATCGTTGGTTGCGAATTTTTTGTTTGCGAGGATCATAAAAATAAGTCCATAAAAGACAATGGTTACCAAGTCGTACTTTTGGCGAAAACCAAGAAAGGCTACCATAATTTAGCCAAAATGTCCTCGATTGGGTACACGGAAGGTTTTTATTATGTGCCAAGAATAGATCGAAAAGTCATTCAACAATACAAAGAAGACATCATTGTTTTGTCTGGAAATCTTTATGGGGAAATCCCAAGCAAGATTTTAAATTTGGGCGAAAACCAAGCAGAAGAAGCCTTGCTTTGGTGGAAACAGGAATTTGGAGAAGATTTCTATATTGAGGTGATGCGCCACAATCAAGAAGATGAAAATCGCGTGAACGAAGGCTTGATTTCATTAGCCAGAAAGCACGATGTCAAAATAGTGGCGACCAATAACACTTTTTACATTGAGAAGGACAATGCCAATGCGCACGATATTTTACTCTGTGTAAAAGAGGGCGAAAAGCAATCTACGCCAATAGGTCGAGGGCGTGGTTATCGTTATGGCTTGCCCAATCAGGAATATTATTTCAAGTCGGGAGAGGAAATGAAGAAAAACTTCAACGATTTGCCGGAAGCAATTTCGAATATTTCCGAAATTGTAGACAAAATTGAAATTTACAATTTGGCCAGAGAAGTCTTGCTTCCAAAATTCGAAATTCCGGCAGAATTTAATGTTCCAGAAGACACCGTAGATGGAGGTGTTCGAGGCGAAAATGCTTATTTGCGACATCTCACTTTTGAAGGAGCCAAACGAAGATATGCGGAAATAACACCGGAAATTCAGGAAAGATTGGACTTTGAATTGTTGACTATAGAAAATTCAGGTTATCCCGGTTATTTTTTGATTGTTCAGGATTTCATCGCCGAAGCCCGAAATATGGGGGTTTCTGTTGGTCCCGGTAGGGGTTCTGCTGCAGGTTCGGTGGTGGCCTATTGTTTGAAAATCACCAATATTGACCCGTTGATGTACAACCTGCTTTTTGAGCGTTTCCTCAATCCGGATAGAGTTTCACTGCCCGATATTGATATCGATTTTGACGACGAAGGCCGAAGCAGCGTAATGGATTATGTGATTCGGAAATACGGTTCTAAACAAGTGGCGCAGATTATCACTTATGGAAAAATGGCGACGAAATCAGCGATTCGTGATACGGCTCGTGTGTTGGATTTACCTTTATTCGAAGCCGATAAAATTGCCAAATTGATTCCGGGAATGATGCCGTCCAAGTGGAATTTAGCCCGTTTTTTAAATGAAAAAGAGGACCTGATAAAAAAGGCCGTTCGTCCTGAAGAATTTGATAAAATCAAGGAATTAATTGGCTTGGCCAGTGAAGGGGATTTGGGTGGAGAAACTATACAACAAGCCAAAGTATTGGAAGGAAACCTCAGAAATACGGGTATTCACGCTTGCGGTGTAATTATTACGCCAAGTGATATTACCGATTTTGTTCCTGTGGCCACCGCCAAAGATTCGGATTTGTATGTGACACAGTTTGACAACTCGGTGGTGGAAAGTGCTGGTTTATTGAAGATGGATTTCTTGGGTTTGAAAACACTTACTTTGATTAAAGACACCGTTAAATTAGTAAAATACAGAAGTAACATAGACCTCAATCCAGACGAATTCCCCATTGATGATGCAAAGACCTATGCCCTTTTTCAGCGCGGTGAAACGGTGGGGATATTCCAGTATGAAAGTGCCGGAATGCAAAAATATATGAAGGAATTAAAACCGACCGTTTTTCCTGATTTGATTGCGATGAACGCCTTGTACCGTCCAGGACCTATTGCTTATATTCCGAGTTTCGTCAAACGAAAAAATGGCGAGGAAGAAATTGTTTATGATCTGGAAGCCTGCGAAGAATTACTGAAAGACACTTATGGGATTACGGTTTACCAGGAACAAGTAATGCTTTTGTCTCAAAAACTGGCGGATTTTTCTAAAGGAGATGCTGACGTTTTGCGTAAAGCGATGGGGAAAAAACAGAAGGATGTTTTGGACAAAATGAAACCCAAATTCATCAGTCAGGCTGTCGCCAAAGGGCACGCCGAAGATAAATTGGAGAAAATCTGGAGAGACTGGGAAGCCTTTGCAGAATATGCTTTCAACAAATCACATTCCACTTGTTACGCTTGGATTGCTTACCAAACCGCCTACTTGAAAGCGAATTATCCCGCCGAATATATGGCCGCAGTTTTGTCAAATAATATGAGTGACATCAAGCAAGTTTCCTTTTTTATGGAAGAATGCAAACGTATGGGATTGCAGGTTTTAGGACCAGATGTAAACGAGTCGTTTTATAAATTTACGGTAAATGATGATTATGCCGTTCGTTTTGGTATGGGAGCCGTTAAAGGTGTTGGCTCTGGAGCTGTAGCCACTATTGTCGAAAGTAGGAAAGACTCCAACTACAAGTCAATTTTTGATTTAACCAAACGCATTGATTTGCGTGCCGCGAATAAAAAAGCATTGGAAAATTTGGCCTTGGCGGGTGGTTTTGACTCGTTTTTAGGAACAACCCGAGCGCAATATTTTCACGATGATGGCGACGGAATAACTTTCTATGAAAAGGCCATTCGATATGGTGCAAAATTTCAAGAAAACGAAAATTCATCGCAAGTAAGTTTGTTCGGCGAGAGCAGCGATGTCCAGATTGCAGAACCTGTTGTACCACCTTGCGAGGACTGGAGCACTATGGAAAAATTGGCCAAAGAGAAAGAAGTGGTGGGGATTTATATTTCGGGACATCCGCTGGACGATTTTAAATTTGAAATGAAATATTTCTGTAATTCAAAACTGGAATCACTGAGAGATTTGAATCAATTTGTGAATAAAAATTTAACTTTCGGGGGAATAATCAACAACGTGCAACACAAAACCGCGAAAAACGGAAAAGGCTGGGCTTCCTTTAATCTGGAAGGATATGACGAGAGTTATGAATTCAAAATTTTCGGTGAAGAATATATTAAAAACCGACATTATCTAATTCCAAATAGCTTTACCTATAT
>CAMBZB010000018.1 GCA_945872245.1 Flavobacterium psychrophilum
TATTGGCACGATTTTAATCAAAAATAATTTTAAACTAAAAACCCGACCCGTTTTAAAAACGAGTCGGGTTTCGTGTTTTATAAACTAAACCAATCTTATTTCAATCCTGCAATACTCTGCTCGATTGTAGCAATTTTTGCCAAAGCATCTGCTTCTTTTTGTCTTTCGATTGCCAAAACTTTCTCTGGTGCTCCAGCCACAAATTTCTCGTTAGCCAATTTACTTCGAACGGATTTCAAGAAACCTTGGGTGTAAATTAACTCGGCATTTAATTTAGCGATTTCTTCCTCAACATTAATGTTTCCTGTAATTGGAATGAAATATTCATTCGATTTCACACGGAAAGACAGAGCGCCATCCACTTTATCGGAAACATATTCTAACGAAGTGATGTTGCCTAATTTGGTCACCACAGTATCAAAGTAAATCGAAACTTTATCGTGGTTCACAATTCGCAATTCGATGGTATCTTTAAATGGAATATTCTTGTCTTTACGAATCGTTCTTATACCTGAAATCACTTCAATCGTGTTTTCGAAATCAGTAATCAATTGCGCATCAAACGGTTTTATTTGGGGCCAAGTCGAAACGATTAACGCATCTTCTGGACTTCTTTCAGCCAATAATTGCCAAATTTCTTCTGTTAAGAAAGGCATAAACGGATGCAATAATTTCATGTTGTTTTCCAGCATTTCTATTGCTTTCGCTAAAGTTAGGCTGTCAATAGGTTGTTGGTAGGCCGGTTTTATCATTTCGAGAAACCAAGAACAGAAATCGTCCCAAACCAATTTGTAAATTCCCATCAAGGTATCGGAAATTCTATATTTTTCGAAATTGTCTTCGATTTCCAAAAGCGTTTGTTGCAACTTGGCTTCGTACCATTCTATCGCCACTTTGGAGGATTCCGGTTGCGGAATAGTATCCGAAACTTCCCAACCTTTGATCAGTTTGAAGGCGTTCCAGATTTTATTGGTAAACGCTTTTCCTTGGTTACATAATTCTTCATCAAACATAATATCGTTTCCTGCCGAGGCACTCAAAAGCAAACCTACACGAACTCCATCGGCACCGAATTTCTCGATTAACTCCAATGGTTCCGGCGAATTTCCTAATGATTTCGACATTTTACGTCTTTGTTTGTCGCGAACCAAACCCGTCAAATACACATTCGAAAATGGTTTTTTACCTGTATATTCATAGCCTGCAATAATCATTCGCGCCACCCAGAAAAACAAAATATCTGGACCGGTCACCAAATCATTGGTCGGATAATAGTATTTAAAATCTTCGTTTTCAGGATCCATAATTCCCCCAAAAACAGACATTGGCCAAAGCCAAGAAGAGAACCAGGTATCAAGGGCGTCAACGTCTTGTTTTAAGTTGTTGGTTGTTAGTTGTTGGTTGTTGGTTTTTTCTTTGGCTAAAGCCAAAGCTTCCTCAATGTTTTCAGCCACAACGAAATCTTCTTTTCCATCGCCATAGAAATAGGCAGGAATTTGTTGTCCCCACCACAATTGACGGGAAATATTCCAATCGCGAATGTTATTCAACCAATGAGCGTACGTATTATTAAAACGAGTTGGATGCAATTTTATATCGCCGTCAACCAAAACAGATTTAATTGCCGGTTTTACCAAATCTTCCATTTTTAAGAACCATTGATCGGATAAACGCGGTTCGATTACGGCTTTGGTTCTTTCGGAAGTTCCTACTTTATTCAGGTGAATTTCAGTTTTGGCTAAATCTCCGATTATTTCCAGTTCTTTGGCAATTTCGTCACGAACCACAAAACGGTCTTTTCCTTGGTACTGCAATCCAAAACTATTCAAAGTGGCATCTTCATTGAAAATATCAATGATTTCCAAATTATGTTTTTCGCCCAAAGCTTTATCATTCATATCGTGCGCCGGAGTCACTTTCAAACAACCCGTTCCAAATTCGATATCAACATAGTCGTCTTCGATAATTGGAATAATTCTTCCACAAATAGGAACAATCGCTTTCTTCCCTTTCAAATGGGCAAAACGTTCGTCATTCGGGTTGATACAAATAGCGGTGTCACCAAAAATAGTTTCGGGACGCGTTGTGGCAACCGTCAGAAAGTCTTCACTACCTTCGATTTTATATTTTAGAAAATATAATTTTCCTTGTTGTTCTTCATAAATTACCTCTTCGTCGGAAAGTGTAGTTTTGGCTTCTGGATCCCAGTTTACCATTCGATAGCCACGATAAATCAAGCCTTTGTTGTACAAATCAACAAAAGAACGAATCACAGAAGCTGACATATCAGGATCCATCGTGAATTTTGTTCTCTCCCAATCGCAAGAGCAACCCAGTTGTTTGAGTTGTTCCAGAATTACGCCACCATATTTGTCCGTCCATTCCCAAGCATGTGCCAAAAATTCTTCGCGTGTTAAATCATTTTTATTTATTCCTTCGGCTTTTAATTTGGCAACCACCTTGGCTTCCGTTGCAATAGAGGCATGGTCCGTTCCGGGAATCCAACAAGCGTTGAAGCCTTTAAGACGCGCTCTTCGAATCAAAACATCTTGAATGGTATTGTTCAACATATGACCCATGTGCAAAACTCCGGTCACGTTTGGCGGAGGAATTACGATGGTATATGGTGTTCTATGATCTGGTTCTGAGTGAAAATAATTATTCTTCATCCAGTAGTCATACCACTTATTTTCAATGGTTTTGGCGTCGAATTGTGCAGGGATTGTCATTATATTGTATATTCGTTTGATCGTTACATTTGGTTTTTTGCTGGTTCTATTATACGAATAACCTAATCAACAAATGACCTTGTATACTTTGGTCTAATTTTTGTAAAACTTATTTGGAACAAAAGTAAATAATTAAGTACAGTATAAAAAGATAAATAAATAATTGTCTATTAATTAAAAGAAAGTACATTTACTTATTGATTTTAAAAAAACTAGGATGAAAAATATAGCCACTTTACTAGCAATCGTATTGATAAGTAGTTTTGGTCTTGCACAAAATGGCCCTAAAATTGAATTTAAAGCAAAAGATAATACGATAGATTATGGTATAGTTACCAAAAAAAAGGATAATGGTATCCGCTCTTTTGAATTTACCAACACTGGCGATATGCCATTGGTAATTGCCGATGTACTTTCTACCTGTGGATGTTTGGTTCCCACAAAACCAACGGATACAATTATGCCCGGGAAAACTGGGAAAATTGACGTCAAATACAACATGACTCCGGGTCCTATCAGAAAAACAATTACCGTTGAATCTAACGCCGTGAATTATGAAGGAGGGAGAATAGCGCTGAAAATAAAAGGTGAGATAATTGCTGATTAATATGGGATTCTAAATTTAATTCTAAACGCTTCTTGAAATTAATCAAGAAGCGTTTTTTTTAAGTACATATTGGAAATTTAAAGGGAATACCAACTCCATCCACCTTTTTTAAATAAAAAACCCTCTTGTCCCAAAATGGCTAAGGCATAAATGAATAGAAAAACACAAAATAATTGCTTTTTTCATCAAAAATGATTTGTATAAAGTTAGCGAAAATATAAGCTTATAATGCCTCTGTAAGTACAAATAAGACTATTTACTCGATTAAATTCGAAAAAAAATCGCAAATTTGCTTTAAATTTTACAAATATGCCTGAAATTTCAATCAGAGGTCGAAGAATGCCCGAATCGCCAATTCGAAAGTTGGCTCCTTATGCTGATATGGCCAAAAAAAAAGGTCATAAAGTTTATCATTTAAACATAGGACAGCCTGATATAAAAAGTCCAGAAATTGCTATTAATGCCATAAAAAATATTGACTTAAAAATTATAGAGTATGGTCCTTCGGCCGGTTACGAGAGTTATCGAAAAAAACTAGCCCAATTTTACATTAATCAAGATGTAAAAGTAGGATATGAAGACATAATGATAACTACAGGTGGTTCCGAAGCACTTTTATTTGCACTTGGCAGCATTATGGATCCAGGGGACGAAGTGATTATTCCTGAGCCTTTTTACGCCAATTACAGTGCTTTCTCGGAAGAATCAAGCGCTAAAGTAGTTCCCGTAATTTCTAATATCGAAAGTGGATTTACGCTCCCAAAAATCGAAGAATTTGAAAAAGCAATTACACCAAAAACTAAAGCTATTCTAATCTGTAATCCAAATAATCCAACAGGATATTTGTATTCGGAAACCGAAATAAATCAGTTGGGTGAATTGGTACGAAAACACGATTTATTTTTAATTGTAGACGAAGTGTATCGGGAATTCATTTACGATGAGAAAGACAAACATTTTTCTGTAATGAACCTAAAAGGAATCGAACAAAATGTAATCATGATTGATTCGGTTTCTAAAAGATACAGTATGTGTGGCGCTCGTATTGGTTGCATGGTTACTAAAAACAGAGAGGTAATCGCTGCTGCAATGAAATTTGCACAGGCGCGTTTATGCCCCCCTACTATTGAGCAAATTGCTTGTGAAGCCGCAATAGACACTCCTCAAAGTTATTTTGACGAAGTGATTGTCGAGTACAAAGAAAGAAGAGATGCTTTGATTAGCGAATTAAATAAAATAGAAGGTGTTGTAGTTAAGACCCCAAAAGCTGCTTTTTACTGTATCGCTCAATTACCTGTAGAAAATACGGATGATTTTGCACAGTGGCTTCTTGAAAGTTATGATTTGGATGGAGAAACTGTTATGGTAGCTCCTGCCGGAGGATTTTATTCCACTCCAGGCGTAGGGCTGAATCAAGTTCGAATTGCTTATGTACTAAAGAAAGAAGATTTAATTCGGGCGGTACACATTTTAAAAGAAGCTATCCAAGTCTACAATTCCGAAAAAAAACATTTGATTTTAAAAAGCGCTGACAAAGAAAATGCCTAAATTAATTAATATAGGCCCTAGAAATTCTTTGACTTTTATTAATTATATTTGCGCCTTTAATTAATACAAACAAAATAGCACCCTTTTGATGACAAACAACGAAGAATTTCAAGACGAAATAGGAGACAATCATATTAGTTTAAGCGCAAAAAACCCGCTAAGAGAAGATGCCTTTGATATTTCAGATGATCAAAAAATTCAGAAAATAAAAAAAGATGTCGAAAATATTCTGATTACTCTTGGAATGGATTTGACCGATGATAGCTTAAAAGGCACTCCAAATCGTGTTGCCAAAATGTTTGTGAAAGAAATTTTTGGAGGACTGAATCCTGCCAAAAAGCCAAGTGCTTCCACATTTGAAAATGGCTATAAATATGGGGAAATGCTAGTCGAAAAAAACATCACCCTTTACTCCACTTGCGAACACCATTTACTTCCCATAATAGGAAAAGCCCACGTAGCCTATGTTTCAAAAGGCCGAGTGATTGGATTATCAAAAATAAATCGAATTGTTGAATATTATGCCAAAAGACCGCAAGTACAGGAACGCCTAACGATGCAAATCGTACAAGAGCTTCAAATTGCCCTTGGAACCGAAGATGTGGCTTGCATCATTGATGCCAAACACCTTTGTGTTAATTCTAGAGGAATAAAAGACATCGAAAGCAGCACCGTAACTTCTGAATTTGGTGGAAAATTTAAAAACGAACAAACGCGAAGAGAGTTATTGGAGTACATTAAATTCGACACCAAATTTTAGACTATGTTAGTTGTTAGTTAATTTTCTTATTATATAAAAATGCCTTTATACAAAACCCAAACCTTAAAAATATACAATTCTCTTTCGGGAGAAAAGGAAATTTTCAGACCAATTCATGAAGGAAACGTGGGGATGTATGTTTGCGGACCAACGGTTTATAGCAATGTGCATCTAGGGAATGTGCGCACTTTTATGTCTTTTGATATCATCTTTAGGTATTTTTTGCACTTGGGTTACAAAACACGTTATGTCAGAAACATTACCGATGTGGGTCATATTGTGGATGATGTGGACGATGGTGAAGATAAAATTGCCAAAAAAGCACGATTAGAACAATTGGAGCCCATGGAAGTGGTTCAACAATACACCGTTGATTTCCATGAAATTTTAAGTTTGTTCCACTTTTTGCCACCGAGCATTGAACCCACAGCAACGGGACATATCATTGAACAAATTGAAATCGTCAAAAAAATTATTGACAATGGATTTGCTTATGAAGTCAATGGATCCGTGTATTTTGATGTTGCTAAATATAATAAAACCAATAATTACGGCATATTAAGCGGCAGAAACATTGATGAAATGTTGTCCAACACCAGAGATTTAGACGGTCAAGGGGATAAAAAAAATGCACAAGATTTTGCGCTTTGGAAAAAAGCCGAACCACAACATATTATGCGATGGCCTTCGCCATGGAGCGATGGTTTCCCGGGTTGGCATTTAGAATGTACTGCGATGAGCACCAAATATTTGGGCAGTCATTTTGACATTCATGGTGGTGGAATGGATTTGAAATTCCCGCATCACGAATGCGAAATTGCTCAGAATCAAGCTTGTACAGGCCATACGCCAGTTAACTATTGGATGCATGCCAATATGCTGACTTTAAACGGCAAAAAAATGGCAAAATCTACAGGAAACAATATCTTACCAAGGGAGATTTTGACAGGCGAAAACCCAATTTTAAGCAAGGCATTCTCCCCAAGTGTTGCCCGATTTTTTATGCTACAAGCGCATTATAGAAGCAATCTTGACTTTACGAATGACGCCATTCTTGCTGCTGAAAAAGGATTTTACAGATTAATGGAAGCCCTAGATGGATTTTCAGCAATTACGCCAAGCTCTACTTCTACAATAGATATTTCTGACTGGAAACAAAATTGTTATGACGCCATGAATGACGATTTCAATAGTCCAATTTTGATAGCACAATTATTTGAAGGAGTCCGTTTTATCAATTTATTAAAAGATAATGCTGCCACACTCACTTCTGAAGATTTAAAAACACTCCATACATCGATGCATTCCTTTGTTTTTGACGTTTTGGGTTTAAAGGACGAAAAAATCATTGGAAACAATAACGAAAAACTGGAAGGTGTGGTAAATATGCTAATTAATATGCGAATGGAAGCTAGGGCGAATAAAGACTTTGCACTATCAGACCAAATTCGGGATCAGTTAATTGCCTTGGGAATCCAATTAAAAGACGGGAAGGAAGGAACCACTTTCAGTATTCAGTAATCCGAGTCCGATTTTAGATTTTTAATTCCAAAATCATGTTGTCAAGAATCCTGATATTTCCATTTGTACTATTGGTTCGTTTTTATCAAAACGCTATCTCACCTTTTACACCATCAGCCTGTAGGTTTGAACCAAGCTGTTCGAGTTATATGATTGAAGCATTACAAAAACACGGGCTATTTTACGGTGGCTTTTTAGGGATAAAAAGAATATTGAGTTGTCATCCATGGGGAAAAAAGGGGTATGACCCTGTCCCTACTAAAAAGTGTGACCACAAATAGTACTGAAAATTCCTTGGCAATTAACTAGCTTTGATTACTAAGAAGGTTTATTTTCTTACTAATCTATGAAACTCAAAACAAAAAAAATGTATTTTTACATTAAATAAGAAATAATGACAGACGCTTTAAACATAGTATGGAATCCGCCAACAGGTATCGACTTAGGATTTTTTGTGATTCGATATTACAGCTTGATGTTCGTAATCGCTTTTGGATTGGGTTGGTTCATCATGAAAAATATATTCGAACGTGAAAACGAATCGCTAGAAAAACTAGATTCCCTATTTATATGGACTGTTTTAGCCACCTTAATTGGTGCTCGCCTTGGTCATGTTCTGTTTTACGATTGGGAATACTACCGCAATCATCTATTGGAAATATTTTTGCCGTTCCGATTTACACCAAACTTTGAATTTACTGGTTTTCAAGGATTAGCAAGCCATGGCGCCGCCATATCCATTATAATAGCGATGTATTATTTCAGCAAAAAAGTAATGAGAAGACCGCTGTTGTGGATGTTGGACAGAATCGTTATACCAGTGGCTAGTGGAGCTATTTTTGTAAGATTAGGCAATTTTTTCAATTCAGAAATTGTTGGTAAGGAAACTGATTCTCCGCTAGGAATAAAATTTGTGAGGGATTATTTCAGTCCAAATGATGCCGTGAATGCTACTCAAATAGCAAACCCAAAAGAGGCCTATCATGCGATTGCCAACGACCCTAAGTTTGCAGAATTACTGCAACAAGTCCCTTCAAAACATCCTGCGCAATTATATGAAGCTTTTTGTTATATTTTTGTTTTTGCTATTCTATTTTTCTTGTATTGGAAAACAAATACAAGAGAAAAAACAGGTTTTATATTTGGTCTCTTTCTAGTGTTGTTGTGGTCAGTACGTTTTGTTGTGGAATATGTAAAAGAAAGTCAAGGCGGTTTTGAAAGTGCGTTGGGATTACTTTCTACGGGACAGTGGCTTAGTATTCCTTTTATCTTAATTGGATTGTATTTTGTCTTTACTGCTGAAGAACCTGTTCATTTATGACTTAGATTTTGTTTAAGCCAAAATACGGCCTGAAAAATTAATCCAAAAGCTTCCCAAATCAGGAAGCTTTTTTGTTTTATCGCTTCAATGAAAAATGGGATTTAAATTTCTTCAGAACAGCATTTTCTATATATTCAACGTTGAACCAGTAATCATCTGCAGGCATGAGTTGTCCAATATAAGTACCATCCCATCCGGGGTCATTTGGGCTAATATCTTTCAATAATTTACCATAACGGTCAAATATATGAATCCTCGAATTCAATTGATCTTTTAAGCCAGGAATATTCCATGTATCATTATAACCATCTCCATTGGGCGTGAAAAACTTAGGATGTTTAATAACTAAAATATTATTTTCTGTTATTGAGGTACTACAACCATTCGCATCAGTCACAGTGATATCATGTACTCCAGCGGAAACATTTTCGAAAATTGGACTGGTTTGTATGGGCCCGGAATCCAATTGATACAAATAATTCCCTGTTGCAGTTGCAACAACGGTTATGATTTGATTATCCTCAAAAGCATCCGTAACGGTATAACTCACACTTGTCAAAGTATCACTAGGATTAACCGTTATATTAATTGCTGTTGGGGTAATAGCACATTGCCCAGCATCTGGAATAAAAGTATAAGGTAATGTTCCCACAACTGATGTATCAATAGTTTCAGATGGTGTCCAAGTTCCTGTTATTGGTAGAGTGTCAGTTGAATCTAGTGGTAAATCTGGTAGCGATGCTCCTTCACAAACATCAGTTGGAACACCCGAAGAAAAAGTAGGTGTAACTGATTGTATTACATTTACACTCAATGGTGGTGGTATTGGAGCACATGGAAAAAGACTTGTATCTGGAGTGAACTGATAATTTTTAATTCCTACATTATTACTAATTGAAGTAGGCAACCAAGTCCCCGTTATTCCTTCGTTTGACTGTGGAAATGAAGGAGATGGTGTTCCAGAACAAAAATCGGGTATTGGATCAAAAGTTGGAGTAACGCTAGTATATACTTCTATTGACTTCTGAAAAATAGGTGAAATGACACACGAACCTACATCAGGAGTAAATTCATAAGTATTAGAACCTAAAATAGATGTATCGACTGTTGCTGGACTCCATGAACCCGATATTGATGGAACATTCGAAGAGTTTAAAGGAAGTGTTAGTATCCCTGTACCCTCACATTGAATATCAGAAGTTGAAAATGTCGGGGTCACATTTGGATTAACCGTTACCGTTATTTTAGTTTTTGGAGTACAAGGGTGAAATCCTATATTTGGTGTAAACTCATAATCTCTTGTTGTAGTATTATCAATAGTTGCTGGATTCCAAACCCCTGAAATTGGTGGGGTATTCGAAGAAATTGTAGGCAATAAAGGAACCGCTAAAGTTCCAGCACAAAAAGCAGGGATGGGATTGAAGGTTGGGGCAGTAATAGAATTTACTGTTACATTTATTGTAGTGGGTGTTGCTGATACACATTGCCCAGAATCAGGTATAAAAGTATAAATAGTTGAGCCCAAAATTGTTGTATTTATGGTTGGAGAAGGCCCCCAAGTTCCAGTAATTGGAATGGTATTGGTTGAACTTAAGGGTAAAACTTGCCCTATCGAGTTTTGACAAATGCTTACAGGCAATGCCAAAAAGCTAGGCGTTGCTATTGGGTTAACAGTAACATTTAAAGTTTGGGTTAAGGCACAAGGAAATAGAATCGGATCTGGAGTGAAAATATAAGTTCCACTGGCTGCATTACTAATTACATTACTTGGTGACCAAGTTCCTGATATACCATTAGGAGATATATTAGACAAATTTGAAATTGTATTTCCAACGCAATACGTTTGTGTAATTAGAGGAAAATTAGGAGTTGTAGTTGTGACACAAGGAATAATGCACGTTAATGTTGTTGTAGGTTTGCATGGATATTTGGCAGAGGATAAGGTCAAGGTGGCAGATTGTCCTGGAAGCATTCCAAAAACTTGTAGGCTTGAATTTATTGTAGTACTAGTAACTGCTGAACCGCCTTGTATAGTGTATGAATAACTGTAAACATCATTAGGTGTTAATGGGTTATTACTCCAATCAAAATAAACGGATGAGTTCTTGTCGCTTGGTAAAATTTGTGAAGAATCACATCGGAAATTTTGAAAAGTAGCTCCTGTATCTGCAACCAAATTAACCTGAATTGGCACTCTACTACTTTCACACACCCCATCAGTTTGACTTACATAATAGGTGCCTGTCGCAATGGGAATTGTCGCAATGGAGGAAGCTGTACCGCCAGTAGCGGCAGTACCATACCATTTTAAAGTATGACCCACCGATGGAGTGGCTATCAAGGCAGTTGGTGCTGAAACACATAAATTAATTGGAGTGGTTACAACTGGTAATACAATTGGTGGCGCTATAGTAACCACCACTGGTTTAATTGTTTCACAACTTCCGAGTGTACTTTTTATATAATACGTTCCGCTTGTAGTAATGGCGCTAGGATTTGGTAACCCAATAGTAGCAGCTGCATCAGTCCAATAGGTTAGTGTGGTGCCAGTTGTACTTCCTGGTTTTAGTATCGCAGGCAGTGTGATATTTACTGGTGTTCCAGAACAAACAGGTGCAGGATCTAAAATTTCTAATGTTAAAGGAATATCTTCTATTGTAACTGTTACCGTTGTTGTATATGCATAAATTAACCCGCCACTCTGCACAGGATTGCAACCAGGATTAGAAACAGCTATTATGTCTACACTTAAATTTTCTCCAAAATCAAAAAAACCTGCCATAGCAAAATTACGTGTTGGAGGATTTGTATTGACGGGGGAAGGCGCCTCTGAAATCACATTAGCTATCGGACACGTTGCACCGCCAGCGTATGTAGTACATCCGTAAAATATATTGAAATAAGTTTGGAAATGAGGGCAAGCACCAACTTTTGTATAGCCTGAAAATATTACATCCACTTTTACATTTGTAATCTTTTCACAAGGATTTGTACTTGCCGGTAATGTAAAGTCATTAGCATAACCATCGCTGTGGCCACTAACATTACCTACACCAGCCCAAGCTTTTCTATCAATCCCTTTTATAGCATCATTTTGGGTTTGAGTCAAAATAACCGTCCTCTGGCTAAAGGCAAAATTCGTTAATAAGATTAAAAATAATACTATAAGATGTCTAATCATTTTATTTATTTTTTTAAAAGGTTGGTGAACCTCAAAAAAGGTAAGCTAACCCAATTTAAGTTCATAAAAATAGTATCTCCTGAAATAAATGAAGAATTCATTACACTTGGATCGGTCACAAAGGAATAATTACCGGGAACACTAGTACCTGCAATTGTTGCTAAGCTATAAGCTGGAAAGCCACCAGCCATAAAACCAACACCACTTCCACCCGATTCAAAATCTCCATTAGTCAGGATGTTTTGCGAGTAAGCACTACCAATAGAAAGGGAAAATAATACGAATAATATATATACGAAAGGTTTTCTAAATTGTCTCATCATCACAGGTTTTAAATCTTCCATTAAAAAAGGGGCTATTCATCGCAATAGTAAGTAAATATACAAAATTTGATTTTTTAATAAAATTAAATATTGTATTATCGATGAAGTACCATTTATTATAATATAAGTGACATCCCAAATTCAATATTTTTGGTATTAAAACCTGCATTCGAACTTTGAAGTTGTGCATTGGAAATATGACGAAGACTCGGTCTGATATCAAACAACACTTTATCAACTTTCAAAGAAAAACCCAATGCTAAAACATCAGAAAAAGCGAAACCTTTAGAAAGCCTTTCTGTTTCAGTGTCGGTTATCATAGGTCCAATACTTGCCAAGATATAAATACTAGCGATTTTTGAAACCGGTTTTCTAACGCATAATCCTATACCCAAAGCGTACTCCTTGATATCTTTCAACTTTGTATATTTTTCTCTTTTTTCTTCAAAATTTATCTCCTCTGGCGTAACAAAATAGAAATTTAAAAGTTGATGCGTCGCGAAATTAAGTTCCGGTTGTAGCACTAATTCATACTTAAAATGATTCGTCTCTTTAATGAGATAACAAAGCTGTACTTTATAATATTGATTGGTATAGGTATAATTGCTATTTTTTATTTCATTTCCAAAACCATAGTGAAATCCAATGCTAGTTTCTCTCTTTGCATTTTGGCCGTAAAGAGTAGATAAACTTAACATAAGAATGAATAGAAAAAACTTTTGGTTGTCCATATATGGAATTTGCTTTGTTATTAATAATCGCCAATCAACCGCCAAATTATTCAAAAAATAATAAAATTCTAAATTTGAAGCCTCAAAAAAAAGACCCGAATAAAATTCGAGTCTTTTCTATATTTAAGAACAAATAACATTAAGCATTGTGTTCTTCTTCAATTTTTTTATGATCCGCTTCAGAAATTGTATCACACAAAACTGGAGTGGCAATAAACAAGGATGAATAGGTTCCAACTATAATACCTATCAACATCGCAAAGATAAATCCTCGGATGGATTCCCCACCGAAAATGAACATAATCAACAATACCATAATCATTGTTAAAGAGGTATTAATGGTTCTCGACATCGTGCTATTAATAGACTGGTTCACAATTTGATTAAAATTCCCTTTTGCGGTTTTGCCACCTAAATACTCTCGAACCCTATCAAATACAATCACGGTATCATTCATCGAGTACCCGATAACGGTAAGAATCGCTGCGATAAAGTGCTGGTCGATTTCCATACCAAAAGGCATAAATTTATAACACAAAGAGTAAATTCCTAATACGAAAATTACATCATGCACTACTGCAGCAATAGCTCCTAAACTATATTGCCATTTTCTAAAACTAATTACCAAATACAAACCTACAATAAGCATCGCACCAAGTACTGCCCAATAGGCATTGGTTTTGATGTCTTCCGCAACTGTTGGACCTACTTTTGAAGCTTGCAAAATACCTACTTGTTTTCCGTCATAAGCATTTACAAATTTATCGTAAGTCATTCCAGCGGAATAATGTTGTTTCAGATTTTCGAACAATAATTTATTAACCTCTAAATCCGCTTCTACTCCGTGTTCTTGTACTTTGTATTTAGTGGTAATCTTCAATTGATTGTCGCTACCAAAAACTTTAGCTTCGGCACTACCGAAAACTTTAGTAAGCTCCATTTTAATTTCTTCGGCTTTAACCGGTTTTTCAAAACGCACTTGGAAAGTTCTTCCTCCTACAAAGTCGACACCTTGGTCCAAACCATTTGTAGCTAGTGAATATATACTCACGATGGTTACAATTGCTGAAAAAGCGTAAGTCCATTTTTTAACTCCAAGGAAATCAAAATGGAAGTTAGTGAAGAAATTTTTAGAGAATCCTGTGACAAATGATAATTTGTTATTTTTACTGATACTCCAGTCTATAAATATTCTTGCGATAAATATGGAAGTAAACAAAGAGGTAACAATACCTATTAACAAAGTAGTTGCGAAACCTTTAATTGGTCCTGAACCAAAAATAAACAATACCCCACCAGTTAAAATGTGGGTAACGTTTGCATCCACAATAGAACGCATCGCTCCTTTCCAACTGTAGGAAGTTTTTACTGCTTCTTCCAGTGATTTACCAGAACGTAATTCCTCTTTTGCTCGTTCGTAAATGATAATATTCGCATCAACTGCAGTACCCATTGTCAAAACAATACCTGCAATACCCGGTAAAGTAAGCACCGCACCTATACTAGCTAAAATTCCGAATAAGAAAAGTAAGTTTACTGCTAATGCAAGATTCGCATACCAACCTGATTTTCCATAATAAATTAACATCCAAAGCGATACTAAAAGCAATCCAATAAGAGCTGAATTGGTTCCGTTATCGATAGCTTCTTGACCCAAGGATGGCCCAACCACCTCTGATTGTACAATATCTGCAGCTGCAGGAAGTTTCCCCGCCCTAAGAACGTTTGCTAAATCTTTTGTTTCTGTAATATCAAAAACTCCCGAAATTTCAGATCTACCACCAGAAATAGGTCCGCTAGAGACTCCCGGTGCAGAATATACAATATTATCCAAAACAATGGCAATATTACTTTTTTGGGTATATGCTTTTCCTGTTAGTTCTTCCCAAGCCTTAGCTCCTTGACCATTCATTTGCATAGAAACGGCTGGTTTTCCTAATTGGTCAAAGGTATCACTTGCATCGGTAACAACTCCGCCTCCCATTGCAGCTATATTATCTCTGTTTCCTTTTAACGCATATAGTTCAACTGCGTCAATATCTTTTCCATCCTTATCCTTAATGGTAGTAGGTTTTCCCCAAACAAATTTGGCGTAAAGCTGAGTTGGCGCTAATAAAACCCTGATATCGGCTCTTCTCAAATAACCACCAACAACTGCAGTGTCTTTTGGCATAAAAAGGCCTAAAACAGGCCCGCCACCTTGACCGATAATTTTATCCAATAAAGGATTGTTTCCTTTTTTTGTGGATGCTGAATCTTTTGTATTGGTCAATAAGGCGCTTAAAGAATCTTTGGCCGCCGTTTTTACTTCTGGTTTTTTTATCTCCGTTTTTTTCAATGACTCATTTGCAGCCATCAAGAAATTACCAATTTCATCAATTTTATAAGTTTCCCAAAACTCTAATTGAGCAGTACTTTGCAATAATTTTTTGATTCTGTCAACATCTTTGGCTCCAGGGAGTTCTACAAGGATTCTACCAGATTCACCCAATTTTTGAATGTTAGGTTGCGTTACGCCAAATTTATCGATACGTTTTCTTAATACTCCAAAAGCACTTTCAACTGATTCGTCAACTTTTCTTTTGATTACTTTTTGCGCCTCAACATCTGTCATTTGAAAATTAATTCCACCTTCTCCTTGCAATGTTCTATTAGCAAAAATATCAGGCGAAGCCAATTTCACACTTCCTTTAGAGTTAGCTTCAAAAGCTTCAAAGAAAGCATCAATGTAAGTTTGATTTCCTTTTTGATTAGCTGTGGCATCTGCCAAAGATTTATTAAAAACCGGATTTTTAGAATTATTGGATAGTCCTTTCAAAACATCCTTAACTGATATTTGTAAAATAACGTTAATACCTCCCTCTAAGTCAAGACCCTTGTTGATTTGCTTGTCCTTTACTTCATTGAAAGTAAAATTGGTAAATCCAAGATCAAACACATTTTCCTTACCGATAGAATCTAGATATTTTAATTCTTTTTCAGGATTTCCACCAGCAAAAGATTTAGCATCGTTTTTTATTTTATTGGAAACAAAAGTGAACGAAAGTTGGTAAATGCTTACCAAAGCAAATAGAATTGCGAAAAATTTAATAAGTCCTTTATTCTGCATTATTACTAAGAATTAATTATTGTAATTTATTTATTTTTGGTTTCAACCCTTACAAAATGTGACCTAACATTCATTTTATTAAAAAAATAAAACATTATGAATCATATCCTGTTTTTTAAACCGAGCAAATATATAATTAACGAAAAGATTAACCAATTTATTTATTGATAAATGTCAAAAAAAAGACTGCAAAAGTGCAGTCTTCTCTTTTTTACGCCTATATTATTATGCTAAAACCGATTTTAAGTCTGCATTCATGTTTCTGACAGCATCAGCACTTTTAGCAAAAGCTGCTTTTTCAGCATCACTTAATTTAATATCAAGAATTTGTTCAATTCCACTTTTACCTATAATACAAGGAACACCTATGCAAATATCACTTTGACCATATTCTCCGTCCAACATCACCGAACAAGCAATCATTTTCTTTTGGTCATTCAAAATACTATCTACTAAATATGCAACAGAAGCTCCTGGCGCATACCAAGCTGAAGTTCCTAAAAGACCAGTCAATGTCGCACCACCAACCATAGTGTCAGCAGCAACTTTTGCTAATTCTTCCTCTGACAAAAACTCAGAAACTGGAATACCATTGTAAGAAGCTAATCGTGTTAATGGAATCATGGTGGTATCACCGTGACCTCCTATAACCATTGCCGAAACGTCATTCGATGGTTTGTCTAAGGCTTTTGATAAATAATATCTAAAACGAGAGCTGTCAAGCGCCCCTCCCATTCCTATAATTCTATTTTTTGGCAATCCTGTAGCTTTCAATGTCAAATAAGTCATCGTGTCCATAGGGTTTGAAACCACCACTATTATTGCATTTGGAGAATGAGTCAAAACATTATCCGCAACCGATTTAACGATCCCTGCATTAATACCTATCAATTCCTCACGGGTCATTCCAGGTTTTCTTGGAATTCCAGAAGTAATAACTACTACATCACTATTAGCTGTTTTTGAATAATCATTGGTCACACCAGAAACCCTAGTATTAAAACCTGTATTGGTGGCACATTGAGAAATATCCATTGCTTTACCTTCGGCAAAACCTTCTCTAATATCCAATAATACTACTTCACTAGCAATTCCTCTATAAGAAATTGAATCTGCGCATGATGCTCCTACATTTCCTGCTCCTACAATTGTAACTTTCATTTTATGTTATTTTGTTTTTTTATTTGATATGATAAATAATTACGCATCAATATTAGCGTAAACTGCATTTTTCTCAATAAATTCTCTTCTTGGCGGTACTTCATCACCCATTAGCATAGAGAAAACTCTATCTGCTTCGGCAAGACTGTCAATGTTCACTTGACGTAACGTTCTGAAAGCCGGATCCATTGTGGTTTCCCATAATTGCTCTGCATTCATCTCTCCAAGACCTTTATAACGCTGAATTGCTGCGCTTCCGCCCATTTTTGCATTGGCTTGATCCCTTTGATCATCCGTCCAAGCATATTCTTTTTTATTACCTTTTTTGACCAAATACAAAGGTGGGGCGGCAATGTAAACATGTCCTTCTTCTATCAATTCTTTCATAAAACGGAAGAAGAATGTCAAAATCAAAGTAGAAATGTGACTACCATCGACATCGGCATCACACATGATAATCACTTTATGGTAACGCAATTTTGAGATATTCAACGCCTTACTGTCTTCTTCTGTTCCAATAGTAACTCCTAGAGCGGTAAATATATTTCGAATCTCTTCGTTTTCAAAAACTTTGTGATGCATTGCTTTCTCCACATTCAAAATCTTACCTCTAAGAGGTAAAATAGCTTGAAAGGCACGGTCACGACCTTGCTTGGCGGTTCCACCTGCCGAATCTCCCTCGACAAGATACACTTCGCATTTTGCGGGATCTTGTTCCGAACAATCCGATAGTTTTCCAGGCAGTCCACCACCACCCATTACGGTTTTGCGCTGTACCATTTCACGCGCTTTTTTGGCAGCGTGACGGGCTTGAGCCGCAAGAATCACTTTTTGAACAATAATTCGGGCATCATTTGGATTTTCTTCCAAATAATTTTCAATCATGTCACCAACAGCCTGACTTACCGGCGAAACTACTTCCCTATTTCCTAATTTGGTTTTGGTTTGACCTTCGAATTGTGGTTCTGACACTTTTACCGAAATAATTGCTGTCAACCCTTCACGAAAATCATCTCCCGAGATTTCAAATTTCAATTTATCCAACATTCCAGAAGCATCGGCATATTTCTTCAAAGATCTAGTAAGACCTGTTCTAAAACCCTGCAAGTGCGTTCCACCTTCGTGAGTATTGATATTGTTTACATAAGAAAAAATATTCTCCGTATAACTAGTATTATAAATCAAGGCAACCTCAACTGGAATTTCTCCTTTTTCGGAATCCATTGAAATAACGTGCGCTATAATCGGTTCCCGATTTCCGTCCAGATAACGAATATACTCTTTCAACCCTTCAGTAGAATGGAAGATTTCCGAAACAAAATTTCCGTCTTTATCCACCTCTCTTTTATCGGTAAATGTAATCGTAATTCCTTTATTCAAGAAAGACAACTCTCTCATACGTGCAGATAAAGTATCATAAGAATATTCTACTGTCTGTGTAAAAATGGTAGGATCGGGATAAAAAGTAACTATAGTTCCTCTTTTAGTGGTTTCTCCAATTTGTTTTACAGGATAGAGCGCTTTTCCTTTTTCGTATTCTTGTTCGTATACTTTTCCATCGCTGCTATGAACTGTTGCTCTTAGGTGAGCTGACAAAGCGTTTACACAAGAAACACCAACACCGTGCAATCCTCCAGAAACTTTATAAGAATCTTTATCAAATTTACCCCCAGCACCAATTTTAGTCATTACAACTTCAAGTGCAGAGACACCTTCTTTTTTGTGGATTCCTACTGGAATGCCACGACCATTGTCTTCTACCGAAATAGAACCATCTTCATTTATATCTACTCGAATCGTATCACAATGACCTCCCATTGCCTCGTCAATCGAGTTATCAACCACTTCATAAACTAAATGATGTAACCCTCGAACACCTACATCCCCTATATACATCGATGGACGCATTCTCACGTGCTCCATTCCTTCTAACGCCTGAATACTATCTGCTGAATAATTGTTCTTATTGATTTCTTCGCTCATATTTTTTATTCTAAAAATCTATTTTTTGTATAACACGCAAATATATAAAAACGTAAATTATATAAAGGGTAAAATCACCTTTTAAGTTGTTAAGTTATTAACAAAAGAGTGTCAATTTCAATAGCAATGCCAATTTCAAAAATCAATTCAAACATGCAATCGCTATGAATTTTAAACCATTTTATGAATCAAATAAAAAAGCGGGTTTATACTATAAAATATAAACCCACTTTTAAAATGGCATTAAATTATAAAATCTATTTTTTTATGATTCGAACATTCATTTCTTCTACTTTTTTATCTGATAAAAGCGAGGGTGCGCCGAATAATAAATCTTCACTGGTTCCAGTCTTCGGGAAAGCCATTACTTCTCTTATAGATGCTTTTTTCTCCAAAATCATCATCAATCGGTCAATTCCCCAAGCAATTCCTCCGTGTGGTGGTGCGCCGTATTGAAAGGCTTTATGCATCGTTCCTACACTTTTTATCATCTCTTCTTTGTTGTAACCCATATTTCTATAAGTCGCTTCTAGAATCTCCGATTTGTGTGCACGAACCGATCCTCCTCCAATTTCATAACCATTTAATATGATGTCGTATTGTTGTGCGATAATGGTTCCGATTTCTTCATCATCCCCTCTCAAATGTTTTTCCAAATCATAAATTGCAGGCATCGAAAAAGGATTGTGTGTAAAAGTCCATCTTCCTTCATCTGTTCTTTCAAACATTGGAAAATCAATGACCCAAGCCGGACATAATTCCTTAGGATTGATTAAGTGTAATATTTTACCCATTTCCTGACGAACCGCATCCAAAGCTTTGTTTGCCGTTGCATAATCTGCTGCTGAAAAGAATACAATATCCCCAACTTGCGCATCGGTTGCTTTTATAATTCCTGCTGCAATATCTTCGCCCAAAAACTTGATAATGGGCGATTGCAATTCGTCTTCATTTACAATAATATAAGCCAATCCGCCCAAGCCGTGCTGTTGCGCAATAGCGGTAAGATTTTCGATTTGACCTTTAGACATACGCTTGTTTCCTTGCTCTTGAGCCGAAACTTTGATGCATTTCACTATTCCACCCTCTTCAATAGGTTTGCTAAATACTTGAAAAGTGGTATCTTTTACAATATTGGTAATGTCTTGCATTTTTAAGCCATAACGCAAATCGGGTCTGTCACAGCCATAGAAATCCACGGCATCTTTATAGGTAATAACTTCAAACGGACGCAAAATCCATTTGTTACCATATATTTTTTTCACTACTTCATTAAACATTTTGGTGTTTAAATCTATAATTTGTTGCATACTCGCATACGCCATTTCCAAATCCAATTGTGTAAATTCCGGCTGACGGTCTCCACGAGAATCTTCATCCCTAAAACAACGGGCAATTTGGAAATATTTTTCATAACCACTCACCATCAACATCTGTTTGAACTGCTGAGGCGCTTGTGGCAAGGTGTAAAACAAACCTGATCCTTTACGTGTAGGAACAATAAATTCACGTGCTCCCTCATCGGTTCCGGCACTTAAAATTGGCGTTTCAATTTCTAAAAATTCTTCTGTATCCAAAATGTCACGCAATAATTTAATTACTTTATGACGGTTGACGATGGCTCGTCGCACTTCTTCGTTTCTATGGTCTAAAAACTTATACTGAAAACGAATCGCTTCGTTCGTTTTGACCGCTCTTTTAATTTCAAAAGGTAAGGTTTTGGATAAGTTTAAAATTTCTAAAGCTGAAGTTTCCAATTCAATTTTACCAGTACGCAAACCTGGATTATAGTCGTCTTCATTACGACCAACAACAATCCCTGTCACCGAAATCACCGATTCCGGTTTCAATTTTACTAACTCATCAATATTAGGAAATGATTCTCTACTGATTCGAACTTGGAAAATCTCATAACTGTAATCACGCAAATCAATAAACATCAATTCTCCGTGATCTCGCACACTAGCAACCCAACCCGACAATATCACTTCTTCTTGGATAGTTTCTTCGGATAATTGTGAAATCTTGTGTGTTCTATACTTATCCTTTATAATAATCGGGATTTCAGGAAGCGTTTCTTCTTGGGTTTCTCTATTTTCTATAATTATTGCTGTCGAAACCTTTTCAGAAGCTTGCTCCTTTTCTAAAACTGCAGCAGCACCTAATTTATCTAAAATAATTTGACGAATTACTTTACCATTGGCTCCTTTTCCGATAAGCCCTAAAACTTTACCCACTAAAATACCCGCTTTTCCTTGGTCTCCAGCTTTAATGTCATTGGCAACAGCCTCATTTTCCGAAAGTACAGTAGCTATAACTTCCTGGATTTTATCTTCTGAAATGGTATTTTCTGCGAAATAGGTATTATAGTCAAAAGTTCGATCTTTTAAATACTCCGTAATTGCATTTTGAACTAAAACCGCAGTGATTTTCTCGGCTTTAAATAATTTAAAAATATCCGTTAAATGTTCAATACTATGAATTTCAGCATAATCTTCTGCCTTCATGTTGTTTGCCAAAGTCTTGGCGACAAACGAAGGGTCTTTAATTTCGTTATTTATGGCTACAAATGTTTGCGAACGCAACTTATCTGCCGTGAAAAATTTAGCATCTTGTGGCAAAACACCACCGTTAATCAAAATAGATTCAACCGCGTAAGGCAAAGCACTTGCATCGACTTTAACCGCTTCAATCTCCGCTTTAATATTGACAAAAGGCAAATCGGGTTCCGATATAAAACGGTAATCCGCTTCGAATTCTTTTTTACGCATTACTTTGGTTTGCTTTAAATCAGCATCCCATAAAACCGTAGTTTGATCGGGTCTAAATTCTTTATGCTCAATAAAATAATTGAATTGCTTCTCCACTTCTTCCTTCAAAGCTTCCACCATAAACTTAAACGAGTTCAAGTTTTTGATTTCGGTTCTTGGATTCAATTCGTAACTGTGTTTTTTGCGTAAAGACACCGAAACATCCGATTTGAATTCTCCTTTCTCCAAATTCGCTTCAGAAATTCCCAAATTTTGAACAATACGTTGAATGTACTGCGCATACGTCGAGGCGTCTTCGATATTTCTAAGACAAGGCTCCGTAACAATTTCAATCAACGGAACGCCTGCTTTGTTAAAATCGACTAACGAAATCGTCTTTTCGTGCATCAATTTGGCAGCATCTTCTTCAATATGAACCTGGGTTAAATTCACCGTAAATTGCGTACCGTCATTTCGGTAACAAGACACGTGTCCGTCGGGAATTATCGGATTGTGAAACTGTGTTATTTGAATGTTTTTCGGATTGTCTGGGTATTCGTAATGCTTTCTATCCCAAGAAATCACTTCATTACTAAAGGACGAACCTACTGCTTTTCCAAAATAAATCGCTTTGGTAATTGCTTCTTTATTCAAGGCAGGTAAAACACCCATTTGTCCAGTACAAACCGAACATATATTTTCGTTAGGTGTTTCTATTTCTTGATTGGGACAAGAACAAAACAACTTGGTTTTGGTATTCAATCGAACGTGTGTCTCCAGTCCAATTACCAATTCTAAATCGTGGGCTTTTATTGCCGCTGTTAATTGCTCCAATTCCATTATAATGTATCTTTTAAGAAGTTTGCAAATTGCAAGACTAATTCATCATTGTTTTTTGCTGCCGTGATTTGCAGTCCAGTGCTTGTTCCTTGTGGCACGGTTAAAGTGGGCAATTGTCCCAAGCTAAAACCAACGGTATAAGCATCTGACAAATACATCGCCAAGGGATCTTTTAAACTTTCTCCAATTTTAGGAGGAGTGTTTGGTGTAACTGGCGATAAAATAATATCCACTTCTTGAAAATCTTTGCTGAAATTCTCCGAAATTTGATCTCTTAAAGCCAATCCTTTTAAATAGATTTCATCCGAGAATCCTTGAGACAATACTTGGTTTCCACCTACAATTCTGCGTTTTGTTTCTTCCGAAAAATTTTCAGAACGTGTAACAGCATAGGTTTCAATTAGATTCTCTGCTTCGATACGCTTCCCGTAATTGGTTCCGTCCAAACGAGATAAATTCGAAGCTGTTTCAGCCATTGCCAACGTATAATACGTTGAAACTAAAATATCTGACTTGAAAAAATCCAATTCCTTCACTTCGATTCCTTTGGTTTTCAGTTTTTCAATCGTTGCCAAAAAATCAGTTTTTATTTGGAAATCAATTGCATCACTTTCGATAAAGTTCTTGAAATAACCAATTGTTTTCACGCCGGAAGTTGCAATCGCATCTTCGGTGATTTCGGATGAAGTGATTGAAGTTTGATCTTTTGGATCTTTTCCGCTCATTACATTCAACACAATTCGAATATCCTCAATGGATTTTGCCAATGGCCCAACACAATCCGTAGATGATGCATAAGCCATAAGCCCAAATCTAGAAATTCTTCCGTAAGTTGGTTTAAAACCATAAATATGATTGTATCCGGCAGGCTGACGAATCGAACCTCCTGTATCTCCACCAATGGAAAAGGCAGTATATTCTTTGGCAACGTTAACCGCTGAACCTCCGCTTGAACCTCCAGCAACTAATGATGGGTCAATAGCATTTTTTACAGCGCCAAAAATGGTGTTTTCACTGGAAGAACCGTGACCAAAACTATCACAGTTTTCTTTTACTAATGGAATGGCACCTGCATCTAATAATTTTTGAATGGCAGTAGCCGTGTAAGGTGATTTGTAATTTCTCAACAACTCAGAACTTGCAGTAGTGTATGTTCCTTGCAACATATAGACATCTTTAATTCCAAAAGGAATTCCTTCTAACAAACCTATTGTTTCTCCTTTTGCAATTTTGGCATCAACTTTTGCAGCTAAATCTAGCGCCAAAGTATCCAACAAAGAATTTACAGAGTTGTAGGTATTTTGTTTCAGTAGGTCTAATTTTTCTTGTACCAAAGCGGTGCAAGTTATTTGTTTTGACACCAGTTGTTGGTGTATTTTTTTTATCTGAGAATCCATTTTATCCTTCTATAACTTTAGCAACCACTAAAAAACCATTTTTCTTGCTCGGGAAATTTTCTATAATGAGTTGTTTCTCTACAGCCGAACTGGCTATCACGACATCTTCTCTTAAATCACTTACAGACACACAATTATTATGGACATTATTTACAGTATTATTATTTGATGGAATTGCATTTTTAATTACCTCAAATAATTGGTTCACGGACTCTGAGGGCTGTGCTCCTTTAATACTCGACAAGATGTCGACTGTCATTGTTTTGCTCATAATTGGATTTCGTTTTAAAGTCAAACTTTTTAGGGTGCCAAAATTACGAAAAAATTCATTAGGGAATCTCGGTTTTTTTAATGTTTTAGAGAGTTTTCTACAAAAAATGAAGTTGATTTAACATTATGTTATATTTAGTTGTAATATATAACACTGTTGTGAAATAGATAGTTAAAAAACAAAATACTAAATCAAACAATAAGGTTCTGTAGGTTTTTTGTGTGAAAACTAATAAAATTCCACGTTTGAAACCGTGGGCAATACAAGCAAAAGCTAAACAAAACAATAGCTCACAGTTTCAACTGTGGGAAATGAGAAGTTGGGAAATTATAAAAATCAAGATTATAAATAGTTAAAAATAGGAAATACTCACAAGATTAATGTAGTACCAATTATAAAAAAATTTATCAGAAAGAACACATTTGAAACTTTCAAATTGGATCATTTTTTACATAAAAAGGGCAATAATAAAAAACCTAAAGGTAATTTCGCAATGAAACAACTATTAAGTTTTCAAAAATAATTCTTTATTTAGAGGTTACTTTTTATCAAAATAAAGCACATTATTATAAATGTTATCAAAAGGCGAACTACCAGCATTATCGTAAGCAAGTCGGTAGGTTTTGCTTAATTGCAATTTTCCGTTTTCGATTTTAAAATCTTCTGCTTTTTCTAAATAAGAAAAATAACGGTTTTCACAATCCATAAAATTAGGATCAACCGATGCCATTTTGGTTGAAAACAATGACTCGAACTTTATTTTACCCGTCTTTGTTGCGGCATCATAAGACAAGATAGTGTAACCACCCATAAATTCATTGACTGAGGATTGACCATACAGTTTCATACACTCGGTTTCTGTCAATTTTTCAGAAGTAAAAGTTACATTCATTTCTTTCACTTTACCTTCGTTCATAAAACCACAAGGGGCATCCAAGGCATCTCCCATTAGTACATTTTTTAAAATCCAAGTTCCTTCAAGATTACTGAAAGCAGTTATTCTTTGTGTATTTAAAGATTCTAAAGAAGTCTGATTTGAATTTGAACAACTTATAATAGTAAAAAACATTAATAAAATTGATATTTTTTTCATTTGTAAGAAGATTTTAATTTAATTACTGTTTAATAAGTATTGCAAATCTAATTAATTTCTTTAAAAATATTGCTATGTAGGTATCTATTTCTATATTCAAAAAAATAGATTAGATAATAAAACAAGTGTCATGTGGTAAAACTATATTTTTAAACTCAATTATCTTAACTAGAATCGTTTAAACATAAAATATTTTTCAATTTTTAAATGAATTTTACAAAATTTCTTGAATAATGTAATTGGTAGTATTTATTTCAAAAGCATGATTCACTTGCATCCCTAGAAGTTTATTTCCTAATGGAGATTGCGGCGATAAAGCAATAACATTGATTCCTTCAACATTGATTTTGGGTAACGCAACGCTCAAGTACAAATAAATTCCATTGGCTTTGACCAAGCTACCCACGATAATCGTTTTGGCAATTGTTGTGGAGTCAATTTTTTCTAAAATAGCTTTTTGAACCAATACTTCCTTCAATTTATGATTGAGTTTTTCCTGCTCGATGTGCATCATCGACAAAGCGGTTTCGTGCTTGTCGCCTGCTGAACCTTTGGCATCGTTCTTAGAATCTTCGGTCAACCCCACAATCATATCCTTGAAAACATCGATTCGGTCTTGGACTAATTGTAAATAATGATGATGTATTTTCTGTTTGAAAGTCATTGGAAAAATTTAACTACAAAGTATGGTAAGTTGTTCGCAAGGTTCGCAAAGTTGTTTTTATAAAATTAATTTCAATAAATATATTTAACCTCAAGAACATTTGAATCCAGAAAAGAAAATCTTTCTTTGTCTTTGCGCAAAGCTTTGCTCCCTTTGCTATTAATTCACCTAAAAATCAAATTTATAATTAGCCCCTAAAACCACTTGAAGTCCCTGAACGGGATAATTCAGCCATTTTTGATAGTTTTGGTTCGTGATGTTATTAGCTCTCAAAAAAGCAGTTAGTTTTTCACTGTATTTAAATCCAACATGGGCATTGACATCAAAATAACCAGCTAAATTTTTCACTACTCTCGGATCAATAACCAATGAGGTCATATAAGATTGTTCCTCTTTTCGTTCGCCCACAAAAAAAACATTGGCACCAGCATACCATTTTTCTGTAATATTAAAATCAATTTTGGAATCCAACTTTATTGCGGGTAAATTCCAAGCCTCTTTTTGAATGTCATTCGTATAACTACTAAAAGTACCATTGATAACTAAAGAAACCTTTTCTGATAAATCGGCTTTGAATTCTCCATAAAAACTCAGTGTTTTCATATCATCATAAACCACTTCAAAGGAATTCCCTAATGTATAGCCTTCCTTCATCGTAGAGTTGGCGTATTCATTACTTTTAAACAAGGCTTTGTTTCTTTCATTAACATAGGAACCCCGAATATTATAGCTAATGTTGTTGGTCAATTTCCCTTTCAATCCTGCAAAAAGATCGTATTGTTTGTCGGTTGGAGCAATGGTCAATCTAGGAGAAACAAAAGGATTTTCATTTGCAAAATCGTAATAGGTGTTTTGCTCTAGATTCCCTTCTGCCCCCACATAAAATAGCATCAAATCATCAACAACATTGAATGAAGCGTTAATTTTTGGATAAATTAAAAGTTGATTATTGTTGTTTTTCATATCCAAACTATAAAACAGTGCGGCTCCGATATTCACCGTCCAACCTTGCTCATACAATTCAAAGGTAGGGACAATCCCAAAATTGGTATAGCCATATTGTATTGAGTTTGTATTCCAATAATTTCCTTTGAAACTTCCTCCCAAATAATCAACAATCGCATTTGTTTTTATAAGTTTTTCATTGATATTTAATTCAAAAGAAGGCTTCAGATAAAATCTATTTTCTGAAGAGCCAAAAGCATCCGAAAAATGATTTAATTTTAGACTCGCAACTTTAAAAACACTTTCGCTAAAAGTTATTTTACCACCAAAATATAAATTATTATAACTTTGTCCTTCATTTGCTACTCTTAATAAAGCAGCTCTTTCTTCAGAGGTTAAGCTATCATAACTAGCTGGCAAACCGTACCAATTATATATTTGGTTTTGATAGCCCAAATCTAAATTCAAAGACAAATTTTTTCTGTTTGTTCCAAAAGTTAAATCCACGGCAGTTTCATTAAAATTATCCGATACCTCAACACCCTTAATTCCGCCTTGCGAGGAAAAATGGCTTAGTATTGCCCCAACATAATCGGCTGAATTAAGATTATGGTTTAAGAACAATTCGCCATTTAAAACCCCATAGTTTCCCCCTCCAAAAGTCGCATAATTTTGAAATAAATGTGCTTGTTCTTCTTTTTCGATGCCTTCCGCTTTTCCTTTCGAAGGCGTGAATGTAGAAGCCACGGGAAAGGAAAAAATAGTGTATTTTATGGATTCTTTTTTAGCATTTCCTTCCTCCTCAAGAGCCGGAGTTTCCTTTACCTTAAAGGCATCAGAAATTGTTGGCGTGTAGGTTTTCACCACATTTACCACTTCTGTACCGATGTTTTCTTCCTTTTTAGGATCCTTTTTTTGGGCAATTGAAAACTGGGCAATTAGTACTAAGATAAAGGCAAAACTATTTTTGAAATTGATTTTCATATTTTTTGTTTTAATTCAATTTTGTCATTGCGAGGAACGAAGCAATCCCATAACGAGATCAACAAATGAGATTGCTTCGTTCCTCGCAATGACAATTAGTTGGTTATCGATGAATTAGTTTTTGATTCTTCATTTTTAATGTTGTCCAATTCTCTCTGTGCTTCTGAAACGACATCAGGGAAATCCGTGAAGTTATTTATTACGTTTTCCAAGATATACGTCGCTTGGAAACTGTCTTTCAATTCATAATAATTCTTCGCCATCAGAATTAATCCTTTGGCACCAAAATATTTATAACTCGAATAATTTTTGGCTAATTTCTGAACTACTGTGTTTGAAGCTTCAAATTTTCCGTCTTTGTTTTTAAAATAGGCATCATAATATAAGGCTTCGGCGGCCAATTCTCCTTTGGCAATAGTTTGCAATTTGGCATAAGCTGCACGAGTTTTAGCTTCATCACCTGATTGCATTGCCGCTCTTGCCACAATAATTTGCGCATCACTTTTTACAGTAGAATCGGTTTTGGGGTTTTCCAAAACTTTCTCGGCATAAACAACCGAATTGTCATAATCCTTATTGTCGTAATAACAGCGCATCAAATTAGATTGGGCAAAGGTTTTGTTTTGAGGAAAATCGGCTTCGTTTTCCAATCGTGACAATACTAGAATTGCTTTGTCACAGTTGTTGTCTTTTAAGAAAATCTGAGCCAATCGCGACAAAGATTGTTCCGTAAATTCGCTTCGAGGTTGAGTAACCACAAATTCATAATTGGGAATTGATTTGCTTTCCTGTGCATCAGAAAAATAAGATTGAGCCAAATAAAAATTAGCTTTTAAGGCGTGAATTCCATTTGGGAATTTTGAAACATAACCACTAAATCCTGCGATAGCTTGCTTGGTATTGTTTTGCAAATATTGTTTTTCGGGTCCTTCATAAGTATCATTATCCAATTCAGCATCAGTGACGGCTACAAAATCCAAAGTTCGAACCCAAGCAGCGTATTCATCTACTTTACCGTTGTCCACATAAATTAATCGAGCTGTTGCAACAGCTTCTAAAGCTTCGGGAGTTTTAGGAAAATCTGCGGCCACTTTCTTGAATTTTGTCAAGGCTTGTTCGTCTTTATCTGAATTATAATAAATCAATCCTTGACGCAAAATCGCTCTTGAGGTGTAAGAACCTTTTTTGAATTCAGTGTTCAAGCGGTCGTATGTGTCAATGGCAAGGTCTTTTTTGTTCTCAGCCACATACGTATTCCCTAGCTCGAACAAGGCATCATCCCTATATTCTGATTTTGGATACAGTTTCAAAAAGGCGTTGAGTTCTTCAATTTTTTTTTCGTTTTTAGAAACAAAACCATAGCAAATAGCCTTTTGAAAATAAGCATAATCAGCGTCGACACTTTTTAGTTCGACTACCTTATTATAGGCCTCCAAAGCCGCCGTATATTTTGAAGTCACGAATCGGCAATCGGCCAAACGCAGGTAGGAATCATTCAAACGAACCTTGTCGTCCTTAACTTTTTCAATCTGGTTTTCGAAAAAATTACCCGCTTGCTCATATTCCTTCAACTTAAAATAAGCGTAAGCAATATTGTAATTGCTGTTTTTATATTCGGGTGCTTCCTTGGCTCTAGCCGAACCCATAAATTGTTTGTAACTCAACAATGCATTTTTAAAATCTTCCAAAACATATTCGGTTTCCCCTTTCCAGAATGTTGCTCTGGCAGTAAAAATAGCATCTCTTTGCTCATCGATAGATTTCTCAAATAGTGTTGCCGATTCCTGATATTTCCCATCGATGTACAATTCCAATCCACGATAAAAAGCAACTTTTTGATAGGCCGATTTGTTTTCGGGCGATTTATTCTTTTCCAAAAAAACCAAGGCTTCCTTGTAGTTTTTGGAAGAAATATAGGAATCTATCAATAGCTTTTCAATCTCCGATTTGCTGGTGTTATTTGGATATTTCTTTATAAAGTCCATCAAAACGGTTGGAGTAATTTGATAGGAATTCCCAATTTCGTAACTCAATTTAGCATAATTCAAACTGGCATCTTCTTGAATCGAAGTGTTGAATCCCATTTCTGAAGCGTTTTTGAAAGCATTCAAGGCTTGTTGTTTTTTATCTAAATTAAGGTAACTTTCTCCCAAATGATAATAAGCATTTTGTGCTACGGCATCCTTGCCTCCTATGATTTTATTGAACTGGGAAATGGCGTTTTCGAAATCTTTTTGCATATAATAAGCATACCCTAGTAGATAGAAATCGGTATTGTTCCACTTGCTCCTTTTACCTTTGTAAGCTGATAAAAACGGAATGGATTTATCATATTGTTGCAAATTAAAATAGCTTTCGCCAATGATTTTATTCAATTCTGATTTTTCTAAAGCATTTGATTTCTCCATCGCTTTGGCGCCTATATTAATCGCTTTTTCAAAATTCCCTTGCTTAAAGTTCATATCTGCTTGATAATACGATAATTTTTCCTTGTATTTTTCTGTGCCAGAAACTTGTTCAAAATATTTGGTGGCTTGCTCATAGTCATTGCCTTCATACGCCATAAAACCTAAGTAATACTTGGCTTGCGAACCATATTCATCTGAATTAACCACTTTATTCAGATTTTTTTTGGCCTCCTTTTTATTTTTCGAACTGTATAAACTATATCCTTTTTGGAAATTGAATTTGTCTATTTCGCTGCTTCTTAAATTTATTTCATCTACTTTTTCAAACCATTGTAAGGCATGAGGAAAATCCTCTTGATTGAAATAATAATGTGCCGCTTCAAGACAAGCCTTATTTTGTTTTATACTTGTGGGATAGTCCGAAACGAAACGTTCCATTAAATCACCAGCGTCTGCCTGGTTAGTTCTAATGGCGCAACTGGCAACATAATAAGAGCAATCAGACCTCAATTCTTCATTGGCCACAGCCGACTTTACTTTTTCGAAAATTATTTGAGCCGATGGGTATTGGGCATCATTAAACAAGGAAAGAGCTTTGTCGAAATCTTTTGAATCATGGGTGTAAATTGCGGATTTTTGTGCAGTAACAGATGTAGCCTGAACAAAAATAAGCAGTAATAAAAGCCGAGAAAATTTACGCATTGTGGTTTTGGTTTAATAATTCAAATGTATCGTATTCTTAGGGCTATAACGGAGTGCTATTTATTTTTATTATGAACATCTTTTTAAACAATTTGGAAACGGAATTTGGAATATTCTTTCGAAAGTGCTTCTTTAGGCATGAACTTTTTAGAAATTCTCCTATGTTGAATAAAATTTATTTTGAATGCAAGCGTTATCTTGCTACTTTTACACAATAAACAAAATCTACTATGTCACAACCGGTATTGTCTTTAAAAAATGTAACTATTACTCAAGGCGGAAAAATCATTTTGTCCAATGTAAATCTTGAAGTAAATCATGGTGAATTCATTTATATCATCGGAAAAACCGGTTCAGGTAAAAGTAGCTTTATGAAGGCTCTTTATGCCGATTTGCCTTTGGCTGAAGGAGAAGGCACTATTGTAAATTTTGATTTGGTCAGTCTAAAAGAGGATGATATCCCATTTTTGAGAAGAAAGATTGGATTTGTTTTTCAAGATTTCAAATTATTGCCGGATCGTACTGTGAAAGACAATTTACTATTTGTCTTGAAAGCAACAGGTTGGAAAGACAATACCGAAATGCAAAATAAAATTGACGAAGTGCTGGACAAAGTAGGCATGAAGGAATTTGCCAATAAAATGCCACACCAACTCTCTGGTGGGGAACAGCAAAGAGTTGCCATTGCCAGAGCCTTACTCAACGACCCTGAATTCATTCTTGCTGATGAACCAACAGGAAATCTTGATCCTCAAACTAGCATAGAAGTGCTTGATGTTTTGAGAAAAATAAACGCCACCGGAAAAACTGTTATTATGGCTACTCACGATTATGCGTTATTGATGAAATTTCCATCCAAAACGTTGAAATGTGAAGACATGAAACTTTTTGAAGTGGTTCAAAAACCGGTGTAATGCTTTCGATACTTATTCCAACATTTAATTACAATGTATTCCCATTAGTTTCGGAATTACAAGAACAATGCTTGGAGTCCAAAATAGATTTTGAAATTTTGTGTCAAGATGACGCTTCCAATTCAAAATTGAATGAAGAAAATGAAATTATAAATTCACTTGAAAATTGTTCTTTTTTTGTAAATAGCAACAATCTTGGAAGAGGGAAAAACATCAATTCATTAGCGGAAAAAGCAAAACACGACTACTTACTCATTTTAGATTGCGACACTTTTCCAACTCAAAATAATTTTATAAAAAATTACATCTCAACAACCAATAATATTGAGAATCTTGTTGTTTTTGGAGGAATCCAGTATAAAAAAGAAAAACCAGAAAACGAAAAACTGCTGCGTTGGATTTATGGCAACGCACGGGAATCTCTTTCGGTAGAAAAACGAAATACTAATCCTAATGGAAATGCATTAACTTCAAATATATTAATAAAAAAAAACATCTTCATTTTAAATAAATTTGATACATCAATTACAAAATATGGTTATGAAGATTTGGTGTTTTTATCCGATTTAGAAAAAAAAGGAATTTTAGTTACACACATCGAAAATACTACTTATCATCTTGGTTTGGAAACCTCACAACAGTTTTTAGAGAAAACCAAAATTGCCTTGGAAAATCTAAAAATAATATCAAAATCGAGATCTTTCAATGTTTCTGATAGTAAACTTTTGGAGTTTTGTGTTTTATTAAAAAGACTTTATTTATCGACCTTCATCTCCTTTATATTCAAAAAAACTGAACGAATTATTGAACGTAATTTATTGTCTAAAAAACCTTCTTTGTTGCTTTTTGATTTTTATAAATTAGGGTGTTATTGTTTAAAATCTAGTTCCTAATTAACTCTTCAAAAAACTTTTTCCATTGCATCATAATAATGTACAAATCATATTTTGAAATGCTATTTTTGGCGTTTTGACCCATTTGTATTCTCAAATTTTCATCTTCGATAAGCAATTCTATTTTTTGAACAAATGTATCTAAATTCCCATTTTCAACAAGAAATCCATTTTCATTGTTTTGAATAATAGCCCTTGGCCCGCAAGGACAGTCGTATGCAACACAAGGCAGACCTGACGCCATAGCCTCCAAAAGAACCATAGGAAATCCTTCGTAATGAGACGTCATAATATAAAATGATGCATTGAGATATTTATAGTTAATATCCTTAACAGGTTCATAAAATGAAACATTATCGTTAATTTTTAAAGACTGAGCAAGTTGTTCCAAATTTAAATCCGCACTGTATTTTCCATAAATTTCAAGTTTCCAATCTGGATATTTTTCGACTACTTTTTCCCAAATTAACAACAATCTATCTAATCCTTTTTCATAAGAATGTCTGGCTACAGTAATTACTTTTTTGGAATTTAAATTAGGAAATTGATTAGTATTAAACCACAATGGATTAGGTATTACAACTCCATTTGTCACATTCCATTCTTTCAAGCTTTCATTTGATAAAGCAATGAATTTGGAGAACTTATTTACTGAATAACCTTTAAATAATAATTTCAATTGATTTAAAAACTGGTATTTATTTATCTTTTTTTCTTCAATAAATATAGATCCGTGACATTCAAAAACAATAGGAATTTTGGTTTTTAAAATAAATGGAATCGTGTATGCTTTTAATCCATTATCACAAACTAGAATTATATCTGGACTAATAGCTTTAATTTTATTGTTTAGTGCTTTTCGATAAGAATTAATAAACTCAAAGCAAGAACCCTTCAACATTATATCATGAAAAAAAATCTTCTTGCTAAAGGAATAAAATAAAGGGGAATTACCATTGTTTTGAGTAAGAATATGAACATCATACCCTAACTTTTCGAGGAAATAATTCGCTTTTATGGAGAGAACTCTGGAAACACCCCCTTCGTTATTAATATTGGGAACTATATAAAGAATTTTCATTCTATTGAATCTAAAAAATCTTCATAAATCCGAATATAATCCTCTTCTTTGAATATATCGGACGCCAAAACTAAGCAAACTGCTCCTGATGAAAAATTTTCCAATTCTCTCCAAATATTGTAATTTATTAATAACCCTTTGTCTGGCTTATTTAAAGTAATAATTTTAACTGAATTTCCATCTTTTAAAACAACATCAAAGCTACCAGAAATGGCAATTAATACTTGCTGCAACTCTTTATGGGCATGTCCTCCTCGTTTTGCAGAACTTGGGATGTCATACAAATAATAAACTCTTTTTATTTCAAAAGGAATAACATTATTTTCTACTACAGCAATATTACCTAGACTATTTTCAATTTTTGGGATATCTAATATTTCTATATTCATTTCTTAAATTTCAGTTTCGTTTTCATTTATATTTAACAAATCTAACCATTGTTTACCAATATTATCTAATAGGAATGGTTTTATGCTTTGTAATGAATTTTTTTTACAATATTGATATAATTTTTCATCGAATAATAACAAATTAATTGCTTCTGTAAGTTTTTCTGTGTTTTGATTTTCTACTAAAATTCCATTTACTTTATCAATAATAATTGCATTTGGACCACAAGGACAATCAAAAGCCACAACAGGAGTTTGACAAGCCAAAGATTCAATAAGAACATTGGCAAACCCTTCATTTCTGCTACTGAGAACTAAAAACCTAGCTTTTTTTAGATATTTAAAAGGATTATTTTGGTAACCCAATAAATCCACTAAATTTTCTACGTTGTTATCCA
Source organism: Flavobacterium psychrophilum (assembly GCA_945872245.1). Classification (GTDB taxonomy): domain Bacteria; phylum Bacteroidota; class Bacteroidia; order Flavobacteriales; family Flavobacteriaceae; genus Flavobacterium; species Flavobacterium psychrophilum_T. The sequence continues at coordinate 34,704 of CAMBZB010000018.1, forward strand.
ATGCAACCTTTTTCAATATTTTCTGATCTCCATTTCCCAATATTACAAGATGAATATTTTTTTGCGGTAAATTTGAATTTGCATAGCTTAAAATTAATTTATCAAATTGCTTTATGTCATTCTCAAACTGACCTATTGCAATAATATATTCGAAGTTAATATCTACTTCATCATGGCAACCGGCAATAACTTCATCAAGATTAATCGGATTGGCAATAGTTACAATGTTTTTTAAATTATGTTTACTTGTTATTAACTCCTCCATCTGTTTCACGATGGCAACATTTGCATGACAATGATTATACATTAACCTCGTTAGCCAAGAATTATTGGGCATATAATGATCAATCAGAAAACTATGAACTGTAAAAATTGTCTTTGTATTATAAATAAATCTTGACAGAATTAATTCCTGAAGAACCTTTGTACGAAAACGAAAATCGATGATAAAGTCAAAATCATTATTATTCAAATAATTTCGCAAGGCCTTGAGTCGCTTAAATTTGTTAATTAAACCATTGCTACTATTTTTCAATGTCCCTAAATTAACAAGCTTTCCAGAATAAGGAAAAGAAACTTCATCTAAAACAATAATATTATGCACCTCGATTCCATGTTTTTCAAAAAAAATTGACAGTGTAGCCATTACTTTATCACTACCTCCTCCGCTCAAACGATACCCTATTAGAGCAATTTTATATTTATTGTCGGCTGATATCATTATGGATTTCTTATTTTCGTAACAAATATAAACATTCATGCGGATTTTACTCATTGGGGAATACAGTAGGTTACACAATTCATTAAAAGAAGGCTTGTTAAAACTGGGTCATGAAGTACACATTGTAGCAAACAGTGATGGCTTCAAGCAATTCCCTGTCGATTATTCAATTGATTTTAAGTTTTGTAAAACCAAAATAATCAACATTCCAAGACAAATCATCTTCGGTTTATTTAACTATGATATTGCAAAATTAGAACAAGGTATTCGTTTTTTATTTTTATCGAATCAATTCAAAAATTATGATGTAGTTCAATTTATTAATGAATCACCAATAAAAACGAATCCTTGTTTTGAAATTTTCTTGCTACGGAAAATTTTTAAAAACAATAAAAAAGTGTTTGTTTTATCCTGTGGAGTAGATTATTTAACAATAAAATATAATTTAGAAAATAAATCCAAAAAATCCAGTTTACAACCCTATTTTAAAAATCCAAAACTTAAAACAGAGTACCAAGCGGTTTTCCAGTATATCAAAAAAAGTCATATAAAATTGCATGATTTTGTTCTGGAAAAATGCAACGGCATTATCGCTACGGACCTAGATTACACCGATGCTGTAAATTCGCATCCCAAAGGTCTGGGTTTGATTCCTTATCCCATTAACCATGAAAAATTAGTTTACACGGAATTAAACAACATGAAAAAAACTGTTGTTTTTTTGGGTATTAATGAATGGTCTTACAATCAAAAAGGGATTTATTATTTCGAAAAAGCCCTCGAAATTATCGAACAGAAATACGGAAATATAATTGAAACTGTCATAGCCAAAACACTCCCTTATAACGAATACATTAACATTTATAACAAAGCACATATCTTACTCGACCAAGCCTATGCATGTGACCAGGGTTATAACGCTTTAGAGGCAATGGCTAAAGGGAAAGTCGTTTTCACTGGAGCAGAAAATGAATTCACAAAACATTATAATTTAACAGACCGAGTTGCTGTAAATGCTAAACCCGATGTGGAATACTTAGTTCAAGAATTATCCTATTTAATAGAAAATCCAAAAGAAATTATAGCCATGGGAAAACGTGCTAGGGCATTTGTCGAAAAAGAACATCACTACATTAAAATTGCCGAGCAATATTTGTCTATTTGGAACAAAAATTAAATACTTTAAATTAATATAAACAGGTACATTATTTAGATCATTCAAAATGGCAGTAGTCATAAATGAGGAAAAAACACTGAAATGTTTATTGTATAAAAATCTTTGATTTCAAATATGATTTTATCTTCATTAAATATGAAGCTGAATTCAACTCAATTGTTTTTTTGAATTTTATAACTGTTTTTATTAACCAAAAAAGAAAACAAAAACGGAGTTTTAAAAATCAATAATAAAAGCAAGTATTTTATTTTAAACAACCTAATTGCATCACAACTATTAGATAAATAAAATGAATTGCTAAAATGTGTTTTTCTGAAATTAGCTAAATAGTCAATAACATTTCCTTTTTCGGTTTCTGATATAAAATTATAGTGCTTCACCATACCAAGTAAATAAATATATGAATGTAGCATAGCTTGCTTTATTTCAAGCACATACTTCATATCAAAATTATTCACCTTAAGAAAACCATACAAACGAAAGCTAGTGGTAAGTGCATAAAAATTTTTGGTGCTAAAATTCTTAGTAATTGCCTGACTATTATCTTGCCTGTAATAAAAAGTACCCTCGCAAAAGGCTACTTTATTACTTTTAAAAAAAAGTATTCGACTTATCAATTCATCGGTATCAAAAGCATCTTCGAAAAAAAATTCATTCAATATCAAATTCGACTTGATAAGTGCAAACCCATGAATATTCCAATAAATTGATGCTTCACAAGCCTGTCTTCCATTTATAACTATCGAACGATTTCCATAGAACCCTTTGATTTTCTTATTATTGGGATTGTTCTCATAATAATACTCCATATCAGGAACAATAGTTTCAGCTTGGGTTTCCTCATATCTTGAAACCATTTTTTGAATAAGATCTGGGGAAAAAATATCATCTTGTGAAGAATAAAAAACAAAATCTCCTTTTATTTCTGGTTTGATAAAATTCCATGAAACAGAAACATTCCCTCCATTTTCTTTTTCAAAGACTCTAAATCGATTATCGAAATTGGCAAACGTATCCAAAATGGTCTTACTCCCGTCGCTAGAAGAATCATCGACTAACAAAACTTCAATGTTTTTATATGTTTGATTCTGAATAGAAATTAGTGTCTCATTCAAATATTTTTCTCCATTAAAAACTGGAACAAAAATCGTTATTAGTATATTTTGAATCATACCATTACAATAAATATTTTCTAAAATAAATTCCTAATCCTAAAAAATAAACTACATTTTCAATTGCTTGACCAATGACGACCCCTTCTAATCCGTAATTTTTTATACAAAAGATACTGGCTAAATACAAAAAAAGAATTGCAGAAACTTCTACTATGACAAAATGTAAAATTCTTTTTTGAGCCATTAACAAAAATCCTAAAACCATGCCACAAACCTTAAAAACATCTCCAATTAATTGCCAAAAAAACAATTCAGAAACGGGTAAAAATTCTGTTGTAAATAAAATTTCAATTATCAGAAATCTTAAAAAATAAACAAAAAGTGCTCCAATAATAAACACTGGAAGAATAAATTTATAATAACTCCAAATTACTTTATTAACCTCAGCAACACCATTCGATTTTATTAGTTTTGGATAAAAATAAACACTAACGATAGTACTCACAAACATTAAATACAAGGTTGAAATCCGGGTCATTCCCTCCCAAAAACCAGATTCATTTAGCCCGACAGTAGCAATCAAATAATTTCTAATTTGCAAATAAAAATAAGGACTTAGAATTGTAGTCGGTAAAATCATTAGTGAAAAACTGATTAAATTTTTGAAAATTTTTGAGTCAAATTCACTAAAATTCAATCGTTTCCATATTTGGACTTTTTTTGGCAACCAATAAATTGAAGAAAAAACAGAAACAACTGGAATAAGGATTACCGATATAAAGGCTCCCATCGTTTTTAAATTGTATACCAAGACAATCGAAAGCAAAACACTCAATACATTACTAATAATATTGATTAGTATTACTTTTTTGTATCCTCCTAGACCATTAATAACCGATACCAACAATATAGAAATAACGTTCCAAGGCAAAACAACAGCCACTAACTTAAAGATGGATGTGTATTGTAGATTTTTTTCGAGAAATTTATAGCAAAAATAATCTGAAAATATAAAAACTATTATACTCAAAAAAGAAGCTAATAGCAGAAAGCACAACAATACTGTTGTAATTGTTTTTTCTAATTCTCTTTTGTTATTTTCACTCTCCCCGACATATTTTACGATACCACCTTGAAATCCCAAAGTTGCAATCCCTTCTAATGAGGTTATAAAATTTCGAAGATTTCCCAACAATCCCATGCCACTTGGCCCTACAAAAACGGCCAATAATTTTGAGGTAACTAAGCTTGTTCCCATTCTCAACACAACACTCAAACTATTTAAAGATGAGATTTTAAATAGGTCTGTTTGGCTTATGTCTTTTAGGAATTTCAAATTAATATTTATTTATAATTGAAATCACGAAACTCACCTCATCATCCTTCATAATAGGACTCATTGGCAAACTCAAAACTTCATCATGAATTTTTTCGGTAACTGAGAAGGTTAAATCGTTCCAATTTGAAAAAGCTTTTTGCTTGTGAGGAGGAATAGGATAATGAATCATGGTTTGTATCCCGTTTTTCAATAAATACTGTTGTAATTCCTCTCTATTTTCAGTTCTAATGACAAATAAATGAAAAACATGATTATCTGATAAATCCCAAAAAGGCAAAATTATTTTGTCATTTTTGACACCTACTAAATATCGCTTGGCAATGGCTTTCCTTGCATTATTTCCCGCATCTAAATGAGGTAATTTCACATTCAAAAAAGCAGCTTGTAATTCATCCAATCTTGAATTCATTCCAATATAATCTGTGTAATACTTTTTTTCGGAGCCGTAATTACGCAACGATTGAATGATTTGTGCCAATTCAGCATCATTTGTGGTGACCGCTCCTCCATCCCCAAGAGCTCCCAAGTTTTTTCCTGGATAAAAACTAAAGGCTGCAGCATTAGATAGATTCCCTGCTTTTCTATAGTCTGAAACAGCACCATGAGCTTGTGCAGCATCTTCTATTACAATTAAATTATTTTGAATGGCAATTTTATTTATTTTATCCATTTCGGCCAATTGACCGTAAAGATGAACCACGAGAATTGCTTTGGTTTTGGATGTGATTTTTTCTGAAATTAAATCGGGATTGATATTGTAGGTTTCTATCTTTGGCTCGACCAGAACCGGAATCAAATCAGCTTGTAAAATAGCGAGAATAGTGGCGATGTATGTATTGGCAGGAACAATTACTTCATCCCCTTTTTGCAGTTTTCCCAATTGAATATATCCTTTAAAAATCAAGACTAGGGCATCAAAACCATTCCCAACTCCAATGCAGTGTTTTGTTCCGCAATAGTCGGCAAAGTTGACTTCGAAAGTAGTCACTTCTTTTCCCAAAATATACCACGAACTATCTAAAACTGATTTCAGTTTTTCTTGAAAAGTAGCCTCATAGGGTTCATTTATTTTATTTAAATCTAAAAATGAAATCATAACAACTCAATTTTAAATACATCCTGAAGATATACCGAACATCCCAATTCTTCTTTTTGTTTCAATAAGCCTTTATTATAAAAGTCTCCATCATCAACAATACCCATATCAAAAAAAGAATACTCAAATGAATATTCGTTAATCAGTTTTATAAATAAAAAATCAAGTACTCTAACCGATTCCCCTTTAAGTGATGTGGCCCCATATTGGGATTTCACAACCTTTTTAGAAATAAAAAGGGTTATTCCAGCCACAATTTCCCCTTCATAATAGGCATTAAATTGTTTTATGTTTTCTGGAAAACTCGTTTTTAATTGGTTAATTTCTTCTAAAGAATGAACAGGCTTGGTTTGATATTTTTCTTCTAACCTTGGAATTAATATTTGATTCCAAAACAAATTGCAGTCCACAGCCTCCTCGATTGAAATACCAAGTTTTGAAACCCTTCTATAATGCTTCAATTTACTTTTGGAAATTCGCAAGGGCTTACTATAATCAATGACTAAATTCATACTTCGTTTCATTAAACTTGCCTTGTTTTGAAACAAAAAATAGTTAAGTTCATTTGAAACTCTTGATTGATAAAAGTCAAGGATTGGTTTCAAAATAAAATTATTCATCTTGTTTTCTTTAAAGAAAGTCAATATAGATTCAAAAACGGTTTCAATCAACTCTACTTTGACATCTTCCAAACAAACCAACCCTCCAAATGTCAATCCCTGATGGGAAAAAACTTGATTATCAACTACATTAGCCGGAAGAACTCCTACCCATTTTTCATCATTCAAGACAATTAAGGAATAGTCCTCGAATCGATCCTTATGGTATTCCATAAAATCACGATGAAACAAAAAAGTTGCATTTTTAGCTTGTGCTATAAATGCATTCCATTTTTCGTAATCGTTTTCATGATATTTTTGGACAGAGTAGTTTTTCACCATTCAATTTTAACTTTGTGAAATTAAGCATTTTTTATTTATATCCTAAAACTGACAAATACAATTAACAATTCCATGCAAATTAAACTACAAAACCTTTGTAACTTTGAGACCTCGTAACCATTTTTCGCTCAAAATGAAACAAATCACTTCGGTCCAAAATCCATTCATAAAATCATTGGGTTTATTACAAGAAAAAGCAAAAGCACGGAAGGATTCGGGAACTTTTTTAATAGAAGGGAAGCGCGAAATATCTTTGGCCATCAAGGGTGGATATGAAATGGAGACGATTTTATTTTTGCCGGAATTAATTTCGGAATTTGAAATATCAAGACTGACCAAGAAATCAATTGAGTTAATAGAGATCTCCAAAGAAGTATACCAAAAGCTAGCCTATCGCGATACTACCGAAGGAATTTTAGCCGTGGCCAAAACCAAATCCTTGCAATTATCTGATTTAAAATTATCCGAAAATCCATTAATTTTGGTTGCCGAAGCCCCTGAAAAACCGGGAAACGTTGGTGCTTTACTCCGCACTGCTGATGCCGCAAATCTTGATGCCGTGATTATTGCTAATCCAAAAAGTGATTTATTCAATCCAAATATCGTTCGATCCAGCGTTGGCTGTTTGTTTACCAATCAAATTGCGACAGGAACTTCAAGTGAAATTATTGCTTTTCTAAAAGACAGAAAAATCAATATTTACTGTGCCACTTTACAAAATTCAACTTGGTACCATACCCAAGATTATACAACTCCAACCGCCTTGGTTGTTGGCACGGAGGCAACGGGCTTGACAGAGGAATGGCGAAACGCAGCCACGCAAAATATCATTATCCCAATGCAAGGCGAAATCGACAGTATGAATGTTTCGGTTGCGGCGGCCATCTTAATTTTTGAAGCCAAAAGACAAAGAGGGTTTTAGATTTGGGATTTATAAATTATAAAATTGTACAATTGAAAACTAATTTCTATTTTTAGAGATTGAATTCCCCCTTTATGTTAGAAATAGATTTTGAAAAAGAAAACAAGGCAATACTTCAAGAATACAAAGAGTTGCTTCGCATCAGTTACCAAACCTTAACTGCCGAAGATAAAAAACTGATTCGCAAGGCTTTTGACGTCGCGGTAGATGCCCACAAAGACCAACGAAGAAAATCAGGTGAAGCTTATATTTTCCATCCCATTGCCGTAGCAAAAATTGTCGCCTCAGAAATTGGTTTGGGTGCCACCGCAATTGCAGCAGCATTAATGCATGATGTTGTCGAAGACACCCCAATAACTGTTGAAGACATCGAACGAATGTTTAATCCAAAAGTTGCCCAATTGGTAGAGGGATTAACAAAAATTTCGAAAGTTCAAAAGGAAATGAATGTGTCGATGCAAGCAGAGAATTTTCGCAAAATGATTCTTACATTAAATGATGACGTTCGTGTTATCCTGATAAAAATAGCCGATAGATTGCATAATATGCAAACGATGGATTCCATGGAAGCTTCTAAGCAAGTGAAGCTTGCCTCTGAAACACTATACATTTATGCCCCGCTAGCGCACCGATTAGGCCTATATAAAATAAAAAATAAACTAGAAGATTTAGGTTTAAAGTATACTGAACCAGAAGTTTACAATGAAATTCTAGGCAAGATAAAAGAAACCAAAGAAGAACAAGATGCCTATATCGAAACCATTTCGAATGTTCTTATAAAAACTTTAGATGCCGAAGGAATAGATTACATTATAAAAGGCCGTCCAAAATCGATCTATTCCATTCGAAGAAAAATGTTATCCCAAGGGGTAAGCTTCGATGAAGTATTTGACAAATTTGCCCTACGAATTGTATATAAATCAACTCCACATGAGGAAAAATTCTTAGCTTGGAAAATATATTCAATTGTAACGGATCATTATAGACCAAGCCCAAGCCGACTCCGCGATTGGATTTCATCACCAAAATCTACGGGTTACGAAGCCTTACACATAACAGTTATGGGACCCAAAGGGCGTTGGGTTGAAGTACAAGTGCGAAGCGAACGGATGGATGAAATTGCCGAAAAAGGATATGCCGCACATTACAAATATAAAAATGGAGATTCTGAGGAAGGCGGCTTAGATGCCTGGCTGAATTTACTGAAGGAAGCTTTAGAGAATTCAGAAACCAATGCAGTTGATTTTGTGGAAGATTTTAAGATGAATCTCTACTCAAAAGAAATCTATGTCTTTACACCAAAAGGAGAAATAAAATCATTGCCCAAAGGTGCCACCTCCTTAGACTTTGCCTTCAGCATTCACTCCGAAGTAGGAATTAGAACGAGAGGTACCCGTGTCAACGGAAAATTGGTACCCTTAAATCACGAGTTAAAAAGTGGTGACCAAATTGAGATTATTACCTCGCAATATCAAAAACCAACCATCAACTGGCTTGATTACGTAACCACTTCGAGAGCGAAAAATAAAATAAAAAATGTTCTCAACGAAAACACCAAAAAAATTGCCGAGGAAGGAAAAGAAATATTGACTCGAAAACTTAAACATTTAAAAATTACCTTAAGCGAATCGGTTGTTAATGAATTGGTCAATTTTTTTAAACTAAAAACTAGTTTAGATTTATTTTACCGTGTGGGTATTGGAGCAATTGAGAACCAACAATTAAAAGACTACGCAACGCAAAAAAGCAATACTTTTATTAATTTTTTCAAGAGCAAAATCAAGCGTTCCCCAAGTACTGCTAATGAAGACATTCATAAACAAGTCCTCAGCAGTAATTATGATATGCTAGTTTTTGGCGCAGACCATGATAAATTAGACTATAAATTATCCTCTTGTTGCAACCCAATCCCTGGGGATGAAGTTTTTGGTTTTATAACCATAAATGAGGGTATCAAAGTACACAAAAAAGATTGCCCTAACGCCATAAGCCTCCAATCCAATTATGCCTATCGAATTATTCTTGCCAAATGGATTGACTCTTCACAACAAGAATTTAAGGCTATTTTACACATCACCGGAATGGATACCTTGGGACTTACAAATAAACTTACCAAAGTAATTTCGGACAATATGAATGTCAACATTCAAAGTATCTCTTTAAGCGGAGAAGCGGGAATATTTAATGGCCAAATTTCTGTCATCGTTCAAAACAATATTATTTTGAAGAGACTAATCGATAATATCAAAAAAATTGACGGCATCGATAAAGTAACCCGAGAATATAAAAATTAAGAAATGAGTATAAATATTGGGAGGTTATTAGTTTAGATTTTAAACTTTTAAACCCTTAAATTTTTAAACTGAAAAATAAAATTTATCTTTGCCGAATATGACACTCATCTCAACGGATAATAGTAAAAATCAAGAAATTGTAAAAAACGTTTTTACACTATATCTTGAAAAAAAAGGA
>CAMBZB010000019.1 GCA_945872245.1 Flavobacterium psychrophilum
CTGCCATTGAATAGTTCCCACCGACCCTGTTCCATAAGTTAATGTTTTGCTCCCTCCTTCACAGACCTGAGACGCTCCTGATATTGTTTTAGAAATTGGTATGGGGTTTACAATTAACTCGGCCTCATTTGAATAATTAGAATTATTGACTAATACTCTATATAATGTACCCGTAGCTGGTGAATTTAAAGCTTTTGTAATATTTAAAGTAGAGGAACTGTAACCTGAGTATATAGAACCTGCATTACTGTTAGTGATTGTTGTCCATATTCCAGCTATTTTCATCTGCCACTCACAAGTTGATGGATTAGGATAATCGACAGTAATACTTGCTGAAGATCCTGTTCTGGTACAAATAGAAGTGTTTTGGATGATTTGAGAAAATCCCTCAACGGAAGAAAATATAAAAAAAATACATAAAAGGAATTTGGTTGCTTTCATAATGGGGTAAACTTAAATTGTCTTTTGAAATTTATTACTAATTAGATAAATATTATTTGAATCCTTTACTATTTTATAAACTTAATATATTGAAAGTGAAATTACAGGAAATCTGGAATAGTTTGAGGAGAATCTACTCCTGTTAACATCCAACAATTAAAGACATTATTATAACTAAAAATTCATTTTTCAATATAATAATTAAAATTTTTTTCAAATACAAATATAAGAATATAATTTAAATGATTTACAAAACGATTTCAATTGAGTACCAGAAAAAGTGACAGCTATTATAGTTTTTGAATCTACCATCAGAGTGATTAATAATTATTTTCTATTTGTCGAGTTTTAAAACGTAACTGATGTTAGTTGATTTAATAACATACTGTAATCTAGCTGATTACTCTAAATAATTTTTGTTTTCGCCTCCAAAACGATCGTTTTTGTATATCGCTATTTCAGGAGGGGCATGATGAAGATAAAAAAAACTCGCTAAAATGTAGCGAGTTTTATTTTCTGAAAATGTTAGAAAATTATATTCCAAATGCAGCTCTTGCACCACCTGAAACAAATATGGCAGAAATTCTTGATTTTTGTCCGTTAGTAAACATATACATTCCTCTGTCGTCTGTATAATCCATATAATTCATAGTCATTTCTATTGGAGTACCAGCACAAGTACTGTAATGTGGATAAGCAGGAACACCATAATTAGCTGTATTGTGAGTTGGCGTGTCAGAAACTAAATCACTTCCACAAGTGGTATCACCCCAAATATGACGTAAATTCATCCAGTGACCTACTTCGTGAGTAGCAGTTCTTCCTAAATTGTAAGGATATGCTCCGCCCGTATTTGATGTTACACCTACGTATTTTGAATCACAAACAACACCATCAGTTGAAGACGAACCTCCAGGAAATTGTGCGTAACCTAATATACCACCACCGATGGTACAAACCCAAAAATTTAGATTTCTTGTAGGATCTGTTGGATTAATACCACCTGATTTAGATTTTTTCATCGCATCTCTTGTGCCCCAAGATGTTTTGGTAGTAGATTTTCTAACGGTTTTAACAAATTCAAAAGTGATGTCAACATTTGCTGCTACTCCAGAAAAAAAAGAAGGAATACTTCCAAAATCAGAGTTTGTGGCGGTAAAATCTTTGTTCAATACATCAATTTGAGATTGTATTTGGGCATCAGATATATTTTCGGCTGCGGTTCGATATAAAACATTTACGACAACCGGAATAACAATTTTACCATTTACTAATCTAAAATTAGAATTCGACATTGTTTTTTGTGTAAAAGCTTCAATTTCATTCATTCGTATGGCTAATGTTGGGTCGGCTATCATTTGTGCTTCAAGAACTTCTTGAGAGGCGCAACCACGGTGTGCAATAGCACTGATAGTTGGGGAGGCTGAATCTGTTGAATCATTTTAACAAGAAAGAATCATTAGCACAACCGCTGCAGATATAAGAATTTTTTTCATGAGGAAAGATGTTAGTTAATATTTTAACAATTTTATAACAAAACAATGTAAAATCAAATTTTTTAGTTGGAAAATCGATTAACTGTGCTTATAGTTCGATTAAAAACAACCTAAAGAATATGCTTTATAAAGTTATTCATAAAAAAAATATGATAGGATAACAATTACATAATTAATTGTTGAATACGTAATTTAAAATATTAGCACCCATTTTTAAAGCTTTTTCATGGACTCCAATTGGGTCGTTGTGTACTTCAGAATCTTCCCAACCATCGCCCAAATCACTTTCATAGGTGTAAAGTAATACCAATCTATTTTTAATGAATACTCCAAAGGCTTGTGGGCGTTTACCGTCGTGTTCATGAATTTTTGGTAATCCACCTGAAAAAAGATATGGTTTTTGAAAGATTTGATGATTGGCCGGAATTTCAACCAAATCATTATTGGGGAATATTTGAGTGATTTCTTTTCTAATGTATTGATCCATGCCGTAGTTGTCATCAATATGCAGAAAACCACCTGAGGTTAAATAATTTTTTAAATTACTGACATCGGTATCGCTAAAAATCACATTACCGTGTCCTGTCATATGAACAAAAGGATAAGAAAATAAATCTGGACTACTAGGTTCTACGGTTCCGGGTTTGGGCTTTATTTTGGTATTGATATTTTGATTGCAATATTTTATCAAATTAGGTAATGAAGTCGGATTAGAATACCAATCACCACCGCCACTGTATTTTACCAATGCGATTTCCTGGGAAAAAGACATAACCGATACCAAAAGAAAAAACAAATATTTTTTTTTCATAGTGTTACTATTAAAAATTATTCTTCTTCATTTACAAAAACAACACTATGACAAGCAACGATTGCTGCCGTTTCTGTCCGCAGTCTAGTGTTTCCTAAAGATACTGGAATGAAATTGTTTTCAATCGCTGACGCAATTTCTTTTTCCGAAAAATCCCCTTCAGGCCCAATGAGTAAAGTTACGTTTGTATTTGGTTTCAAAACCGATTTCAATGACTTTTTATAGGTTTCCTCACAATGGGCAATCAATTGAAAACCTTCTTTTTTGTGTTTGATAAACTCTTTAAAAGTTATAGATTTATTCAATTTTGGAAGATTTAAAACATTAGATTGCTTCATGGCAGTCAATAGAATTTTTTCAAATCGTTCTGCATTTACTACTTTGCGTTCGGAGCGGTCACAAATAATGGGTGTGATTTCATGAATGCCAATTTCGGTGGCTTTTTCTAAAAACCATTCAAAACGATCATTCATTTTTGTAGGTGCTACCGCCAAATGCAACTGAAATTTTGGAGAGGCTTCTTTTTCGAAAGAAATAATTTTAACGGTGCATTTATTGTCAGATGCTAAAGTAATTTCAGTTTTAAATAAAAAACCTAAACCATTAGTTACATATAATATATCGGTATCTTTCTTTCGTAACACTTTAACAATATGTTTACTTTCATCTTTGTCAAAGGAAAAACTTTCGGAAGTTTCATTTATGCTCGGATTATAAAATAATTGCATAGTTTAGAATTGAATTCGTGCTTTTGAAACGACTGATGAAGTTTCGAAATTTTGGGATAAAAATTTTTGATAACCTACAATTCCAATCATGGCAGCATTATCGGTGGTGTATTCAAATTTTGGAATATAAGTCTTCCATCCGTATTTTTTTTCGGCTGCTTTCAAAGTATTACGAATTCCGGAATTGGCCGAAACACCTCCGCCAATGGCGATTTGTTTGATTCCGGTTTCTTTTACCGCTAATTTTAATTTGTCCATCAAAATTTCGATAATGGTATGTTGAATGGAAGCGCAAATATCGTTTAGGTTTTCTTCAACAAAATTTGGGTTTTCCATTTTTTTCTTTTGGATAAAATACAAAATAGCCGTTTTTAAACCAGAAAAACTAAAATCTAATCCGGGTACTTTTGGTTTCGTAAAAGCATAAGCTATTGGATTTCCGAGTTGGGCATACTTATCAACCAAAGGGCCTCCAGGATAGGGAAGACCTAATATTTTAGCACTTTTATCGAAAGCTTCCCCCACGGCATCATCAGTCGTTTCTCCAATGATTTCCATATCAAAAAATCCATTTACTCTTACAATTTGTGTATGTCCTCCAGAAATTGTTAGGGCAAGAAATGGAAATGTTGGTTTTTCAAATCCTTCCTCAGCTATAAAATGAGCCAAAATATGGGCTTGCATGTGGTTTACTGCAATCAGGGGAATTTGCAAAGCCAAAGCCAAAGACTTGGCAAAGGAACTTCCTACCAAAAGTGAACCCATAAGACCTGGACCTTGGGTAAAAGCAATTGCAGATAACTGTTCTTTTCTTATATTTGCCTTGCGTAGTGCGGCGTCAATAACGGGAACTATATTTTGCTGATGCGCGCGCGAGGCAAGTTCAGGAACTACGCCGCCATATAAATTGTGAATCAACTGATTAGCCACAACATTAGATAGAACTTTGTCGTTATGTAAAACCGAAGCAGCAGTGTCATCGCAAGAACTTTCGATGGCAAGAATAAAAACCTCAGAATTTTGCATAAAAAGGCGTGAATTTTGAATTATATTTGACGAACGGTTTAGTAAATTTTCGGCGAAGCCAAAATTAAAGAATTTTTATGGAATGCAGTGCCGTTTCTCCATCCAAAATATAATTTTTAAAAAAATAAATTCAACAGGTATCAAAAAAGTAAAAAAAATAGTATTTCGTTATCTACTCGGACTAATCCTACTTTTGCTGGTACTTGGAATAGCACTTTCTTTACCTTTTACACAAACAAAAATAGCCAAATATTTTGTACAAAGAATCAATAAAGACTATGGCATTCATGTTGCGATTGATGAAGTTGCCGTTTCTGTTTTTGGAGGTGTAAAGCTCAAAAAAGTTTTGATTTTAGACTATCATAACGATACGTTGATTTATGCCAATAGAATTAAAACGAATATATTGGATGGAAAAAAACTTTTAGATGGTGATTTGATTTTTGGAAACATTGGGTTGGACGGTTTGGTTTTTAATTTGAAAACCTACAAGAAAGAAAAAATCACCAATCTTGACAAATTTATTGATGCTTTTGGTACCGCAAAGCCACCCTCCGAAAAACATTTTTTAATGACTGCCCAAAATGCAGCAATCTCGAATGGCCATTTTATTTTGACGGATGAAAACCGGATTATACCCAAGGATGTTGATTTTACCAAACTTAATGCCTCTATAAGTGATTTTAAAATTTACGGACCTAATGTTAATACTATGATTAACAAAATGTCTTTCTTGGATCACCGTGGGGTGTTTGTCAAGAATTTAAGTTCCAAATTCAGTTATACCAAAAAGAAAATCCGACTGGAAAACCTTGAATTATTGACTAATGAGTCAACATTGAAAGCACAAGTTGTGTTGCGTTATAAAATTGAGGATTTCAAAAACTTCAACGACAAGGTACAATTTGATGTAAAATTGCAATCGTCATCAATAGGCTCTAATGATATTCGTTGTTTTTATAAAGAATTGGGTAAGAATCAAATTTTTTATACCAAAGCTCTTATTAAGGGGACTTTAAACGACTTATCACTGAAAAACTTAAAATTAGTTGGCTCAAAAAACACCAGAATAAATGGCAACGTAAATTTCATAAATCTTTTCGGTAAAATACACCAAAGATTTTATATGAACGGAAAATTTGAAAAGTTTTCTTCGACTTACGATGACTTGGTAACTTTACTTCCTAACGTTTTGGGCAAAAAGTTACCGATTAACTTAAAAAAATTAGGTCTTTTTAATCTTAAAGGAAATTCCCAGATTACCGCCTCTTCAATTAATGCCAATTTTATTTTGGCAACCAATTTAGGATTAGTGAAATCAAATTTCAAGATGAAAGGGATTGATTATATTGACAAGGCTTCATATATAGCGAATGTAGTTTTGGATGATTTTGATGTGGGAACATTTTTGGATAGAAAGGATATCGGAAAAATGACCTTAAATATTGATATTGATGGTCAGGGCTTTTCGAAAAAATATTTAGATACATCCATTAAAGGAGATATCAAACAAGTTGATTATAACAATTATAATTATAGCAATATAGTTATAAATGGTGTTTTTAAGATGCCTCTCTACAAGGGCCAAGTTTCAATAAATGATCCAAATTTAAGCATGAATTTTGATGGTTTGGTTGATTTGAGCGAAAAAGACAGTAAGTATGATTTTTATATCAATGTCGCAAATGCCGACTTGCACAGATTGAAATTTATAAAGGATTCCACTTCAGTTTTTAGTGGGGATATTTCAGTTAAAGCCTCCGGAAACTCCATAGAAAATTTGACAGGAAATGTATTTGTCAACAAAACGGTTTATCAGAACGTAAAGGGAACTTACGTTTTTGATGACTTTACTGTAGTTTCTAGTTTTGATGCCGATCGAGTGCGAATAATTACGGTAAATTCTCCTGACATTGTTGAAGGTGAAATAGTTGGAAAATATGAATTTAGCCAACTAAAGAATTTAGTGACTAATTCGTTGGGAAGTTTGTATACTAATTATAAGCCCATCAAGGTTAACAAAGGACAATTTCTGAAATTTGATTTCACCATTTATAATAAAATAATTGAAATATTTTATCCAGAAATCACGATTGGTTCCAATACGATTGTCAAGGGAAACATCAATTCGGATAATCAAGAATTTAAACTCAATTTTAATTCTCCTCAAATTACCGCTTCTAAAAACACGTTTGATAATATTAGACTTAAAATTGACAATAAAAACCCACTCTATAATGCCTATGTTGAATTGGATAGCATAAAAACCAAGTATTACAAAATTCGTGATTTTAGTTTAATAAACGTAACCATGAAAGATACTTTGTTCTTTCGTTCCGAGTTTAAGGGCGGTTCAAAAGGGGAAGATTACTTTAATCTAAACTTGTATCATACCATAAACAAGGATAATAATAATGTGGTGGGAATCAGTAAATCCGAGATCAAAATCAAAGATTATTTGTGGTTTTTGAATGAAAAAGAAACACCTGACAATAAAGTTGTTTTTGATAAAGCTTTAAGAAATTTCAATTTCGATGCTATAATATTATCTCATGAAAATCAAGAAATTTCCTTTATGGGAAACCTAAAAGATAACACTTATAAGGATTTGAAATTAAGTTTTAAAGAGGTTGATTTAAATCAAATTACTCCAACAAATCCTAAATTTGTTTTCAACGGAAATATAAATGGTGCGGTGACTTTTAAACAGGATAATGTAGTTTTTCAGCCCGCTTCCTCAATAAAAATTGACCATTTAAATATTAATGAAACGGATTTAGGTGTTTTGAAATTTGATATTCATGGAGATGAAAGCCTTAAGAAATTTACTGTAATTTCCAATCTAGAAAATGAAAATATAGAATCTTTTGATTTAAACGGTGGTTTCGAAATTGTTAATAAAGAGCCCATTTTGGACTTAAATTTAAAATTCAATAAATTTAATTTGTCGGTTTTAAACTCGCTCGGTGGAGATGTATTATCAAATATAAGAGGCTTTGCATCTGGAAATTCTAGTATAGAGGGAAATCTTAAAAAACCAAATATAAATGGACGGCTTTATGTCGATAATGCGGGATTGACCATTCCGTATTTAAATGTTGATTACGGGCTAAGTGATAAAACTATTGTCGATTTGACTACCGAAAAGTTTATTTTCAGAAAGAATACCATTACAGATTCAAAATTTGGTACTAAAGGAATTTTAAACGGAAGTATTCAGCACAACAATTTTTCTGATTGGAGATTAGATTTAGACATTAGTTCAAAAAGATTAATGGTTCTTAATACAGTTGACCATGAAGGTGCGGCTTATTTTGGAACGGCATTTATAAATGGTAACGCAACTATTAAAGGTCCAACAAATGGATTATTTATTAAAGTTGCAGCAAAATCAGAAAAAGGGTCTGCGTTAAAAATCCCTATTAACGATGCCGAAAATGTAGGTGAAAATAGTTTCATTCATTTTTTGACTCCCAAAGAGAAGTATAATATTAAAAAAGGAATTCTTGAAAATACTAGAAATTATAAGGGTCTTGAACTGGAATTTGATCTTGATATAACCCCTAATGCAGAAGTTGAAGTAATTTTAGATCGGATTTCTGGACATGGAATGAAAGGAAAGGGCAATGGAACATTATTATTTAAGATTAATACCTTAGGGAAATTTAACATGTGGGGCGATTTTCAAGCCTATGAAGGGACTTACAATTTTAAATATGGTGGAATTATCGACAGAAAATTTGATGTAAAAAAAGGAGGGTATATATCTTGGGAAGGCGATCCGATGAAGGCTCGTTTGAATTTAGAGGCAGTATACAAAACTAGTGTAAATCCGGCTGTGTTACTTGAAAATTCCTCTTTTAACAAGAAGGTTCCTGTTGAAGTAATTATTGGTGTAAGAGGTGATTTAGCGAGTCCAGAGCCAGATTTTAATTTCGAATTTCCCACTGTTAGCAATGTATTAAAATCAGAAATTCAATATAAGTTAAACGATAAGGATGTAAGACAAACACAAGCCTTATATCTACTGTCGTCTGGTGGGTTCCTGAGTTCGGAAGGAGTTAGCCAATCTGATTTTTCAAGAAGTGTTTTCGAAACAGCAACAGGCTTATTAGGTGGTATTATTAAAACGAACAACGACAAATTCAATGTTGATTTTAATGTTATTTCTGCTGATAAAAGAATTGGAAAAGAATCTGATGGGAGATTTGTGGCTACCATTTCTTCAAAAATAAATGAAAGAGTTACATTCAACGGAAAAGTAGGAGTTCCCTTTGGTGGAATAAATGAAACTGCAATAATTGGAGATGTTGAAATTCAATATAGGGTGAATGAAGATGGTACGCTAAACTTACGCATGTTTAACAGAGAGAATGATATCAATTATATTGGTCAAGGAATTGGGTATACACAAGGATTGGGAGTTTCCTACGAAGTAGATTTTGACACTTTTAAAGACCTTGTAAACAAAATATTTAAAAATCAAAAATTAGAAAGACTAAAAAAGTCAAAGTCAACAAATGAAGATTCAAATTTATCAGCCGATGACTTTGCTATTTCTAAATCAAAAAAGCCGACTACTTCAAAACAAACAATGAATACAGACGGCACGTTACCTGAAGAAGATTAAAAAAAGGCTTTGAATTATAAAAAAAAAGGCATTTATCAATTAAGAAATTTTTCCATTTATGTTGTAATTTCTAGTTGTTACTCAAATTAACAGCATTTTTATGGCTGTAGATTGCTAACTTATTAACTAAAACGTTTGAATTGAGATGTTCTTTGACAATTTATTATAAACGTCGCTTTTAAATTGTTGAATGTTTATTAATTTTACGCTTTAATACTAAAATAATGCCAAAAACAATAAAAAAAATTGGAGTTCTAACCTCAGGTGGCGATTCACCCGGTATGAATGCAGCTATTAGATCAGTAGTAAGAACATGTGCTTATCACAACATTCAATGCGTAGGGATTTATAGAGGATACCAAGGAATGATTGAGGGTGATTTCAAAGAAATGGGCCCAAGAAGTGTTCATAATACGGTTAATAAAGGAGGGACAATCCTGAAATCAGCTCGATCCAAAGAATTTATGACTGCCGAAGGTCGTAAAAAAGCACATGAGAAACTTCTTAAAGCTGAAATAGACGCCTTTGTGGTTATCGGCGGAGACGGAAGCTTTACAGGAGCTGAAATCTTTAATAAAGAATTCAAATTTCCTGTAATGGGAATCCCTGGAACAATAGACAATGATATTTTTGGAACAAGTCATACTTTGGGATATGATACGGCTTTAAATACAGTTGTAGATTGTATAGACAAAATACGAGATACAGCAAGTTCACACAACAGACTGTTTTTTGTGGAAGTTATGGGTCGCGATGCGGGTCATATTGCATTAAATGCTGGAATCGGTGCTGGAGCAGAGGAAATTCTAATACCGGAAGAAGATTTAGGCTTAGAAAGATTATTGGAATCACTTAAAAAAAGTAAGGCCGCTGGAAAATCATCTAGTATCGTGGTAATTGCTGAAGGGGATAAAATTGGTAAAAATGTTTTCGAACTAAAAGATTACGTTGAAGCCAATTTACCTGAATATGAAGTTCGCGTTTCTGTATTGGGTCACATGCAACGTGGTGGATCGCCATCTTGTTTTGACAGAGTTTTGGCCAGTAGATTAGGCGTTAAAGCGGTCGAATCTTTATTGGAAGGAAAATCAAATTATATGGTTGGAATATTGAACAATAAAGTTGAACTCACTCCATTGCTAAAAGCAATAAAAGGACACACGGAAATAGACAGGGAATTGTTACGAGTTTCTGAAATAATGTCAATATAATAAAGAGCTAGTTTTCAGAAAATCCTTAAATCTAAAAAATAAATTAATAAACGATAAAATAAAAAAAGAATGTCAAAAGTAAAATTAGGAATAAACGGTTTTGGAAGAATTGGAAGAATTGTTTTTAGAGAATCTTATAACAGAGATAATGTAGAAGTTGTGGCAATCAACGATTTGTTGGATGTTGATCACTTGGCTTATTTGTTAAAATACGATTCTGTACACGGTCGTTTTAATGGAACTGTTGAAGTAAAAGAAGGAAAACTTTATGTAAACGGTAAAAATATTAGAATCACTGCCGAAAGAGAACCTGTAAATTTAAAATGGGATGAAGTAGGAGTAGATGTGGTTGCTGAATGTACGGGTTTCTTTACAACAAAAGAAACTGCAAGCGCTCACATTAAAGGTGGAGCTAAAAAAGTAATTATTTCTGCACCATCTGCTGATGCTCCAATGTTTGTTATGGGAGTAAACCATACAAAAGCTTTAGCAACTGATACTGTAGTTTCAAATGCATCTTGTACAACAAACTGTTTAGCTCCAATTGCTAAAGTTATCAATGACAATTTTGGGATTGTTGAAGCTTTAATGACTACCGTTCATGCTACAACTTCAACTCAAATGACATGTGATGGTCCATCAAGAAAAGATTGGAGAGGTGGCCGTGCTGCATCATGCAACATTATCCCATCATCTACAGGAGCTGCAAAAGCTGTAGGACTTGTAATTCCAGAATTAAATGGAAAATTGACAGGTATGTCTATGCGTGTTCCTACTGTCGATGTATCGGTTGTCGATTTAACAGTGAAAGTAGCTAAGGAAACTTCGTATGCTGAAATAATGGCTGCATTTAAATTGGCTTCTGAAACTACAATGAAAGGTGTTTTAGGATATACTGAAGATTTAGTTGTATCTCAAGATTTTGTTTCTGATTCAAGAACCTCAATTGTTGACGCCAATGCAGGAATTGGCTTGAATTCAACTTTCTTTAAAATCATTTCTTGGTACGATAATGAATATGGATATTCAAGTAAATTAATTGACCTTGCTGTTCATATAACAAGTTTAAAATAATTTTAACATATTTATAAAATCCCGTTAGATATGTTTTTAACGGGATTTTTTTTATCCAAACAAAAAAACATTTTTTAGTTTTAATCCAAATAGCTATTAGGACCAAAATCTAAAATTAAACCCATACTAAACATGAGATTATTAGTTGATAGTGGTTCCACCAAGGCAGATTGGATTGCAATAGACGAGGATGGAAAAGTTTTGTTTACCACACAAACATTAGGTTTAAACCCTGAAATACTTGAACCAGAAGATATTATTGAACGCTTAAACGATCGTTTTGATATTTTACAAAACAAGGAAAAAACTACCCATTTATTCTTTTACGGAGCAGGTTGTGGTACAGATAATATGAAAATTTCGCTTTCTAGAGTTTTTCAGGAATATTTTTCTAATGCAATTATTGTAGTGGAAGAAGATACTTATGCAGCTGTTTATGCTTCGACCCCAAAAGGAGAAAAAGCGATTGTTGCAATTTTAGGAACAGGTTCAAACTGCAGTTATTTTGATGGTAAAGTATTGCATCAAAAGGTACAGTCATTGGGTTACATTATTATGGATGATTGCAGCGGCAATGTCTTTGGAAAACAATTAATCCGAAAATATTACTTTAATAAAATGCCAAAGGAATTAGCTCTAATATTCGAAAAGGAATATGATTTAAATCCTGATTCGATTAAAAATGAATTATATAAAAAAGCGAACCCAAATGCTTATTTGGCCACCTATGCAAAATTTTTAATCCAACACAAAGAAACCGATTTTTGTAAAAAAATCATCTTTAAGGAAATGAAATATTTTGTAAAAAATTATATCCGACAATACGAAAACTGCAAGGAAGTACCAGTGAATTTTGTTGGTTCTATTGCGTTTTATTTAAAGGATGAATTGCAACTAACCTTTGAAAAATATGGGTTGCAATTAGGGAACGTTTTAAGAAGACCCATTGATGGACTCATTGCTTATCATATAACAAATAAATAACTATACCAACCTGACCTAAAACGTTGGGTTTTTTTATAAATGTTTAAGTTAAAAAAATGGAAATAGCAATTATTGCCCATGATGGGAAAAAGGCCGATATGGTTCAGTTTTTGAACTAAAACAAGAGTATTTTACAGCGGGATAAAATAAAACTTATTGCAACTTGCACAACTGCTTCTAAAGCATAAAATGCAGGGTTTAAAGTAAAAAAAATGCTTTCAGGACGACAAGGAGGCGATGCACAAATTGCAGACAGGGTAGCCGAAGGTAAAACAAAGATGGTTTTGTTTTTTAAGGATCCTTTGTCAAGTCACGCACACGAATCGGATGTGAATATGTTATTACGTGTTTGCGATGTGCATAACATACCATTGGCTACAAATGAGTCAGCAGCACAATTGTTTTTGAATGCTATAGCACTGCAATCATAGAGATTTCGACATTTACATTTTTTGGCAAACAAGCCACTTGAACCGTTTCACGGGCTGGAGCAGTTTTTTCGTTGAAATAGGAGCCGTAAATAGTATTTATACTTCCAAAATCATTCATGTTCATAATAAATATGGTAGTTTTTACCACGTTTTCAAATGTCATTCCTGCGGTTTCTAAAACCGCTTTCATATTTTGCATAACCTGTTGCATTTCTTCCTCAATATTGGCGGTGACCAATTCACCCGTTTTTGGATGTATGGCAATTTGCCCAGAGGTATAAAGTATATTTCCTTTGAGGACAGCTTGATTATAAGGTCCTATTGGTGCTGGGGCTTTTTCAGTAAAAATAATTTTTTTCATAAAATAATTTTTTGAATTTTTATAATTTTTTAGTCTAATTGAATTAAAAATATTATCTATTAGAGGCACTTCGTTTGTCCCATTTTATATCGCTCAATACACCCGATTTTATTCCGATGAAAAAGCTCCAATTGGCATTGGTTCCAAAAGGCATCCAATTGAAATCCATTCTCCAACTCAATAAATCTCTTTCAAAACGAAGTTGTGTGAAGGTAACGCCTTTCTGTACAAAATCATATCCAGTAGATATTCCTGTTTTCCATTTAGAAGTTAAATCAGCATTGGCGGAAATCATTAGAGAATTTCCAACTATTTGTTTTTCTCTATTGTTATTTCCATAGGTAAGGGAATAGGCAAATGTCATATCCCATGGTAATTTGGAACTAAAAAACTCCGAAATCTTGTCTTCACCTTCCTCTTCACTTTCGTCAAATTGACTTTTTCTACGATCGCTTAAATCCGTATTCGTTCCGAACAAGTCGTCTTCTCGACCACCATTTCTTTTTCCCTGATTGTTTTTGTCTTTGGCATTATCTTCATCCTTTTTGCTTGAAAGAGAGTAATTTAAAGTCATATTGGCACTTGTCATTCTAAACAAACTGCCATCATTATCAATATTGAAAACATTAATTCGTTTACCCGAATTATCGATAGCGTAAGGGTCTAAGGTGGTTCCAAAATTCACATTCATTTTGTTGTTGAAAAGCTGTGTTCCCCCACTTACTCTTACTGGCGACCACTTTAGAGAAGCAATTCCGTCAGCATTGATGTCATAACTTGTGGAAAGATTTAAATTGTTAAGAAGCATGATTTTTTTAGCTTCGGTCTTCGTGCTGTCCTTGTCAGTTATTTTTGCTTCAAAAGTGTTGCTTAAATCAAATCCAAGTGTGTTCGAATTAATTTTTCCAGGAGCTCCAAAAATTCCGTCTTCAAAACGAGAATATTCTTTTGTCATAGTACCGCTGGCATCAGAGGCATAAGTGTCGTAATACTTCTCAAAACTTGGCGTATATCCATAGGAAGCCGATGGTCGAATTACGTGTCTAATGGATTTAATTTTTTTCTTTTCACCAAAATTAAACGTTCCATAAATGGTGGTTCCTATACTGGAAGAAAAGGAATAGGTTCTGTAAGCATCGAAACCATTTACGATGTTATCGACTACTTTGCCTTGAAACGCATCATAATTTCTTCCGATGGTTTTCAAATACCAAACTTCCTTATAATTTGCAGAAGTTGAGACACTGAAATACTTGAACAATTTAAAATTAGTACTCAGCGGGATAGTATGCTCCATACCGGTTTTAGCATCTTTAAACATTTCAGGTTTAAAGAATAAAGAATCTTTGGTGGTGAAGCTATTTCTAGCATTTAAATTATATTGCAAATTTATATTTTTGAAAAATCCTTTTTTAATTCCATCTTTTCCAACGAAAGGATAAATTCGGTCAACACTTGCTTGAAGTGTGGGTAATGTCATATTGATTTCCTCGGTTTGCGTGTTTTGAGAATGTGTCGCGGTTAAAGACATTCTCACTTGTGGCACGGAATTAAATGTTTTGGAATAGGAAACCGAAGAGCTTAAAGTATTATTTAGATTAGACCCTATATTAGATTGATTTATAGATTGTTTAAAATACTTGCTGCTTCCAAGATTTACAGAAGCAGAAAAACTTGAATTTGGATTTGATTTAGTATCTTTGGAATGCGACCATTGAAAATTGTAAATATTTTGTTTCGAATAATCAGGATAGCCTCTTTCACTATTAATTAAATTTTCAAAACGAAAATTTAAATTTCCTCTATAATTATATCGTTTTGCATAGGAGGATTCAAAACGCATTCCATAACTCCCATTTGTATAATAATCGCCAGAAACAGTTAAATCATAATGATCATCAAGTGCAAAATAATATCCTCCGTTTTGTAATGAAAACCCTCTATTATTAGAGTCATTATAACTGGGTAAAATTACTCCTGAAATACTAGTTTCTTTACTCATTGGAAAAAAAGCAAAAGGCAGTGCAATTGGAGTGGGAACGTCAGCAATAACCATATTAGTCAGGCCGGTTATGACTTTTTTGCCGGGAATAAATTTCACTTTGCTGGTTCGGAAATAATACTCGGGACGATCTACATCTTTGGAAGTTGTAAATCGGGCACCTCTCAAGAAATATACTGAATCATTTTCCTTTTTTGTAATGGCAGCCTTTACTTTAAATTCACCCTGATCTGTTCTTGAATTCCAAATTAATGCTTTTTTTGTCTTGAAATTAAATCGAATGGAATCGGGTTCTATGATATTTTCTCCTTGTTTGAAATTGGGATATTGCGTATAAAACCCAGTAGAATCTTTAATTCGCCCGGCATAGACTTCATTTTTTTCGTAATCCATTACGATAATTCCCGACTTTAATTCTATATCCTGATAGTACAATTCTGCCTTGTCATATAAGGTAATACGTTTTTTCTTTTGCTCAATTTTGGCATAATTTTCAGCTTTGTATTTTACCTTACCCTCAAGAAATGCCTTTTTGGGTTTGATACTATCCTTTTTTATGGTGTCTGATTCTTTTTTTATATTTGAAATGGATTTTTCGGAAGTATCAATACTATTTTTAGTGCTATTGATTTGGTTTTTAGAAGGTATAGTCGTTTGGTTTTTTGTTATATCTTGGGAATATAATTTACAAGATCCAATTGTTAGGAAAATTGATAATAAAACGATATTAAATAAGTTTGTATGCAAAGGTTTTAATGCTATTTTTGTAAAATATGGCTTGTTTTTTTGAAGTGTCAAACTTACATATAAATTTTTGTCAAAAATAATCAATTCATAGATTTATAGCTGTAGTAGCTTAATTATAATTAACTTTTAGATTTATGTATATAATCAGTAGAACCAAACTAATATTTCCTTTACTTTTATTGATGGTTTCTTTATTTGGCTTTGGTCAATCCAATGTATTCAAAGTAACCTTGGATGCGGGTCATGGTGCACATGATTTTGGTGCAGTTTATAATGGTCATGTAGAAAAGAATATTGCTTTGGCCATCGTACTTAAAGTGGGAAAGATATTAGAAGAGAATCCTAAAATTGATGTTATTTACACTCGAAAAACGGATGTTTTTATCGATTTAATTGAAAGAGCCAATATTGCGAATCGAGCAGACGCTAATATTTTTGTCTCTATTCACTGTAATGCCAACAGAAACACTGCGGCCGACGGAACAGAGACTTATGTAATGGGTATGACTAAAGTGGCTTCAAACCTTGAAGCTGCTAAAAAAGAGAACTCGGTTATTACCTTAGAAAAAGATTATAAACAAAAATATGAAGGTTTTGATCCCAATTCACCTGAAACGATGATAGGAATGACTTTGATGCAGGAAGAATATTTGGACAACAGTATTTCTATGGCTAGCAAGGTAGAGGAAGAATTTGCAGCCTTGGGTAAAAAACTTAGACAAGGAGGGGTGAAGCAGGCTCCTTATATGGTGCTCCATAAAGCCTATATGCCAAGAGTATTGATAGAAACTGGATTTATATCCAATCCTGTAGAAGGTAATATTCTAGACTCTGAAGAAGGTCAGAATGATATAGCCAACGCCATAGCCAATGCTATTATTAGTTACAAAAAAGAATATTTTGGTAATGGAAATTTAGACAGTGATTACGAAAAACCCTCTCGAAAAATAATTGAAAAACCCTTAAAGGATACTGCCACTTCCATAAAACAACAATTGATGGATGTACCTGTGACCAAAAAACCAGCCGAAAATCAAGTTATGGTAGATGGAGTCATATTTAAAGTTCAACTTTCAGCAAGCGTTAAGGAAGTAGAATTGGATTCTAAAAATTTTAAAGGATTGAAAAATATCTCCATCTCCCAAACAAAGAATCTATACAAATATATGTATGGTGAAACTTCAAATTATGAAGAAGGAAAAAAATTATTGCAAGAAGCGAAATCTAAAGGATACAAAAACGCTTATTTAATTGCCTTTAAAGACGGGAAAAGTATTACTATTCAAGACGCACTTAAATAGTATTAACGATAAGTTTGATTATTTTTTATATTAAATTTGTATAAACATTTGAATTTTGACATTAACACGAGAAATTAAAACAGCCCTATTAGTCATTTCCGCTATTTTGCTATTTATTTGGGGATACAGCTTCCTTCAAGGAAAGGATCTATTTACGAATTATAAAACATTTTATGTAGAGTATGATAATGTGGAAGGATTGGCTTCATCAACCCCTGTTACTCTAAATGGATTAATTATTGGTAAAGTAAGCAGTATAACTTTAGACGAAAACACAGGAAAACTAATTGTGGAATTACAATTAAAAACTGATTTTCCTATTTCTAAATCTAGCGTGGCAACTATTTATGAGCCTGGTTTTATTGGAGGGAAGCAAATTGCAATTTATCCTAATTTTAGTGATAAAACTCTAGCGGCAGACGGTCAGAAACTAAAAGGAACTACTAAATCAGGTCTGTCTGCTTCTGTGGGGGAAAAATTGGTACCTCTTCAAGAAAAAATGGAGAAGTTAATGCTTAATGCAGACAATCTAATAACCGGCATAAATAATGTTTTAGACAATAAGGGACAAGAGGATTTGAAAAACAGTTTAGCTGCATTAAGTAAAACCAGTGTCGAATTTCACAAGGCTTCCTTAAGTTTGAACACCATTTTAGATGATAATAAAGTTCAAATAAAAGGAGTGGTCTCCAACTTTAATAAAATGTCGAGTAATTTTTCCAAGATTTCTGATTCTTTGAACAAAGCCGATTTGGGGAAAACTGCCAAAAGCCTACAAAAAACCTTGAATGATGTCGACGCAATAATGGCCAACCTCCATGCTGGGAAGGGTACTATAGGCAAGATGTTGAATGACGAAGATTTTTATAAAAACTTAGAAAAAACTACAAAAGAGCTTGAATTGTTATTGCAAGACGTGAGACTTTATCCTACTCGATATGTAAATGTCTCCCTCTTCGGAAAAAAGAATAAACCTTATGTTGCTCCTGTAAATGATTCGGTTACAAAAGTTAAAAACTAGCAATTATGAGTTATTTGGATAACATATTATTTACAATAGTACTCGTTTTAGGATTTGGTTATTTTTATTCCAATGTTAAAAAAATCATTCGGAATATAAATCTTGGCATTGCCGTAAATCGCAAAGACAACCCTAAAGCAAGATGGAAAAATATGGCAATGATTGCTCTTGGTCAATCCAAAATGGTTCGAAGACCTATTGCCGGTATTCTTCATATTATTGTCTATGTGGGATTCATTATAATTAACATAGAGCTATTAGAAATCATCATCGATGGGGTATTTGGAACGCATAGAGTTTTCTCTTTTTTAGGTGCATTTTATGATGTTTTGATAGCTTCTTTTGAAATATTGGCAGTATTGGTTTTATTAGCCGTGTTTGCCTTCTGGACAAGAAGGAATATTATAAAACTAAAGCGCTTTGATAGCAAAGATTTAAATGGTTCTCCTCGAAAAGATGCGAATTACATTCTGTACTTTGAAGTGTTGTTGATGTCGTTATTTTTGTTAATGAACGCTTCCGATTTGCATCTACAAAACATTCCAGGAGGCTTTTCCAATTTCATAAAAGCGGGTTCATTTCCTATTAGTCAATTCATTGAGCCTCTATTTAATTCCTATTCGAATGAGATGGTGATGCTTCTTTCGGAACTGTTTTGGTGGTTACATATTATTGGAATTTTGATTTTTATGAATTATTTATATTTTTCAAAACACCTTCATATTCTATTGGCTTTCCCAAACACTTATTTTGCGGATTTACATCCAAAAGGTCAATTTGATAATTTAGAATCGGTTACCAATGAGGTGAAATTGATGATGGATCCAAACGCTGATCCTTATGCTGCAGCACCTGTTAACGAAAATGCTGTTCCAAATAAATTTGGGGCAAGTGATATTCAGGATTTAAATTGGGTCCAATTATTAAATGCTTATACCTGCACTGAATGCGGCCGTTGTACCTCTTCCTGCCCCGCAAATATTACAGGCAAGAAACTGTCCCCTCGTAAAATCATGATGGATACTAGAGACAGAATCGAAGAAGTGGGAAGAAATATTGATGCCAACAAAGGCATTTTTATTCCAGATAATAAAACATTATTAAACGATTACATTAGTCCAGAAGAACTTTGGGCATGTACTTCCTGTAATGCTTGTGTCGAGGAATGTCCAGTTAATATTAGTCCATTATCTATTATTATGGACATGCGTCGCTATTTAGTAATGGAACAAAGTGCCGCTCCAATGTCACTAAATGCTATGATGTCCAATATAGAAAATAATGGTGCGCCATGGCAATACAATCAGCAAGATCGATTGAATTGGAAAAACGAAAACTAATATAGTATCCTTCGAAATATTTATCCGTAGCAATAAAAAATCATGTCAGAAAATTTAATAGTGCCCACGATGGCCGAAATGCTGGCTAAAGGCGAGCAACCTGAAGTTTTATTTTGGGTTGGTTGTGCCGGAAGTTTTGATGATAGGGCTAAAAAAATCACCAAGGCATTTGTGCGAATTCTGAATCGTGCCAATGTTTCTTTCGCAGTTCTTGGAACGGAAGAAAGTTGTACCGGAGATCCAGCCAAGCGTGCCGGTAACGAGTTCTTGTTTCAAATGCAGGCCATGATGAATATCGAGGTTTTGAATGCCTATGAAGCTAAAAAAATAGTTACCGCTTGTCCGCATTGTTTCAATACCTTGAAAAATGAATATCCTGAATTGGGCGGTAAATATGAAGTTATTCATCATACCGAATTTCTAAAATCCTTGCTCGATGATGGACGATTAACCATCGAGGGCGGACAGTATAAAGGAAAGCGAATTACGTTTCATGATCCGTGTTACTTGGGCAGGGCGAATACTATTTATGAAGCCCCCCGAGATTTGATTCAAAAGTTGGATGCCGAATTGGTCGAAATGAAACGGTCTAAAGCGAATGGACTTTGCTGTGGAGCAGGAGGCGCTCAAATGTTTAAAGATGCCGAACCTGGAAATAAAGAACTAAATATCGAAAGAACCGAAGAAGCGTTGGGAATCGCCCCGGATATTATTGCTGCTGGATGTCCTTTCTGCAATACCATGATGACCGACGGTATCAAAAACAAAGAAAAGGAGGGTACGGTAAAAGTGATGGACATCGCCGAGTTGATTGCTAATGCTCAGGATTTATAAATAAATTCCGAATTAATAATTACAAATTTTGAACTCAAATTCTTAAATTAATAATTCACAACTCATAATTATCATGTACATTCCTTTTGAAAATTTACCCGAAGAATCCAAAATTTGGATATACCAATCCAACAGAAAATTTTCAGATGAAGAATTTTCTGAAATTGAAACTGCTTTGCAATCCTTTCTCGAAAATTGGGAAGCACATAGCGTGGGTTTGGAATCATCTTATCAATTAAAATATAATAGATTCATAATACTTGCGGTAAATCAGGAAGTTCAAGCCGCAACGGGTTGTTCCATTGACGCATCGGTGCAATTTATCCAAAAATTGGAGCAAAAATACAATGTCGACTTGTTAGACAAAATGAATGTTACCTTTAAAAATGGCGAACACATTGCGCACAAAACCTTGATTGATTTCAAGAAAATGGCCAAAGAAAAGGCGGTTACCGAAAACACCATCGTTTTCAATAACTTGGTTAATACCATTGAAGAATACAACGAATCTTGGGAAGTTCCGGCTATGGACAGTTGGCACAGTCGTTTTTTTTAAAATGTTTCTATATAATTATTTTATTTATCGGAATTGGTTTCATATAAACAGGTTTGATGTATTCCATTTTGGATATAAGCATTTCACCTAAATTTGGTTCATCAAAATACAAATATGAAAATAGCTATTGTTTGTTACCCAACTTTTGGAGGAAGCGGTGTTGTCGCAACGGAACTAGGCCTTGAACTAGCCCGTCGTGGTCACGAAATTCACTTTATTACTTACAGCCAACCGGTTCGTTTGGCGTTGCTAAACCCCAATGTTCATTACCACGAAGTTAACGTTCCAGAATATCCCCTGTTTCATTTTCAGCCTTATGAACTGGCTTTATCTAGTAAATTGGTCGATATGGTGAAGCTCTATAAAATAGAATTACTCCACGTACACTATGCCATTCCACACGCTTATGCGGGTTATATGGCCAAGCAGATGCTCAAGGACGAAGGTGTTAATCTCCCTATGATAACTACTCTTCACGGCACTGATATTACCTTGGTTGGAAACCATCCCTTTTATAAAACTGCGGTAACCTTCAGCATTAACAAATCAGATTTTGTAACCTCGGTCTCACAAAGTCTGAAAGAAGACACGATTAAATTATTCAATATAAAAAATGAAATCCAGGTAATTCCAAATTTTATTGAATTGGATAAAAACAGTAAAGACTTCAGTACACCTTGCAGTCGCTCTGTTATGGCCAACGAAAAGGAAAGAATTATTACCCATATCAGTAATTTTAGAAAGGTAAAAAGAATTCCCGATGTGATTAAAATATTTTATAAAATTCAACAGCAAATCCCTGCAAAATTAATGATGGTGGGCGATGGTCCCGAAAAAGAAAAAGCGGAATATTTATGCCAAGAATTAGGTATTCTGGACAAGGTGATTTTCTTTGGCAACAGTAATGAAATCGACAAGATTTTGAGTTATACCGATTTATTCTTGCTGCCATCAGAAACCGAAAGTTTTGGACTTGCCGCTCTCGAAGCAATGGCGTGGAGCGTTCCTGTTATTTCGAGTAATTCGGGTGGTTTGTCTGAGGTGAACTTTGAGGGCATTTCAGGATATTTAAGCCATGTAGGCAATATTGATGAAATGGCCGAAAATGCCTTACGAATTTTAAATAACGACAGTGTTTTAGCCGAATTCAAAATGAATGCTTTGTCCGTTGCAAAACAATTTGATATCAAAAACATTTTACCCCTATACGAAGATTTGTATCAAAAAGCCATAAATAAATTTTCATGAAAAAAGTTTTTATACTGGTGCTCACTTTGGCTTTGTTTTCCTGTGCCACAACGGTCAAAAAACAAGAAAGCAAGCCTTTATTCGAGGTCTTGACCCAACAAGAAGATGGTGGTGCCAGCATTCATTTTTTCGAAATTTTATCAGAACCAAACGAAATTATAATGTTACAAAATGATCCCAAATTAAAAATTAAAATAAGCCCAATGGATATTCAAACTTCCAATTTTATTGTTATGAATATGGGTGAAAAAGCAACAAGGGGCTATAAAATAGAGATTGAAAGCGTTGTTGAAACCGATAAAAATATAATCGTAACTACAAAAGAAATAACTCCTGAATCCAGTAAAATAAGTACACAAGAAATTACAACTCCCTATTGTGTGGTTAAAATAAATTCTAAAAAAGAAATCATTATTAAATAAAAAATCCCGTCCTAATATTTCAGAACGGGATTGTTTTTATGGTTGAGTTAAAATTTAGAATTTGTACCGAACTCCCAAACCAATATTTGCAACGAATGTATCTAAATTACTATTCGTGTATTTGTAGTCTCCCAGAATACCAAGTTCAGGTCTAATATCAAGAGACAATTGTAATGGGATATCAAAATTGTATTCAATTCCAACATCCCCTGTAGCAAAAATAAATGTGCCGTTAGTATTGTTACTGCTGCTCCAACTTCCTAAACCGCCTCCAACTCCAGCATACCAGTTAAAATCTCCATCAATATTCCAAGCCCATTGGTAAATTCCAGCTAGTTTAAACGCATCAAAATCTTTACTGTTTCTCCAACCCAAATCCAATTCAAGACGATTATTGTTTGACATTCCTCTTTGATAGGAAACTTCACCCCCAAAACCATCGTTGCTGCCTAAACGTAATCCTAATGCATTTTCAGAAATGTCTTGAGCATGCGCAGCAAATGTTAATCCAATTAACATAAAAGCCGATAAAATAATTTTTTTCATAAATAAATATTAATTTTCACAAATGTATAACTAATATCAGACTAAAAAAGTATGACTTAATTAATTAAATGGATTGAATATTGAAACTGATGTAATTGCTAACCCCCTCGTTTTAGCGAATATTTTCTTAACAATCAGCCATGTTCACGGAAACCGCTAATCCACCTTCAGAGGTTTCTTTGTATTTATTATTCATGTCTTTGGCAGTTTGCCACATGGTGTCAATTACCTTATCCAAAGAAACTTTTGCATTTTTAGGGTCAGTTTCCAAAGCCAATTCAGCAGCATTAATTGCCGTAATTGCCCCCATGGTATTTCTTTCGATACAGGGAATTTGAACCAAACCACCAACGGGATCGCAAGTCAGTCCAAGATGGTGTTCCATGGCGATTTCAGCTGCCATCAGAACTTGAGCAGGCGTACCGCCCAATACTTCACACAAAGCCGCAGCTGACATTGCGGACGATACGCCAATTTCTGCCTGACAACCGCCCATTGCTGCCGAAATAGTGGAACCTTTCTTGAAAATACTGCCAATTTCACTGGCAACGAGCAAAAACTGCTTGATTTCCTTTTCGCCCGCTTCGTGATTTTCTATAACCAAATAATAGAGTAATACCGACGGAACAACACCCGCGCTTCCATTAGTTGGCGCCGTAACTATTCTTCCCATAGCTGCATTTACTTCATTGACGGCCAAGGCAAAACAATTTACCCACTTTAGAATTTGGCGAAACTTAACTTTCGTCAATCGTATTTGCTCTAGCCATGTTTGTGGCGAATCATAATTGGCTAAGCCAATAAGATTTTGGTGCATATCAAATGCTCTACGACGCACATTTAGTCCGCCAGGTAGAATGCCCCCGGAATGACAACCAGTGTACATGCTTTCGAGCATGGTATCCCAAATGCGCATTAATTCCAGATGGATTTGATCTTCTGGACGCATCGATTTTTCGTTTTCATACACAATTTCCGAAATCTTTTTGTTCTCGTGAATCGTATAATTCAGGAGTTCATAGGCTTTGTTTATAGGGAACGGAAAGGCACATTTTAGAACTAATTTCTTTTTGGCATTGCTGCGTTCTTCTTTTACTACAAATCCCCCGCCAATAGAGTAGAAAGTAGCCGAATGGATTTTTTTATCGAAAGTATAAGCCGAAAATGTCAATGCATTGGCATGGAAAGCAAGGAAGTTTTTATTAAAAAGGATGTCTTCGAAAAAGTGAAAAGGAATGGTAATTTCATTTCCAAGATGGATTTCGTTTTCATCCTTGATGGATTTAATAATTTCCGGGATAGCTGAAACGGGTATGTACTCAGGATCTTGGCCACTCAAACCCAACATTATGGCTAAATCAGTCGCGTGCCCTTTTCCTGTTAAGGAAAGTGAACCATATAAATCAACTTTTATCTTTTTGATGGAATGGATTAGATTTTCATTCCGCAGTTCTCCGAGAAAACGTTCTGCCGCGCGCCAAGGTCCAAGCGTATGGGAACTCGAGGGTCCAACACTGATTTTTAACATGTCAAAAACAGAGATACATTCTTCCATAATCCCTTATTTCGTTATACAAATATAACCCAATTAATGCGGAATATGAATCTTTGTCCGTAAAGAAAATTAGGAGGAATAACGAAGCGTACCGTTTAAAAAGACTATTTTTACAGCATGAATTTTACGGTTTACAGTACGTTATCGTACGATGTTTTTTCAACTACCACTTTCTTTTTTAACATTCAGGCGATACAATCGGCTAATCAAATAATTTTGGAGGAATCCCTAATTATTAATCCTGCCATTGCGTTTGAAGAATTCACATTAAACCATTCCGACACCCGATTCATAAAAATGGAGGTTGAAGGAGGTAGTTCATTTACAATAAACTACAAAGCTCAAGTAGTAGTAAACCCCGCCCGAATTGAAGAGAATGCACTGTTGAAATCCATACCCATTATTAATCTCGATCATGAAGTATTGCCTTATATTTCTCCCAGCAGGCATTGTGAATCTGACAAATTGATGGAATTTGCCATCAAGGAATTCGGACTTTTACCCGATGACTATTCAAAGGTATTAGCTATTGAGGATTGGATTTTCGACAACATTTGCTATACCACCGGTTCCACAAATTCTAGCGCATCAGCCAAGGACACTTTACTGCATAAGGCAGGCGTTTGCAAGGACTTTGCCCATCTGGGCATTGCTTTGTGCAGGGCACTGGATATTCCGGCACGCTATTTTACCGGATATGCCTCACATCTGAATCCTCCCGATTTTCACGCTTGTTTTGAATCTTATATTGGTGGGTACTGGATTATCTTTGATCCAACCAAGTTGGCGGCACTTAATGGACTCGTAAAAATAGCCAATGGAAAAGACGCATCAGAAGTGGCCGTGGCAAGTTACTTTGGCGCTATTAGATGTACTAAAATGGATATTCAATGCCATCCGATTTCGACTGATTTTATTCCCTTTGATTGGCAAACCAGAAGGGGAGAAGCGCTCTCTTATTGATAATAGAAACTACTTAATTATCATGAGTTTTACTTTGCTTATGTTTCTTATTAATTGAATCGATTTTTCTGCCTATCAACCAATCTGTCAACAACCCAATCAAGATATCCTTGATATAAAATATCCAAATGCGTACTATTATAACCATAGCGTCAAAGACCCAAAAGAGAGAAACGAATATTCTACTAGCCCCTATGAAAGTCCGTGCCAAAATACCCAACAGCAAGTAAAATTTACCGTGTTCTGACTGTATTCATAGAAAGCTTTTTTGAATTAATTGGCGACTCAGTAAGCCAATTAGTAGGAAAGGATTTCCCCACCAAATACTTGTAGGAACAAACACTACCAATCCTTGAGGTTTTAGAAAATAGGACCATGGCAAGGTGATTTTGCCAATGTAATCTAGGTAAATCTTAATCATTGAACCAACAACCCAGGGTGTAAACAAAACCATTGCCATAATCTTCTAGGTCATTTTCTTATTCAGATTAAAGCCATAACCAATGAAGAGCAGGCACGGAATAATCAAAATGAAAAAGATAGAAAAACCAAATATTAAATAATCAGTTTTAAACATAATTATTTTTTTTGGTGGGTCAATCGGATTAAAATTGCTTGCTATAAGTTTCAGCAATTAAAGTGAATGGTCATATTAAAATGGCGAGTAGTCCTAAAGATTTTTTTTGAACGCTTTGAGGCTTTCGATATACCCGATTTCTAGCATTAAAGTTCTATAGAATTCCTTAAATTTGTATCTGACAACATAAAAATGACACATACCTACACCATAACTGGAATGACTTGCAACGGCTGCCGCACCAAAGTCAAAAAAGCCTTGAACGAAATGGATGGAGTGGAAGTTGTTGTTTCTTTAGATCTGCCATTGGCAACAATCACTACGGTAAAAAACGTTCCCATTTTTAAATTCCAAAAAGCATTGTATGCCGCAGGAAACTACATTATCAGCGAAAGCGGTAAGGCATCCGAGAATTCTCTTTACAGCACGCCAATAGCAAACGATAGGAATACTGTTGTTTTGCCAACTAGCGCTTCGGGAAAATACTATTGCCCGATGTTTTGCGAAGGTGAAAAAGTCTATGACAAAGCCGGAGATTGTCCTGTTTGCGGAATGGATTTGGTCAAAGCCCCTGATTTAAACGCTGCTAAAATAAGGTATACTTGCTCAATGCATTCCGAAATTGTTCAGGATCAACCCGGAGATTGCCCCATTTGCGGAATGGATCTGGTTCCAATGAAACCTGTGGATGAGGAAGAAAATAAGTCTTACAAAGACTTGTTGCGCAAAATGAAAATTGCCTTCATATTCACCCTTCCCGTTTTCATCATTTCTATGTTGGAAATGCTGCACAATAATCCGCTATTGCAAATCATAGAAACCCAGAAATGGAATTGGTTACAACTTATTTTGTCGCTTCCCGTGGTTTTTTATGCCGGTTGGATGTTTTTTGTGCGCGCCTGGAAATCTATTATCAGTTGGAATCTCAATATGTTCACTCTGATAGGAATAGGGACCGGAATCGCTTTTTTGTTCAGTATTGCTGGACTCTTGTTTCCCGATTATTTTCCAAATGAGTTCAAGCATCACGGAACGGTCTCACTCTATTTTGAAGCAACTGTGGTGATATTAACCCTCGTTTTATTAGGGCAATTAATGGAAGCCAAAGCTCATGGACAAACGAATCAAGCCATCAAAGAATTGTTGAAACTCGCCCCGACCGAAGCCACTTTGGTCATTGATGGAGCCGACAAAGTAATCTCCATTCACGACATCAAAAAAGGTGATTTATTGCGCGTCAAGCCCGGTGAAAAAATCCCCGTGGACGGAAAAATAACCGATGGCGAGAGTTCCATTGACGAAGCCATGATTTCGGGAGAACCCATTCCTGTTGATAAAACGATTGGCGATGCCCTTAGTGCAGGAACAATTAACGGCAATAAATCCTTCGTTATGGTTGCCGAAAAAGTAGGTTCGGAAACGCTGCTTTCTCAAATTGTGCAAATGGTCAACGATGCTAGCCGTTCCAGGGCCCCCATTCAAAAAATGGCCGATAGTATTGCCAAATATTTTGTACCTATCGTGGTCATAATTTCGGCATTGACCTTTATAGTCTGGTCAAGATTTGGTCCCGAACCGGCCTTTGTTTACGGATTTATCAATGCCATTGCCGTTTTGATTATAGCTTGTCCTTGTGCTTTGGGATTGGCTACTCCCATGTCGGTTATGGTTGGAGTAGGTAAGGGCGCACAATTTGGAGTTTTGATTAAAAACGCCGAAGCCTTGGAAAATATGAACAAGGTAAATGTCTTGATAACCGACAAAACAGGAACCATTACGGAAGGAAAACCTTCGGTAGAAAAAGTGTTTTCTTCGAATGATGAATCAGCAAATTTGTTGCTAAATATTGCTTCTTTGAATCAATACAGCGAACATCCTTTGGCGCAAGCCGTGGTGAATTATGCCAGATCCAAAAATGTTTCCTTGTTAGAAGTGAAGGATTTTGAATCTATTTCCGGCAAAGGGGTTATCGGAACAGTCACCAACAAAAAGGTGGCATTGGGAAA
This sequence comes from Flavobacterium psychrophilum, assembly GCA_945872245.1. Classification (GTDB taxonomy): domain Bacteria; phylum Bacteroidota; class Bacteroidia; order Flavobacteriales; family Flavobacteriaceae; genus Flavobacterium; species Flavobacterium psychrophilum_T. The sequence continues at coordinate 28,312 of CAMBZB010000019.1, forward strand.
TCAAAAACTAATGGAGCAAATAGGATCAAGCATTCCTGATGATTTGGAAACCAAAATCATCGCCGAACAAAAACTAGGAAAAACAGTTTCCTATATTTCCGTAGATGGTATTTCCGTTGGATTTGTGTCCATTTCAGATAAAATTAAACTGACAAGTGCTGCAGCCATCAAGGAACTGAGGCGTCAGGGTATTGAGGTGATCATGATTACCGGCGACAATGAAAATACAGCAAAAGCGGTCGCCGAGGAATTGAATCTGACTGGTTTTATTGCCAATTGTCTGCCGGAAGACAAACTCAAGGAAATCAAAAGCCTACAAGCCGAAGGAAAAATTGTGGCCATGGCGGGCGACGGAATCAACGACGGCCCGGCATTGGCGCAAGCTGACATCGGAATTGCCATGGGAACTGGAACGGATGTGGCTATTGAAAGTGCCAAAATTACTCTGGTGAAAGGCGATTTGCAAGGAATTGTAAAAGCCAAGAATTTGAGTCAGGCCGTAATGCGAAACATCAAACAGAACTTGTTTTTTGCCTTTGTCTACAATGTTTTTGGAATTTCGGTTGCTGCAGGAGTTTTGTATCCGGTCTTTGGAATACTGTTGTCGCCAATGATTGCTGCGGCTGCGATGAGTTTCAGTTCCGTTTCCGTGATACTGAATTCGTTACGATTGCGGAATTTTAGAATGTAATGTTGTTGTAAAAACTATCTATTTACCATTTTTGTAGAGGGCATTTAATTAGGTATTGGTTCTTTACAATTTAAAATTCTTCTCGATAGCGCGTATCATTTCACCTGCAATATCTTTATTAGTGGCACCTTCAATACCTTCAAGACCCGGAGAGGAGTTCACTTCAAGTAATAGTGGCCCCTTTGAGGAACGAATAATATCAACACCTGCAACTTTCAAATCCATTGCCTTTGCGGCACGAATTGCTATCTTTTTCTCTTCAGAGGTAGGTTTAATAACCGAGGCTGTTCCTCCAAGATGAATATTAGCTCGGAATTCACCTTGCATGGCTTCCCGCTGAATGGTAGCCACCACTTTTCCATCGACCACAAACAAACGCAAGTCTTTTCCGTTGGCTTCTTTTATGAATTCTTGCACCAAAATATTGGCATTCAAACTTTTGAAGGCATTGATAACGCTCTCGGCTGCTTTTTTGGTTTCGGCTAAAACAACGCCTTTTCCTTGTGTCCCTTCGAGTAATTTCACGATTAACGGAGAACCACCCACCATTTTTATTAAATCATCGGTATCCAAAGGGGAGTTGGCAAAACCGGTTGTTGGAATATCAATCCCGCTTTGCAAAAGCAATTGAAGGGAGAAAAGCTTGTCCCGCGACTGCGTGATTGCAGTGGAAGAATTTAAGCAGTATACGTTCAGTGCCTCGAATTGCCGAGTCAATGCACAACCATAAAAGGTAATGCTGGGGCGAATTCTAGGAATAACAGCATCAAATTGATTCAATATTAAACCTCCACGATAGTGAATCTCCGGGGTTTTGGCATCCAGCTTCATATAGCACTCCTTAATGTTCAAAAAGTGCATTTCGTGACCCCGCATTTCGCCGGCTTCCATAATTCGCTTATTGCTATACAACTCTGGATTACTGGCCAAAAGTCCGATGCGCAAACCGGAACTCGCTTTCTCGGAATTTTTATAAACTTCTTTTAAACTATCGTTTGTGGGTTGGCCTAAAAGATATTGTTGCTCGGGATCCACCAAAACTCTGCCGCTCATGGCTTCACGACCCAATAGCATTCGAAAGCCCATGGAATCTCGATTGGTCAAGGTCATTTCAATAATCCAATTCGAATTGCCAATCTCTAAATTGGTTTGAATTACATAACGTTCTTCTCGAAATCCGCTGGAACTTTTCACGATTCGTTTGTCTACCAATGGAGCTTCGCAATGGATAACTGTCTTGACGTTGTTTTGAATGGGGTTAATGTCAAATTTCACCCAATTTTGTCCTTCTTTTTTAAATGGGGCAATATTGATGGCGTGTAAAGCAGAGGTTTTTGCGCCAGAATCAACTCGCGCCTTGATAGTCGGGATTCCTAATTCTGGAAAGGAACACCATTCCTCGCTGCCAAGTATAATTTTGTTTTGTAACATAAATAGGTTTTCTACGGTAATTAAATAGGATGTAAATATAAATCGAATTATGGCATCTTTTGTATTATATTTATATTAATAATGAGAAGGAGGGTGGCAAAAAAAAACCTACTAATTAGTAGGTTTTTCTGCTTTATGAACATTTACGGTCAGTTCTTGTGAAGTGTCATCTAAATCCATGAAAATTTCATCTCCGACAGCCACTTTAGAAGTGATAATTTCTTCTGCAAGGGCATCTTCTACATATTTTTGTATGGCTCTCTTTAGTGGTCTGGCACCAAATTGTCTGTCAAAACCTTTTTCCGCTATAAACGCTTTGGCTTTGTCGGAAAGGCTTAATTCATAACCCAATTCTTTGATACGATCGTATAATTTTTTTAATTCAATTTCGATAATCAAATCAATATCGTGTTTCTCTAGTGCGTTGAATACAATAACATCATCGATTCTATTCAAGAATTCAGGTGCAAAGGTTTTCTTCAAGGCATTTTCGATAATGCTTTTTGAATTGTCGTCCGCTTGGGCAACTTTGGCAGCAGTGCCAAAACCTACGCCTTGACCAAAATCCTTTAATTGACGTGCACCAACATTCGAAGTCATGATAATGATAGTATTCTTGAAATCGATTTTTCGTCCCAAACTATCGGTCAAGAAGCCATCGTCAAGAACTTGCAACAACATATTGAACACGTCAGGATGCGCTTTTTCGATTTCGTCCAACAGCACCACGCAATAGGGTTTACGACGCACTTTTTCGGTTAATTGTCCGCCTTCTTCATAGCCTACATATCCCGGAGGAGCTCCAACTAATCGTGAGATGGAAAATTTTTCCATATATTCGCTCATATCAATTCGGATTAACGCATCTTCAGAATCGAATAATTCTTTGGCGAGAACTTTGGCTAACTGGGTTTTTCCAACACCAGTTTGTCCCAGGAAAATGAAGGAACCAATTGGTCGATTTGGATCTTTCAGTCCAGCACGATTTCTTTGAATGGAACGCGCAATTTTCATTACCGCTTCTTTTTGACCAATCACCTTTCCTTCAATTAGTTCCGGCAACTTAGCTAGTTTGTTACTTTCTGTTTGGGCAATACGATTTACTGGAATTCCGGTCATCATAGAAACCACATCGGCTACATTGTCCTCTGTAACTTCAATTCGATTACTTTTAGCATCTTCTTCCCACTGTTCTTGGGCTAATGACAAATCTTTTTCGATTCGTTTTTCATCGTCCCGAAGTTTAGCGGCTTCTTCATATTTCTGTTTTTTAACCACCGAGTTTTTCAATTCACGTACGTCTTCTAGTTGTTTCTCCAACTCTAGAATCTGTTTCGGAACATCAATGTTTACGATATGAACACGAGAACCCGCTTCGTCCAAAGCATCTATGGCTTTGTCTGGCAAGAATCGCTCTGACATATATCTGTCCGTCAATTTAACGCAGGCTTCAATGGCCTCAGGCGAATACTTTACATTGTGATGGTCTTCGTACTTATCTTTTATATTATTTAAGATGGTAATTGTTTCTTCTATAGAAGTAGGTTCAATGATCACTTTTTGGAATCGTCTTTCAAGTGCGCCGTCTTTTTCAATATACTGACGGTACTCATCAAGAGTAGTGGCTCCAATACATTGTATTTCCCCTCTGGACAAAGCGGGTTTGAACATATTAGAAGCATCAAGCGAACCAGTTGCACCACCTGCACCTACAATAGTGTGAATTTCATCAATAAAAAGAATGATATCGTCGTTTTTTTCCAATTCATTCATCACGGCTTTCATTCGCTCTTCAAATTGGCCGCGGTATTTTGTTCCGGCAACAAGACTTGCCAAATCCAGAGTAACTACTCGTTTGTTGAATAATATACGGGATACTTTCTTTTGAATAATACGCAAAGCCAAACCTTCGGCAATAGCGGATTTTCCGACACCAGGTTCACCTATAAGAAGAGGATTATTCTTTTTCCTACGGCTTAAAATTTGAGAAACGCGCTCAATTTCTTTTTCGCGTCCTACAACTGGATCTAATTTTCCGTCTTCGGCCATTTCTGTTAAATCTCTACCAAAATTGTCTAGAACCGGAGTTTTGGATTTTTTATTTGATTTATTGGCCGGATTATTAAAGGTTCCTTCCTTTAGACTGTCATCTTGTCCTGAATCTTCGTTATATGCGTCGTTTCTTGGCAAGTTTTCAATAAAATCTTCATCGCTTGGTGTCATGTTGAGATACTGTTCTTTAGCTATGTCATAATCAATTTTCAATTTATTCAATAGCTTAGTTGTTGGGTCGTTTTCGTTTCTTAAGATGCACAATAATAAATGTGCCGTGCTGATAGAAGTACTATGAAATACTTTTGCTTCAAGAAAAGTAGTTTTCAATGCACGTTCCGCTTGTCGCGTAAGGTGTAGGTTTTTCTTTTCGTTGTTGGTTTCTACGTTTGGGCTTGCAGGGCTTAGTATTTCTACTTTTCTTCTAAGATGGTCTAAGTTAACAGATAAATTATTTAATATGTTAATTGCTTTACCATTGCCATCCCTTAAAATCCCTAGCATCAAATGTTCGGTTCCTATAAAGTCATGTCCTAATCGCAAGGCTTCTTCCTTACTATAAGTAATAACATCTTTTACTCTTGGTGAAAAATTATCATCCATAATGTGATTGTATTGTAACGTAAATTTAGTCAATTTCTAAATGAAAAACAAAAATCATTCCCTTTAACAACTTCTGTCTGCTAATTGACAAAAAAAGAATGAAAAAAACGTTAAATGTCACTTAATTTATTAACCAAAAATTGATTAAAATTTGTTAATAAATCATTGAAATTAGAATTATAAAATGTATTCAAAAAAATCAAAAAGATGTATATTAGCACGTTTTGAAACTAAAATAAATTTTTTAAATATTACAACTTATGTCTGAAGGAGAAAAGTTAATTCCTATTAACATCGAAGATGAAATGAAATCAGCTTACATCGATTATTCGATGTCAGTAATTGTATCACGAGCACTTCCTGATGTTAGAGATGGCTTGAAACCAGTACATCGAAGAGTACTTTACGGAATGTATGATCTAGGAGTAACTTCAAAATCTGCCCATAAAAAATCTGCAAGAATTGTCGGAGAAGTTTTAGGAAAGTATCACCCGCACGGAGACACCTCCGTTTATGATGCCATGGTTCGTATGGCCCAGGAATGGAGTTTACGCTATTTATTAGTTGATGGTCAGGGTAACTTTGGCTCTGTAGATGGTGATAGTCCGGCAGCGATGCGATATACTGAAGCTAGAATGCGTAAAATTTCGGAAGAAATTATGGCGGATATCGAAAAAGAAACAGTTGACTTCCAATTGAACTTTGACGATACTTTGTATGAGCCGAAAGTTATGCCAACACGGGTTCCCACTTTATTGATAAATGGCGCGACAGGAATTGCGGTAGGTATGGCGACTAACATGCCTCCACATAATCTTACTGAAGTGATCAACGGAACATTGGCTTATATTGATAATAACGAAATTGAAATAGACGAATTGATGAACCACATCAAGGCTCCAGATTTTCCAACTGGTGGTACTATATATGGTTACGAGGGCGTTCGTGAAGCCTTTAAGACAGGTAGAGGACGTATTGTAATGCGCGCCAAAATTGGTTTTGAAGAAGTGGATGGAAGAGAATGTATTATCGTCACCGAAATTCCATATCAAGTCAACAAGGCCGACATGATTAAGCGTACAGCCGACTTAGTTAATGATAAAAAAATCGAAGGCATCGCAAACATCCGTGACGAATCGGATAGGAATGGGATGCGAATCGTTTATATCTTGAAACGAGATGCCACTCCAAACGTGGTTTTGAATACCCTTTATAAGTTTACACAATTACAATCATCCTTTAGTGTCAACAATATCGCCTTGGTAAAAGGACGTCCACAAATGTTGAATCTAAAAGATATGATTCATTATTTTGTGGAGCACCGTCATGATGTGGTTATTCGTAGAACACAATTCGAATTACGCAAAGCGGAAGAAAGAGCACATATCTTGGAAGGACTCATCATTGCTTCGGATAATATTGATGAAGTGATTGCCCTAATCAAAGCTTCAAGAAATACCGAAGAAGCTAGGGAGAAATTAATCGAAAGATTTAAATTATCGGATATTCAGTCCCGTGCCATTGTAGAAATGCGTTTGCGTCAACTAACAGGTTTGGAGCAAGACAAATTAAGAGCGGAATATGACGAAATAATGAAGTTAATAGCTCATTTGCAAGCATTATTGGCTGATGTTAATTTAAGAATTGCTCTAATCAAAGAAGAACTTGTTGAAATTCGCGATAAATATGGTGATGATCGTCGTTCTCTAATCGAATATTCAGGTGGAGACGTAAGCATTGAAGACTTAATTGCCGATGAGAATGTGGTTATTACCATTTCGCATGCCGGATATATCAAGCGTACCAATTTATCCGAATATAAAACACAGAATAGAGGAGGAGTTGGTCAAAAAAGTGCCGGTACGAGAGATCAAGATTTCTTGGAACACATGTTCGTGGCTACTAATCACCAATATATGATGTTCTTTACTCAAAAAGGGAAATGTTTCTGGATGCGGGTTTACGAAATTCCAGAAGGAAGTAAAACAGCCAAAGGACGCGCTTTACAAAACCTAATCAATATTGAAAGTGATGACAAAGTCAAAGCCTTTATTTGTACCCAAGATCTAAAAGACAAGGTATACACGAATAGTCATAACCTTATTATGGTAACCAAAAAAGGTCAGGTTAAGAAAACCTCTTTGGATAAATATTCTAAACCAAGAGTAAATGGAGTTGCTGCTATCACCATTAAAGAGGATGATGAATTATTAGAAGCAAAACTAACTAATGGAGAAAGCCAGATTATTTTGGCCGTGAAGTCCGGTAAACTGGTTCGTTTTGAGGAAACCAAAACGCGTCCAATGGGAAGAACAGCTTCTGGAGTTCGCGGAATCACCTTAAAAGATGAGACTGACGAAGTAATCGGAATGGTTACAGTAGATAAAGATGATATTAACGATTCGCAAATTTTGGTGGTAACTGAAAATGGATATGGAAAACGTACCAAATTAGTTGATGAAGATGGCGAGGATGTTTATAGAATTACAAACCGTGGCGGAAAAGGAGTTAAGACCTTGAATATTACCGAAAAAACAGGAAAACTGATTTCGATAAGTGCTGTGACGGATGCAGACGATTTGATGATTATCAACAAGTCTGGATTAACCATCAGAATGGCAATTGAAGATCTACGTGTAATGGGAAGAGCTACTCAAGGGGTAAAACTGATTAACCTTAAAGGAGGTGATTCTATCGCTGCCGTTACAAAAGTGATGAAAGACGATGTAGCCGAAGTGGTTGTCGATGAAGACGGAAACGTCATAGAAACGGAAGCAATCGAAAGAGTAAAACCGGTTTTGGAAGTGCTTGAGGATGAAGGTGGAGATGATGAGGAAGACGATTCAGACGACGAGGTTGAAGAAGATACCGATGAAGAAGACACTGAAGACGATGACCAATAGATATTATAATCAATTGAAAAAGAATCATAAATAAAATAATATGAAAAGTAAATATGCAATACTTGCATCAGCCTTTTTGATATCTGTGGTTTCTTTCGCCCAGAAAGATCAAATCAAAGCTGCCGAAAAAGCTTTAAAAGGGGGTAATTCGTCGGAAGCAGTTTCTATTTTACAGGGCGCTGAATCTTTAATTCCGAATGCTACTGATGCTGAAAAAGCGCAGTATTTCTTTGTGAAAGGAAATGCTTTATTAGACTTGGCAAATAAAAAAGTGGAAGAAGGGAAAAATCTTTCTCTAGCTGCCAAAGCCTATCAAGATTTATTGGCGGTTGAAAAAGCTTCTGGAAAAGATAAGTATTCTTCTCAAGCCACTGCTTCGATTCTTGACATAAAATTTAAATTGTTGAACAGTGCCATCGCTGATACTAAAGGAGGTGATCAGGCTGTTTTAGATTGTACCTTTAGTACAAAAAAACAAATTGAAAATTATAAATTAACATTAAATGCCGAAAATGAAAAGCTAATTGAAAAGTTAAAAAATGATTTGTCTGAATGTGAAAAATTAAGAGATGTTAAACATAATGAAGGCGCCAAAAAGTTATACGATGCCTATTTGTTGGATAAAAATGACACCATAAATTTGTATTATGCTGCCTCAACTTATGTTAATGGTAAAAATTATGCCGCCGCTCTTAAATTGTACGAGGAACTGAAAACATTGAATTATTCCGGTAAAGGCACCAGTTATTTAGCAATGAATAAATTAACTGCTCAGGAAGATTTATATACAACGGCAAAAGAAAGAGATTTGGCAGTTAAATTCGGAACCCACGAAAAACCAAAAAATGAAATCATTCCTTCAAAAAGAGGTGAAATCAACAAAAATATCGCCTTGATTTTAATCCAAAACGGAAAAACGGAAGAAGCCAAAAAAGCAATTTCTGAAGCAAGAAAAGCAAATCCTGATGATAGTTCGTTGACCTTGGCTGAGGCCAATTTATATCTCGAAACAAAAGATTTTGAAACATACAAAAAATTAGTTGCTGAAGTATTGGACAAAAATCCTAATGATGCAGATTTAATTTTTAATTTAGCGGTACTTAGCGCTAATGCAAAGAACCCTTTAGAAGCTGAGAACTATTATAAAAGGGTTATGGAAATTAATCCTAATTATATCAATGCCTATATCAACTTGGCTGCATTAAAATTGGAGGATGAAAAGGTAATCATTGACGAGATGAATAAATTAGGGACTTCCCCTAAGGATATGAAGCGTTATGATGTTCTAAAAAACCAAAGGTTTAATTTGTTTAGAAGTGCTATTCCTTATCTTATAAAGGCGGTTGAAATAGATCCGACCAATATTGATGTTGCAAAGACACTTATGAATGTTTATAGTGCCTTGGAAATGACCGAGGAATACAAAGCATTGAAAGCGAAAATTAAAAAATAGTTATCTATTTAGACATTATCCTAAAAATCCCGATTCTTGAAAAATCGGGATTTTTTTTTATTTAAATTATAGTCGCACTAATAGCAAGGATATTAAAGTAGTAGAAACGAATCACTTCCAAATAGGCCTAAAACCGAGTTGTTTTTTAAGACAGAATCTAATGATATAGTGCATTTTACGACACACTTTATTGGATACTCCTTTTTTAATTCTCTCATTCTTATCCTTTTTTTAAATTACTTGAATTTAAATTATATGGTATTTTAAATATGCTTCAAAATTATTCTTAAAACCTATTACACTTACATTATAATAAAAATTGTAAGAAAAATATATATTAAATTAATTTTATTGTGTATTTCATCGATTATATTGTGCATTTAAACGATAATATTCTATATTTACATAATAAATAAAAACAAGTTCTTACAATCAATTATATCCTTAAAGAAGTTTGCCCCACAATCTACTTTAATTTAATAATAACCCTAAAGGAGTTTGCCCCACAATCTACTTTAAACTTAAACCTATTTTATATGAAAGCAAAATTACTTCGTGTATTATTGCTTGTTGCAATAGTATACTCCATGAACTCCTGTTCGTCTGATAGTTCAGAGGCTCCAAGTTCTAGTACAGCTACAATGAAAGTTATGGATTATAGCTACGATTCATCTGAATTGGAGGCTATGAATTTAATTAACACCTACAGAGTAAGTGTAGGCTTGAATGCATTGCAACAAATTAATCATATTTCCTATAAATCAGAAGAACATGATCACTACATGATTAGGAATAATGTGGTCAATCACAATGACTTTGTTGCGAGATCAGAAAATTTAATTTCTGTTTTGGGAGCCAAAAGAGTGGGTGAAAATATCGCCTATAATTATAACTCTTCGCAATCGGTAGTAAATGCCTGGTTGAATAGCCCAACACATAAAGAAAATATAGAAGGTGATTACACTCATTTTGGAATTTCAATAAGAACAAATCCAGATGGTAAAAAGTATTACACCAATATCTTTGTAAAAATATAAGTAAAGTTTGTTTTTGGTTTAGAGGCTGCCTGTTTTCAGGCAGTTTTTTTGTTATTCTAATTTCCTCCAAATTAGGTTAATTCTTTTTAATTAATACATTTTAACCTAATCTAAATAACCTCAGATAATTACAATAATAATAAATTAGCCCAAATTCTTTACTAAATTCACTTCTACTTCTTGACATAATTTTGCTAATTTATGTTATTATTTCCCTTTTTAAATTACAGAAAAGTTTTGCCTACTTATTGGTAGCAGCCTAGCAGCCTACTAAAGAATTAATCACGGAAAAGTTTATAAAAAAACTATGGATTTTGACTATTTTTTTAACTTAAATTATACCGTTTTATATATCTAAATCATATAATATGGATAAGCTTATGATGTTTACAAAAAAAAATAAACCCTCTAAAATTTTTGAATTTTAGAGGGTTATATTAAGTTAAATCTTTGCGTTTAGTTAGTTTGATAAGGTTATAAGGCAGTAATGATAAATTCACTACGTCTGTTTGCCTGATGCTGCTCTTCTGTACAATTCGATTTATTTGTTGGTTCACAACCACAATCATTTACTAGTTGAGATTCTCCATATCCTTTACCTATAAGTCTCGATTTATCAACACCTTTTGTTACTAACCAAGCTATGGTTGATTTGGCTCTTCTGTCGGACAATACTAGATTATATTTAACAGATTGTCTACAATCTGTATGTGAACGAATATCTATTTTCATGTTTGGATACTGTTTCATCACGTCCAATATCTTTTCTAAATCTAATTCAGCTTCTTTACGGATAAAATGTTTATCCAAATCAAAGTAAATCATTTTGATACCGAAACATCTGCCTAAGTCATCACCAATTGTAACAACACATCCCTTTTTTTCTAATACAAAAGGCAAATCTGTTTTACCGGTTTCTTTAGCAATCGTAACATTTTGTTCTTTGGTTGTATATTCTGTTTTCTCAGCTCTAACATTATACGTTTTGCCACACTCGACGTTGAAAACATATCGACCCTCTTTGTCAGATGTTGTTGTACCAATTAAATTAAATTTAGCATCATAAAGACTTAATTTTGCATCGGCAAGTATTTGTCTAGTTTCTTGATCAGTTATTATTCCTGATAATTCTTGCTCACAAATTAATTTTTTTGTTTCAAGAAACTTGTAGATGTCGTCATATCCTTGACCTCCGTTTCTATTAGAAGTTAAAAATCCTCTTCTAGATTTAGTATCTATTAAAAAAGCAAAATCATCTTTTGGAGAATTGGCATCAGCTCCCACATTTTGAACTTTATCAAAAGTTCCATCAGGATTTATTTTGGATACAAAAATATCCAATCCACCAAGCCCAGGATGGCCATCTGAAGCAAAATAGATTTCATTTTCATCGGTAATGAACGGGAAGGTTTCCCTTCCTTCTGTATTTATTGTATTTCCTAAATTTTCAGGAATGCCATAACTACCATCTTCATTAATTTTTACTTTAAAAATATCTGACTGACCTAGTGTTCCTGGCATGTCAGAGGCAAAATACAAGGTTTTTTCATCTACACTCAATGCAGGATGCGCTGTACTATATTGATCAGCATCAAAAGGTAATTCAGTTATTTTCCCCCATTGGCTATTTTCTAAACTGGCTTTATATATTTTTATTAAAGTAGCTCTATTTCCATCTTTTCCCTTTTTTCCATCAAGGTAGTTGTTTCGGGTAAAATACATTGTTTTTCCGTCCTTTGTAAAAACAGGGGTCGACTCATGAAATTTTGAATTTATAGTTTTTGAAAATTTCTTTACTTCACTGGGCGTCATTGTTTCATCTAAGTCTGCCAAATAAAGATTAGTAAAATATTGATCTGTCCATTGATGTTTTCTCTGTCCTAGACTTCCCGTATCTCTTGCTGAAGCAAAGACAAGTTTATTTTGATAATAGGAACTTCCATAATCTGAATATTTTGAATTAATGCCGGCATCTTCAATTTTATATCTGCCTGAATTCGCTTTTATTTCATCTAAATAGTTTCTGTTTTTTTCAAAAAGCCTCCCTCTGCTGTCGTTTCCGGCCTTTTGGTAAAACTTTTCGAGCATTTCATTTGCTTTTTCATTTTGTCCTATTGATTTTAATGATTGTGAATATCGATAGTAATATTCAGATTCCAAATCGGAATTCATGGCATATAATTCGTCATACCATTTGGCCGCTTTTTCCAATTCAGCATTAAAGTAATAAGCATTACCAAGTTTTTGGAACATCTCTACAGATTTGTATCCTTTTTCCGCAACTCTTTCATAGGTTTTTATGGCGTCTATATAAGCATAGTTTCCGTATTTCTTGTCAGCAACAGTGGCCTTGTTTTTTTGGGCATAACTGTTAAATGAAAAAACGCTTACTAATGTTATAAAAATGAATATATAATTTTTCATGATGAATTTTTTTTATATTTTTTAAATTTTAACTTTTATGTCTTTCAATTTATTGTTAAACATAGCATGATGTAATTTTTCATATTGCTATTATTTAGAAAAATCTTGGACTTGTTATTTTATTGATATTTTTGAATATTTCATAACGTAAGAATATTTCATGCGAACCAGAATTATAGTTTTTTAAATTGGTTGTTTCCCTATCGTATCCATAGCCAATGTACAGACCATCAGAAACTTGAAAACCAACCATGCCACTCAATGCGGCACTCCATCTGTAAGCAACTCCAACAACGAACTTCTCACTAAACATAAAATTCCCCGAAACATCAATTTGAAGCGGCGCACCTTCAACCATTTTGGTGATTAGAGCTGGTTTAAATTTAATATCCTGATTCAAATCAAATACGTAACCAGCTATAAGATAGGTATTAATTTTTTCTTTGAAAATACGAACATCATTATCATCATAACGGTTTGTTTGAATAAAATTGGGAATAGAAAGACCTAAATAGGCTTTGTCGGAGTGTAAATAAATACCCGCTCCGATATTTGGTGAGAATTTATTATAATTTTGAAAACTTTCATCATCAGCATCTATTGGATTTAATTTGGTTACATCCAAATTAAATAAATTAGCTGTACCCTTAACTCCAAATGAGAGTTTAAATGTCTCTGAAGTAGGAATGGTATAGGACAAATCCGCTGAGAATGTATTCTCATTTGCAGGACCAATTTTATCATTTATTAGCGATACACCCAATCCTAGATTACTTCCGCTTATCGGGGTATTTATAGACACGGCATTTGTAACTGGGGCTCCATCTAATCCGACCCATTGTGTTCGATGCAATGCAAATATACTTAAGGCTCCTCTCGATCCGGCATACGCTGGATTGACATTGATTGTGTTGTACATGTATTGTGTAAATTGTGCATCTTGTTGTGCATAACTTACCACTCCTGTAAACATCAAAACGAATAGTAATATTCTTGTCTTCATTTAGTTTTTTGTTATAATCTTGGGAGTTTTAGCTCCCAAGAGTTAGATTTGAGTTTGGTTTATCGTGTAAGGTATAAATACCCTTCTTTTTTATTGGTTTTAATGTTATTATTAATGTCTTTAGAAGTATAATTCAGTATGTAATAATAGGTTCCTGTAGGCAATCCAGAGGATTGGCTAATGGTTGTCCTTCCTCGGGAAGTACCGTCAAAATTGTTGGTCTCATTGTCATAATTTTTGGTTTCGAAAACCAATACTCCCCAACGGTTGTAAATTTCAACTGTATTTTCAGGATAACATTCCGGTGTAGGATCAATATTATCGATTATAAATACTGCATTTTTTTCATCCCCATTTGGTGAGAAGGCATTATGAACAACTATGGATTCGCAACCCAATACGACAGCTACCTCTACTGTAACTGTTGCAGTATCACAATTGCTTGTATTTTTTTCACAAATCTCGTAATCAATGAAATAGGTTCCGGCAGCTGTTCCTGGAGGCACGCTAATTTGCCCCGTTATAGGATCTACAACAGGAACAGAAGCACCACCAATTGAGGTTGCAGGAGTTGTTATAGTTAATTTAACTTGTTCGATAGCCACATTACTTCCGTTAAGAGTATCATTCCCTAAAACATTACCAGCATTTGCATTTCCAGTTGTGCCATTTATATCAGTGATGGTGTCATCTTGGGCATCAATTGTCGCTGTAACAATTAATGTCACAATAGCAGTATCACAGTTACCAGGATTTAAGACTTCACATATTTGGTAAGTCAATGTATACGAACCGGCAGGCGTACCAGTAGCAACAATTACGTTAGTACCCGAAAGCGTTACACCTACATTCGTTGTAGAAACAAAAGTAGTGGTTACCTCTGATGGTATCACCGCCACCCCGTTCAGGGTATCATTAGCAATTACATTAGTGAAAGCCGTTCCACCATTGTAACCATTAACAGAAGATCCAGCATCATCATTAGCTACAATTGCAGTAGCCGAAACAGGCACAGTTACAATAGCAGTATCACAGTTACCAGGATTTAAGACTTCACATATTTGGTAAGTCAATGTATACGAACCGGCAGGCGTACCAGCAGCAACAATTACGTTAGTACCCGAAAGCGTTACACCTACATTCGTTGTAGAAACAAAAGTAGTGGTTACCCCTGATGGTATCACCGCCACCCCGTTCAGTGTATCATTAGCAAGTACGTTAGAGAAAGCAGTTCCACCAGTATATCCGTTTACGCTAGTACCGGCATCATCTTGAGCAACAATAGCACAAGAGTAAATTGTTAATGTAACAGGTGTACGAGTTAGACTAGGACATGAATTTGTATTAGTTACAGTTTGTGCATAATAAGTAACTGTATCAACAGAATTTAGAGTTGGAAATCCTACAATAGAACCATTAGTCGCAGAATCATACCATTCTACATATTCATCTGGATTCACAGATGCTGTTGCCGTTAATGTTTGTGTTATTTTATTCTTACATTTTATATTATCACCACCAGAAAGTGGAGCGGCAGGAGCAGCAGGTTCAGTTATGGTTACCGTTTCAGTATCGGTACATCCTTTGTCGTCAGTAACCGTTACAATATAAGTTCCAGCAATCAAACCAGAAGCCGTAGCCGTAGTTTGAACAGGAGAAGTATTCCAG
>CAMBZB010000020.1 GCA_945872245.1 Flavobacterium psychrophilum
TTCCAAGCTCGTGTATACAAGAATGGAGAGAATGAATTAGGTAGAGAGAATACACCTGAGGAATTCATCAATAACTTGGTAAAACTTTTTGATGATGCGAAAAGAGTATTGAAAGATGAAGGTTCAATGTATGTAAATATAAATGATACCTGCAGAGATGGTGCTTATCAGGCTATCCCACAAAGGTTTGTGATTGAAATGTTAAATAGAGGTTGGAACCTGAATGATGAAATTTTGTGGACAAAAACGAACCCAAAATATTCACCTGGCAAACGATCAGTTCGTTCTCACGAGTACTTGTTTCACTTTGTGAAATCAAAAAACTTCTATTATGATGATTCATGGTTAGAAGGATTAAATGATGAAACAAATTCATTTTCATATGGGACAAATAATCTATTTCCAAAGTTAATTTCGGGAATGGATTTTAAAGATGGGGTAGTTAGAACTAATGTGGCAACTACTCAACACTTGAGAAAGTTATGTGAAGAGAAAGGCTTTTTTCTTAATCATACGGCAGTGTTTCCAGAAGTAATTCCAATGATTCCAATCTTATCAACTACAAGACCCGGAGACACCGTTCTTGACTTGTTTAACGGCACAGGAACAACAGGGGAAGTAAGTGTGAAATTGGATAGAAAATATGTCGGATATGAATATAATCCAGAGTATGTGATGGCATCTGAAATAAGATTGTCAGATTATGAATTAGAACAAGTTGCTTAAATAATTTTTTTTCGAGGAAACCGATATAAACCCCGTTAATAGGTAAGACGAATATTTACCTGAACCTTAAAAAATATAAATTTATGATAGAGTCAAATTTCAGAGTATTAGAGTTTTCAAAAGATGATTTATCAATAATCATCAAAGATGCTGTTTCTTCAGAGGTTAACAGAATATTGAGTACAATCAATAATTATACAGTACATTCAGACAATGAATTGTTAACAAGAAAAAAGGTTTCAGAGCTTCTTTGTGTATCGTTGGTTACTTTAAACAAATGGGAAAAACTAAAAATCCTAATCCCAAACAAAGTCGGGGGACGAGTATTGTATATTAAAGGTGATGTCTATAAAAAACTAAGGGAGAATTAAAGATTTTCCGTTTTCCTCCAAAGTTCCTTTAGTCTTTCGGCGTATTCTCGTGGTGTAATTTTGATATAACTTAGGAATTGACTTTCAGTAGTGTGTCCTGTTATCTTCATTATTGTTAGTGTGTCCAATTTTCCATATAAATTTGTAGCAAAAGACCTTCTACAGATGTGGGATGAAACAAGTTCGTTTTTTGGGTAGATTCCGTTCACTTTTCTGTGAATTGTTTTTTTCTTTCCATTAACTTTAGTTTCAATTGGACACATTTTTGCACCATTTACCTTTTCAACAATGCCTGATTCTTCAACAACAGTTTTTATATAATCATTAAATTTCGGGTCACTAATTTGTCTTGGAAATTTACCGTTTCTTTTTTCTAATATTATTTTTACTTGCGAATGTATTGGAATGATTACAGGGAAAGATGTTTTAACTGTTTTCTTTTCTATAAATCCATCAACAATGTTTTTTGTGGTTAGTTTCAAAAAATCACCTATTCTTAGTCCAGTTCTTAGTCCTATAATAAACCAATCTCTCGCATTATCTAAATAATCTTGCTCAAATTCTTTATTGAAAATTAGATTAATTTCTTCTTCTTTAAGATAGATGTCGTTTGTTTTGTTTGAAGGAGTATAAAAATCTTTTAGTTTTATTTCTAATGAAGTTTTTATACCTTTTTTTTCTGCTGAATTTACAAATTGTTTTAGGTCATCAACATAACCTCCTATAGTATTTGGATTTAATTTTTCAATTTTATCTAAATACTCAATAAATTTTGAATGAAAGCTTAAATTAACTTCCATTAGTTTAATTTTAACTCCAATAGATTCTTCGAATTTTTCTATTTTATTCAAGCAAGTCTGATAGTGTTGAATTGTTCGATTGGATATTGGGGTGTTATTTTTTGTTTTTTTAGACTTAGCCTCGAGAATATAACCTTCGATAAAATTTGTTAGAAATAATGATTGGTCTATTTCATTGTTATTTGTAATTCTGTTGAAGAAGACAGAAGTTTTTTCTTTTAGCCATTTAGAATTAATTAATGTAGTTTCATTAGAAAGATTTATTAATTCGTATTCTCTTCTTATAAATGCATCATAATCTTTTAGTTTTGTATTTAGTTCTTTGTAATTTACTTCACCAGTCATTAATACTTCTTGTTTGGGTTCGCTCCATCTCCCTTTCGGAATTTGAACACCGGTCGATATTTCTATATCAAATGACTTACCTTGTTTGAATCTAAAATAAATAGAATTCCAATCATTTTTGGTTTTAATTCTAAAACTACCTGCAGCCATATTTTTTTTACAAATATATTAAAAATTCTATTCCCCCATAATTCCCCTAAACACTCTTTTTGGACACTTACTTTAGTTTATTTTATTTTATCAAAAAACGGAAAAAAGTCAATAAATACGGGATTTAAAGAGTTTTATTTACTTGTTATAATTTTACTTAATATATTAAACTACAACTATTATCCGCACAAAAAAAGCTTCTCATTGAGAAGCTTTTTTTATTTTAAATCAATTCCTTATTCTGGATCATTCATTTTGAAAGTATCCATGAAAGCCGTGGTATAATCCCCGGCGATATACCTTGGATCATCCATCAACTGTCTATGAAAAGGAATGGTAGTTTTTATGCCTTCAATCACGAATTCGTCTAATGCTCTTCTCATTTTACTGATGGCCTCCTCGCGGGACTGAGCCGTGGTGATAAGTTTTGCTATCATAGAATCGTAATTTGGCGGAATGGTATAACCCGAATACACGTGAGTATCCAAACGCACTCCGTGACCTCCCGGCATATGAAGTGTTGTGATTTTTCCCGGTGAAGGCCTAAAATCATTATAAGGATCCTCGGCATTGATTCGGCATTCGATAGCGTGTAGTTGCGGTAAATAATTTTTTCCTGAAATGGGTATTCCGGCGGCAACTGAAATTTGTTCCCGAATCAAATCATAATCGATCACTTGTTCGGTAATTGGATGTTCTACTTGAATACGGGTATTCATTTCCATAAAGTAGAAATTACGGTGTTTGTCAACTAAAAACTCTACCGTCCCTGCACCTTCATACTTAATGAATTCAGCTGCTTTTACGGCTGCTTCCCCCATTTTTTGACGCAATTCATCGGTCATAAAGGGCGAAGGTGTTTCCTCCGTTAATTTTTGATGGCGACGTTGTACCGAACAATCTCTTTCAGAGAGGTGACAGGCTTTTCCAAAAGAATCCCCCACTACTTGAATTTCTATATGTCGCGGCTCTTCGATAAGTTTTTCCAAGTACATGCCGTCATTTCCAAAAGCTGCTGCTGATTCTTGACGGGCACTTTCCCATGCTTTTAGTAACTCATCCTCTTTCCAAACGGCACGCATTCCTTTTCCACCACCACCGGCAGTTGCTTTTAGCATTACAGGATAGCCCATTTCTTTGGCTAGTTTTTGAGTTTGTTCAAAAGACTCTAAAAGGCCATCAGAACCAGGAACACATGGAACTCCAGCAGCTTTCATGGTGGCTTTGGCCGAGGCCTTGTCCCCCATTCTATCAATCATTTCTGGTGATGCGCCTATGAATTTAATTCCATGTTCTTGGCATATTTTTGAAAATTTTGAATTTTCGGAAAGAAATCCATATCCTGGATGTATGGCATCTGCATTAGTAATCTCGGCAGCGGCAATGACATTTGACATTTTTAGATAAGACAAGTTGCTTGGGGGCGGACCTATACAAACCGCTTCATCTGCAAACTTTACGTGCAAACTTTCGGCATCGGCAGTAGAATAAACAGCCACTGTTTTGATACCCATTTCTTTACATGTTCTAATTATACGAAGCGCGATTTCCCCTCTGTTGGCAATCAATATTTTTTTAAACATCTTTTAAAAGTTAAAAGTTAAAAGTTAGAAGTTAGAAGTTAGAATTCAAGAATGCAATTGATTTGAAGTAAAATATTGATTAAGGTTCAAATCTGCAATCTAAAATCTGCAATCTAAAATTTATGATGGATCTACTAAAAATAAGGGTTGGTCATATTCTACCGGTGACATGTCGTCAACCAATATTTTGACAATTTTCCCTGAAACTTCTGACTCTATTTCGTTAAACAATTTCATCGCTTCGATTACGCAAAGTACATCTCCTTTAGCGATTGTGCTGCCCACTTCAACAAACATAGGTTTGTCTGGCGTTGGTTTTCTATAGAAGGTTCCAATAATTGGAGATTTAATAGTAATGTAATTAGATTTCTCTGCCGCTGGCGCTGCAGGAATTGGAGCGACTGGAGCGATTTGCTGAGGAACTGCCGCTTGCTGAATAGCCGGTTGAGCTGGCATTTGAACATAAGTCGCTTCAGAAACATTTCCTTCCAGCGTTGTTCTAATGGTGATTTTAACATCATCCATTTCTAATTTAACTTCCGCAACACCTGAATTTGCTACAAATTTGATTAAGTTTTGAATTTCTTTTAAATCCATAATTATTTGTTTTTAGTTTAAATTTATTGTTTGTCGTATGCCCATTTTAAGTAAATAGATCCCCATGAGAATCCGCCACCAAAAGCGGCAAGTATAATTGTATCCCCTTTTTTAAATAAATGTTCAAAATCACTAAGAACTAAAGGCAAAGTTGCAGAAGTGGTATTTCCGTATCTTTCTATATTCATCAATACTTTTGAATCTTCTAAATTTATTCTATTAGCGATTGCGTCAATAATCCTTTTATTGGCTTGGTGTGGCACTAACCACGCAACATCTTCATTGGTCAAATTATTCCTATTCATAATCGTCTCACAAGCATCTGCCATGTAGGTAACAGCATATTTAAAAACTGTTTTGCCATCTTGGGTAATATTGTGCTGATTATCAATAACCGTTTGTTCTGAAGCTGGATAAAGAGACCCTCCGGCAGTCATTTTTAAAAAATCTCTGCCTCCGCCATCCGTTCTTAAATATTCATCCTGCAAGCCTAATCCTTCATGATTTGGTTCGAATAAAACTGCTCCAGCTCCATCTCCAAAAATGATACAGGTTGCTCTATCTGTGTAATCTACAATGGAGGACATTTTGTCTGCCCCAATCAATAATATTTTTTTATATCTCCCGGATTCTATATAAGCTGCAGCGGTTGACATTCCAAACAAAAAACTGGAACAAGCGGATTGCAAGTCGTAAGCAAATGCATTTGTCGCTCCGATTTCAGTTGCAACATAGGCACCGGTAGAGGCTACAGGCATATCAGCAGTAGCCGTTGCCATAAGTAACAAATCTATTTCTAGGGGATCTATATTTGCTTTTTTTATTAAATCTAGGGCAGCGTTTATTGCCAAAAAAGAGGTTCCTTTACTATCATCCTTAAGAATCCTCCTCTCTTTTATTCCCGTACGAGTGGTAATCCATTCATCATTTGTATCAACCAATGTCTCGAGAATCTTGTTTGTAAGAACATAGTCCGGGACGTAAGCTCCAACAGCTGTAATTGCGGCTGTAATTTTATTCATTGTACTCTGTTATTTCTTTCCAAATGCTGCCACTTGAAAAAGTTTTAAAGGGCTCGAAAATTACAAAAAAATTCTAATCCTTATTCCTTTTAGAACTTCTTATTTAATTAAAATTATGAACAACAAAAAAACTCTCACATTGTGAGAGTTCAAATATCATTTACAAAAACGTATTAAGCAACAGCTGCAGACTTATCTATAACAACTTGTCCTCTGTAATACATTTTTCCCTCATGCCAATAGGCTCTGTGGTATAAATGTGCTTCGCCAGTGATGGGACAAGTAGCGATTTGTGCTACTGTAGCTTTATAATGTGTTCTTCTTTTATCTCTTCTTGTTTTGGAGATTTTTCTCTTAGGATGCGCCATTTTACTATATTATTTATCCGTTAATAGTTTTTTTAATTTGTCCCAACGCGGGTCAATATTTTCTTCTTTTTGTTCTTCTTTATGCTCTTTTTTCAGTTCTTTTATTGTCAATTCTTTCAGTTTTTTCAAAGCCTCCGTATTTAAACTTCCGTCTTTAATTCCTGGATGAATTCGTCTTAGAGGAACAGAAAGAACAATCATCTCGTATATATATTGTGAAATATCTATTTGAAACTCTCCGTGTGGCAAAATGAGTAACTCTTCATTGTCATTATTGAAGGTGTCTCCAAAACGCACAATCAATTTCATATTACCTTTTATTGTCAAATCAAACTCTTCGTTTGTCATGTCACAATGAACGTTCACCGTTCCTTTATGCTTGAACGCCAACTCTAACATCGTGCTTTTTTTCTCTAAAACTACATTTACTTTGATATTTGAATTATTAAATTCATGGTAATCAAAGATTTCAAAGAACGTATTATTTATTTGATATTCAAATTGATGTTTTCCTTGCTTTAATCCTATAAAAGGAATTAAAAATTCTTTTGACTTGTTCATTTCAACAACAATTTGCCCTAAACTTCGGGAGTGCAAAGATATAAAATTATTATAAATCTAATGCTGTTATCTAGCTTTTTTTGCTTATATCTGTTTTCCCTTTATTTTTAAAGGTTTTTGGTTGATTTCTGCATATTGATTTCGCGAATAAAAAATGTCAATTGCAAGATAAATAGCCTCTTTAAATGAATTATAATCCGCTATGCCTTTCCCCGCAATATCATATGCAGTACCATGATCTGGCGATGTTCGTATTTTGTTTAGTCCCGCAGTATAATTTACACCATTGCCAAATGACAACGTTTTGAAAGGAATTAATCCCTGATCATGATATGTTGCAACAATGGCATCATATTTTTCATATTGATTGCTTCCAAAAAAACCGTCGGCGGCAAAAGGCCCAAAGACTAATGTCCCTTTTTCGAATATTTTCTTTAATGCCGGTTTCAATATTGCATCGTCTTCTTTGCCGATAACTCCGCCATCCCCACAATGCGGATTCAATCCCAGAACTGCTATTTTTGGCTTGTTGATACTGAAATCTTGTATCAAAGACTGTTTTACCGTTTCAATTTTTTTTATAATCAAGTCTTCCGTAAGATAAGAAGCGACATTATTTAAAGGAATATGATCGGTTAATAACCCCACTCTAAGATTGTCCTGAACCATCATCATCAATGCATTTCCTTCTAGTTCTTGGTCTAAATAATCGGTATGCCCCGGAAATTTAAAATCATCCGATTGAATGTTGTACTTGTTTATTGGAGCGGTTACCAATACATCTACAAGTCCTTCTTTTAAGGCTTTGGTGGCAGCTACAAAAGATTTTATGGCATATTTTCCGATTTTTTCGTCATTTACCCCAAAATTTATCTCTACTCCTTCTTGCCAAACATTCAAAACATTTATTTTTCCTAAAACTATTTGGTCTAATCTATCAATTCCATGAATCATAGAGGTGGATTCAAAACTCTTTTTTACAAACGAAAGAATTTTTACATTCGCAAAAATAACTGGCGTGCACAATTCTAACATTCGAGAATCTTCGAATGTTTTTAGAATAACTTCGCTTCCAATACCGTTTAAATCTCCAATTGAAAATCCAACGATTATATTTTCTGCTTTTTTTATCATGACATCAGGTTATTTATTGCTAATTTTGAAGTGCAAATTTAGTAAAATAAAATAAGAAATGTTTACAGGAATTATAGAAATCCTAGGTGTTATTCAAGAAATCGAAAAAGACAAAGACAATCTTCACATTACCATTGCCTCCTCTATTACCGATGAACTTCAAATAGACCAAAGCGTTGCGCATAATGGGATTTGTCTGACCGTTGTTTCGACAAACAAAACATTTTATACCGTTACTGCAATAGGCGAAACCATAAAAAAGACGACTATTTCGCATTGGCAAAAAGGGGATAGTGTCAATCTTGAAAGAGCAATGAAATTGGGCGATCGACTAGACGGCCATATTGTTCAGGGACATGTTGATCAAATTGGCACTTGCACCACCCTGAAAGAAACAAATGGAAGTTGGTATTACACTTTTAAGTATGATGAATCACTCCACAACATCACTATCGAAAAAGGCTCAATTACGGTTAATGGTGTCAGTTTAACAGTGGTTGATTCAAGGAAAAACGAGTTTAGTGTTGCTATTATTCCTTACACTTTTGAACACACTAATTTCAACACTTTTGAAGTGGGCACCAAAGTAAATCTTGAATTTGATGTGATTGGCAAGTATGTTTCCAGATTATACGCGAATTAGAACAATAATACGCAATAAAATTTCTAAATTAGTATTGATTTTTTTGCTTTAAGGGTTTGATTATAAATGATATATATTCCGAATAATATAGCAATTATTAATAAAAATGGAAGGTTTTCATCAATAGGTGTTCCTGGTGGTGGTGGTGGTTTAGCATTAGGCATCGGTGGATGGGGTGCCGCATAGCCGTTTACAAGATCTAACATGTAGATGACTAAAACAAAAAACTTATTTACAATAGTTTTCATCCTTGTATTAAAAAAAATGTGAGCTTTTAATCTGTAACTCATAAGTCATTAAAGACTGTAAAGATACATAATTTATTAATTAAAAATCAATTAAATTATCGATTAAATGCTAATTTTAATCGATGAAGTGGTTTTTTGTTTGTTTTTGTAAAAAAAATCCTTCAAAATAATGATTTTGAAGGATTTTGTGGTGGTCCCACTTGGAATCGAACCAAGCACCTACTGATTATGAGTCAGTTGCTCTAACCGAATGAGCTATAGGACCTTTTATGCGATTGCGAAATTACCACTATTTTTAATTTGATGCAACTATTTTTAGATATTCGTTTGCATCCGTTGAATTCATTGTGATTTTACATCTTCTTACGCATTGATTAAATGGAATTTAATGCCTAAAAAATACAATTTTAAAAATTCAAAAACTTTGCTGCAAAAAGTGTCAAAAGTGTCAAAATCGATACAAAAAGCATATTAGGCGTGCAAAAGGTGTGCATATTTTTAGAAGTCCTCTGCTGCTACAAAATTTAGCAAAATGGCAACAATAAACAACCGATTATTAGAATGCTATCAAATTTGCAATTATAAAATTAGCGTGTCATATTTTCTGGCACAATTCTATCAAAACTCCGTTGGTGGTTTTAGGATGTAAAAAAGCAACCAACTTATTATCAGATCCCTTTTTTGGAACTTCATTTAAAACAACAAACCCTTCCTTTTTTAAACGGTCTATTTCAGCCATTATATCTTCGACATCAAAAGCAATATGATGAATTCCTTCACCTTTTTTTGCAACAAACTTGGCAATGGAACTTTCGGGATTAGTGGCTTCGAGGAGTTCAATTTTGTTTGGCCCATTCCTAAAAAAAGCAGTTTTTACACCTTCCTCGGTAACTTCCTCTTGCTTATAAGCTGGCGAACCAAAGAGTTTTTCATAAATTATTGATGCCGATTCTAGGTTACTGACTGCAATTCCTATATGTTCGATTTTTTTCATTTGCAAATGGATTTGTGAAACCCGAGCAATAGCAAACTTTAGAAGTAAAACCGCTAGTACTCGATGCTTTTATTGTAAATATATGAAATAAAAATTCCTAGATTATTAATTCCTATAATTTAAAACTCTGAAAAACTTAAACTTTGCGGCTTCGTAACTTTGTAGCTCTAAAAAAATTGTATTTTTGCACAATGGAAACAAATAGACAGAAAAAAATAGGTGGCGTTATCCAAAAAGATTTGGTAGACATCCTACAAGGTGAAGTAAGAAAAAATGGAGTTGCCAATTTGATAATTTCGGTATCCAAAGTTAGTGTAACTACAGATTTGTCAGTGGCGACGGTGCATTTAAGCATTTTCCCCCAAGACAAAGCCAAAGAAACATTGGTGGCAATAAAAACAAATTCAAAATTAATCAAACACGATTTATCTCAAAGAGTTCGCCTACAATTACGAAAAGTGCCTAATTTAGTATTCTTCATAGACGACTCATTAGATTATATTGAGAAAATTGACAATGCTTTGTCTTCCAAAGAAAATCCTATCGAAAACCGGGAGCTTTTAGAAAAACGCAGACAATCCTAACTTGAATTTTCCCCTTTACATAGCCAAACGTTATATTTTTAGCAACAGTAAAAACAATGCTATCAATATAATCAATCGCATTGCAAGCATGGGAATAATAATTGGCGCAATGGCATTGTTCGTTGTTTTGTCCGTTTTTAGCGGACTAAAAGTTTTCAGTCTTTCCTTTTCCAATACTATTGATCCTGATTTAAAAATAAGCAGCACTTTAGGAAAATCTTTTTTTGTTTCACCAAATCAAGAAAACAAAATCAAAGAAATAGAAGGTTTGGCCTGCTACAGTAAAATAATAGAAGAGCGAGTTTTATTTACTTTTGACGGTAAACAGGAAGTCACTTACTTGAAAGGCGTCGATTCTGAATATAGCAAGGTAAACGCAATTAAAAAAACACTTTACAACGGCGATTGGTTAAAGCCCATTACGGATGAAGTGGTTGTAGGTTATGGAATTGCACAAAAATTCTCGATGGGATTGCTTGATTTCAACAACTCGCTAGAAGTTTTAGTGCCAAAACCCGGAAAAGGGACTATAGAAAATCCTGCAGAAGCTTTTAATGAAATAGCTGTAATTCCCGTTGGTATTTATGCCATAAGTGAAGACTTAGATTCTAAATATGTCTTCGGAGATTTAGGTTTAGCCCAAGAATTATTAGAATACAAACCCAATCAAATTTCGGGAATTGAGGTCAAACTAAAAAAAGGCGCTGATGAAAACGTTATCCTGAGTAAACTAAAAACTATTTTCCACAATAAAATCACCATTAAAAATAGGGCTCAACTTAACGAATCCTTGTATAAAATGTTGAATACCGAAAATCTAGCCGTGTATCTCATCTTTACTTTGGTGATTATCATTGCTCTTTTCAACTTGATTGGCGCATTGATTATGATGATTCTGGACAAAAAAGGCAATCTGAAAACACTATTGAATCTCGGAACCGAAATCAAGGATTTGCGCAAAATATTTCTGTTGCAGGGTACATTATTAAGCATTTTTGGCGGAGTTGTTGGACTAGTTTTAGGGATTACAATCGTGCTAATACAACAGCGTTATGAACTCGTGATGATTACACCGACGCTGGCTTATCCGGTGGTTTTTACGATTGAAAACGTCCTGATTGTTTTTGCAACGATTGTCTTGCTTGGCTTCATTGCTTCGTTGATTGCAAGTAGTCGCGTGAGTAAAAAATTGTTGGATTAATTTTTTAAACCTGAAGAGTTTGGAAATTTATAAATTTACACTACCTGATAATCCGAATAAGCAGTTTCTATTTCATTCAAAACGGAGAATAATTCCTCTGGATGATCTAGTGTAACCAATTGTTGTTTGAAAGGTTTAAAAGAATGGATTCCTTTGAAATAATTGGTATAATGCGGACGCGTTTCTACAATTCCCAATCGTTCTCCTTTCCATTGCATTGCCCAAGTAAGATGATTGCGAACGGCTTCCACTCTGTCGGCAACAGAGGGTTTTGCTAAATGTTCTCCTGTTTGAAAGTAATGTTTGATTTCATTGAAAATCCAAGGATAACCAATGGCGGCACGACCTATCATAATCCCATCGATGCCGTATTCGTTTTTATATTGTAATGCTTTTTCTGGGGAATCAATATCTCCGTTTCCAAAAATAGGCATCGTAATTCTAGGATTGTTTTTCACTCGGGCAATATGCGACCAATCGGAATGACCTTTATACATTTGGGCGCGGGTTCTGGCGTGAATACTCAAAGCGGCAACGCCAATGTCTTGCAAACGCTCGGCAACCTCATCAATATTGATGGAATTGTCGTCCCAACCCAAACGGGTTTTTACGGTAACCGGCAAATGCGTGCTGTCTATAACGGCTTGTGTCAAACGAATCATTAAATCGACATCTTTCAAAACTCCAGCTCCTGCGCCTTTGCAAACTACTTTCTTTACGGGACAACCAAAATTAATATCAATTATATCTGGATTTACGGTAGAGACGATTTTGGAAGAAAGTGCCATTGCTTCCTCATCACCGCCAAAAATCTGAATTCCAACTGGTCTTTCGTAATCGAAAATATCCAATTTCATTCGGCTTTTGATGGCGTCGCGAATTAGTCCTTCGGAAGAAATAAATTCGGAATACATCAAATCGGCACCGTGCATTTTGCACAATCTACGAAATGGCGGATCGCTCACGTCTTCCATAGGTGCAAGTAGTAAAGGAAATTCAGGTAATACTATGTTGCCGATTTTTATCAAGGGGAATTTTTTTGCAAAAGTACCTATTTGCAATAGATTTGACAACTTTTTGAAAGTTGTCAAATCTAATAAACTATCTTTGCAGATTAATTGAGTTTGCGTGAGGGATAGCAGCGGCATCCTTTTGTGTAGCGATAGCGGAACAAAAGATATAGCGGATAGCCCGACCCGGAGTTTTTACGGAGGGTCACGCCCAAACTTCGACTGCGGTCAGTTGAACATAAATTGACATAAATAGAGAATGAAAAACATACGAAATTTTTGCATTATTGCGCACATTGATCACGGAAAAAGTACGCTTGCCGACAGACTTCTTGGTGCCACACATACGGTTACGGCGCGCGAGGAAAAAGCGCAATTGCTGGACAATATGGACTTGGAACGCGAACGTGGGATTACCATAAAAAGTCACGCCATCCAGATGGAATATACTTATAAGGGAGAAGAATACATCCTGAATTTGATTGACACGCCTGGCCATGTGGATTTTTCGTATGAAGTTTCTCGCTCAATTGCGGCTTGCGAAGGAGCGCTTTTGATTGTGGATGCAGCACAAAGCATTCAGGCACAAACAATTTCAAATTTATATTTGGCCCTAGAAAATGACTTGGAAATTATTCCGGTCTTGAATAAAGTGGATTTACCAAGTGCCAATCCAGAGGAAGTTAGCGATGATATTGTTGATTTATTGGGTTGCAAACTAGAAGATATTATACACGCTTCAGGAAAAACGGGTTTGGGTGTCGAAAATATTTTGGCCGCCATTATCGAAAGAATTCCTCCTCCAAAAGGAAATATAGACGAACCGTTGCAAGCCTTGATTTTTGACTCTCATTACAATCCCTTTCGCGGAATTGAAGTTATTTTCCGAGTGAAAAACGGTCAGATAAAAAAAGGTCAGAAAATAAAATTTATGGCTACTGGAAATGAATATTTTGCGGACGAAATTGGCACTTTGAAACTGAACCAAGTTCCAAAACAAGTGATTTCTGCTGGTGATGTTGGTTACTTGATTTCGGGAATTAAAGAGGCTAAAGAAGTAAAAGTGGGCGATACTTTGACCGATGCGAAGACGCCAACGACGAATATGATTACGGGTTTTGAAGACGTAAAACCAATGGTTTTTGCCGGAATTTATCCTGTGGATACCGAAGACTATGAAGAGTTGCGAAACTCCATGGAAAAACTGCAGTTAAACGATGCTTCACTGGTGTTTTTACCGGAAAGTTCAGCGGCTTTAGGTTTCGGTTTCCGTTGCGGATTCTTGGGAATGTTACATATGGAAATCATTCAGGAACGATTGGAACGTGAGTTTGATATGACCGTGATTACTACGGTTCCCAACGTTTCGTATTTGGCTTACACCAAAAAAGACCCAGAAACTCCTTTTGTAGTCAACAATCCTTCTGATTTGCCGGAACCCTCCCGTTTAGACAGAGTGGAAGAACCGTTTATCAAAGCAACTATTATTACCAAAGCCGATTTTGTTGGAAATGTAATGAGTTTGTGTATCGAAAAACGCGGTATTATAACCAATCAAACCTATTTGACGACAGAAAGAGTAGAATTGAATTTCGATATGCCGCTAGCAGAAATTGTATTCGATTTTTACGATCGATTGAAAACGGTTTCCAAAGGATATGCTTCTTTTGATTATTCGCCAATTGGTATGCGCACTTCCAAATTAGTTCGTTTAGATGTGTTGTTGAATGCGCAATCCGTTGATGCACTTTCCGCATTGATTCACGAAAGTAATGCCTATAACATTGGCAAAAAAATGTGTGAAAAATTGAGAGAATTAATTCCAAGACAACAATTTGACATTCCAATTCAAGCAGCCATTGGTGCCAAAATCATTGCCCGTGAAACAATAAAAGCCTTGCGAAAAGACGTTACCGCCAAATGTTACGGTGGTGATATTTCACGTAAACGTAAATTGCTAGAGAAACAGAAAAAAGGTAAAAAACGGATGAGATTAGTTGGAAATGTCGAAATTCCGCAAGAAGCGTTTATGGCGGTTTTGAAGTTGAATGATTAGATTTTAGACTTTTAGATAATAGACGGATAGATAATAGAGAAAACCCGATGATTTTCATCATCGGGTTTTATTGATTTTAGTTGTCTTTTAATTCCTCAAACAATCGCTTCGCATCCCCCAATTTGAATAATTGCGTGCCCTCATTCATGGTTGCCGCTGAGCCGCAAGCCACTCCCCATTGCACCACTTCTTTTAAAGGTTTATTTTGTGACAAAGCCCAAACCATGGCACCCACCATACTGTCGCCAGCTCCAACGGTGCTTTTCTTGACAACATTTGGCGCTGGAACAAACTCTGTTTGAGTTGCCGTAACCAAAACTGCTCCTTGGGCTCCTAGAGAAACCACCACAATTTCAGCACTTCCTTTTTCGATTAATTTTCGTGCTGCCGGAGCAACTTCATCCATTTCTAATCGTTCAACTCCAATTAGTTTTGCTAATTCGCCTACGTTTGGCTTAGCCAAATACACGCCTTTTTCCAATACTTTTTTCAAGGCTTCTCCAGAAGTATCCACTATTAATTTTGTGCCGGAAATCTTCGCCAAATCGGCAATATGTTGATAGAAATCAGGAGATAAACCGTCATTTAAACTGCCACTTACTACTAAATATTTAGTTTTTAATTCTTGAATAGTTTGAAGAATATTCCCTTTTTCGACATCAGAAATCGGAGTTCCGGGAAAACAAAACCGATATTGCGCATTGGTATTGGTGTCTAATGCCACGAGATTTTCTCTGGTCCAATTTTGTGTGGGTATTATTTTTATGGTAATTCCCTCTTTTTGCACCAATTCTTCCAATTTAATTCCTGGCGATCCTCCTGATGTGAATACACATAGTGATTCTCCCCCTAATCGAGAAATTGCTTTAGAAACATTGATTCCTCCACCGCCAGCATCATATCGAGGTGTTCCGCAACGTATTTTTTGTTCGGCAACCAATCCCGTGAATTGGGTACTTTTGTCCAAAGAGGGGTTTATGGTTAAGGTTACAATGTTAAATATTTTCATTTTATAAAAATTAAATTAGTTTGATTTTGCCATAAATTTAATGATAAAATTAAATGACTGAATCGGATCCCTTTTTTATTTGACAAAAAACCTTCCCTTCTTCGTACATTTGCAACTTTAAAAAAAATTTAAATTAATCAAAGTGAATGAAGATTACTTCGTTCCTCGCAATGACTATGATCGAAGATAAATCCCCACAACGAACCAGTATTGCTCAATTAGGCGAATTTGGATTAATAGACCACTTGACAAAAAACTTCAAAATTACACAACCTTCCACTTTAAAAGGCATTGGCGATGATGCTGCAGTTTTAGATTTTGCATCTAAAAAAGCTGTTGTTTCTACCGATATGCTAGTTGAAGGCGTTCATTTTGATTTGGGCTATATGCCTCTAAGACATTTGGGTTACAAATCAGTGGTGGTCAATGTTTCGGATATTTGTGCAATGAATGCCAAAGCCACCCAAATCTTGATTTCAATAGCCGTTTCCAACCGTTTTCCGTTGGAAGCTTTAGAAGAATTATTTGATGGAATTACGCTTGCCGCCAATGAATACAAGGTTGATGTCATAGGCGGAGACACCACTTCATCTCAAAAAGGAATGATTATCAGCATTACCGTTATTGGCGAAGCCGATGAAAATGAAATTGCATATAGAAATGGAGCTGGTCAAACCGATTTGTTGGTTGTAACCGGTGATATTGGTGCAGCGTATATGGGATTGCAGGTTCTCGAAAGGGAGAAACAAGTTTTTCAGGTCAACCCAAATTCACAACCTGATTTGGATGCCTACACGTATTTAATTGAGCGCCAATTAAAACCTGAGGCTAGAAAAGATGTGCGTACTTTGTTGCACGCATTGGAAATAAAACCAACTGCAATGATCGATATTTCGGATGGATTGTCGTCTGAAATTATCCATATTTGCAAACAATCAAAAGTAGGTTGTAATTTATACGAAGACAAATTACCTCTCGATCCTCAGTTTATTAATGTTTGCGAAGAATTCGACTTAGATTCTACAACCGTGGCCATTAATGGTGGCGAAGATTATGAGTTGCTTTTTACTATTAAAATGGAAGATTTTGACAAGATAAAAGGAAATCCAAATTTCACTATTATTGGGCACATGACACAAGAAAGCGAAGGCATACATTTGGTAACTCGAGCCAATACCAAAATTCCGTTGAAAGCTCGTGGTTGGAACGCTTTGAGTGAAGAATAATTAATGGGAATCAAAAAACGGCATTTCAATGAGGTGCCGTTTTTTTAAACTTACACCCTTTTTAGAATAGTGTCTAACTATTTTTGAAGTACTTCAATGGTAACTAACATCGTTCCAGCCGATTTGTTTTTGGAAATTTCCATAAAAGCACGTTTTGATAAATCAATTTCTCTTGACCTAACAAAAGGCCCTCTGTCTGTCACTTCAACGATTACTGATTTTCCGTTGACCTCATTGGTCACTTTGACTTTTGTCCCAAAAGGTAATTTTTTGTGCGCAGCGGTATATTTGTTATTGTCAAATCTTTTGCCGCTAGTTGTTTTCCTTCCGTTAAACTTATCTGCATAATAAGAAGCGTGGGCATTTTTTTTATAAGGTATATATTTATCTGTTGCAAAGAACAAAGAATCCGAAGCAATTTCTTGGGGTAAAAAAAGTGCTTTGCTCTTTTTAACGGTGTCTTTAGCTGAAATCGCCTTTTGTTTGTCTTTAATCAAGGTTTGACTAATCGCAACACCGATAAGGGCAATTGAAAGAAAAAGCGTAATCGTTTTTTTCATTATTTACTTTTTTGTGAAGTCAATTTGGCAAAAACCGTATCCTGGGTTTAAAAAATGGCTTTTAATACTTTTTTAGAACCACAACTTCCACGGAATTCTACTCAATATAAGCACTAGTCCCAAACCATAATAAATAGAAAATATCTTAAATTTCGACTCACTTGTTGTTAATTTTTTATGCTTCATCCAACCTATCGTAATCAAGGTAATACCAATTAGATTTATCAATGGATGCTCTAATGAGGTTAAACGTAATGCTTTGTCGGACATTTGTCCCAATGAAGAAAAACCCAATGGCGAAATAAAATAAATAACTAGACCAATTAATAATTGCGTGTGTATTGTCGCTAGGCCAATGAGGGCCATTTTCCGGTCTTTCGACATAAACTCTTTTTTGGAAACGAATCCAATCAATGAATTAACAACTGCAATTATTAATACTAAAACTGCTAAATAAGCCCAACCAGAATGAAATTTTTGAATGAATTCGTACATAAATAAGTTTTTTGTTTTAACAAATGTAATAAAAAATGCCATAAAAGAAAGGCATTCTTATATCAAGAGTGCCTTTTTTAATTATATGCATTGTATTTTAAAAATTGATTTGCCATTTTTAAAAACGAAAAAAAACAATCCTTTTTTATTTGTTCTGTAAAAAGTGATTTAATAAAAATGTTGTGGAACCATCATGAGAATTTACCTTTTTTGAGTTTATTTCATCAAGGATTGAATTAGCCAATTGTTTGCCCAACTCAACGCCCCATTGGTCATAACTAAAAATATTCCAGATTATTCCTTGCACAAAAATCTTGTGCTCGTACAAAGTAATCAAAGAACCCAAGGACTTTGGCGTCAATTTTTGAATTAGAATCGTATTAGTAGGTTTGTTTCCGTTGAAAACTTTAAACGGTAAAAGGAATTTGGCTTGTTCTGCTGAAAGTCCTTGTTTATCAAATTCCGACTGAACTTGTTCCGCCGTTTTTCCATTCATTAAAGCTTCTGTTTGGGCAAAAAAGTTTGACATTAATTTGTCGTGATGATCTTCGTTTCCGTATAATGGTTTTACAAACCCAATAAAATCAGAAGGAATCAATTTAGTTCCTTGGTGAATTAATTGAAAAAAAGCATGTTGCGAATTGGTTCCGGGCTCACCCCATATAATCGTTCCCGTTTGATAGTTTACTGGTTTTCCGTCGCGACCAACACTTTTACCGTTGCTTTCCATTGTGCCTTGTTGTAAGTAAGGCGCTAGTTTTTGCAAATATTGCGTATACGGAATCAAGGCT
The DNA here is from genome assembly GCA_945872245.1 of Flavobacterium psychrophilum. Taxonomy (GTDB): domain Bacteria; phylum Bacteroidota; class Bacteroidia; order Flavobacteriales; family Flavobacteriaceae; genus Flavobacterium; species Flavobacterium psychrophilum_T. The sequence continues at coordinate 18,475 of CAMBZB010000020.1, forward strand.
TCGCTTTCTGCACCAAAAAAATTATTATACCAAATGCTTAACAATGCCAGTGTAACAGGAATGTTTTTATCAAAATCGGCCGTTTTAAAATGTTCATCCATTTCATTGGCACCGGTTAATAATGCATCATAATTATCAAACCCAACGGCCAAACTTACCGAAAGCCCAACGGCGCTCCACAAAGAGAATCGACCACCAACCCAATCCCACATTGGGAAAACGTTATCAGGATTGATTCCAAATTCAGTGACTTTTTGAATATTGGTTGAAACCGCCACAAAGTGTTTGGCCACATCCTCTTGCTTTGCCGATTCTAAAAACCATTTTTTGATGGTCTGTGAATTAGTCAGTGTTTCCTGAGTGGTAAATGTTTTAGAAGCAACGACAAAGAGGGTAGTTTCTGGATTTATTTTTTTAATAATTTCATTAACGTGATCTCCATCTACATTCGACACAAAGTGAATATTCAAATGATTTTTATAAAACTGCAATGCCTCAACAGCCATTGCGGGACCAAGGTCTGAACCACCAATCCCAATATTGACAATATCCGTAAACGATTTTCCTGTGAACCCTTTTCTATCCCCATTTACCACTTCGTTAGTGAATTTTTTAATTTTTTCTTTTACTTGAAAAATTTCCGGGATTACATTTTCTCCATCTACTGCTATTTTTGAAGTTGAATTGGCTCGTAAAGCGGTATGCAAAACGGCTCTATTTTCAGTTTGATTAATGACATCGCCTTCAAAATATTTTGCAATTGCGTCTTTCAATTGCACGTCATTTGCCAATTCCAGCAACAAATTCATGGTTTCCTGATTAACGATATTCTTGGAATAATCAACTACGAAATCATTCCAATGTAAATGGAATTGTGATGCTCTTGTTTTGTCTTCGCTGAACATTTTTTTCATGGAAGCATTTTGCATTTCCTGAAAATGGTTCTGAAGTTTTTGCCAAGCTATTGTTGTTGTGGGATTTGTATTTCGTAGTGCCATTATAATTTTAATTTATGGATATTTTTAACTGATTTTTTTGTTTTCGAAAGGCAAATTTACACTATTAGTTTGTAAAATAAACATTCCTTTTTTATCATAGGGTAAGACAAAAATAGTTGTTCCATTATAAATTTGCAACGCTGTCCAATTCTCGCTTCAACGGTTTTATTTGAGTCATAAATCGGGGTAAATTTTTGCTGTCCATAGGTTGGGAATTGGGTAATTTCAGTTTCAAAGCATCTACTTGTACTCCGTTTTTCCAAAATCGATAACACACATGTGGGCCCGTTGCAAGTCCTGTACTTCCTACTTTTCCTATAATACTCCCCTGATTTACTCTTTGCCCTTTGCGAACCAAAATTTTTGACATGTGTAAATATTGAGTCGAATAGGTTTTGTCGTGTTTTACCTTTACGAAATTTCCATTTCCTGCAGAATATCCGGTTTGCTCCACTACTCCGGATGCAGTCGTCATGATTGGCGTTCCTGATGGTGCCGCATAATCTGTTCCTTTGTGCGCTTTCCAGATAAGTTGTACGGGATGAAATCTATTTTTGGTGAAATGGGAGGTGATACTTACAAATTTTAATGGCGCCTTAAGGAAAAAATTCTTAAGAGCTTTTCCTTCATCATCATAATAATCCTGTTTCCCTGAAACTTGATTTTGGGCAAAAGGGAAAGCATAAATTAATTTTCCTTTGTACTCAAAAAAGGCAGCTTTTAGACTGTCGACTCCATCATAAATTGTATCGTCAATGTACCTTTCGGTAAAGGTTATGCCAAATTTGTCCCCTTTTTTTAACTTGAAAAAGTCAATCGACCAAGCATATACCTTCGTTAATTTTTGTGCTAAAGCCACATCAACTCCTTTTTTACTTAAGGCTTCCGACAAAGAACCGTCCAGTTTTCCTGCAATTATTCTTTGTTTGAAACGGATTGGTCTTGTTTTTTTGTAAACCGAAACGGAATCTCTAAAATCAATAACATAATAACTAGCTCTATCAGGTTGATAAACGAAAACTTCCAGTTTTTTATGGCGGTCTTTTGTTCTCAATAAAGTAAAAGGCTTGCCAATTTTGATGGTTTTCAAATTAAAACTGTCCTTTACTTTTTCTATGATGTCATATACTTGCATGTCGCCAAGATTTTGGTTTTCGATAATACTGCCAAAGGTATCCCCTCTACGAATGGTGTCATGAAAAACATTAAAATCATTGAGATTAAACCCAAAATTATTGGATTCAGTAGGTGGGTTTTGATCTGGAATTATGCTCACCGTTTCGGACTGTCTACAAGAAACCAACGAGAATAAAACAATTATAAGTATAGATACTTTTTTCAAAGTGTGTATGTTTGGCATTAAACTATCATTTCTTTTTCCCGTTTTTGTAATGTAACAATAACTTCTAGTGTTTAGAAAAAGTATTGATGGATAAAAAGGCTATTTCATTTTAATATAAGCCTAATTTATGATTATTATTGATTAATTTTTACTTTAAATGGGAATTTCAATCCTTTGAATCCATCTAAGTCCGCTTTAATTGATCCTACGACAAGGCTTGCTTTTATTCTAACCGGTAACTTATTGTTGTCGTCAGAAATCCAAACGGTCAAACTTTCCTCTTCCTTGAAAACGCGTCCAGATTGCACTAATGGCCTAAAAATCATTGTTGGCACTACTCCGAATTTGGTTGTAACATCCTCTCGACCTAAAAACTTAAGTTTGAACTTTGTGGTTTCATCATCAAAAAACATATCGATGGAAACAAATTCCCCAGGTTTTATTTTATCAATGGCGGGATAATTCCTCAAGTAATAAAATGTTGAAACGATGTCTTGTGTGTTTTTTGGAATTTCGAGAATTTTTTCGGTTTGGTTTTTATAATCTTTTACAAGAATTTTATCCCCCGACTGATTAAAAAACCCTTCTTGATTTTTGACATACCCTCCTTCATCTATTTTTCGGACAAATTGATACGGATTCCCGGTATCCTTATCGATGTAGCTTTCATACAAGTCATCTACCTTGAAAAAAAATCTGGACATTCCTGTGGTATATCCTCTCCCTATAACGTGAAAAACTTTTTTGTTGTTTATTGAGGCTTCTTTAACTTCTAGCGTTGCATATCCTGCATTTATAAATCCATAATGAATCCGGAATTTGAACCATTCCCCCACATCATAGGAACTTTGTTTGTGAGAGTCAAAACTTACAGTTGCAATAAATAGTAATACTATGAATATTTTTTTCATGGAGTTTTCGTGCTACTTCTTAGCTGCAAGTACAAATTTTGTTCCAAATGTATTAAAACAAAAAAACTCAGTCAAATAATGACTGAGTTTTTATGCTATTAACTAACCAAAAAAAATTATAAATTATGAAATTTATATGAAATAACTGCAAGGAAACCACCCCTTCCAGCTTTCGAGCACAAAGATAACTAACAATCCTATATTTTTTTAACTAAAATCAAAGTTTAACAGAAGATTTATCAAGATAGTTGTTAAATTAGGTTCTTTTTTTACATTATATAAAAAAAAGTCGCTTTTTTAATGTTCCTCGTAATTACAGCTCCCTTTCTATAGACTAGAAAAGGGCTTTGAAATTCCCGAATCCAAAACTTCTACCCCCATTCGTTGGATGATTTCAAAAAAAAGTGTGGGTCTGTCCTCAATTGGTTTTGTAAAAATCTGTAACAAATAACCATCGGCATCGACCATAATTGTAGGCTTTTCGATGGTTTCTATATCTTCCTACATCATTTCACACTTCCCCATTCGACTTAGAATAACTTCATAATAAGCATGCGGGGGTGCGGATAAAAACTCTATCCCCTTTGTTTTCATCTAATAAATCAAAGTTGTCCTAATCTGCTTGTCGATTTTTAATATATAGGGATTTTTCACCAAAAATCAAAACCAAAATCCAACACTAAACCAAGTATATCCTTTCCCTGTTTCAGGTGACCAAGAATGCTTAATCTCAATAGGACCAATGATGGTTTCTAGTCCATAACCTAGAGCATAACCAGAATATTTTGGTATTGATAGCCAATCTAAGGAATGGAAAAGGTTGTCTTGTAGATTGGCAAAATTAGCAGACAAATTGATATGGTTTTTTTTGAAAATTTCGTAGTCAATAGTTGTAGCGGCTTTTAGATAACTATTAGCAGCTATACCCAAAAAATCATACCCATAAAAATGCTTAAAATTATCCAAAGTTGTATATCCGAAACCTCCTAGAGCAAAATTAAAAAAAGGGAGGCTTTGGTTACCAAATGAAAAACCTCCATCCGCTTGAAATTTTAGGGTTGTTTTTTTTAAAACTGTTTTGGCAATTGCGAAATCGGCCTTCGCAATAGAAAAGGGCTTAAATGTTTTGGTGTAATCAGAAGAGAGTAAATAGGATTGAATATCGCCTGAAAAGCACGATCCATTTTTGGGAAAATGTTTGTTATCAAAAGAATCGTATTTCATATACCCAAACGCACTTAAATAATTGCTTTTATCGATTATGGCTGAGGTACTGGCGAGCGTCTCGGACTTTATATTTAAGAATTTGAATTCAACCCCCGTTCCTATTAAAAATTTCTGTGCGAATAAGGTCTGAAAATAAACCTGATTGGTTAAATCGGAAAAATCAAAATTGATGGTTTTTATATTCGGAGAATTCAGATTTAAACCGCTTATTTCTTTTGCCACATTTCTATTAAATTGATTGAATTGGGATTTGAAACCAAAACTCCAATAAAAGCCGTTGTCAATATAATAATCCAGATTATACCTTAAATTATCCCCTAGGACAATGTCTAAAGAGGCAATATCATTTTTAAAAAAAGTTTTTTTCTGGGTTAGATTCACCAAAACGGCACTTTTGAATAACCCATCATAATGCAATCCAAATTTCAAAAAAGTTTTATTGGCACTTTCATTTAATGTTAATTTTAAGTCATCTTTTGAGTCATTATTTTCAAAGGAATAGTTTATAGCACTAAAGTTTTGGGTGGCATTTAAGTTATCAATTCCTGTTTTCAAATCAGTGTAGCTGATTTTTTCTCCTTCTTTAAAACCCAATTTTCCCTTAATGTAAGACGGCGTATAATTTTTTAAATTATTTATAATGATATTGTTTATCTGAAGGCTGTCAACTGTTATTTTTAAATTATTTGGTTTATAATCTTTGTTTCCGTATTTCTTTAATTGTTCATAAACCGCAAAGGAAGCTTCTTCCCCTTTTTGAATAATATCAAGCCCCTTATCAAATGATATAAGACCAAAACTCTTAATGTCTGGTTTTATATAAATATCAGTATCTGTTATTTTTGTCTTCATTTTTTCTATGGACTGAAGTGTTGTAACCTGACCTAAAATTTTGGTGGCGTCCTTAAGTTCTGTCCTGTTTAATAAACCGTCTTGCACATCCACCCCAATAATAATGTCGGCACCCATTTTTCTCACTTCCTCTATAGGATAATTATTTGCGACACCTCCATCTACTAGTAAATTTCCGTCCATTTCTACAGGAGAAAATAGAGAGGGAAATGCGGAACTTGTAATCATGGCATAAGCTAAATTGCCTTTGTTCAGCGTAACTGGTTCGCCAGTTTCTATATTTGTGGCCATACACAAAAATGGGGTTTTCAACTCATTAAAATCTCTTATATGTCTAACACTTCTAGTTACATTACTTAATAAATTATAATTATATATTCCTTTTGATAGCGCTTCTGGGATTCCAATTTTTAACTTGTAAAAAGGCAAAACAAACGCATACAAATCGTCGTTTCTCTTTTCGTAAAAATTTTTTGAGGTTCGAGGGATAAAATCTTGAAGTAAATTATCGAAGTTTATGGTTCTAAAAATAGAATCAATTTGAGTAGCACTGTATCCTGAAGCATAAAGACCTCCCACGACGGCTCCCATGCTAGTTCCGCCAATATAATCAATTTTTACTCCGGCCTGTTCCAATACTTTTAACACACCAATATGGGCAAATCCTTTGGCACCACCCCCGCTCAAAACCAGCCCTATTTTAGGGTTTTTAATAGAGTCTTGTGAAAAAGAAGACAGGAAACTGAAAAAAAGAAAAACGAATAGAGCAGACTTTTTCATTAATTAGCTTTTGGTCTTGTAAAAGTCGGTAATTTTTTTGGCTTTTGAAACCCCTACCACCTCAGAAATTTCCTTTTCTGTGGCTAATTGCAACCTTTTAACACTTTTGAAATGTTGAATTAACGCCAGCATTGTCTTTTCTCCAATTCCCGAAATGCTTTCCATCGAAGAATTAAGTGCCGCTTTACTCCTTTTATCCCGATGAAAAGTAATACCAAATCGGTGTGCTTCGTTCCGCAATTGCTGAATTACCTTTAGTGTTTCCGACTTTTTGTCCAGATACAATGGAATTGAATCACCTGGATAAAACAATTCTTCCAGTCTTTTGGCAATGCCAATTATCGTGATTTTACCGCGCAACCCCAATTCGTCAATACTTTTCAACGCCGATGACAATTGTCCTTTTCCTCCATCGATGATGATGAGCTGTGGCAAAGGTTCGTTTTCCTCCAATAATCGTTTGTAGCGACGATACACCACTTCAGTCATCGAGGCAAAATCATCCGGTCCTTCGACTGTTTTTATATTGAAATGGCGATAGTCTTTTTTACTGGGCTTACCGTCCTTAAAAACCACGCAAGCCGCCACGGGATTGGTTCCCTGAATATTTGAATTGTCAAAACATTCAATGTGACGCGGTTCTACCGGCAATCTCAAATCCTTTTGCATTTGCGCCATAATTCGATTGGCATGACGATCTGGATCCACAATTTGCAATTGTTTTAATTGCTCTATTCGGTAAAACTTGGCGTTACGAATGGATAAATCCAAAATTTGTTTTTTATCTCCCAATTGCGGAATCGTAACTTTTATGTTTTCACCTAAATCCACTTTAAACGGAACAACGATTTCTTTGGACAACAATTGAAAACGTTCCCTGAGTTCGATAATGGCCAACTCCAACAATTCCTCGTCCGTTTCATCCAGTTTCTTTTTGATTTCCATCGTGTGGGAACGAATAATCGAACCGTGGGAAATTTGCAGAAAGTTCACAAAGGCAGCACTTTCATCAGAAACTATCGAAAACACATCGATATTAGTGATTTTTGGATTAACAATTGTGGAACGCGATTGGTAATTTTCGAGGATTTCTATTTTTTCTTTTATTTTTTGGGCCTCTTCAAAATGCATCTCCCGAGCCAAATCAGTCATCACTTTTTTGAAATCCTTCATTGATTCTTTAAAATTTCCTTTCAGTATTTCGCGGATAGCATCTACTTGTTTTTGGTAATTTTCCAAAGATTCAAAGCCCTCACAGGGCCCTTTGCAATTGCCAATATGATATTCCAGACAGACCTTGAATTTCCCGATTTCAATATTGCTTTTACTCAAATCAAAATTACAGGTTCGCAGCGGATACAGTTCTTCTATTAATTCCAAAATAGTGTTCACAGTCTTGAAACTCGTGTAAGGACCAAAATATTCCGAGCCGTCCTTGACTAATCTTCGGGTGGAAAATATTCGAGAGAAAAGTTCTTTTTTGATGCAAATCCAGGGGTAGCTTTTATCGTCACGCAACAAAACATTATATCGCGGTTGAAGCGTTTTTATAAGATTATTTTCCAATAAAAGCGCATCGGTTTCTGTGGGAACGACGATGTGTTTTATTGTCACAATCTTTTTGACCAAAACATTGGTTTTGGCGGTATCGTGAATTTTATTAAAGTAGGAGGAAACCCTTTTTTTTAAATTTTTGGCCTTGCCCACATACAAAATCTTTCCTTCCTTGTCATAATATTGGTATACGCCAGGTCCGTCAGGTAAGGTTTGAATTTGAAGTTCGAGAGTTGGGTTATTCATACAACAAAGTTAATAAATTCGATACCAAAATAAAGCGGTTACCGAAAAAGAGATTCGTAAATTAACTACTTTTATCCTTTCAAATTTTTATGAATAAAAAAGAATTGCGAATCAAATACAAAGCCTTGCGCAGCGAACTTTCCGAAAATGATATAGAGGAAATGAGTTTGGCCATTGCCAACAAAGTGCTGACGCTTCCTATTTGGGGAAAAACCTATTTCCATATTTTCCTGCCCATTATCGAACAAAAAGAAGTCAACACCGAGTTTATTTTGCATTTGCTTTCCGGTAAAGACAAGGAAACCGTTGTTTCAAAATGTGATTTCGAAACGCGTCATTTAGTTCATTTTCTTTTGACGGACAATACCAAAATCAAGAAAAACGAATATAATATTCCAGAACCCGTTGATGGACTGGAAGTTCCAACGAACAAGATTAATGTGGTCTTTGTGCCGCTTTTGGCTTTTGACAATGCAGGACATCGTGTAGGTTATGGGAAAGGATTTTATGATAATTTCCTGAAGGAATGTAAACCCGAAACCATAAAAATAGGGCTTTCCTTTTTTGAAGCCGAAGATTTAATTGAAGATATTTTTGAGAACGACGTGAAACTTGATTATTGTGTTACGCCTAATGACGTTTATCGGTTTTGATTATATCAGTAAGCTAAACACCAAGTTACTAATGTTGATGAAATGCCTTCTTATTGAAGAAAATCAAAATCCCAACGCCTGTAGAAATCGCCATATCGGCAATGTTGAAAATCGCATTAAAAAATTTAAAGTGATGTCCGCCCCAAAAAGGGAACCATTCTGGAAAATTTCCTTCAAATAACGGAAAGTATAACATATCTACAACTTTACCGTGAAACCAAGTACCATAAGGTTTTTCTGTGAATAATGTAGCCAAATGACCGTAGCTATCATCGAAAATCACCCCGTAAAAAACAGAGTCTATAATGTTGCCAAAAGCACCTGCAAGAATCAAGGAAATAGCCACAATAAGATAGTTTGAACTGTGCTTTCTTTCGACAGAATCCCAAAGCCAATAGCCAATTCCCGTAACGGCAACCAATCTAAAAACGGTAAGAAACAATTTGCCGTAAATACCTGGAATTACTGTCCCCCAAGCCATTCCTTCATTTTCTATCAACAGTATTTTGAAGCAACTCGTAATGTCAATTTGTCCGCTTTCGCCGTAAACGAAATTAGTCTTAATGTATATTTTAGAAAGTTGGTCAACAAGTAAGATGAGGAAAACTATCAGGTAAGCTTTTCGTAATGTCATTTTATAAAATTTTGATGGCGCAAAACAGTACTGCTATTTTCAAAAAAAAGCTCCAATTGGAGCTTTAGTTGCTTTGTTACTAATTGATTATCGTTGCTGGTTCTTAGCTTCAATACTCATTGTAGCGTGAGGGACAATCATTAATCTTTCTTTGCTGATTAATTTTCCTGTGACTTTACACACGCCATACGTTTTATTTTCTACACGGAAAAGTGCATTTTTCAAATCACGAATAAACTTCTCTTGACGAATTGCCAACTGAGAATTAGCTTCCTTAGACATGGTTTCGCTTCCTTCTTCAAATGCTTTGAATGTTGGCGAAGTATCGTCGGTTCCATTGTTTAAATCGTTCATATAGGCACTTTTTATCAGATCTAAATCAGATTGCGCTTTGGCTATTTTTTTTAGTATTAATTCTTTGAACTCAGCTAAATCAGCATCCGAGTATCTTGCAACTTCATCTGTCATTTTCTAGTTATTTTGTGATTGCTATTTTTGTTTTTATTTCGTCGAATTCTATTTCGGTTCCATTGCTAATATTATCTTCAAAAACCATTGTTTGTGTTAACGTTTCGGATTTAATATAGGCTTCGTTTGCCTTTACTGCTTTTTCTAACTCGAAATTTTTTTGCAAATGTACTTTAATTTTGTCAGTTACCTCAAATCCTGAATCTTTTCTTATGTTCTGAATTCTGTTAACTAACTCTCTGGCAATTCCTTCCTCTTTTAATTCCTCAGAAATCGTAATATCTAGTGCAACCGTTATTCCGTTTGAGTTGGCAACCAGCCAGCCCTCGATATCCTGGGATGAAATCTCTACATCTTCTAATGATAAATTTATGCTATTTCCGGCAATAACAAGCGGTAGGCTTCCTTCCCGCTCCAATTGATTAATTTTCTCTTGAGAAAAATCATTTATTGATTTGGAAATCAGACCAATATATTTTCCGAATCGTGGTCCGAGTGTCTTAAAATTCGGCTTAATTTGTTTTACCAAAATCCCAGAGGCATCATCTAAAAGGATGATTTCTTTCACATTAACTTCTGCTTTTACGAGCTCAGAAATAGCCTCAATTTCGGCACGTTGAGACTCGTCAAGTATTGGTATCATTGCCTTTTGTAAGGGTTGGCGCACCTTTATCATTTCCTTTTTTCGAAGCGATAAAACCAGTGATGAAATCGTCTGTGCTTTCTGCATTTTGCTCTCCAACGTTTTATCAACAAAGTTTCCAACATATTTTGGGAATTCTGCCAAATGTACACTTTCAAATTTTTCTGATTGTGTTGCCAAAGTTAAGTCTCTGTAAAGCTTGTCCATAAAGAAAGGAGCGATTGGCGCACCCAGCTTGCTGATGGTCAACAAACAGGTGTATAAAGTCTGGTAAGCTGCGATTTTGTCTTGTGCATATTCGCCTTTCCAGAAACGACGACGACACAAACGAACGTACCAATTACTCAAGTTTTCACCCACAAATTCCGAAATCGCGCGCGCGGCTTTCGTAGGTTCATAATCTGCATACGCCTCATCAACAACTTTTACTAAAGTATTCAATTCAGAGATAATCCACTGGTCGATTTCTGGTCTTTCGTTTAACGGAATTTCCGCTTCGGCATAAACAAAATTATCGATATTGGCATACAAGGCAAAGAAAGAATAGGTGTTGTACAAAGTTCCAAAGAATTTGCGTCGAACCTCAGCAATTCCTTCCAAGTCGAGTTTTAAATTGTCCCAAGGATTCGCATTGGAAATCATATACCAACGCGTGGCATCAGGTCCATATTCGTTTAATGTATCGAACGGATCAGCTGCATTTCCTAGACGTTTAGACATTTTTTGTCCGTTTTTGTCTAAAACCAAACCGTTTGAAACTACATTTTTATATGCTACTTTGTCAAAAACCAAAGTGGCAATGGCGTGCAAAGTATAAAACCATCCACGAGTTTGATCTACGCCTTCGGCAATGAAATCGGCTGGGAAATCTTTGTTCTCGTCAATTTTATCCTTATTTTCAAAAGGATAATGCCATTGTGCATAAGGCATTGAACCGGAATCAAACCAAACGTCAATCAAATCAGCTTCGCGTTTCATCGGTTTCCCGGAAGCAGAAACTAGGGTAATTTCATCGACCACATTTTTGTGCAAGTCAACCAAATCATAATTTGCTTCATCCATATTTCCAATTTCGAACCCTTTGAAAGGATTCTCTTTTTGGAAACCTGCCACAATTGATTTTTCGATTTCGTTGTATAATTCTTCCACAGAACCAACTAGAATTTCTTCTGTTCCTTCTTCGTTTCTCCAGATTGGCAATGGAATTCCCCAAAAACGAGAACGCGACAAGTTCCAATCGTTGGCATTTTTCAACCAATTCCCGAAACGTCCTTCTCCAGTAGATTTTGGTTTCCAGTTAATGGTTTCGTTCAAGTCGAACATTCTGTTCCTTACCTCAGTGATTTTGATAAACCAAGAATCCAGCGGATAATATAAAATTGGCGTGTCCGTTCTCCAGCAATGTGGATAACTGTGCACGTATTTCTCAACTTTGAAAGCTTTATTTTCTTCTTTTAACTGAATCGCAATTTCCACATCCATAGAGCGTTCTGGCGCATCACCTTCAGTATAATATTCGTTTTTAACGTATTTTCCGGAATATCTTCCTAAACCATCGATGAATTTACCTTGTAAGTTTACCAATGGAACCGGGTTTCCGTTTTCATCCAAAACCAACATTGGCGGCACTTCCGGAATAGCTTCTTTGGCTACTTTAGCATCATCGGCACCAAAAGTTGGGGCGGTGTGTACAATTCCTGTTCCGTCTTCGGTAGTTACAAAATCTCCTGAAATTACTCGAAAAGCATTTTCCGGATTTTGGTATGGCAAAGTAAACGGCAATAATTGTTCGTAACGAATTCCAACTAAATCAGCTCCTTTACATTCGGCAATAATTTGATATGGAATTTTCCCTGCCTTGAAGGCAGGCAGGTTGTCGCCTTCTTTAAATTTTTCAAAATCGGCAACTTCAACACTTGCAAAAAATCCTTTCGAAAATTGTTTGCCAACTAAGTTTTTAGCCAAAATAACATTCGAAGGTAAAAAAGTATATTGATTGAAAGTTTTAACCAATACATAATCGATTTTAGGACCAACTGTCAAAGCTGTATTACTTGGCAAAGTCCAGGGCGTTGTCGTCCAAGCTAAGATATAAACATCCCCAAAACCTTGAAGAAAACTCGGTAAAGTTTCAGCTAAAGCCTTGAATTGCGCCACAACAGTGGTGTCCGTAACGTCTCTATAACTTCCCGGCTGGTTCACTTCGTGGGAAGACAATCCTGTTCCTGCCTTTGGTGAATACGGCTGGATAGCATATCCTTTGTACATCAAATCCTTGTTGTAGATTTGTTTCAAAATCCACCAAACGGTTTCCATATATTTGGATTTGTAGGTGATGTAGGGATATTCCATATCGACCCAATAACCCATTTTTTCGGTCAAATCGTTCCACACATCGGTGTAACGCATCACGGTTTTTTTACAAGCTTCGTTGTATTCTGCTACGGAGATTGTTTTTCCAATATCCTCTTTGGTAATACCCAATGCAGCCTCGGTACCTAATTCCACGGGCAATCCATGCGTATCCCAACCGGCTTTACGCTTCACTTGGAATCCTTTTTGAGTTTTATAGCGGCAAAATATATCTTTAATCGCACGAGCCATAACATGGTGAATCCCTGGCAATCCGTTTGCCGAAGGCGGGCCTTCAAAAAATACAAATGGCGGGTTGCCTTGGCGCGTGGTTACACTCTTCTCGAATATGTTTTCTTTTTTCCAAAAATCAAGTACTTCCGATGCAACTGTAGGCAAGTTAAGTCCTTTGTATTCAGTAAATTTTATGCTCATTTTATCCTTTTCTTAAATCGTGGTGCGAAAGTAATAAATAGTTATGAATTATGAGTGATGAGTGATGAGTTTTTGAGTGCCGAAAAGATACGAAAGCACAAATTTTCAACAGAATAAACTCAAAATTTCACTACAAAATAAAAATTGGATTTGCCATACATGACTTCTTGCCTTTGTAGCAAATCATTTCAAGAAAAAACAGCAGCCAAAACCTCCAAGGATTTCGGTTTTCGGAAGCCATCGAGATGAAAAGCGAAATAATCAATCAGAATTTTTAGGACGATTTGTCTTTCGATAACGTGGAAGGTTTTCTGGTCGTTGTCGAATTTCAAAGAAATGAGTTTTTTGAAGAGATTCGTTTCGTGTTCGGTGAGTGAACTGATGCCTTGAAACGGCGTAAAAATACCTTCGTTACTATCGAAAAAAGGGAATTCCATTTCGGAAATATCAGGGTAAAAGCCGAGATATTTTGTGATTTCCAGCATTAAAATCAGATGGAAATTAGCCGTTTCATCGTGATTGTCAAGCCAAAACAGCGCCGTTTCCAAAAAGGCAAATAGATTTTCGTTTTTCTCTTCTTCATGAATGGAATGATGCAGAATTTCGGAAATAAACATCACAATCGTGCTCTTGAAAATATCCGAATGTATGGTTTGAAATGGAGTCGCAATTTTGATTTCCTTGAAATTTTCTAGCGTTCCTCTGTTTTTATGCACCGCTTCGATTTCGAGAATGGTCAGTGGCTGGAAATAAGCGATTTTTTGGTTTGATTTCCTAGAAGAAAAAGCATCGCGGACAAAATATGATTTTAAACCATTAGACTGCGTAAAGCATTTTACGATCAAGCTTTTCTCTTGGTATTTGAGGGAAGAAATGACGATGGCTTTGGTTTTGATTTGCATAAGTTCTGGGTTTTTGGTTTTTGGTTTTTTGGCTTTTGAAATACTGAATTCTAACGCCTCGCCCTCAGAACCTAATTACCTTATTATCATCACTTTTTTAACTTTGGTTTCTATTCCGTCTTGTGCTGAAATAAAAATCATATATACACCCGAAGCCACTTTGTATTTTCCAAAAGCCCTGGTGTCCCACTCAATTGTTCCGCCTTCAGAAATAGTTTCGTAAACCAGATTCCCTTCGATATCGGTAATTTTAATATTGGCTTTATCTAGTAACCCTGCGATTTTTACTGTCCCTTCGAAGTCAGGTCTTACGGGATTAGGATAAACATATACATTACTTAAATCGTCCTTGGCAGCAGTTGCAGTTCCCCTGAAGGAAACCAAACCTTTGTCTGTGGCAATAAAAACTTCGCCAGTAGTGCTGTTGATATCAATGTCGTTTATAGTGTTACTAGGCAACGGCGAATTGTCTTTGGTAAAATGATACTTGGTAGCCTGACCATCTGAGGAGACTAAAAATAAACCGGAGTCTGCTGTTCCAATCCATTTGTCATTGGCTCCATCAACAACAATGTCAGTGATGAATTGTTCATATAAGAGTTCTTGAGCAAGATTGTCTTCCAATATAATTATAGGATTGGCCTTCATTTGTTCTTCAGTCAGATAACTATTCACATTGGCCAATACGCGTAATCCTTTGATGGTTCCTATCCAAAGTTGATTTCTGGTGTCGATTGCAATTGCTCTTACGTCGGTTGTAGGCAAATTACCTTTATCCGAACCAAAATTTATTTTTTTGAATTTATTAATGGATTCGTTATAACTTATCAATCCATCCGTGTTGGTACACCACCATTTGGTGCCGTTTTTATCGACAATTAGTCGGCCCATGCTGGCATCAGTGCTTTTATCCAAAATGCCGTCCAATGAAAAACTTTGCCATTGTCCATTTGTTTTGAAGACTTTTAGACCCTTTTGAATAAGACTATTATTTAACCATAGATTTCCTGACTTATCAAATGCTGCTCCATTGATACGGACATCATCTGGCACTTCCCCTACAATTGTCGATAGCCCATCGGGCAAAGTATTTTTTGCATTATACAAAACGATTGGACTATCGTTTTTCAATTTTAACAATCCGGAGTAAAAGGAGCTTACATAAACTTCGTTTTCATTATTGGGGTTCACTGTAATTCTACACATTGATTTCGCTCCAAATACTTTTTCATAAGGAATATTCAACCATCCTGTTGCACTATATTTACTAATGCCGTAACTATCTAATGGGTATGGATTATAAGAACCGCTATAATCGCCATATACCGTCCAAAGTACTTCATTCGTGGCCTGTAATGCAAAAACATTATTTCTAGAAGGCCCAATTGGCGTGTTGTTTTCAAATGCTGAAGAAACAGAAATTGTTGTATTCAATATTCCGTTTTCTTTTGTGCCAATATAAATAATGTCCCCAATACTTGTTGCACAGGTAAAACTAGGGTTGCTTTCGGTAATTTGACTGCTGTTTATTTGACGAACTATTGCCATTTGTTTATTATAAATATTCACGCTGCTTGCCGTGGTAACTATCAAATAATTATCACGCGCTCTCATATCAGCAGCAGCTTGAGGAAGTTGTAAATACTCTATAAAAGAGTTAGATGCTGAATTATATTTATGAATATATCCAGTAGCACTGACTGCAATAAGTTCAGCGCCGAAGGCCTCAATACTTGTCCAACTTCCTGTGGCAGTTCGTACCCATTGATTGTAATCAATTAAATTTTTATTGATAATGTCGGCTCTTTTAATGCCATTATTTGTTGCAGCATAAATGTAGCCACCAAAAACTGTGGTTTGTGTCACACTTGTCTCTGTACCATTATCCCCTATAAAATAAGTGTCGCCAAACTGCAATGTGGACAAATTGAATTGCACGATTCCAAAATCACAGGAAACATAAACAATCCCATTATATTCCATAAAATAATTGATTTTCTTAATGTTTGAAGGGAGTTGTTTATTGATGATGTCAACCACATTAAGCATACTACCTTCGGCTTCGTTGATTACAATTATTAACCCGTTTTCATAGCCTACAAGTGTTTTGTTGAACGTTGGACTATGATATAATGATGAAATAGTTTGTCCTGAAAGACCATCAATGGTATTGGTTGTTTTGATTAAATCGGTGCTTATATTCTTGGAAAACAAGGCGTTTTCGGAAGCCGCAAATATAGCAGTAGGAGATTCGGAAAGATCTTTGATTTCATTGTATGAAAAATAGCCTTTCCATAACAAATTGTTTTGGGCAAAACCAATTTGTAAAATCATTAGAAACAGAAAATATAGAAATCCTTTTTTCATTATTTGCATAAATACCCTTCCGCAAATATAATACAAACGAAAGTTTTTGAATTTTGTTTCTTTTAAAAATAAAAATGTCTTCCATCCGAAACAATGGAGGAAGGCATTTTTATCTTTATTGAAAAAAACTAGACTACCCCTTGAGCAAGCATGGCATCGGCCACTTTCACAAATCCTGCAATGTTTGCCCCTTTCACGTAATCCACATAGCCAAAGCCATCAGAGCCATATTTAACGCAGGAAGCATGTATGCGTAACATTATTTCTTTCAATTTTTGATCTACCTCTTCGGAAGTCCAACTCAACCTCAAAGAATTTTGTGACATTTCCAAACCTGATGTTGCCACACCGCCTGCATTTGATGCTTTTCCTGGCGAAAATAATAGTTTTGATTTTTGGAAAACAATAATGGCTTCTGGTGTAGAAGGCATATTTGCCCCCTCTGTAACACAAATACAACCATTTGCCACAAGTGATTTGGCTTCGTCTTCATTCAATTCATTTTGGGTTGCGCATGGCAAAGCAACATCACAGCGTACTTCCCAAGGACGTTTTCCGGCAATGTATTTTGCGTTAGGATATTTAATGATATAATCGCTGATTCTGCCTCTCAGCTCATTTTTTATCTCCATTATGTAGGCCAATTTAGCAGCATCAATTCCGTCTGTATCGTAAATATATCCAGCGGAGTCTGACATTGTAATTACTTTTCCCCCTATTTGAATTGCTTTTTCAACTGCATATTGCGCCACATTTCCTGACCCGGAAACAACAACTGTTTTGCCTGAAAAAACATCCCCTTTTGTAGCCAACATGCTTTGAGCAAAATATACCGCTCCATATCCGGTTGCCTCGGGTCTAATTAATGACCCTCCGAAAGAAATTCCTTTACCAGTCAAAACTCCTGTAAATTCGTTCCTCAGTCTTTTATATTGCCCAAACATATACCCCACTTCTCTTCCTCCTACACCCATATCTCCGGCAGGAACATCTGTATTTGCGCCTATGTGCTTAGATAATTCAGTCATATATGCTTGACAAAAATGCATAACTTCATTATCTGATTTCCCTTTCGGGTCAAAATCAGCGCCTCCTTTTCCGCCGCCCATAGGCAAAGTGGTTAAGCTATTTTTAAAGGTTTGCTCAAAAGCCAAAAACTTCAAAATGCTTAAATTTACCGAAGGATGAAAACGAATCCCTCCTTTATAAGGACCAATTGCCGAATTCATCTGTACACGGTATCCTCTGTTTACCTGAGTTTCTCCTTTGTCATCAACCCAAACTACCCGAAAAATAATGATTCGATCTGACTCTACCATTCTTTCCAAAAGCATCTTGTTTTGGTATTTTTTATTTTCTTCTATAAATGGAATTACCGCTTCAGCAACTTCCATAACTGCTTGCATAAACTCCGGCTCGTTCGGATTTTTTATTGCAACCGCTTCAATAAAACTAGTAATACTTTTTGACATGATTATTAGATTATTAACGTTTAAGAAAACGTTTTCGTTAGTATATACAAAGATACATTTTATAAGAATAATAGCAGGCATTTTTTGATTTTCTTGATCTAATTTTAGTTCTTTTTGTAAATGTCGAAACCTTTCGTTTTAAAATCGGAATTATTAGTATCCAAATGTAAAAAAGCGTATGTTTTGTTTATCGAATTTTCCCAAAGATTGCGGTTTATGTATATTTGTTTCATAATGCCCACAATGATTGATGTTTTTATATATTTGTAAAAAGTAATCTCTTCTAAATGACCCCTAAATCCATTATATTATTTTGTTTGCTCCTTTTTGGATTTGCAAATGATGTTATAGCACAATTTGGATTTTCACATGAAATTGGCATAATTGCCGGTCCAGTTGCATTTCAATCTGATTATGGTGAGCGACATAATTTAACAACAAATGCCGGAAATACGGGTTATGGAATTGGGATAATTCACTATTTAAACTTTTCATACCGGGCTGACTGTAACTGCTATACTCCCGAAACTTATTTTAATGATCACTTCAAATTAAGAAACGAATTGTCTTATAATAAAACGGAGTTGCAGCATTTTGGAGAATGGGTAGATCCCAATCGCACAAGTCCAGGTGCAGATCAATTACGGGCAATGAGAGGAAGTACTGCCGTCACTAACATAGGAATGCAATTGGAATTTTTTCCTTTTAGTATTCGCGACTTCACATCAACAATAGAAAGTTGGGGGCCATTTATTAGCCTTGGAGCGCAATTTAGTTTTTATGACGCCACCGCTACTTCAACAATGGGGCCTTTGGGAATCCCTTTTACCACCTTTCCTAAATATTTAGTTCCATCCGAGGGCCGACCTTTTGGATTTGCAACAGAAGGGAATTCTGTATGGTCGGTGGTTTCCAGTGTGGGAACACGCTATAAATTGGCTCCCCTATCCGATTTGATGATTGATTTGAGAATGCAATATTATTTTTCCAACTGGGTAGATGGTTTAAATCCAAACCCGGACATTTATAAAGAAAATAAAGCAAATGACTGGTTGGTTTGGTTTAATGTGGGTTATATTTATTACTTGCAATAGTAGAAAAACGCATATTTTAATCAAATAATCATCGCATTCAACACCATTCTCAATCAGACCAAATTTATCCGCGATTCCCATTTCCTGTAGTGTTCCTCTCGAAAAGGGGTTATGTTACATTTAAGAAGGGCAATTCAACAAGGATTCAAAGTCCCTTAAAGGGAATACTTTTAATTTTTTATAAAAACAGTCATTTTTCGTGTCAAATGAATTTTCTTTGCAAAGAAATTGCAATTTAGATGAACAAAATATATTATCTCGCCTCTTGCGATACCTGCCGAAAAATCATAAAGTCGTTGCCAAAAGACCATAATTTGGTATTTCGTGACATCAAACAAGACTCTATTACTGTCAACGAACTAGAGGAAATGCAACAACTTTCCGGAAGTTACGAAGCGCTTTTCAGCAAAAAGGCACAACTCTACAAATCGATGGATTTAAAGAATAAATCCTTAACCGAAGCCGATTTCAAAAAATACATTCTAGAACATTACACGTTTTTAAGCCGTCCTGTTTTTATTATTGACGGCAAAATATATATTGGCAACAGCCAGCAAAACATGCTCCAGGTAATGAAAGTTTTAGTCTAATGTCAAAAAGAAATCTCGCGCTCATTGGCGCCACAATAGTTTCAATAATTTACGGCCTTACTTTTACAATTGCAAAGGACGTAATGCCAAAATATGTTGAGGCCGATGGTTTTATCTTAATGCGCGTAGGGGGTTCCACAATTTTGTTTTGGCTTGTCTGGCTTTTCACTAGATTACCTGAAACGGTTCGTAACGAGAAAATTGAACGCGCCGATTTTCCTCGAATTATTTGGGCGGCCTTCTTTGGAGTAGCTCTAAATATGCTTTCTTTCTTCAAAGGATTGACCCTAACCACTCCCATTTCGGCATCGGTAATTATGGTTTCAACTCCCATGATTGTGCTCGTACTTTCGGCCATTATCATCAAAGAACGGATAAGAAAACGGATGGTTTTTGGAATTGTTTTGGGCTTGATTGGCACCACTTTTCTTATATTGTATGGAAAGTCCATAGGAAATGCCACCAATGCCAGTTTAGGGAATTTTCTGGTTTTTGTCAATGCATCTTCCTATGGATTATACCTAGTATTAATCAAAAAATTAATGGACAAATACAATGCTTTTACCTTTGTAAAATGGGTTTATCTGATAGGTTTTTTTATGGTTTTGCCTTTTGGGTGGGATGAGTTTGAAGCAGTCAATTGGACTTTGCTTCCAATTGATATTTATTGGAAAATAGGGTTTGTGGTGGTTTTTTCGACCTTCCTGACTTACCTATTGAATTTACTTTCGATGAAAGAATTGAAACCAACCACAATCGCCGTTTTCGTATATCTTCAACCCGTTTTCGCCACCATTTTTGCAATTAGTCTAGGAAAAGACGAATTGACGTTAGTCAAAATCATTTCGGCTATTTTTATATTTACTGGCGTTTATTTGGTTACGCAAAAGAAGTAGGCAGTGATCAGTTTTTTTAGTTATCAATGCCGAAATTAAGCATACTCATTGATGTACGTAATCCTACACTGAACACTAAAACTGCCTTCCTGAACTCTTTTTCATTATCTTTGAACTCTTTTTAGAAAATAATTATGATACAATCCATGACTGGATTTGGCAAAGCAAGTTTGCAATTGCCAACCAAAAAAATAACAGTAGAAGTAAAATCCTTGAACAGTAAAGGTTTGGATTTAAGCGTACGAATGCCTTCCTCTTACCGCGAAATGGAATTGGGTTTGCGCAACCAAATTGCCTTGAAACTCGAAAGAGGAAAAGTGGATTTTTCCATTTTTATCGAAAGTACCGCCGAGCAAACTTCCACAAAAGTGAATGTACCGATTGTAAAAGCCTACATCGACCAATTGAGAGCCGTTTATGCCGATGCCGATGAAACTGAATTGATGAAAATGGCCATCAGAATGCCCGACACAATGAA
>CAMBZB010000021.1 GCA_945872245.1 Flavobacterium psychrophilum
GCTGTGGTTACAGTACCTGTTTCGGCTGCAACTATTGATGCGGTAAACGATGCTGGAACTTCGGTAAACGGATACACTGGAGGAACTGCTTATACCAATGTTCTGGCCAACGATACTTTGAACGGTTTGGCTGTGGTGCCTGCTGAGGTGACTACCACTTTTGTGTCTGCTACTTCTACTGGGGTAACTTTATCCGGTACGAATGTAGTCGTGGCTGCCGGTACGCCTGCGGGTTCGTATACCTTGACGTACAAAATATGTGAAGTCTTAAATTCAACCAATTGTGATACCGCCGTAGTGACCGTTCCGGTTTCGGCTGCCGCTATTGATGCGGTCAACGATGCTGGTAACCCCGTATTAACAAGTACAGGAGGTCAATCATTTCCAGATGTATTAATGAACGATACTTTAAATGGAAATCCTGCAACCTTAACAAACGTTACATTATCTCAAGTATCAACTACAAATTTAGGAGTTACATTAAATCCATTAAATGGATCTGTAAATGTTACATCTAATACTCCTGGTGGTAATTATACGGTTACTTATGAAATTTGTGAAATTTTAAATCCAACAAATTGTGATACTGCTATTGTAAGTGTTTTTGTTGAAACTCCTAGCATCGTTCTGTTAAAAACAGGGGTGTTCGCCGATACCAATGCCGATGGATTTGCGCAAGTGGGTGAGAAAATCAATTATACTTTCGCCGTAACCAATACTGGTAATGTGACCATTACCAATACTGTTATCTCGGATCCACTAGTTGGATTGGTGCTAAGCGGTAATCCTATTGCTTCTTTGGCTCCAGGAACTTCGGCTAATGTGACTGGGGTTTACACCATAACCCAAGCCGATATCGATGCTGGTAAAGTAACCAACTCCGCTTTGGCAACAGGGAAAGAACCTAATGAAAATAATGTCACAGACACTTCGGGAACTACCGTGGAAAATGATACGCCAACGGTAATAATACTTCCTCAAACCCCAAGCATCGTCTTGGTAAAAACAGGGGTGTTCGCCGATACCAATGCCGATGGATTTGCGCAAGTGGGTGAGAAAATCAATTATACTTTTGTCGTAACCAATACTGGTAATGTGACCATTACCAATACTGTTATCTCGGATCCAGTAGTTGGATTGGTACTAAGCGGTAATCCTATTGCTTCTTTGGCTCCAGGAACTTCGGCTAATGTAACTGGGGTTTATACCCTTATACAAGCCGATATCGATGCTGGTAAAGTAACCAACTCCGCTTTGGCAACGGGGAAAGACCCTAATGGAAATGATGTCACAGACACTTCGGGAACTAACGTGGAAAATGATACGCCAACGGTAATAATACTTCCTCAAGAACCAAAATTAACAGTGACGAAAACCGCTAATAGAGAAGAGTATAGCTTTGAAGGAGATATAATCAATTACACCATAAAACTTCAAAACACTGGTAATGTAACCCTTTATAATGTAGTGGTAACTGATTTATTAACTGGATTAAACAGTGGTATACAAGGCCCAGTTATTCCAATATTATTGGCTGGTGATTCAGTAGAATTAAGTCAAAGCAATTCGGATTATACAAGCTATACTGTAACCAAAGATGATTTAGTTGAGGGTAAAGTAACCAATACTGTGGTGGCAAAAGGATTTACGCAAAATGAGAATGAAGTTCAAGACACTTATACGTTGGTGATTGAGAAAGGGATAGTATTAGGATGTGGAACCATAATCGTACATAATGCCTTTTCCCCAAATAATGATGGAACTAATGAGGTGTTTTTCATTGAAAGTATTAATGACCTCGCCTGTTATCCAAACAATACTGTTGAAATATATAACCGCTGGGGCATTTTAGTTTTTGAAACTCAAAATTACAATAATGAAAGTAATTTTTTCGATGGAATTTCAAGAGGAAGAACTACCATTAAACAATCCTCAGGTTTACCAACAGGAACCTATTATTATGTTTTGAATTATACCTCTGTTGATTTAAATGGTGATATTAATTCTAATAAAAAAGCTGGGTATTTATTCCTTTCAAGGTAAATCAAATTCAAATTTAAAACTAACTCTCGGAAGTCAACAAAACTAACGGGTTTAAATAACAAATTAAATGAAAACAAGAATAATATTACTCGTTTTGATGTTCACAGGAATCGGGAGTTTTGCGCAACAAAATGCACAGTTCACTCAGTACATGTACAACACAATTAATATCAATCCCGCTTATGCAGGGTCGAGAGGAGCCTTGAGTATATTCGCTTTACATCGTACGCAATGGGTAGGATTAGATGGAGCTCCCGTTACAAATGCCGTTTCCGTAAATACCCCATTTAACGGGACTAATTTGGGTTTGGGAGTATCTTTAGTAAATGATAGGATAGGACCTACCGATGAGAATACATTCTCCGCAGACTTGTCCTATACCATTCACACTTCAGAAGCATTTAAACTCTCTTTTGGGATAAAAGCCACGGCGAATTTATTCGATTTAGATGTTTCCAGATTAGACCCTGTAAATTCCTCCGATCCTACTTTGCAAAATATGAAAAGTAAATTTTCGCCAAATATAGGCGCTGGTGTTTATTTGCATTCAGATAAAGCCTATGTGGGATTATCAGTGCCTAATTTTATAGAAACTAACCGTTATAATGATAATGAAGTGGCTGTTTTCAAAGAAAGAATGCATTACTTTTTGATTGCTGGTTATGTTTTTGATTTGAGCGATTCTGTAAAATTCAAACCCGCCTTATTGACCAAGATAGTTCAAGGAGCACCGCTTCAGATGGATGTTTCTGGAAATTTTATGATTAACGATAAATTTGTTGCGGGAGTTGCTTACAGATGGAGTGCGGCTTTGAGTGCCATGGTTGGTTTTCAAGTTTCCGATTGTTTGCACATTGGTTATGGATACGACAAGGAAACAACGAATTTAGACAACTATAATTCCGGTTCACACGAAATATTCATACGTTATGAAATATTCAACAACGTTAGTAAAATGACAACTCCAAGATTCTTCTAAACAAAAATATAATGAAAAATCGTATCCTACTCTATATTACAATTACTATTTTTTCAATTAAAGTCTATTCCCAAAAAGGAAAAGAAGTTTTGGCTAATGAAAAACATATAAAATACGTAGAAATAGATGTCATAAAAACCTATTTACGAGTTTCTGGAAAAGGATACAAATCGGTCGATATGTTCAAAAAAATTGCGAACAATTATTACACTAATTTTGAACCGGAGAAAGCCGTGAGTTGGTATTGCGAATTATTTGCTATGACGTCCAATTTGGAATTTGAATATTATTATAGATATTCTGAGTCATTGAAATCCATCGGACAAAATAAGGAAGCTTATGAAATATTAAAAAAATTCAATCAAAAAGAGATTGCGATAAAAGAGGAAATTTTAAAAAAACAACTTTAAAAATCAATCATTATGAAAAATTATATATTCCTTTTTATAACCATAATAAATCTTTTTTCCTTTAGCGGTTATTCCCAAAAGGCCAAAATAGCTGTGGCTGAAAAAAAATATAACAACTACGCTTATATAGATGCCATAAAAACCTATGAAAGGATTGCTAAAAAAGGATACAAATCGGTTGATTTATTTCAAAAACTTGGTAATTCGTATTACTTTAATGCCGAATATGACCAAGCAGCCAAATGGTACGACGAATTATTTGCCATGACTTCCGATTTGGATTCCGAATATTACTATCGATATGCCCAATCTTTGAAATCAATTGGTCAAAATGATAAAGCCAATGCGATGATGGAAAAGTTCCTTCAGAAAGACTTAAACGACAGCAGGGGATTACTTTTCGAAAAAAATAAAAATTACCTAGATGCTATCAAGGCTAATTCAGGGAGATTCCAAATAGAAGATGCTGGAATCAACTCGATATATTCTGATTATGGTAGTTCGTTCTATTTAAATAAACTCGTCTTCGCGTCAGCCAGAGACACGGGAAGCCTTGCCCATAGAACACACGGATGGACTGGCCAATATTTTACAAATCTTTACATTGCTGACCTAGGTGATGAAATGGCCCCGAATAAAGTTGGGAAATTTTCCAAAACTATAAATTCAAAATTTCACGAATCAACTCCGGTTTTTACCAAAGACGGAAAAACAATGTATTTCACCAGAAATAACTATATTAATGGTAAAAAGAGAAAAGATGGAAATGATGTTACTCTTGTAAAGATATACAAAGCCAGTTTCGAAAATGATCAATGGACTAAAATAACTGAATTGCCTTTTGATAATGATGATTACAGCTCTGCACATCCTGTACTAAGTCCAGATGAAAAGACATTGTATTTTGCCTCGGATATGCCAGATAGTATGGGTCAATCCGATTTATTTAAAGTAAAAATAAATGAGGATGGAAGTTATAGCATTCCCGAGAATTTAGGAAAAACTATCAATACCGAAGGAAAAGAAACCTTTCCATTCATTAATGATGAGAACGAATTATATTTTTCCTCTGACGGTTATCCTGGTCTTGGTGGATTGGATATTTTTGTTTCCAAAATAAATTCAGACGGCACTTTTGGTGAAGTTCAAAATATAGGTGCTGATGCCAATTCTGCAAAGGATGATTTTGCCTATTTGATTGACACCAAAACGCGTAAGGGTTTTTTGAGTTCCAATAGAGATGGAGGAATGGGATTTGACGACATCTATAAATTTCTTGAAACCAAAAAACTGAGATGTGATCAAGAACTATATGGCATTGTGACGGATATGTCTACGGCACAAGTACTGCCAGACGCAAAAATCACCTTGTTTGACAATAAATTTGAGCTAGTCAAAACTACAATTTCAGACCAAAACGGCTATTATTCATTCCCTGTGGAATGTGGAAAAACCTATAATGTGAGAGCCGCAAAAGAAGAATACACCACTAAAGAACAAAAAATCACCATTGCCAGTAAAAAAGGAAGAACCAATTTGCCCTTTGCCCTAGAAAAAACAACCTGCAAGGTTACCGTCGGAGACGATTTAGGAAAATGTTTTGGAATAAAAATGATTTATTTTGACTTTGACAAATCTAATATACGACGGGAAGCAGCATTGGATTTAGAAAAAATATTAGATGTACTAAAACAATATCCGACAATGAAACTCGACATCCGTTCTCATACAGACAGCCGCGGAACCTTTAAATACAATGAGGCTTTGTCTGATAGAAGAGCGAAATCTACCATAAATTGGCTAGTAAAAAATGGAGTTGACACAAGCAGATTAATCGGCAGAGGATATGGAGAAAACCTTTTGGTAAACAATTGCTCGGATGGAGTAGAATGTACTGAAGAAGAACACCAACTTAATAGACGTAGTGAATTTATTATTACCGCACTTTAAAAAAAGAATAGGGAATTATTATAAAATAGCATTTAAGATTAACCTCGGAAGTATTACACTTTCGAGGTTTTTCTGTTTCTATGAACAACTAAAAAACCTTAAGTACAAAATACTATAGCAAGTAACTATTGCAATATAAAAAATAATAATCAAAAACTATATATAACTGTTAGTTTTCAATTAAATTTGTATTCAAATAAATAATAACAATTAAAACCAAAAAATATGTCATTAGTAGGAAAAAAATTCCCAAGTATTGCAGTTGACGCCATTTCAGAAATGGGTGATAATTTGAAAATTAACATTTTCGAAGAATCTACCAATAACAATAAAAAAGTATTGTTGTTTTGGTATCCAAAAGATTTCACTTTTGTTTGTCCAACGGAATTACATGCTTTTCAAGCAGCCCTACCTGAATTTGAAAAAAGGAATACTATGGTAATTGGTGCTTCTTGTGATACTAACGAAGTGCATTTTGCCTGGTTAAATACTCCAAAAAACAATGGTGGAATCGAAGGAGTTACCTACCCTATCCTGGCAGATACGAATCGTAACTTGTCTAATATCCTAGGGATTCTTGATATTGAATCCACAAGCTATAGCGACGAAACGGATTCTATTATTGTTGAAGGTTCAAATGTGACGTATAGAGCAACGTATTTAATTGATGAAGATGGCAAAATTTTTCACGAAAGTGTTAATGATATGCCGTTGGGTCGTAATGTAAACGAATATTTACGTTTGGTGGATGCTTACACACACGTTCAAACCAAAGGAGAAGTTTGTCCTGCCAATTGGGAAGAAGGTAAAGAGGCTATGAGCGCAGACAGAAACAGTACTGCAGCTTATCTAGGTTCACACTAATTTTTTTAAATTAAAAAAAACAAACCCATGTTAATCGAATTAAACGAAGACACTTTACAAGATCTAGTCTCCAACAAAGAAAAAGTGGTGGTGCAATTCTCGGCTTCTTGGTGTGGAAACTGTAGAATTATGAAACCTAAATTCAAAAAACTGGCTTCAGAAAACGAAAATTTGACCTTTGTATTGGTGGATGCTGAAAATTCTCCTGAATCCAGAAAGCTGGCTAACGTAAGCAACTTACCTACTTTTGCAACTTTTGTCAACGGGAAATTGGTGAATGAAACCCAAACCAATAAAGCAGAGGTTTTAGCCGAGTTGGTAAAAGAAATTGTTTAAGTAATCTTTTTGAAAAAGTTTGGAACTTTTACAAAGGTGTTAAAAATCTAAAAAAATGAAGCTACCCATAATCAAACATTTATCTCAATTTATTGAAGAAAATGATCAGGACTATCTTATTGAAACCATCGAAGTATTGGAAGCTCTAACCGAAGTTTCCTCTCTAAAAGACGAAGAGTTGGACGTTATTGGAGAATTAATTTCTAACATGTACGGAGCCTTGGAAGTTCAAAAAATGATTAATGAGGGAATGGATAAGAAAGAGGCTTTAAATACTTTTATGAAACGGGTTTTGGGTTCAATCGATCAATAGGTATAAACATGAGCTTACGCAAACAGTAATGGATTATATAATAAAATGCACAAAAACGCTTTCAGTAATGAGAGCGTTTTTTTGTAAATAATTAGCAAATCCTAAATTCAAAATCCTAAATCCTAAATAAATTTTCATACTTTTGAACCTCATTAAAAAAACAAAAAGAATGGCTTCAATTACATTAGGAGGAAATCCAATACAGACATCCGGTGAATTACCAAAAGTTGGTTCAAAACTAGCCGATTTTAAATTAGTAAAAAACGACCTTTCAATTGCTTCTTTAGCTGATTTTTCAGGAAGTAAATTGGTTTTGAATATTTTTCCAAGTATTGATACTGGGACTTGCGCAACATCTGTAAGAAAATTTAACGAAAGCGCTGCTAAATTGGAAAACACCAAAGTATTGTGTATTTCAAGAGATTTGCCTTTTGCACAAAAACGTTTTTGTGGCGCAGAAGGAATAGAAAATGTAATCAATTTGTCTGATTTTAAGGACGGAAGTTTCGGAAAAACAAATGGATTAGAAATTACTGATAGTGTTTTAGCTGGTTTACATTCGAGAGCCATTATTGTAGTTGACGAAAACGGAACTATCATCCATACGGAACAAGTTCCTGAAATTGCCAACGAACCAAATTACAAAGCTGCTTATGCGGTACTTTAATTAGTACAATAATGGAATTTCAAAAAGACACTGCCTTTTTTTCCGGAAGATTAAAAAGTATGGGCTACGCCTTTAAGGGAGCTGTAAAATTGATCACTACCGAACACAGTGTCATGGCTCAATTTTCAATAGGCATATTACTGATTTTTTTAGGTGTTTATTTCAATATTACCAAAACGGAATGGTTGTTTCAAACCTTGGCTATCGGATTAGTCCTGAGTATTGAGGGATTGAACACGGCAGTCGAAAAAATAGCTGATTTTGTTCATCCTAAATTTCATGAACGAATCGGATTCATAAAAGACATCGCAGCCGGGGCAGTATTTTTTGCAGCAATGACGGCAATCGCAATAGGTATCATTATTTATTTGCCAAAATTTTTATAGTTAATCGTACAAACAAGAATGGCCAAAACAATAAAAAAAGCAACTACAGACAAAAAGAGCGATTCAAAATCTGCAATAGACAAATCCTGGGCAATAACAAAACAACACAAAATCGTTTTGGGCAGTCTTTTGGTACTGTTTTCAGTTGCATTATTACTGGCGTTCATTTCCTTTTACATCTACGGACAAGCCGATCAAAGTGCCTTGGGTACTCTGTCTCGTAGTGAAACAGTTCAGAATTGGCTGGGTAAATTTGGAGCTTTTCTAGCAGATTTAATCGTTTACAAAGGTTTTGGAATTGCCTCCTTTCTCTTTGTCCGATTATTCTTCCTCACTGGCCTTTTTTTAGCGTTAAACTTACCCCTTAAAAAGCTAAAAAATATATGGTTTTGGGACTTATTTGTAGTTATCATCTTATCAATATTATTTAGTTTTTTTGCCACTTCCCTACCCGAGTTGGGAGGCACTGTTGGCTATGAATTGAATATGTTTTTACAGGATTATATTGGCAAAATTGGCACCTTATTGGTTTTGTTTTTTGGGCTTATCATCTATTTGATTTTCAAAATCAAAATTTCACCCGACAAAATCCAATCCTTCTTCGAAAACACTAAAAAAGAAATAAAAACAAATTTAGGCTCAACTGCAAATAATACAAGCGCCTACAACTTGGAAGAATATGCTGTAGAAGAAGCCTATGACTACAACGATGAGGATGATGAAATAGAAGGAATACACTTAAAGACAACTGGGTCCCAATTCGAACTCAATAAAGAAGCGCTAAAACCCACAATTAGTAATTCCTCTGAAATTACTTTAAAGAATGCTCCTGTTGAAATAACACCACCTCCTTTCCCTGAAATCATTCATACCAATGACGAAACATTTGTAATTGAAAAAGCGCCAGAAGAAGATATAATAGAACAAAATTTGGCTTCAAAATTAGTGGCTGATTTCGGATTGTTTGATCCTACTTTGGATTTATCCAATTACAAATACCCAACCATTGATTTGTTAAAAGAATATTCAACGGGCGGAATCACCATCAATCAGGAAGAATTAGAAGAAAATAAAAACAGAATTGTAGAAACGCTTCGAAATTATAAAATTGAAATTGCGCAAATAAAAGCCACTGTTGGCCCATCGGTTACCTTATATGAAATCGTACCTGAGGCTGGAATTCGTATTTCGAAAATCAAAAGTTTAGAGGACGATATTGCTTTGTCGCTTTCGGCATTGGGTATTCGTATCATTGCTCCTATTCCCGGAAAAGGTACCATAGGAATTGAGGTTCCCAATAAAAACCCAACGATGGTTTCAATGAAAAGTGTCATTGGCTCAGCCAAATTTCAGGAAGCTGAAATGGAATTGCCCATTGCTTTGGGAAAAACCATTTCGAATGAAACCTTTGTTGTCGATTTGGCCAAAATGCCTCACCTCTTAATGGCTGGAGCCACAGGACAAGGAAAGTCTGTTGGTTTAAACGCCGTAATAACCTCTCTATTATACAAAAAGCATCCCGCCGAAATCAAGTTTGTTTTGGTAGACCCTAAAAAAGTGGAATTAACACTTTTCAATAAGATTGAAAGACATTATTTGGCTAAATTACCCGATACAGATGACGCCATTATTACCGATAATGCAAAGGTAATCAATACCTTGAATTCACTTTGCGTGGAAATGGACAATCGGTATTCCTTATTAAAAGACGCCATGGTCAGGAACATAAAGGAATACAATGATAAATTCAAATCCAGAAAATTGAACCCAGAAAACGGGCATCGATTTTTACCTTACATCATTTTGGTAGTCGATGAGTTTGCCGATTTGATTATGACAGCCGGAAAAGAAGTGGAAACTCCCATTGCGAGATTGGCACAATTAGCTAGAGCGATAGGAATTCATTTAATTATTGCCACTCAAAGACCTTCGGTAAACGTAATTACAGGCTTGATAAAAGCCAATTTCCCTGCGCGAATTGCCTTTAGGGTTACCTCTAAAATTGATTCCAGAACGATTCTTGATGGTCAAGGCGCCGACCAACTTATAGGTCGTGGCGATATGCTTTACACCAATGGAAATGATATGGTACGTGTACAATGTGCTTTTATTGACACGCCAGAAGTAGAGAAAATAACAGAGTATATTGGTGCCCAAAAAGCGTATGCTACTGCTTATTTACTTCCAGAATTCATTGGAGAAGAAAGTGGCATTAATCTTGATATGGATATTTCGGAAAGAGATCCATTGTTTAGGGAAGCTGCCGAAGTTATTGTAAATGCACAACAAGGCTCCGCTTCATTGCTGCAAAGAAAGCTTAAATTGGGCTACAACAGAGCCGGTCGTTTAATTGACCAACTCGAAGCCGCTGGAATTGTAGGTCCTTTTGAGGGCAGTAAAGCGAGAAGTGTGAACATCCTTGATATGAGTTCTCTTGATCAATTTTTCAACAATGAAGATTAAGTAATTCCTTTGTTGGGCATCGGCAATAAAAATTAAATACAAATGACACTACACACTCAAAAAAAAATCAAATTTAATATTATTCCTATAGCATTTTTACTCCTTTTCGGTTTTTCGATTCAAGCTCAAGACAAAAAAGCCAAAGACCTGTTGGGGGAAGTAACATCAAAAGTGAAAAGCTATGAGAATATTACTATTGATTTTAAATATTCCCTGAATAATGCCAAAGAAAATATCAACCAAGACAGCAAGGGAAATGTGACAATGAAAGGCAATCAATATGTTTTAAATTTCATGGGGATTACCAAGATTTTTGACGGGAAGAAAAGCTATACCATTGTTCCTGAGGACGAAGAAATTACGGTTTCAAAAGTCAATGAAAATGACGATGATGCCATTACACCTTCAAAAATGCTCACCTTTTTTAATTCTGGCTATAAATACTCGTTAGATATTTTGCAGGACATAAAAGGACGAAAAATTCAATATATAAAATTAGTCCCATTGAGTGTTCGGGATAAACGCAAAGAAATACTGTTAGGTGTTGATGTCCAGACCAAACATATCTACAACTTAATTGAGACGGGCAAAAAAGGAACAAAAACAACTTTGACCGTTAATTCTTTTAAAACCAATCAACCGTTGTCAAAAAATCAATTTACCTTTGCTGAAAGTAAATACCCAAATTACTACATCAATAAATTAGATTAATTCTAGGTGAAAATTCTTGACAAATACTTATTGAAAACATTTCTGACTACATTTACCATGGTATTTGTAATCCTGTTTTTCATATTTATTCTTCAAACCGTATGGCTTTTTATATCGGAACTAGCGGGTAAAGATTTGGATTTGGCAATGATTTTAAAATTTTTAATGTTTGCCACACCTCGAATTATCCCACTAGTACTTCCCCTATCCGTTTTGCTTTCCTCTATAATGACTTTCGGAAATTTGGCCGAGAATTATGAATTTGCTGCAATGAAGTCTGCTGGAATTTCTCTTCAAAGAGGCATGAAAAGCTTAGTCATTTTCATTCTTTTTTTGAGTTTAGTGGCCTTTATTTTTGCCAATAATGTTATTCCCTATGCCGAATATAAATTTATAAATTTTAGGAAAAATATTGCGCAAGTTAAGCCGGCTTTAGCCATTGCCGAAGGCCAGTTTAGCGATGTGGGTTTTTATAACATCAAGGTCAATAAAAAATCAGGTGAAAACGGAAATACACTTACCGGTATAACCATTCATAAAAAATCGGCTCTGGGTGATGGCAATAAAACTGTAATTAAGGCCAAAAATGGAGAATTAATCAGTAACGAAAAATCAAGTACTTTAAAATTAGTTTTGAATGACGGGTATTATTACGAGGATATTGTCCCTAAAAAATACGAAGACCGGGATAAAATTCCATTTGCAAAGAGTTCATTCAAAAAATACATTATCAATATCGATTTATCAAAGTTGAATTCGGCGGGGGCAGATGAATCAAAAATTTCCAATACTTATAGTATGCTCAATGTAAGCGAATTGACTTATACGTTGGATTCCTTAAATAAAAATTTAAATACGGATATCGTATCCTTTTCTGAAAATAGCAATCAAAGAATTAATTTGCCTAAAAAAATCAAGCTCCAACCTTTCAAAAAAAACACGGTTCTATCAAGCGATTTATTATCATTATTTCCAAATGATAAAAAATTAGAAATTTTGAAAATGGCCAGCAGTACTATAGAAAGCGCTGCTTTTTCTATTGAATCAACCAATACAGAATTGGAATTCAAAACGAAAAATATCAACAATCACCTGTTAGCATTCTACGACAAATTTGTCATTGCCTTTGCTTGCTTTCTAATGTTTTTTATTGGGGCACCTTTAGGCGCGATTATCAGAAAAGGCGGACTAGGTTTGCCAATCGTTTTTGCCGTTTTGGTTTTCATCACCTTTCATTTTATAAATACCTTTGGCAAAAGAATTTCACAAGAAAATGGATTATCTCCTTTTATGGGTGCGTGGATGTCTTCATTTATCTTGTCTCCATTGGCTATTTTATTGACCTATAGAGCCACTAATGACATTGGCTTAATAAATATGGATGTTATTTTGGCCCCATTTCAAAAAATAATACAAAAAATATTTCCATCACAAAATTAAATACAAGTAGGACTATGACCAAAATACAGCTCAACACAATTGAAGAAGCCATCGAAGATATTCGACAAGGAAAAATAATCATTGTTGTTGATGATGAAGGTCGCGAAAACGAAGGTGATTTCCTTGCTGCAGCCGAAAAAGTAACTCCTGAAATGATCAATTTTATGGCGACACACGGGCGCGGATTGATTTGTGCCCCATTGACTGAAAACCGCTGCAAAGACTTAGAATTAAAGGCAATGGTTACTAATAATACAGATCACATGGAAACTGCCTTTACCGTTTCGGTCGATTTGAGAGGAAATGGCGTTACTACAGGAATTTCAGCTTCAGATAGATCAAAAACAATTTTAGCATTAGTCGACGGAGATACAAAACCTCATGAATTATCACGCCCAGGACATATTTTTCCTTTAGTGGCAAAACAAGGCGGTGTTTTGAGGCGAACAGGCCATACGGAAGCCGCAATAGATTTTGCAAGGTTGGCCGGTTTCAAATCAGCTGGAGTAATTGTGGAGATAATGAATGAAGATGGTACGATGGCTCGCTTACCGCAATTAGCCAAAGTAGCCAAAAAATTCGATATGAAGTTAGTTTCCATAGAAGATTTAGTGGCTTATCGAATGCAGCATGATAGCCTAATTGTCAAAAAAGAAGATTTTGATGTGGAAACCCGTTTTGGAACATTCCGTTTAAGAGCTTACCAACAAACCACAAACAAGCAAATCCACATTGCTTTAACAAAGGGAACTTGGAATTTAGGGGAACCTGTTTTGACGAGAATCAATTCAACCCAAGTAAATAATGATTTACTCGGTACATTGACTAACAATGCAGACAAACAACTGGATGATATGTTCAAAATTATAAACGAACAAGGTCAAGGAGCTGTTATTTTTATCAATCAAGACATGCAATCCGTTAATTTGTTGAATCGAATTTCAGAACTTAAAACATTGCAGTCCAATGGCATTTTGAAGGCACCAAAAATTGTCATCGACAACAAAGATTTCGGAATTGGTGCTCAAATTTTACACGACATTGACATTTCTAAAATAAGGTTAATATCTAATACGGGACATACGAAACGGGTCGGGATGATTGGATATGGATTAGAAATCACTGAGTACGTATCGTATTAATTTATTATAACTTCAATGTTTTCCGATAAACAGTAGATAATGAAACGGTTAATTAGACACAATTAAAATAAGTTCAGTTTTATAAAAATTGTTTTTGCAAAACGAAAAAAGCTTCCTATATTTGCAACCGCATTCAGCAAATGATATGCGTTTTATTGGAGAAATGGCAGAGCGGTCGAATGCGGCAGTCTTGAAAACTGTTGACTGTAACAGGTCCGGGGGTTCGAATCCCTCTTTCTCCGCGAAATGACTTTCAAAAGTTATCAAAAACCTCGAAATCCTATGATTTTCGGGGTTTTTTCTTTTTACAACCTATCAAATTATTCATTCTTTTTCAAAATTCAAGGTGCAAAATCGAGACCCTAAAAATTTACAAATAGTTGGGTCTCGCTAAATCGATTTAACAGTTTGATCTCTGGAGCTAATCTCAATGCTAGCAACCTATTCAACGACTTAATCAATAAATGAACATCTTGTATTGTGGCAAACCTTATTCTAAATTAATGTATAATTTAAAGGTTACCAAAATGAAAGCAAAAACTACTTTGCATTTCTATGCAAAATCATCTAAAGCCAATGCAACAGGGCTATTTCCTATTTATGTGAGATTAACAGTCGAAGGGAAACGATTTGAATACAGCACTAAAAAGTTCATAGAACCATCAAAATGGTCGAATGAATCAAGCAGAATGAAAGGTAATTCAGAAGAAGCTCGTTCAATAAACAGCTTACTTGATTTCACTAAAAATCAAATAAACGAAATCCAATTTGAACTTCTAAAAGACAATATTACATTGAATATTGAAGAGTTCAAAAACAGACTACTTGGAACTAAAATTAGAGAACGAATGTTAATCCCAATATTCAAAGAACACAACCGCAAAATAAAAGAATTGCTGGGTATTGAATATGCACCTGGTACATTAGAGCGATATGAAACATCGCTCAAGCACACATCAAACTTTCTACTTTGGAAGTATAATATAACCGACATCAATATTGATAAAATAGATCATGCTTTTATTACCGATTATGAATTCTACTTACGAACAGTGAGGAAATGTGCCAATAATACGGCTGTTAAATACATCAAGAACTTCAATAAAATAATCAAGCTTTGTCTAGCCAATGACTGGCTCGACAAAAATCCTTTTGCAAATTATAAATCGAAAGTCAAAGAAGTGGAACGAATTTATTTATCAGAAGGAGAAATACAAAACATCATCAACAAAGATTTCAAAAACGAAAGATTATCATTGGTGCGCGACATCTTCCTTTTTAGCTGCTTTACTGGTTTGGCCTATATTGATGTCAAAAACTTGACAAAATCACATATTAGCATTGGTATTGATGGAGACAAATGGATATTTACCCACCGTCAGAAAACCGAATCAGCTTCAAAGATTCCTATACTATCTGTAACACAAATGATTATTGACAAATACGAAAATCATCCTCAAAGTGTCAATGAAGAAAAACTATTACCAATACTAAGTAATCAGAAAATGAATGCCTATTTAAAAGAAATAGCTGCCGTTTGCGAGATTGAAAAAGAATTAACATTCCACATAGCGAGACATACTTTTGCAACGACTATAACGCTAACAAATGGAGTCCCTATTGAAAGCGTAAGTAAAATGCTAGGACACAAAAATTTGCGCACAACCCAACATTATGCAAAAGTATTAGACAGAAAAGTGAGTGAGGACATGAAAATACTGCGTGATAAATTTTCACTAAATCCAATCCAACAGGTTAAAAAAATAACATAAAAGCGAACAATATAATTGGTGTATTAGGTTAACTTTTTGAATTATTTCAAAAATTATAAACCTAAAAACATTAGAAATGAGCGCAAAATTTAAACAAATGTTATTTGATTTAACAGAACAATTAAGCTTCATCAATCTGGAGTTAGATGATTCAATAACAAAATCTGAGAAATCCGTTGAAATAATTTTTAAGGCCTTTAATAATCTAAAAAAACAATTTCTCAAAGAGAAAATAATAAGTTCTGAAACTGAAATAGATTTTTTCAAGAACATTAAACCCAAGTTTACCTCCTTATACATTTACCATAATGCTATTTTTAAAATAGAAACAAAGATGCCACATGGTGGCGACCGCATAACAAAAAAATACCTCAACAAAGAATTAAAAAAACTAAAACGCTACTTCGATAATAATTTAGACTTCTACAATTACCACAGAACTGGGAGCAGTTTTCTTGACTTTAAATATTTTGTCAGGGGAAATCTTGATGTAAAATTACGTCTGGACAGTTTTTATTTTGAAGCAGATCATAATTTCTCAACATCCCATGACTTTAAGATTGCCAAGATTCTTGCACATGATTTAGTTCAGGTTTACTTAGAAACCAAAATTCTAAAAATGGGCAAAAAGGAATTCAAAGAAAAATCACAACTTGAACCGAATGGGAAAATCAACTGGACAGGTTCAAAAGTGGCTTTAATTGAAATTTTATATGCTTTCCACACAAAAGGAGTTTTCAATAACGGTGCTGCCGAATTAAAAGAAATAGCTAGTTATTTTGAAGAAATATTCCAAATTGATTTAGGGCAATACCGTAGAACTTTCCTCGAAATACGGGACCGCAAGTCTGATAAAACAAAATTTGTAAGCTCTTTAGTTGAAGAACTTATGAAACGAATGGAAGAAACGGACGAAGCATTTTAATACTGCCTTTTTCATTTTGAATAAAATCGTACCCAACGGGGTTCGTGTTGTGATTTTATTCAAATCAAAACATACAAATTTGCAGCATAACGATTTAATTCAATGCTTTATGAACTTGCATCCTAAAAAACTCTTCCCGGAAATCGACAACTATGAGTTGTTAAACTACCAAGTAGTGACCAAGAGAGACTTACTCAATTTTGGTAATTTATTACTCAATGAAATCAAAACAGCAACTAGTGCAAAGCAACCTGCACAGTGGCTTAAATCTTCCGAAGTTCGAAAGCTTTTAAAAATCTCTCCAGGAACTCTTCAAAACCTCCGGATCAACGGAACACTAAACTACAACCGGATTGGTGGCACCCTCTATTACAAATACGAAGACTTGAAAAAATTAATGGAAAAATAACCAAAACCTAGAACCTTAAACCCAACACCCAAAAATGAATTATATAAAACATCTATCAGGATTTTTCGAAAAAGTTTCAATTGATTTTGAATTAAATCCAACACACATTAGTCTATACATGGCGGTTTTCCAATTATGGAATCAAAATCGATTTCAAAATCCAATTGGGATTTCACGAGATGAATTAATGCGTATTAGTAAAATTTCTTCAACAGCAACTTTCCATAAGTGCATAAAAGAACTCTCCACAAAGGGATATGTCATTTACAGTCCTTCTTTCAATCCATTCAAAGGCTCAACTCTCGAAGTCATCAACTTGGATTACTATACTAAACCAATCAAAAAAAAGGAAGTTAGAAAGTTAAAAAGTTTATCAAAAAATGAACAAGTTATTGAACAAGTTACTGAACAAGCTTTAAACAAGTATCAAACAAGCTCTAAACATGTACCTTATATAAACAATACAAACAATATAAACATTGTAAACGAGCACAATCAAAAAAATGAAGTTGAAAATCAAAAAAATATTGAAATTGAAACGCTTTTAGATGCTGAAAAAAATGCCAAAAAAAAGTTGCGCGAAAAAAAAGGTACAGAACAAATTCCACCAGATTGGGAAATAGTTATGGTTTTTTTTAAAGACAAGCAAATTCCATTGATTGAAGGCGAAAAATTCTACAATCATTTTCAAAGCAACGGTTGGCTCGTTGGCGGAAAATCAAAAATGAAAGACTGGAAAGCTGCAGCTAGAAATTGGATTCTTAACGCTGAAAAATTTACCAACAAAACCCGTCATCCTGAGCTTGTCGAAGGACTAAAACCAAACCATTTGCACACACCTAATTTTAAAAACTATGCCGAACCATTGTAAAATAATTACAGATACTTATGAAATTAAAGACAATTTAAAAAACTACGATTTCAACAAATGCCTTGACTTCATTGAGTACCATGGAAAACTTCTTTACGGCCAAGCCTTCAAAGTCTGTGAGGAAGATAAACACACCATCTTCAAATTAATTATTTATATGATAAAAGATGAAGAAACAGCTCTTAAACAGCAAATAAACTTATCTAAAGGTATTTTGTTGTCTGGACCAATTGGTTGCGGTAAAACCTCTTTAATGCATCTCATAAAGCCTTTTTCTACATCGGATTACAAAATCAAAACTTGCAGAGAGATTTCTTTTGAGTTTGCCAAAAATGGTTACGAAGCAATAAATAACTTCACCCAAAAGCAAAACTTCCAATCTAAACTAACTGGCTATTGTTTTGATGATTTAGGAACAGAACAGCAAATAAAACATTTCGGCAACGATTGCAATGTAATGGCTGAAATACTCATAAGTCGCTATGAACAGTTTGTTGATAATAAATCAATTACTCACATTACAACAAATCTTTCTGCTACTGAAATTGAAAAAGTGTATGGAAATAGACTTCGATCGCGAATGAGAAGCATGTTTAATCTTATCACTTTTCCACCTAAATCAAAAGACAAACGTTAAAACAAAATAATGAAACAAATAAACACATTCTGGAACTGGTTTCAAGACAACGAAGAAACCATAAACAATGCAATACTTCTCGGAATCAATACCAAAGAAGTATTGTACCACCTCAACAGGAACTATAGCTATATTTCAAAAAGAATCGGCTTTCTAATCGTTGGTCCATCAAAAAACCAAAACAAATACACCATCATTTTCACATCTGATGGGTATCGAAAACTTTTTCCTAAACTCATAGCTTTAGAAAACCAAGCACCTCAGCTTCGATTTTTCATTCCACAAGCATTTGTAAAGCCTATTCACGACAAAACACTTTACCTGACAGGGAATGACGAACCCTATATTTTTAAAAATCTCAAAATCAAAATAAGCCAATTGTATATGTCCTTGGTTGATTACAATATCTCAAGCAAACAACTAAAAATTAACATCTATATACCAGGCTATGATAGAATCAAAGACTGTGAAGAGGTTGAAATTGACTTGAAATATCTGGTGATGGAAGTAATCGGTGAAATAGCCTTCAGAAAACACATTAAAAACTTAGAATTCCTTGATCTGCCCCAAGCAAATATTGGTCTTTTATGTTTGATAGAACTTCCTGAA
This sequence comes from Flavobacterium psychrophilum, assembly GCA_945872245.1. GTDB lineage: Bacteria > Bacteroidota > Bacteroidia > Flavobacteriales > Flavobacteriaceae > Flavobacterium > Flavobacterium psychrophilum_T. The sequence continues at coordinate 18,928 of CAMBZB010000021.1, forward strand.
TACATTGATTATTTATATAGGATAAACTCAAGAGGTAAAACATTAAAAATATAGAATAGTTTAAACAGCGGCTGAGGTATTAATCAGCCGTTACGAACAATTCGTGGTAAACCATTCCTTACAAATGTTGCAAACAACTTATCAGCAACAGAAATTGAAAAACTTTATGGCAATAGCTACGGTTCCAGAATGCGACAAATGTTTAATTTGGTAAGCTTTATGCCAAATTCAATAGATAAACGATAACAAATTAAACATTCACGATTTCCAAAATTCAAATAATAAAAATGAGTAATTGTTCATCCAAATTACCTTCGATAAAAATGCAAAAGACAAACGATAATCAATTATATTATTTTATTTCAATTACTTCTATATCATTTAATTAAATGTATAGATATAAATCTTTAAATTAATTTAATAAATTTAAATTTTAGCTTTGAAATATAATAAAATCACTACCTCAACTCCAAGACTATTGAACTGTTTTTAAGGATGGGCACCCCTAACCCAATCGATTGGGATTTCACTTTTCCTACCCCTTTTATTTTTACACGCAATCCCTTATTTTCCAATAAAGCTATAGCATCCATTCCTGACATTTCCTTCAGGTTTGGGATCGTGTTTTTTTCGTTTTGGTACTTGGTGTAATAGGCATTGTAATTCTTTTCTTGACTGTAAATATTCTTGTTGGTGTTGGTAATGGTATTTGACGAGGGGGAATCTGTAAATATCTTTTGGGCAATTCTTTTAAAAACGGGAGCTGCTACATCAACTCCGTAAAAATTACCGTTTATCGTACTAGGTTTATGCACCACAACAATACAAGTATATTTAGGTTTATCCACCGGAAAGAAACCTACAAAAGAAGAAATGTAGTGCTTATCTGCTCCACCATTAACGCCATAATTTCCTTGTGCAGTACCAGTTTTACCAGCCATAGAAAAATCTTTAGAATAAATACTTTTAGCCGTTCCTCATTTAACCACCCCAACAACTTTATTGTCAATACATATCAAAAGAATGCAAATCGTATGATTTTGAGCTTTTTCTGTTATTTGTAATTTAAACAAATTTAAGTTATTTCAAATAAAATGAGAACCAGATGGTGAACCAAATAAAAACTTACTTTTAGGCCACCGGAACAATGTAAAATACTATAAATAAAAAGATTGAATAGAATTGAGATCTTTCATTTTTGTACTCATTTAGTGCGACGCTATTATTCGTAATTCGCTGGCGAGTTATTATATGTTTATTTAACTAAGCCAATTGGACTGCTTTCTCTTTAAAAGCTTTGTAAAAAATTTTCCAGACTTGTTTGATAGGGTGAAATTAAGATTATTTCTTAACTTTCTGTGATGGCTAAATTAGTATATCCAACAAAAAATTGATGAAATTTTGTCTTTACAAAGCATTGGTTCTGTTTATTGGTTAGCAAAACATATTTACTTAACCTTTGCTTTATTTTCATATGAAAGTAAATTTAGAAAATTGAATAATTTAACAAAGCAATTATCAAAATTAGTCTATGCTATATTTATGTTTTATGTTGCAATTCGTAAAATGGATTTTCTTAGAGATTGTAATACTTTTAATCAAATTGAGAACCCGATTATTTACGCCGATTTTCTATAGTCCGTTTTGTTTTGAGAAGGGCATTAACAATTATTTTTGATATAAGTACAGCTACAAAATTTTGTCACAAATAAATCCACGAAAAACAAATGGCTTTATATGCATTGATTAACATTTAATTAAGTCTATTTAATGTATTCTTTTTTATAGATTTAATTACATAATCTAGCGCATTACCCCCTTTATAAAGTCTATAAATCCCCTATCCTCTTAATTGAATTTTTCTAATTTGCGTTGAAATTTAATTCATCAATAACAAGTATAACCAAGCAATGAAAAAAAAATATGTTTCACACATATTAATAATTGTAATTTCTCTTTTATCTTTTTCCAATTATGCTCAAAGTAACATCGTTACTTTAAAAGCATTGTCAGGAGGTACGGAAGGAAATTCAACGTTTACGGATACTTCTACTTTAAGTATTAGTACTTCCGGTGTTGTCTCCTACAGTAATAGTAATTCCTTTGATGATTGGGGGGTTACGGCATCGACAGTTACGCAATCAGGTGCTTTAAATAAAACTTTTGCTTTAACTATTGGAGGTATGTCAACTGTAAATACAACCGAAGGAAAAAATTATGGCCAAAAATTAACAGATGGAGGCATAGATAGAGCATCAGATGGTGCCTTAGGAATACGTTCTGGATTAGGCGGAGGTATAGAGATTAATGAAGGACTTCATTTTGGCTTAGATTTAACCAATTTGAGTACCATCGCTTCCATCCAAATAACAAAGATATATGTGACGATGGCTGCTGGTGTAAACGAAAGTGGCGTGGTGGTTAGCAGAATAAATCCTTCAAAACGAATTGTTTTTGGAAATAGTGGTACCCCAGGCGTCAATTTTACAGTGAGCGATACAGAAACAGCTATTGATGTTTCTTCATTCAGTTTGTTTGGTTCTGGTGGTTCAAAAAACACAGATTTGGTAGCTATATTCAACAATTCAATAACGGCGAATAATTTTAGAATCACTAAAATAGAATTAAAAGTTGTTTCTAATTCTTTTAATCTTCCAACAATTACTAGTACGGCTCATCCTCGATTACTGTTGAAAGCTGGGGGAGAAGCCTTAATTCAATCGTTAATCAACTCTTCGCCTGAACATAATAAATCACACGATTATATCATTGAAACTGCCAATTCTTTTTTGACTGCAGCTACCATTGTAAAACCTGTAAATGCTACACGAGTTTTAGAGGAGGCTAGAAAAGCAATAGAAGAAATCTTCTTTTTGTCCTACGCCTATAGAATGACCAAGGAAACAAAATATTTAATACAAGCTGAAAAAGTTATTAATGACGTTTGCAATTGGGACAACTGGATTACTTATTCCTTAGATACTTCCGAGATGACCTTTGCAGTAGCTATTGGATATGACTGGTTGTACAATGATTTAACTGCTGCGACCAGACAGAAAGCAAGAGAAAAAATAATGAATTACGGATTTAAAACCCAAAAAACAAAGTCTTTTTGGAATTCAACCTCCAACTGGAATCAAGTATGCATAGGGGCTTTAGCTTGTTCAGCTCTTGCTATTTATGGTGATGGAACTTCTGAAATGAATACAGAGGCTGCTTTTGTTTTGAATAATGTAATTGCAAAAAATCCAAACTCTATAAATACCTATATGGATGGCATTTATCCCGAAGGGCCAATGTATTGGAGTTATGGTACTACCTACCAAGTTTTAATGTTGTCTGCTTTAGAAGGTGTATTTGGACAAAATCACGAAGTTATCAACCGTCTTACCTACACCCCAGGCTTTTTAAAATCGGCTGAATATATGCAATACGTAACTGGTCCGACCTCATTATATTTTAATTATAGTGACAGTACAGCCAAAAGAATACCGCTACCGGCGACTTTGTGGATGGCCAAAAAAGCCAACAAACCAGAATGGTTGACCGAAGAAAAAAAACTAATGCAAAATGGCACCTATGCCAGTAACTTCGGAAGCAGGTATATGCTTCCTTTAGCCCTCATTTATGGTTTAGACATTCCATTAGGCGATTTGCCAGATCCTCAAGAGAAATTATGGAGTGGAAACGGAACCAATCCATTAGCATTAGTACGTACCGATTGGAAAGGATCTTTGGGTAAATATATGGGAATAAAGGGAGGAACACCCACCTATAGTCACGGCCAAATGGATGGAGGCTTTTTTATCTACGATTCTCAAGGAATTCGCTGGGGTATGGACTTTGGAAAATACGACTATGATGCACAAGGAACATTAAATGGTAATGATTTTTCACAAACTGGAGATCGCTGGAAAATTTTCAGAGTAGCCAATACAAGTCAAAATACCATTTCAATCAAGAAAGCAACCGAAACAGCTTGGCAATACCATAACGTAAAAGGTATGGCTACTATTGATGAATGGTATGATACTACAGCCAAGAGAGGTGCTAAAGTCAATATGATCAGTTTGTTGGGATTAAACAATGAACTCCTTGCCGCCAATAGAAGCGCTTATCTGGTTGATGATTCCTACTTTGAAGTAAAAGACTATATCAGCAATGGCGCATCAGATATTAATTTATACTGGAATATGGTTACCCGATCCATAATAGAAACCGTTAGCCCAACACAATTGCGTTTGACACAAGGTGGAAAAAGAGTGCTACTTGAAGTAGTTAGTTCCAATCCAGCCGTTACTTTTACAATGGCTACGAATCGTTCTACAGACCCTGTCGATTATAATCCTGCCGCTATTACCGATAGTAAAAATCCAGGAACGGTGATGATTGGATTTGAAGCGAATATCCCAGCAAATAATGAGGTAACTTTTACGGTAACCATCAAGGATGATGCAGAACTTCCTCCATCGTCAGTAGAACCCATAAATCATATCGTGTTAGACCTTCCAACACCAACAACTGGGCGGGTAGGCAATTTCCTTTTGTCTGACACTTCTGAATTTCATATTGATACCGATGGCGATGCCAGTATTGGTGGAGAATCGCTAACCTATGCTTGGAGAGTCAATGGTGAAACCAATATAAATAACGCTGATAATACTAAATTCTTTTTCAGATGGACCGGAATGGCTACTACTAATGTAACCGAAGGAGCCGATTATGGTGCATTATTAACTTCCTCTGGTATGGATCGTACTAGCGATGGTCGATTAGGTGTTCGCGGTGGAGTAAGTACAGGAATAGACCCAAACGAAGGATTCAATCTTGGTTTTGATCTTTCTTTTTTGCCCAATACTGTGCAATTGCAATTGGTAAAAGTGGGCGTTAGCGATGTTTCGGGCAATAGAATAGGTGAGATAGTAAACAGAAAAAATACGTCTAAAAGAATCACTTTTGGTGGTAGTTCATCAACAGCAAGCATTAAATTTTCCTCTGGCAGAGGCGATGTCAATGTAGAAAATTTAAATATCAAATTAACAGGTGGGATAACAGATTACGATGTAGCCTCTTTAATTAGTAATGGAGGCACGGGGGGATTCCGAATGAACAAATTCGTTTTCAAAATTATCGATAGCGGAAGTCTAAGTTCCGAATCTTTTACAATAGACAATCTTAATCCATTAATCATTTATCCTAATCCTTTTTCAGATAGTATTACACTGCAAAACAGAACTGGTTTAACTAACGATTGTAATGTAAAAATTTACGCTTTAAACGGCACAGCGGTGTTCAATAAAACGTACAGCGGCACCGAAGCGAATCAGAATATAAAAATAGATTTAAAAACCTTACCTCAAGGAACCTATTTAGTACAGCTAAAAAAGGATCAGGAAATCACAACAAGAAAAATCATAAAAACAACAAATTAATAATCACTTAAAATCAAACATTATGAAAAAAAATATATTAAAAAATGGTATAGCAGTAGCCATGTTGGTTCTAGTCGGAACTGCTTACAGTCAAAGTAACACCATACGGTTGACATCAGCGGCAGGCGGATCTGAAGGATTCGAGCTGAGTTCCGATGATTCTAAATTGAGTATTGACGCGGCAGGTGCTGTAAGTTATGTGTTAGATGGCGGTGTGGCAGGCCCTGATTATACCATTACTACTGGCGGGGTAAACTTAGCAGGAGCTTTCGGCAAAAATATAATAATTCGATTACAGGCTGCAAGTGCAATAGATCAAAAAGCAGGAAGTTCTTATGGTGCAATAACAACGTTGGCAGGTATCGACAGAGCAAATTCTGGAGATATTGGGGTACGACCTGCTTCTGGTAATACAAATGGAGGAATAGACAATGGAGAAGGGCTAGTATTTGGGTTTAACCTTGCCGGTTGGCCTACAACTGTAACGATACAAATAACTAAAATTTACTTTTCCACATTTGGTGCTGCTGAAACTGCGGTTGTAATAAACAGACAGGATACTAGTAAAAAACTAGACATTACCGGTCCTTCTTCTGGTACTAATTTTATAAAAGATGTATCTAGTTTAGGAATTTATGTTACAGGTGGATCTACGCAGTATGATATGCTTTCTATTTTTAATAATTCGCTAACTCCTCAGAATTGGAGAGTCACAAATATTGAATTTAAATTAATAGATTCTTCGTCTAAAAAAGGGTAATATAAAATAAAAAAAGTCAGAAATTAACAATCATTTAAAAACAATCATTTAAAAACAAACATTATGAAAAAAATTACATTACAATTAGCATTCACGGTACTGATGCTAGTATTTGCAGGATCGGTGTATAGCCAAACTCCAGTTGCCAACACTATACGTTTGACTTCCCTAAGTCCAGCAAACGGAGGAACTACTTCAACTGCTACACCCCTTATCATTCCGTCTGACGATAGTTCTATTACTATAGATGCAGCAGGTGTGGTAACCATTGCGTCTGATTACACACCCGCAGCAGCATCAGGTAATACGACAGGACCAGTAAGTATTTCAGGTGCTAAAGACAAAACAATTAGTATTCAACTGAATGCTGGTTCAGTTGTCGATCAAACTCTTGGAACTTCTTATGGAGCTATAACCACGACAGGAGGTATCCAAAGATCTAGTGCTGGCGCAATCGGAGTAACAACGACGGGGGCTTCATCAGGAATTGATAACGGCGAAGGAATCAATTTTGGGTTAGATTTGACAAATTTACCTTCGACATTAGCTGTAGAAATTTCTGCTGTATATTTTTCAACTTTTAGTGCTGCCGAAACTTGTATGGCGGTCAACAGACAAGATACAAGTAAATCTTCTAGTCTTCCTGGTTTTAGTGGTAATTCAGGTCGAAAAGATATTTCTACACTTGGGATTTCAATTCCTGGCGGTACTGTCGATTTGGATGCAGTGGCTTTTTTTAATAATTCTGCCACAGCTCAATCGTGGACAATTACAGGTATAGAAATTAAAATTGTTCAAATCCCTCAAGGGACTCTTGATCCTGTTGACAATCTTATAAGATTGAGTTCATTAACTGGAAACCAAACAATTACCCCAAATGGTACTACTTCACTTGCAGGTCCTCCAATCTCATTAATTACTCAAGATGACAGTAACATCTCAGTCGATGCGTCAGGTGTGGTTACAGTGGAATCAGATTATAATCCAAAAGCAGCTCAGCCTATTTCTGGAACAACAAATACTACAGGAACTGTACAAATAGCGGGAGCTAGAAATAAAACTTTTTCTATACGTTTAAGCGCTGGTGAAGTTATCGATCAAAATGCAGGCGCTTCTCTTGGAGCGATAACCACGACAGCAGGTATACAAAGAGCTAATGATGGCGGAATCGGAGTAACTACTACTGGAGGTTCAGCAGGTATTGATAATGGCAAGGGACTCAATTTTGGTTTAAATTTATCCAATTTACCCACGACTGTAGCTGTAGAAATTGCTGCAGTCTATTTTTCAACTTTCGGAACAGCTGAATCTTGTACGGTTGTCAATAGACAAGATACGAGTAAAAATGCAACAGTTATTGGTTTTGACGGTAATTCAGGGAGAAGTGACATTTCTTCACTAGGTATATCAATTCCGGGTGGTACTGTTGATTTAGATGCAGTTTCTTTTTTCAGCCCTAATGCAGCATCTAATTTTAGAATTACAGGTATAGAAATTAAATTAATTGATTCAACTCTTGGCGTTAAAGAAGTAGCTGAAGCTTTTTCAAGTAAATTTATTGTAAGCCAAAATCCAAATACTGAAATGATATCAATCGATTTTGATGGATCAGCATTGCAAAATATTTCTGCTAGTTTAATAGACATTAACGGTAGAGTAATTGAAAATAAATCTTCAAAAAACGCAGCAAACAACAAGATTTTATTTGAAGGAAGCTCTTTGAAATCGGGTGTTTATTTGTTGAAAATTAGTAATGAAACAAATAATGTCATCAAAAAAATTATTAAAAAATAAGTTCGAATAAATAAAGACATTGTCAAATCAGCATAGTTGAATTTGAATGTTTGTAATTAAATAGCCCTTGGTTTATTAGCCTGCTTAATACTTATAATATTAAGCAAGGCTATAGCCAATTGGAATCTTAATAAAAAAAGCAATATATGAAAATTAAAATTAGTATCACAATAGTTTTATCAATGATTCTGATAATAGCTGCTTGTAAAACTTCAAAATTTAGTGAGAGAGTTCTAAAAGAAAGTGAGCAACAATTAACTTCTTTACGTACGATTTCAATCAAAGAAAATAAAATCCCTAGAACTATTGAAAAAGATGGTACTATTCGTTGGGTGTTAGAAAGCTATGATTGGACCAAAGGGTTTTGGCCGGGAGTTTGCTGGATGCAGTATGAAAATACATTAGACCCTAAATGGAAAGAAGCTGCTGAATCTAACCAAAAAATATTTTTAGCAGATAAAGATCTTACCAATGACCACGATCTTGGGTTTCTCTTTAATAATTCATACGGGAAAGCTTATAAAATTACAAATGACAAAAAGTACAAACAAGTATTGATTGACGCATCAAACTCATTAATTACTCGTTTTAACAAAAATGTGGGGTGTATCCAGAGTTGGGATCTAAAAGACAATTGGCAAAGCAAAAAAGGCTGGAGTTTCCCTGTAATTATTGACAATATGATGAACCTTGAAATGTTGTTTGAAGTTTCGAAATTAACTGGGGATGAAAAGTACAAGCAAATTGCCATAACTCATGCCAACACAACTATGAAAAATCATTTTAGATCAGATGGTAGTTCATATCATGTGATTGATTATAATCCTCAAACTGGTAATGTAATCAGTAAAATTACAGCACAAGGATATTCGGATGAAAGTGCTTGGGCTAGAGGTCAAGCCTGGGGTTTATACTCATTCACTATGTGTTATCGATATACGCATGATAAAAAATACCTCGATTTTGCGGAGAAAATAGCCAAGTTTATTTTAAACAATCCAAATTATCCAAAAGACGGTGTTCCGTATTGGGATTTTAACGCCCCAAATATTCCAAATGCGCCTAGAGATGCTTCTTCCGGAGCCATCCTGGCTTCTGGCTTGATCGAACTAAGCAGCTATACCAATGATAAATACTTGAAACAAGCAACTCATATACTGGAGTCTTTAGCAACTGATGTTTATACAGCAAAATTAGGCGAAAATGGACATTTTGTATTGAAGAATAGTGTTGGTAGCCTTCCCATGGGCAACGAAGTTAGCGTTCCACTCAATTATGCCGATTACTATTATATCGAAGCGCTTATGGGATTAAAAAAAAGAGGCATTTAAAAAATAATGATTTTAAATAGTTACAATATGAATAAGTATAAAATTTTCCTGTTTGCATTCCTAATGCAATTTGTTTCCTATAGTCAAAAAACGAATACAATTAAAGAAATACCCTCATCGAATTTTCGAACAAAGATAAATGGGAAATCCACCAATCTTTTTACTTTAAAAAACAAAAAGGGTATGACTGCGCAAATTACCAATTATGGAGCGCGCGTCGTTTCACTATGGGTTCCTGACAGAGAGGGCAATTTTCAAGATGTAGTATGGGGATTTGAGACTATTGGAGAATATTTAGCTTCATCTGATATTTATTGTGGTCCTATTGTTGGACGTTATGGGAACAGAATCGATAAAGGGAGATTTATGCTAAATGATAAGCAATATCAATTAACAATCAACAATAATGAAAATCATCTCCACGGCGGTACAAGCGGTTTTTATTCTAAAGTATGGAATGCAAAATCAGTGAAGATTGAAGGAAATGAAGCTTTAGAATTAACCTATTTTTCTATAGACGGCGAGGAAGGATACCCTGGTAATCTAACGATAAAAGTTACCTACATGATAACAGAAGATAACAGTTTAAAGCTGATTTATTCTGCTACTACTGATAAGACTACAATAATAAATCCAACTAGTCATTGCTATTTTAATTTATCGGGAACATCTAAAAACACTATTTTAGAACATGTACTATTCATCAATGCTCAAAAATTTACTCCTACTACGGAGGGTTTGATTCCTACAGGAGAACTGCGAAATCTAAAAGATACTCCATTAGATTTTAATACACCAACTGCAATTGGCGATAGAATTGAAAGTAAATATGAACAATTGCTTTTTGGCAAAGGCTATGACCATAATTTTATAATCAATAAACCTATGGGAAGTTACGAAAAAATTGCAACCATTTATTCACCAGAATCTGGTGTTTTGATGGCGGTAAATTCTGATCAGCCTGGTTTGCAGTTTTATAGTGGCAATTTTATGAAAGGCAATTTAATAGGAAAACGAGGAGATGACCATAATTACAGAACTGGTTTTGCATTAGAAACTCAAAATTTTCCTGATGCTCCAAACCATCCTAATTTTCCTTCGGCGGTCTTGCAACCTAACCATACCTATACACAAACTACAAGTTATACTTTTGGAGTTGTTAAATAGCTATAATCCAATCGCTAAAAAAACGCAGCATCATAATCTTCGTACTAAATTTATTCAATTAATGGCAATGTATAATTATAATTGTGCGACTTTTAGTTTTTCATAAAATTTAATTAAATTTAACCCGTTGGGTGTAATTGCCTAAATTAGATTAAAAATTGAAATCAATTCAGTCTACGATGTCAGTCTGAGCCTGTCGAAGACTAAATAATAAGACACTTCGACAAGCTCAATGTGACAAATCGCAACTAATTAACTTTAAAAAATAATTACACCCAACGGGTTAAATTTATACTTGTTTAGCAGAAATATTAATGCGTTTTTTGTCTTTAATATTACTGTTTGATTAATTAAATTATTTTCAAATGGAAACAAAGTTTCAACATTAAGTTTCTTAATGAAGTCGTGTTCCATTTTTTAATTAACATAAAACAATCAAATTGATAGTACAGATACAGCCAGCGGGTTTATTTTAGGCCTTAATTTAAGTTTATGAAGAATCGCTTTTTATTTAGTTTTATCTTTTGTATTTGTATCGCTATGGCCTTGCATGCGCAAGAATACATGGATAAATATGAAAATTTTAAATTTCAGCATTTTACTTCTTCAAAAGGACTGTCCCAAAGATCTGTAATGGCAATTTTACAGGATAAAAAAGGATATGTTTGGTTTGGAACAAGAGATGGACTTAATAAATTTGACGGAAATAAATTTGTTATTTACAGGCATCAGTCAGGTGATAAAAACAGTTTAAGCAACAATTACATTCAAACAATCTATCAAGATTCTAAAGGGAGTTTATGGATTGGAACCCAAGATGGTTTAAACCAATATAATCCAGAGCAAAATAATTTTATACAATATAAATACTCCGACTCAAAAAATTCAATTCAAGCTAATATCATTTGGGACATCACTCAGCTGGATGAATCAACTATTTGGATTGCCACCAGTAATGGAATAAGTCAAGTTGATATTATTACAAAAAAAATTACGAAATTAAAAAAAACATCCAATAATTCTGATTTTTTAAAAAACAATACAAGAAGCTTCTTAAAAACCAAAGATGGAAATTTATGGATTTGCAACACTCAAGATATTGTGGTGTATCATCCCAAAAAAGGATTTATTAAGAAATATAAGTTTCCTGTTAATAGAGATTTAGGCAAATATTCACAAGATCGCCCTACCCTATTTCAAGACAGTAAAAATGCTATTTGGCTAGGATACGAAAAAGGTTTAGCCAAATTCAACCCTAAATTCGGCTTATTTATAGATTATGAATTTCAAGGTAAAAAGGCGATTGGTAGTGCCATTCGAAGTATTTGCGAAGACCTTTCTGGAAATTTATGGATTGGCTCTTATTCTGGAATTTATATTTTTAATGCTGAACATACTGTTTTAAAGAATATCGTTCATGATGAAAAAAACGATACTAGCTTAAGCCAAAATTCCATCTATAAAATTCTATGTGACTCAAGAGGAGACATGTGGATAGGGACCTGGGCTGATGGTGTAGACTATTTTAACAAAGATAACGACGTTTTTAAAGAAATTTCCTTTGGTAATACTAATACAAAGTTGAACTACAAAATTGTAAGTGGTATGACTGAAGATAAAAATGGTAATTTATGGATTGGCACAGAAGGTGGCGGATTGAATTATTACAATAGAAAGTCAAAAACATTCAGCTATTATAAACATGATCCAAATAATAAAAACAGCATTAGTGCCAACAATGTAAAATCAGTTATTACGGATCGAAGCGGGAATATCTGGGTAGGAATTCATGATGGTGGAGTCAATTATTTTAATCCAAATCAATTTCCCTATCAATTTAATAAAATTGATTTTCCAAAAGCAATTAATACCTCCCTGCAATCGTATAAGGTTTTGGCTCTTTTTGAAGATGTAAATGGAAATATTTGGATAGGAACTCTAACCGGAGGACTTCTTATTTATGATACAAAAAACAAAATACTATCTCGAATTCACAAAGATTCCAGAACTGTAATGAGTATTGTTCAAACTAAAAAACCCGATTTTTTGCTAGTTGGAGGAAGCAATGGGGTTGAAAAAATAAATATCAATACCAAAGAACGCACGCAGATTCCTATTCACAAAAAAGAGGATGATAAAAATTCTTTAGTATACGTCAACAGTATTTACATCGATAATTCAAACCTTTATTGGATTGGAACCGAAGGTCAAGGATTGTTTTTATATAATCCACAAAGGCGAGAAACAAAAAACTTTGGAATAAAAGAGGGCTTACCAAATGATATTATTTATGGTGTCTTGGCAGATAACAACGGAAATATGTGGGTAAGTACAAATTACGGCATTAGTAGAATAAATGTATTATCTAATGAGATAAAAAATTACAATCAATGGGATGGTCTTCAAGGAAATGAGTTCAATTATGGAGCTTTTCTGAAAACCAGAAACAACGAATTATTTTTTGGAGGAACTAATGGTATTACCTATTTTAACCCAAGTGATATTCGAAAAAATACTTTTGTACCTGTAGTTGATATTAACAATATTGATGTAAACAATGAACCCTATCAAAAAATTACAGATGCTCTGCAAGAGGTCATATTAAAATACAATGAAAATAATTTCAGCATAGATTTTACAGCATTGAATTTTAGACAATCTGAAAAAAATGAATTTACTTATATCTTAGAGGGCAACGACAAAAAATGGAATTATGTTGGTAATCAAAGAAAAGCTGTTTACACAAACATTCCCGAAGGAAATTATGTATTCAAAGTAAAAGGATCTAATAATGACGGGGTATGGAATGAAGAAGGCGATTCAATTAAAATTAAAGTCTTACCCGCCCCTTGGAAAACGTGGTGGGCTTATGTTATTTATATGTCTTTGACTTTTGGATTGCTATTGTACATTAGAAAAATTGTATTGTTACGAATTAAAGAAAAAAATGAACTAAAAGCAGAACGATTTGAAAAAGAAAAACTCGAAGAACTCAATGAATTAAAATTAAGATTATTTACTAATGTTTCCCACGATTTCCGCACTCCTTTGACCCTGATTATTGCTCCTCTCGAAAAAATGATCCAAGAAAAAATGGGAAATAGTTACATTCGTCAGCAACATGACATCATGTATCGAAATTCAAGAATGCTCTTGCAACTCATCAATCAAATACTTGATTTCACAAAAAGTGATTCTGGCAAATTGTCACTGCTAGCGTCCAAAAATGATATTGTTCCTTTTATAGAAGACATCAAAAAATCTTTTGAAGGATTGGCTAAGGAAAAAAATATTAATTTTCAATTTAATGCCTCAAGCAAAAATATTGACGTATGGTTTGATAAGGAAAAAATGAAGAAGATTTTATTCAATTTATTATCCAACGCCTTTAAGTTTACTGTTGATGATAATGATATCATTATCAATGTTTCCAAAACGACCAAACTGGAAGATTCAAAAACTATAAAATACGTCAAAATTGATGTGATTAACTTTGTCAATGTGATTCCTGCAGAGCACATAAAACTCATCTTTGAACGTTTTTACCAATTGGATCAAAAAAAGATGGAATTGGGTTCTGGCATTGGCTTATCTTTAACAAAAAGCCTCGTAAATCTGCACAAAGGTGAAATTGTGGTCAATAGCTCAGAGACAAACGGAACCTGTTTTAGCGTTTATTTAAAGCTGGGAAAAAAACACCTTTTAGAAAGCGAATGTATTAACGAAATGGATACCATTGAAGGAAATGATTATTTTATAGAATCAAATTTACAGCCTCAAAAACAACTTTCCAATAATTCAAAAGAAAATACATCAGAAAAGAAAATATCTGGAACTTTATTAATCGTTGAGGACAATCTCGACCTACAAAATTTTATAAAAGAATTATTTAAAGACAAATACAATGTTTTTGTAGCCGAAAATGGAGAAGAAGCCATTACTATAGCACATAAAAACTCCATCGATTTGATAATTAGCGATATAAATATGCCTATTATGGATGGGTTTGAACTGTGTGAAAACATCAAAACTACTTTAATTACAAGTCATATTCCAGTACTATTGCTTACCGCCAAAACTTCTTCAATTCACCAGGAACAAGGTTATTCTACTGGAGCTGATGCCTATATTACAAAACCTTTCAATTCAAATATTCTAACGACTAGAGTAGATAATTTAATAAAAACAAGAGCAAACTTAATTAACAAATTTAAAAAGGACATCATTTTAGAACCTAAAAATTTGACAGTGACCTCGGCAGACGAAACGTTTTTACAAACGGCAATTTCAATTGTGGAAAACAACATTACCAATGAAAATTTTGACACAAAGGTATTTATTCAACAGATGAATATGAGTAGAACTGTTTTATATACAAAATTGAAAGCGCTTACTGGTCAAAACCTATCTGAATTTATTAGAATGATTCGACTTAAAAAATCAGGCCAATTACTAATTCAAACCAACATGAATATTTCACAAATCGCATTTGAAGTTGGATTTAATGATTTAAAGTACTTTAGAGAATGTTTTAAAGAATTCTTTGAGATAACACCCTCCGAATATAAAAGAAAAATGAGTGAGGAGAATAAATAAAAACCGTTTTTTTAACTTAACAAATAATAATCTATGAAAGTAATTTCTATCGTTTTGATGTTTGTATTGATGAATGCCACAACTTATGCACAAAAAAAGACCAATATCATCTTTATTTTTATAGATGATATGGGCTATGCCGATTTGGGTTGCTATGGTCGCAAAGATGTGCAAACACCCAATATTGATGGTTTAGCCAAAGAAGGAATTTTATTTACCCAATATTATTCCAATTCCCCAATTTGTTCCCCTTCACGGGCAGCTGTAACCACAGGGCAATTTCCAACTCGGTGGGGAATTACTTCCTACATACATTCAAGAACACAAAATGACCTGCGTGGAGTACGTCATTGTCTGTCTCCAAAAGCACCTTCAGTTGCCAAAAACATTCAAAATTCAGGGTACTACACCGCTCACATAGGCAAATGGCATTTGGGTGGAGGTCGTGATATTGCAGATGTTCCTTTGATTACTGAATATGGTTTTAATGAATCCGTTACACAGTTTGAAGGTTTAGGCGAAAGGTATTTGGCAACATTTGAAACCTTTGACGAATACAAAAACGGAAAACGCGATCTTGAGTTGCAATCAGAAGCGCTTGGTCGAGGAGATATTCACTGGGTAAGGCGTGATGAATGTACTGAAAAATTTGTCGACAGAACAATTCAAGCCATTCAAAATGCGAATAAAGCAAATAAACCATTTTATATTAATCTTTGGCCTGATGATATGCACACGCCGCTTGAACCGCCTAAAGATTTGCGTAGCGATTTATCTACTCAATCTAGGTTTCTTGGTGTGATGAAAGAAATGGACAAGCAAATGGGACGATTATTCGACTATATAAAAAATGATCCAGAATTACGGCAAAATACGTTGATTGTTTTTACCAGCGATAATGGACCGGACAAAGAAGTGAATACAGCAGGCGATTTTCGAGGTCACAAAACAAACCTTTATGAAGGCGGTGTACGCGAGCCATTTATTGTATGGTGGCCTGGAAAAATTCCCGTTGAAAAAGCAGGCTCAAAAAACACAAAATCAGTCATAGCAGGTATCGATTTGCCTTTAATGTTTATGGCAGTGGCAGGTTCAAATCCAGATGAAGGTGTGATTTATGATGGTGAAAATATGTTAGATGCTATTTCGGGAAAGACAGCTAAAATAAGAAGCAAGCCACTTATGTGGATGCGACCACCGGATAGACCTGGTTATTTTCCAAAAAACGATCCTGATTTATCTATTCGAAAAGGAGATTATAAACTTTTAATGGATTTTGATGGATCTAATATCCAATTGTATGACCTAAATAATGACAAAGGCGAATCAAAAAATCTAAAAAATGATAACCCTACAGTAACAGCTGAATTGAAAAAGGATTTAATGGCTTGGTTTAAAAATTATCCGCACGATATTGATTTAAAAAAGTACCAGATTGAATTACTAAAGAATTAGATATTAGGAGAAAAGAATCGGAAAATCCTTTTAGATGAAGCTGCAGAATAATTGTCTGCTTTTACAGTGCGAGAGGCTCATGTTCAAAAAGTGAAGAAACTATTGAGAAGATGTAAAAACTAAAAAGTAGTTCAAGAAGCTTTTGTAAAAAGCTACGCATTAGAAACTGCTAAAAAGCAAAATGAAGCAATTGAGATCTTAAAAAGTTTGAGTAATTCCGAAAATTATCAAACACAATTAAGTTTAGCTAGGTTCATTCACCCAAAAGATTTATAAAAAAATAAATTGGTCTTAAAATAATTTAATCAAACGAATTTCTCGATGCTCTACATCGGGGTAATTAATTCTAAAAAAAGAGTTGAAATATTATAATTATATGAAATTATTTTTTCAAAAAAACATTAACCTAAGGGATATTTTAGGGTTAAAGAACGGAAAATATAGAATTGCATCAAGCGGTCAAAAAAAGAAAAAATACTATGTAAGTAATAGGCATAAGATTCCTTATAGTTCGTCAAGTGCATCTTATATCAAATACTCAATAACATCAAAAACAAATACTTTATTTTTGATGTTTATTATTTATGTTATTTTTTGTATAGTGTTTTATAATCTCCTCCATTAGTAAAATTATTTTAAAGAAATGATTCGCCCTAAATAATCGATTTAAATAAAATAATAACAAATAATATGTATTACATAGGATTTGACCTAGGAAGCTCGTCAGTAAAAGTAGCTTTGGTAGAAATGGCAACAGGAAAAAGCATCGGTGTTGTTCAAGAGCCAGAAACCGAAATGGGTATGTTAGCCTTGAAAAACGGCTGGGCAGAACAAAATCCAGAGGAATGGTGGCAACATTGCTGTAATGCAGTTGCCAAAATAAAAAAGAAATATAATATTTCTAGAACTCAAATTAAAGGGATTGGGATATCCTACCAAATGCACGGTTTGGTTTTGGTTGACAAAAAAGGGCAACCTTTGCGAAAATCGATTATTTGGTGCGACAGTCGTGCTGTAGCAATTGGAAACGAAGCTTTCTCGAGTATTGGAGAGCAAAAATGCAACGAACATTTGCTAAATTCTCCAGGCAATTTCACCGCTTCAAAATTGAAATGGGTCAAAGACAACGAGCCTGAAATTTACAGTCAGATTCATAAATTTATGTTGCCAGGGGATTTCATTGCCTACAAATTATCCAATGTAATCAATACTACCATTTCAGGATTGTCGGAAGGAATTATGTGGGATTTTAAAAATGATAATTTTGCTGACTTCCTTTTCGAACATTATGGCATTTCATCAGAACTTATTCCAGATATCGTAGATACTTTTTGCGTTCAATCGAAAGTAGATCAAAAGGGAGCTTTCGCATGTGGTTTGACCGAAGGAACTCCTATTTTTTATAGAGCGGGTGATCAGCCCAACAATGCCCTTTCGTTGAATGTTTTCAATCCAGGTGAAGTAGCAGCAACAGGAGGAACATCGGGTGTAGTTTATGCTATGACCAATAGCCTATCAGTAAAAGAAAGTTCGAGAGTCAATAATTTTGCTCACGTTAATTATAAAAAAGGAGGAGAAGCCCGAATTGGAAAATTGCTGTGTATCAATGGCGCGGGAATTCAATACCGTTGGCTACTGAATAATCTTGCCGTTTCCTCTTACGAAGAGATGAACAATCTTGCTTCGGAAATTCCTGTGGGTGCTGACGGAGTTTGTATGATTCCTTTTGGCAATGGAGCGGAACGAATGCTCAACAGTAAAGAAATTGGAACTCGATTGGTCAATATCAATTTGAATAATCATACCAAAGCACATATTTGCAGAGCTGCTCTAGAAGGAATTGCTTTTTCATTTGTATATGGTATGGAAATTATGAAATCCGATGGTATCGAAGTAAACGTAATGCGTGCAGGAAATGATAATTTATTCCGTTCCGAGATATTTTCGAATACTGTAGCCACGCTTATCGGTCACGACATAGAAATCTACAACACAACTGGCGCCATTGGCGCAGCAAGAGCATCAGGTCTTCACGAAGGCGACTTTGAAACCTTTGGAAAATACATTACCGATAATGATTACGTAATGACGTATAAACCTTTTAAAGACAAACAACCGTATTTAGAAGCGTATCAACTTTGGAAAAACGAATTAGAATTAATAATCAATAAATAATTATAAAATGGCAACTTTAGGCAATAAAGAATACTTTAAAGGTATTAGCGAAATTAAATTTGAAGGCAAAGAATCAGACAATCCATTGGCATTCAAATATTACAATCCAGACCAAGTTGTGGCTGGAAAAACGATGCGCGAGCATTTTAAATTTGCTATCGCCTACTGGCACACTTTCTGCGGACAAGGGTCAGATCCGTTTGGACCTGGAACACAAAATTTTGCTTGGGATCAATCATCAGATGCAGTGCAAGCAGCCAAAGATAAGGCAGACGCCGCTTTCGAATTTACGACAAAAATGGGATTCGGTTACTACTGTTTCCACGATTATGATTTAATCAGAGAAGGAGACACTTTTGGAGAATCTGAAAGCAGATTGGCAACAATCACGGATTATTTAAAAGAAAAACAAGCGGCTTCAGGAGTGAAATTGCTTTGGGGAACTGCCAATGCTTTTTCGAATCGACGTTATATGAACGGTGCAGCAACCAATCCTGATTTCAATGTAGTGGCAAGAGCAGGCGGACAAATAAAATTGGCTTTGGATGCAACTATTGCTTTAGGTGGTGAAAACTATGTTTTCTGGGGAGGACGTGAAGGCTATATGTCTTTGCTAAACACGGATATGGGAAGAGAATTAGACCACATGGGTCAATTTTTGAGAATGGCTCGTGATTATGCTCGTGCTCAAGGTTTCAAAGGAAACTTCTTCATCGAACCAAAACCTATGGAACCCATGAAACATCAATATGATTTTGATTGTGCTACAGCTATCGGTTTCTTGCGTGCTCAAGGATTAGATAAAGATTTCAAAATGAATATAGAAGTAAACCATGCCACATTGGCGCAACATACTTTCCAACACGAAATAGACGTAGCTGCTCAAGCTGGAATGTTAGGAAGTTTGGATGCTAACCGTGGTGATTACCAAAACGGATGGGACACAGACCA
>CAMBZB010000022.1 GCA_945872245.1 Flavobacterium psychrophilum
CACCACCACCACCACCACCGGCACCATTTATAGATCTTGTCCCTCCTTTTCCACCGCCTCCCCAAGCTTCAACGGTTACACTAGTAACCCCAGCAGGACAAGTCCAAGTCGTTGTTGTTGGAAAAGTAATACTTGTTTGGGCAATTCCAAAAATGGGTAGAAAGAAAAAAACTAACGTAGCTAATTTTTTATTCTGGAGTAGGATATTTTTTTTCATATTACTATGGCTTAAAAAAATCATTAGTTTATTCTGAATCTGACTTTAAAATATTTAACTAGATATATTTCTTATTAAAAAGAATCAAATCTACAGTCAAAAATATAAAAAATCAATTCTTTAAACCGATTAAACACTTAATAAATCGATGAAATACACAAAAACACTATATAATGTAAGAATAAAAATATAAAAATAAAATATTTAAAATTTGATTTTTACTTAAAATACAGAAACGCCTTATTAAACTTGATTTAGGCAGTCAGGAGTTGTTTTTGGGTTCGGTTTTTTTGGTAAAAATCAAATTTGAAATAGATTCATATTATGTTTTGATAGCCTCCTCTCTTTTTTTGTTTTAGAATAAATGTATGTCAAAAGTGGCACAAAAGAGCTGTTTTTTTGGGTTTTATGCAGACAAGTTGTACAGAACTAATTTTATTGTATATTTGAAAAATAAACCAGGCGTAAAGTGTTTTATTTTTTATAAGTAACTGATATTCAATAATTATAATAAGTTTTCTGCAAAAAAAATCCCCACTGTAGTAGTGGGGATTTATGGTAGCGAGACCGAGATTTGAACTCGGGACCTCAGGGTTATGAATCCTGCGCTCTAACCAACTGAGCTATCTCGCCATTTACTAAAGGAAAGCCTCCTTTAATGCGGGTGCAAATATAAAAATTATATTAGAGCTTACAAGTATATCTTGGATAAAAAAAATATTTCTGAAAAGGCTTTTTTTTTGGTTTTATATTCTATACATTTCACAAAAATTTAACTGTAAATCATGGATTCAAAAATACGATACGAAATAGAATTTCCCATAAACTCATCTCCACAGTTGTTGTACCAGTATATATCAACTCCCTCCGGTTTATCAGAATGGTTTGCTGACAATGTTAATTCTCGTGGCGAATTTTTCACTTTCATTTGGGATGATTCTGAAGAGAAAGCAAGACTTTGCTCTAAAAAATCAGGCGAAAAAGTTCGATTTAAATGGGTTGACGAAAATAATAAAGACACTGATTATTTTTTCGAATTAAATATTTTAGTGGATGAAATAACAAAAGATGTTTCTTTGATGGTAATTGATTTTGCTGATAAAGAGGAAGTAAATGAAGCAACACTTTTATGGGAAAACCAAGTTTCGGACCTTAAACATGTAATTGGTTCCGTGTAGTAGTATCATCTTTTTATAACTTATATGTCATGATTTTTATCGTGACTTTTTAATAGTATGATTAATTTTAATGGATTAATCGTTTCCAACGATACCAATATATTGACTCGAAACCGCGCTTTCTTATATGGAGATGCTGTTTTTGAAACAGTTAAAATAATGGATTCTAAAGTCCTTTTTTTAGAAGACCATTATTTTAGATTAATGTCTTCGATGCGCGTGATCCGGATGGAAATACCCATGAATTTCACCATGGAATATCTGGAAGAGCAAATCCTGACACTGGCAAAAAGTAAAAACATGGCAATTTCCTCCCGAGCCCGAATTACGGTTTATCGCAATGATGGGGGATATTATTTACCACAAGACAATACAGTTTCATTTTTGATAAGTGTTGAAAGTCTCGATACTGCTTTCTATTCAATCGACAAAAAAGATTATGTTGTGGATTTATACACTGATTTTTATATATCGAAACAGCTACTTTCTTCTATAAAAACGACAAATAAAATCATTAACATCACGGCGAGTATTTTTGCCAATGAAAATGGTTTGGATAATTGTTTGTTATTAAATGACAGTAAGAATGTTATTGAAGCTTTGCAAGGAAATCTATTTATGTTGAAAGGAAATGTGCTGACCACACCTCCCGTTTCAGAAGGATGTTTAAATGGCGTTATGAGAAAACAAATTTTGGCGTTGGCTCGAAAAATAGTTGATTTAGAGGTTGTTGAGGAGGTAATATCTCCATTTGATCTCCAAAAGGCGGATGAATTGTTTATTACAAACGTGATTAAAGGAATACAACCCATTACCAAGTATCGGAAAAAAGAGTTTACTACTGATTTAGCTAGTAAATTAGTGCGGAATCTAAATGATACATTAGGGAGTGTTTAATTTAAACAGGGATTCTCAGGTGCATTGGACCAAATTAGATAGTCTCCACCCAATTCCATAATTTTTTCTTTCCAAAAATGAGAGGCCGATTTTCCTATAATTTTATTTTCGTAGTTGTTTTCAATAATAATCCAGGAGCTCCCCTCAGCCTCGGTTTCTAGTTGGTCTTCCTCCCATCCTGTATAGCCCAAAAAGAACCGGATATTTTTTTTGTTAATTTTGCCCTCATTGATAAGCCCCTTTATAGCCTCATATTCACCTCCCCAATATATTCCGTTTGAAATTTCTACGCTATTAGGAATCAATTCAGGTATATTATGAATGAAATAGAGGTTATCCTGTTCTACAGGGCCTCCATTATAGATCTTGAATGTTGCTTTGATTTCAGGAATCAAATCGTGTAGGGTATATTTCAAGGGTTTGTTTATAATAAATCCTACAGAGCCTTCCTTGTTATGGTCTGCTAATAAAATAACGGATCTGTTAAATGATAAATCTCCAATCATTGAAGGCTCTGCAATGAGGAGATGTCCTTTTTTTAATTTTGCTGAAATCATCGGTTTTAAGTTTACTTAAATTTAAGAATAAAAATAAAAATAAACCTAATAAAGTCGATAAAAGGCATAAAAAAACCCTCCAAAGGAAGGTTTGATTGTATTTTAGAAAAACTTAAATTAATTCACTGCTCCTTCTAAGTCAGCACCAGCTTTAAATTTTACTACATTTTTTGCAGCAATTTTTATAGTTTTTCCTGTTTGAGGATTTCTACCATCTCTTGCAGCTCTTGCAGAAACTGACCAAGATCCGAAACCTACTAAAGATACTCTTCCACCTTTTTTCAAAGTGCCACCTACGTTACCTAAAAATGATTCTAAAGCTAGTTTTGCAGCAGCTTTTGTAATTCCTGCATCAGCAGCGATAGCGTCAATTAATTCTGATTTGTTCATAATGTTTAGTTATTAAATGTTGGTTAAAAAAACTTTGTTAATAGAACAAATTTAGTAGGATTTACGTCCCTTACAAGCGTTTTGTTTAATTTTAGTCTATTTTGTTGATAACTTGTTTTTTTTGTTCATAAAGCCATCAAAATTCCATAAAAACAATTAAAAAACACCCGTTTTGTTGAGGTTAATACGCTTTTGCTTCCTCAGAAAACGTGATTCCATTTAATAATTCTGAAGTGCCCATCCTCTTTTTTCCTGGAAATTGGATGCTTAACACCTGAATAAACCCATTTTTTACTGCAATTTTCAGCTCTTTTTTGTTGCAAATCAGCCTTCCAATAGTATAATTATGATTCTCTAATATCATTATTGCTTCATGGATTTTGACATTCCATTCTTCGTTTTTGTCACTAATAAAACACCAAGCCGAAGGATAGGGATTCAAGCCTCTTATTAAATTGTATATTTCAAAAGCCGGTTTTGTCCAATCTATTTTACAATTTTCTTTGTTTAGTTTGTAGGCAGTTTTTATTTCAGGGCTCTCTTTCTGAATAGTGGTAGTTACATTTCCCTTTTCGATCAATGCCAAAGTGTCCAAAACAGTTTTGCTTCCTAAATGCATCAGCCTATCATGTAATTGTCCCGCATTTTCATCAGGGGCAATTTCAACTTTAGAACCAAGAATCATTGCCCCCGTGTCAATTTTATCATCGATAAAAAAAGTGGTGACTCCAGTTTCGGTGTCACCGTTTATAATTGCCCAGTTTATTGGAGCAGCTCCGCGATAATTTGGTAATAGTGAGGCGTGAAGGTTGAATGTTCCCAATTTTGGCATTTTCCAAACCACTTCTGGCAACATTCGGAAAGCCACAACAATTTGTAAATTGGCATTTAAGGCTTTCAATTCTGCTAAAAAACTTTCATCCTTTAAATTTGTTGGTTGCAATAAAGTAAGGTTGTGGGCTAAAGCATATTCTTTTACCGCCGAATATTTTATTTTTTGGCCACGACCTGCCGGTTTATCTGCTGCAGTAATAACGCCAACTACGTTATAATTATTCTTGATTATGGTGTCTAGAATGCCAACGGCAAACTCGGGCGTTCCCATAAATACGATTCGTAAATGCTCCATTATGCTTTTAAAGTGTATTTGTTGTTTGGTTTTACTGCAATTTTATTGTTTTCCAGTAAATTTTGCAAGGCAAAGATAATGTCGTCTTCGCTGTTTTTGGTTAGTTTTTGGATTTCTCTTGAATTCAAGTCTTGTATTTTTAACAATTCAATAATTTTTGCCGAAATTAAAGACGTGTCACTTTGCTTGGTTCTTTTTGTAATACAATAGGAACATATCCCACAATCTGTTTCGGTTTTTTCTCCAAAATAATTCAGAATCAACTTGCTTTTGCAAAGATTCTTCTCATTGATATAGTTTAAAACCGATTCGAATTGTGCAATTTTTTGTTTGTTTTGAGTTTCAAGATATTTCGAAACCCTATTTATCGTTCTTTCGTCTTCTCTGACTTCATTGAAAATTATTGTGGCATCATTATTCTTTTTATGATATTCTATAATGTCAAGAGTTTTCAATTTTTCCAAAATAGAAAGAATTTGAGCCTCGTCACAACTCGCTTTTTTTGTAATTAAAGACAAATTAATAGCGGTTTGCGATTCGTAAATTCCTGGATAGGTACGGAGTATTGCCAAAATAACAGCCTCTTCATTTGGATTTAAACTCATATACCGAATCACTTCTTTGGACTCAATGATGAACTGCATCATGATTCGCTCTGAATATTCTTGTGATAAACTCAAAATCCCTTGGCGGTCTAAAAATTGGATAGCATTGAAAGTCTTCAAAGTTGGAAATCCATATTTTTGGCAAAAGTGATTCAGGTTGAAAGAAAATTGTTCGTTAATTCCTTCTCCATAGGCAATCCTGAAGTAGGTGCATAGTTTTATATAAATCTGAGTAAGAATTTTTTTGTCTGGCAACACGTTAATAAATTGACTTTGGGCTTGAGCCTTGTCAGATGGGCTAGTTAGAAGTACTGCAAACGCTTTTTGCTTCACATTGCTTTTATTTTCATCTGAGTTCAGCGAACCTCCTTTGTCGGTTTGTTCATCTCTTCCGGCACGACCTGCTTCTTGATAATAACTTTCCATACTTTCCGGAAGATGGATGTGAATCACCGTTTTCACGTTCGATTTGTCAATTCCCATTCCAAATGCATTGGTAGCAACCATAATTTGAACGTCTTCGTTCATCCAAAGATTCATGTTTTTTACTTTCTCCTTAACCGATAATCCGCCGTGGTAATAAGTGGTTTTGAATCCCAAGGATTGTAATTGCGATGCAGTTTCCGAGCATGATTTTCTATTTCGCACATATATAATAGAAGGTTGCGGATTCTTTTTCAGGATTTGCTCCATTCGATATAACTTGTCTTCGACTTCAAAAACCATATAGGCGATGTTTTTTCTGGCAAATGATTTCTGAAAAAGGTCTGGTTTTTCCAGTCCTAATTGAAGAATCACATCATCAAGAACGGTCTTTGTCGCCGAAGCTGTAAGTGCCAAGAATGGAACTTTTGGGAAATGGGTTTTCAGATGGACAATTTTCAGATAAGCGGGGCGAAAATCATGTCCCCATTGCGACACACAATGCGCCTCGTCGATGGCAATCAAATGGATGGGCAGATTTTTTATGCGCTCTAAAATCCAATCTGATTGTAAACGCTCGGGCGATAAATACAGGAATTTATAATTGCCAAATTCGCAATTGTCCAAAAGCGTAATCATCTCGTCAGACTGGATTCCGCCAGTCAAAGCGATGGCTTTTATGTCGAGTTTTTGCAACCGTTGCACCTGGTCTTTCATCAATGCCACCAAGGGCGAAATAACCAAACAAATTCCGTCTTTCATCAAAGCGGGAACCTGAAAGCAAACCGATTTCCCACCGCCCGTTGGCATCAGTCCAAAAGTGTCTTTACCTTCTAAAACGGAATTGATAATTTCGTCTTGCGGCGACCTGAAAGAGTCATGTTTCCAATATTTTTGAAGAATTTGTAACGCCGTTTGCATAGGTTTCAAATAATAGCTGCTAGACTAAATTTAGGAGCGTAATAATCCATTTTGCGAATTTTTTTGGTAGCCAAGATAAGAAAGGTAAACTATTAATTTGCTCGAAAATTTCTAAATAATATTAAAGCCATTTACTTATAAATTCTTAATGATACTGATTTTCCCAGCTCAAGTTTCTTAAGTTGTAACTCCAATTTTTGTTCCTGTTTTAAAAACAGTGCGCTAATTTACCTAAAGTTATCGGGATTTAGGGCGATTATTTTGGTATATAGGCTTCTTTATTTTTAAAAATCCTAAACCCTGAATCCCAAATCTAAAATCAAAACTGTATATTTGCCTTTATTTTTAATTATAGAATGGATAAGGACACTCAAGAATTTTATGATAGATTAAAAGTAGAGTTGGATATGAGCAATACTTGGCCAGCAGAATATTTGTATAAATTTATCGTACCAACTGTAAATGATAATGTTATCCGTGTAGAAGAAGCTTTTGATTGTATGGGTGCAGTAATAAAAACAACCAAATCTAAAACAGGAAAATTCACGAGTATATCAGTTGATGTAATGATGAAAGATGCTCAAGAAATAATTGATAAATACATTGAAGTTTCTACCATTGAAGGTATTATTTCCCTATAAATATGAACACAAAATATACAAAAGAAGTTGCAAACGATGTCGTTCATCATTTGGAATATAATGCAGAAAGATCTCATTTAATTATTCCAGAATACGGTCGCCATTTGCAAAAATTGATTGATCAAGCAACTGCTATTGAAGATAGGGAAGAGCGTAATAAAGCGGCAAAATATATCATTCAGGTTATGGGAAGTTTAAATCCCCATCTTCGGGATGTTCTTGATTTTCAGCACAAATTGTGGGATCAACTCTTTATTATGTCTGATTTTAAATTGGATGTAGAATCTCCTTATCCCGTTCCGACCCGCGAGGTATTACAGTTGAAACCGGATGTTTTACAGTATCCGCAAAACTTTCCCAAGTATAGGTATTATGGTAACAACATAAAATACATGATTGATGTTGCCAATAAATGGGAGGACGGCGAAATGAAAAATGCCTTGGTGAAAGTGATCGCCAATCACATGAAAAAATCCTATTTAAGTTGGAATAAGGATACTGTGAGGGATGATGTGATTTTCGAACATTTATACGAATTGTCAGGCGGAAAAATAAATATGCTTCAAAGCACCGAAGAACTTTTGACTACCACAGATTTATTGCGCACCAATAAGAGAGTTTCTAATAAAATTACTCCTGCAGGACAACCAAAAATCCAAAGTAACAAAAATATAAAAGGCGGAAAGTCAAATCCGACTCATAAAAACCAAAACAGAAAACCTTTGTAAAACAGTTATAGGTTATGAGTTATGTGTTTGATGTAAGCAACCCATAACCTTTAACCCGTAACCCTTAACCTAATAAAAAATGGGAATTTTCAAAATAGAAGGAGGCGTTAGTCTCAAAGGCGAAATCACGCCACAAGGAGCAAAAAACGAAGCGTTACAAATTTTATGTGCCATATTGTTGACTCCAGAAAAAGTAACTATCAATAATATTCCCGATATAATTGACATTAACAAACTAATTACTCTTTTAGGGAACTTAGGCGTTAAAATCCAAAAAATTGGTTCAGGTTCCTATACTTTTCAAGCCGATGAGGTTAATGTTAACTACTTGGAAACAGAAGCTTTCAAGAAAGAAGGCGGCTCACTTCGGGGTTCTATTATGATTGTTGGGCCACTTTTGGCACGTTTTGGAAAAGGATATATTCCAAAACCGGGTGGAGATAAAATCGGACGAAGAAGATTGGATACCCATTTTGAAGGATTTATTAATTTGGGTGCAAAATTCCGTTACAACAGGGAAGATCATTTTTATGGAGTTGAAGCTACAGAGGGATTGGTAGGTGCTGATATGTTATTAGACGAAGCTTCGGTGACAGGAACGGCAAATATTGTTATGGCTGCTGTTTTGGCCAAAGGGACAACAACGATTTACAATGCAGCTTGTGAGCCTTATTTGCAACAACTTTGTAAAATGATGAATGCAATGGGGGCAAAAGTTTCGGGGATTGGATCCAACCTATTGACCATCGAAGGAGTTGAAAAATTAGGGGGCTGTACGCATAGAATTCTTCCAGATATGATTGAAATTGGGAGTTGGATAGGGCTTGCCGCTATGACCAGAAGCGAAATTACAATTAAAGATGTGAGTTGGGATAACTTGGGACTTATTCCGAATGTATTCCGAAAACTAGGGATTACTTTAGAAAAAAGAGGAGACGATATTTATATTCCCGTACACAAGGACGGATATCAGGTAAAAACCGATATTGACGGTTCTATTCTTACGGTTTCAGATGCGCCTTGGCCTGGATTTACACCGGATTTGTTAAGCATTGTTCTTGTTGTGGCAACCCAAGCCAGAGGGGATGTTCTTATTCATCAAAAAATGTTCGAAAGCAGATTGTTTTTCGTCGACAAATTGATTGATATGGGCGCTAAAATAATATTATGTGATCCCCACAGAGCCGTTGTAATTGGTCACGATTTTAAATCACAACTCAAGGCCACAACCATGTCTTCGCCAGATATTAGAGCAGGAATCTCCTTATTGATTGCGGCGCTTTCTGCAAAAGGAACTAGCACGATTCAAAATATAGAACAAATCGATAGAGGCTATGAACGAATTGACGAACGATTAAGAGCCATTGGAGCCAAAATTGTAAGAGCATAGTTTATACCATTTCCAAAATGACAAACGAGCAAACCGCAGTAAAAGCAACCTATTTTAGCATAATTGGTAATGCATTATTAGCGATTATTAAAGGGTTAGCTGGTTTTTTTGGGAACTCATACGCATTAACGGCTGATGCAATCGAATCTACAACGGACATTTTTTCTTCATTTCTAGTCTTGTTTGGAATCAAGTATTCTAATAGACCTGCCGACGAAAACCATCCCTACGGCCACGGCAGAGCCGAGCCATTAATCACCTTTTTGGTGGTGGGTTTCCTGATTACTTCAGCCACCATTATTGCTTATGAAAGCATCAACAATATTGGGACACCTCACGAATTACCAAAACCATGGACGCTTCTTGTTCTTGGAACCATAATTATTTGGAAAGAATATTCCTTTCGTTTGGTAATGAAAAGAAGTATGGAATCCAATAGTTCTTCTCTAAAAGCCGATGCTTGGCATCATAGAAGCGACGCCATAACATCCTTGGCTGCATTTATTGGCATTTCCATTGCCTTATTTTTGGGAAAAGGATACGAGTCAGCCGATGATTGGGCGGCACTTTTTGCCTCTGGATTTATATTTTACAACAGTTATTTGATTTTTAGACCAGCTTTGGGCGAAATCATGGACGAGCATCTCAATGAAGACTTAATTACCGCCATTAGAAAAGTGGCCCAGCAAGTGGATGGCATTGTGAATACCGAAAAATGTTTTATTCGAAAAGCAGGAATGAAATACCATGTCGAATTACATGCCATAGTAAATTCAGCTATTACCGTAAAGGAAGGTCACGAATTGGCACATGTACTTAAAGATACTTTGCGGGAAGAAATCCCGGAACTTGGACACGTTTTGATTCATATCGAACCAACGGAGTATTAAAAAGAGATTATTTTTAAAGATAAAAAACGGAGCAGATTGTTATATCTGCTCCGTTTTTTTGTGAGTAGTAATTTAATTATGTGTCAATTACAAAAAGGACAACAGGGCCAATTCGTAACTTTTTAGCCCAAAACCAAGAATAACGCCTTTGGCGTTCCCCGAAATATAAGATTGATGCCTGAAACTTTCGCGTGAAAAAGTATTGGAGATATGCACTTCAACCACCGGAGCGGTTATGGCTTTTATGCAGTCGCCTATGCCTACTGAGGTATGCGTATAAGCGCCGGCATTTAGAATAATGCCATCATGAGAAAAGCCCAATTCCTGAATTTTATCAATCAACTCTCCTTCAATATTACTTTGATAATAGGTCAATTCCAGTTTTGGAAATTTTTCCTGTAAGGAATTGAAATAAGCTTCAAAAGTTTGACTGCCATATATTTCCGGTTCCCGTTTGCCGAGTAGATTGAGATTTGGTCCGTTGATGATGCTGATTTTCATACCTAATTTGTATTATATGTTTTTTATTGGAATACGAAATTCGCCTGTTGCATTTTCCGACTCGTATTTTGTAAAAATAAAAAAACCGTTCCAATAAAGAACGGTTTGTGTAAAATTTATTCCTTGGGTTGATTAGAATAGTAAACCAGCAGATACCTGAACTACGGAATTTTTGGTTTGTGCCTCTTTCGATATTTCGGTCAAACCCAACCCATATCTCGCTTGAAGGAAGATACTTTTAGTGACTTTCATGCCTAATCCTCCGGCAACCGCAAAATCAAAGGTGCTTTGATCTTTTACAACAAACTGATCTTTTCCGCTTAATAAAAAAGAGGCTTGTGGTCCTAATTCAAGGCTGATGCTTTTGCTTAAACCTATTTTAATCATTATAGGAATCGCAAGATAACCTACTTTATTGGTTATGTCGCCAATAGTTCCACTAATGCCTTTATAAGTTGCTCCTTGAGTGGAATACAGCAATTCTGGTTGAATGGCGAGTCCCTTAAATAAGCTAAGCTCTGCCACTAACCCAGCATGGTAACTTGAAATTGCTTCTGTTTGGTAATTTTTACTATCTACCGTTAGGTTTGTCCCGGTTTGATTCGCATAATTAAGTCCTGCTTTGAGGCCTAGTTTTACGGATTGGGCTTGAATTGTTGTTAATGCCGAAAAAAGTAATACGGCAATTAAGATTGTTTTTCTCATAATAATGGTATTTAATTTTTTCTAAAAATAGTGCTTATTTTTTAAAATGCTAAGGTTATGAAGCATTTTTTATAATAACAAGAGGGTCTTTAGTAAGTCAAAAGTCATAAAGTCAAAAGAATCAATAGCATTTCAAAATCGAGTTATTGCTTTATTTTGCCTGATTTAAAACACCACGGTAGTTCATGATTGTTGCTTATTAGAATCTCCAATCTTGAGTGCCTTCTTTTAAGATAAAGTTTTTTATGTTTTGTCTAATTTCTTTAGGAATATGAAATTGGTATTTTTAATCCCATATTTTTAGGCATGTTGCAAATAGTAGTACTCATAAATGCGATATTGTTAATTAAAATGTTAACAACTATTATTCGTAAGAATTGTTGCAATATAAAATCCTTATAAATTTGTCGAACTAACTTTAAATTAAATTAAAATGAAAAAAATTATTTTAACTGCAGCTGCAGTTTTCGCATTTAGCTTTGCTAATGCACAGGATTTGAAATCTAAAAAAGGAGAGCCATTTTTGCCAGAAGCTGGTGACTGGGGTATCAGCTTTAATGCTGATAACTTATTTAAGTATGTAGGTAATGCCTTTAGTGGTGACAACAACACTAATGAAATTGGCGCAGTGTCAAACAGCAACGCAAGTGGCTCTTTTACAGGTAAAAAATTCAAAACAGCAAACCAAGCAGACAGATACACTGTTGGTTTTGCAGCAGGAACTAGTAGTGATACTGATGCTTCAGATGTAACAACAAAAATGACAGTTTTGAATTTAGAAGTAGGAATTGGTAAGGAATGGAGAAGAGGTAAAACTCGTCTTCAAGGTTTTTACGGTTACGATTTAATAGCAGGTCTTAACTTGATAGACAGTGAAAAAATTGGTTCTGCGGCTGCTGTTAAACAAGGAGTTGGATTTAATGTAGGTGCTCAAGGTTTTTTAGGAGCTGAGTATTTCATTTTTCCAAAAATGGCTATCGGTGCTTCATACACTTATGGTGTTAATATTGGCATTCAGGGTTCTGCATCTGGAAGTAAAGAAAAAAGTTCTGGTGTAGCTATAGGTAATGTAGGTGTTTCTGCAATTTCACTTTCTTTGCATTTCTAATCTAACTTAGATTATAGTATTAAAAACCACGCTTCTGGCGTGGTTTTTTGCTTTTAATCGTAAAATACTGTATTTCAACTGTTTTAATGTTAAAAAAATCAAATCATGAATTGTATTCGGTAACTTTAAGTAACTAATTTTAAATACAACAATCATGAAAAAAATTATTTTAACAGCGATGGCAATTTGTGCCTGTAGCTTTGCAAATGCCCAAGATCAAAAAAAAGAGGTTACTAGTGGGCAAACCTCAGAAGGAAAATGGTTAATAGAAGCCAATACTGGTTTTGGCGGAGGCACCTCTGCGCATTCCGCTAATACAGGATTTGGTTTTACCTCTGATGACGGAGTAACAAACTGGTCTGTAGGGGGCGAAGCGGGGTATTTTGTTGTTAAAGATTTGGCCATTAAAGCCGGACTTGGATACTCCAGTTTTTCAGATGGCGATATTGCTGCTTTCTCCTATAAAATAGGAGCTAAATACTATATCAATAGTATGATTCCTATTCAAGTAGATCTTACCGGTGCAAGTTGGAAAGATGTCGATGAAAAACCTCTTTGGTTTGGAGTTCAAGGAGGTTATGCCATTTTCTTGGGCGATAATGTTTCCATTGAACCAGGTTTGCGCTATAATTTTAGTTTGAACGATAATTTCAACGACAAAGGGATTTTTGAATTGCGAGTTGGTTTTGCCTTGCATTTCTAATTTTGGTTCTACCGGAAACGGTGTGAAAATCAGTTTTTTTCCAACCATTAAGGAAGTTAAGAACCATTCAATACACGCCAAAACTTAATTACCTTATTTTTCTTAATGGTTAAAATCTTTGTGAATTTTACTTTAAATACTTTTATTTTCACACAAATACCAGAAGAACCCTAATTTTAAGAATTCTACTTTATAAAACCACGCCATGGCGTGGTTTTTTTATGACTATAAATTGCTTTACTTTGTAGTTCTGGATTCAGTCTAAAACATACTTGTATTTTTATTCGTTCACAACATTTCACTAGGATTAAGTGAATGTATTTTGTATAGTTTGTTTAGGAGTATGAAATTGACATTTTAAAGCTTATTTTTTTAACGATTACGTAAATACGGTCACCCTTAAATACGATATTGTTAATTAAAATGTTAACAAATAATATCTGTCAAAAATTTTACAATATAAAATTCTGATAGTTTTGCTAAACTAACTTTAATTAAAATTAAAATGAAAAAGATTTTTTTAACTGCAGCTGCAGTATTCGCATTTAGCTTTGCTAATGCACAAGAAAACATTGTTAAAGCTAATCCTTTAGCTCTTTTAGGAGGTACTGACATGGTTAGTTTTGAACACAAATTAGATGGAAATTCTTCTATTGTATTAGGTGCTGGTATTGGTGGTTTCAAAATAGGAGAGGCTAAGTATTCTAATATGGGTGCTGAAGTTCAATACAGATATTATTTTAATGAAGCTCTTGAAGGTTTTTATGCAGGTGGCCAAGTTGGTTATTCATCTGGAAAAGTAAAAATAGGTGTTCCTGGTTATTCTACTAACGAAACTAATTTTGGTTCATTTAAACTAGGTGGTAAAGGTGGTTATCAATGGATTTGGGATAGTGGATTTTCTTTAGACTTAAATGTTGGAATTGCATACAACAACTTTAGTTATAAAAATTCTGATGCTTTATTCGCTACTCTAAAAGCTAGTGGAGTTTTACCTAATTTTGGCTTTGGTTTAGGATATGCATTCTAATCTTATTTAGTATAAAATATTAGGAACCACTCAAGAAATTGAGTGGTTTTTTTTATTAAATACTTTCTCGTTACTTTGTATGTATGAATTGGAATCCGTATATCAAAAGTTATCAATCGTATTTGAGAATTGAAAGAGGCTTGTCTAAAAACACCATAGATAACTATTCTTTTGATATCGAACGGCTGTGCCTGTTCTTGGAAGAAAACAGGATTGCGGTTTCGCCACTTAAAATAGGGGAAGAAACCATTCAACAGTTCATTTATAGCGTTTCTAAAGAAGTGAATCCCCGTTCGCAAGCCCGCATTATTTCTGGATTGAAGAGTTTTTTCAGCTATTTGATTTTCGAAGACTATCGTTCTGACAATCCTATGGAGTTGATCGAAACTCCCAAAACGGGTAGAAAGCTTCCCGATACGCTGTCTGTTGATGAAATTGATGTTTTAATATCAGCTATTGATTTAAGTTCAAACGAAGGGGAGCGCAACCGTGCCATGCTGGAAACGCTCTATGGCTGTGGGCTTCGGGTTTCGGAATTGGTATCATTAAAAATTTCCGATTTATTTTTTGAGGAAGGCTTTGTCAAAATTACGGGTAAAGGGAATAAACAGCGTTTTGTGCCTGTGGGAAGTTTGACCCAAAAATACATTCATCTTTATAAAGATAGCCAAAGAATTCATTTCAATGTAAAAAAGGGTCAGGAGGACACCCTCTTTTTGAATAGGCGAGGAGGTCAGCTTTCCCGGGCTATGGTATTTACCATTATTAAGGATTTGGCAATCAAAACAGCATTACATAAAAACATAAGCCCACACACTTTGCGGCATTCCTTTGCCACGCATCTCCTAGAAAATGGGGCTGATTTGCGTTCTATTCAACTCATGCTCGGGCATGAATCGATTACCACCACAGAAATTTATGTACATCTGGACAGGAAATTCTTGACAGAAGTCATGAATACTTTTCATCCGAGAAAATGATTTTAAATTCTAATAAAAAAATTCCAAATTCCAATGTTTATAATTGAAATTTGGAATTTTAATATTTTTAAATCTCTCGTCTCCCTTTACTCTGCCTTTCGGCAGACAGGTTTGGAGAGGGTCTGTAATGGGCTTTACTTCGCTATATTTACGGCTCTTGTTTCTCTAATTACGGTAACTTTCACCTGACCAGGATAGGTCATTTCAGTCTGAATTTTTTGTGAAATTTCAAAAGATAAATTGGCTGCATTATCATCGGAAACTTTTTCACTTTCCACAATTACGCGAAGTTCTCTTCCCGCCTGAATAGCATAGGCATTTTTAACACCGCTAAATCCATAAGCCACTTCTTCCAAATCCTTCAAACGTTGTATGTAAGAATCTAAGACCTGTCTTCTGGCACCTGGTCTGGCACCTGAAATGGCATCACAAACCTGAATAATCGGAGATAATAACGATTTCATTTCAATTTCATCGTGATGCGCTCCAATAGCGTTGCAAACTTCTTCTTTTTCGCCATATTTCTCAGCCCATTGCATTCCTAACAAAGCGTGCGGCAAATCACTTTCGGCATCAGGTACTTTACCGATATCATGCAACAATCCAGCTCTTTTGGCTAGTTTTACATTCAAGCCTAATTCAGCCGCCATGATGCCACAAAGCTTGGAGACTTCGCGGGAGTGTTGCAATAAATTTTGTCCGTAAGAAGAACGGTATTTCATGCGTCCCACTACTTTTATCAATTCCGGATGTAAACCATGAATACCCAAATCAATAACGGTACGTTTACCCACCTCAATAATTTCATCGTCGATTTGTTTGGCAGTTTTAGCTACCACCTCTTCGATACGTGCTGGATGGATACGTCCGTCTGTTACTAATTTGTGCAGTGAAAGACGTGCGATTTCTCTACGAACCGGGTCAAAGCAAGAAAGGATAATAGCTTCCGGCGTGTCATCTACAATGATTTCTACTCCAGTTGCAGCCTCTATCGCTCTAATGTTTCGGCCTTCTCTACCAATAATTCTACCTTTTACATCATCGGATTCTATGTTGAAGACAGATACACAGTTTTCTACCGCTTCCTCAGTGCCAACACGTTGAATCGTATTAATAATAATTTTTTTGGCCTCTTGCTGTGCCGTCAATTTAGCTTCCTCGATGGTATCTTGAATTTGGGACATAGCCTGAGTTTTAGCTTCAGCTCTTAAGCCTTCAATCAATTGGTTTTTTGCCTCCTCGGCCGATAAACCAGAAATGACCTCTAGATGTTGCAATTGACTTTTGTGCATCTTGTCAACTTCCACTTGTTTCTTCTCTAAAGTCTCAATTTTGGCAGTGTACTCTGTGTTTTTTGCTTCAAAATCGTCATTTATTTTCTTTGCTTTTGACAGTTCGTTTGAAACTTGGGATTCTTTATCTCGAATCCTTTTTTCGACCTCTGCCATCTTTTGGTCACGAGACAAAATTACTTGCTCGTGTTCTGACTTCAGTTCGATAAATTTTTCCTTTGCTTGAAGGATTTTATCTTTTTTGATGTTTTCGGCTTCAAGATTGGCATCTTTCAAAATCGATGCGGCTTCTTTCTTTGCACTTTTAATCAAATTGGAAATATTGCTTTTTTCTATTGTTTTGGCTATACCAAAACCTCCGGCAAGACCACCAATTCCTGAAATAATTATTGTTAAAATGTCCATAATTTATTAAAATTTATTATATAAAAAAACCTACATTAGGTTGCTTGAATAAACTCGGATTGACAAGTTTTGAGCTAACTCACTGTTCAAGTTTTCCTGACGGATCGGGACGTACTATAGTAGTGATGACTGGCTCATTCTAATTTGTTAGTGTTGAGTTTACCAAATATGAACTAATGTAGGCAGTATCTTAGTTGTTGTAAAGAACGTGTTTAATCTTTGAGATATTGATCTAAAGCGGCATTGATTTTTTTAATTCTTTCAATGGTTGCTTCGCCATCTATGGCATTGTCAATTTGTTTTTGTTCGGATTGTGAAGCAAATTGCAAGGCACACATTGCCAATACATCCTGCTTGTCACGAACAGCATAATTTTCTTCAAATTGCTTTATCATCACATCAATTTTTTTCGAAGCGCTTCTGAGCCCTTCCTCCTGAGGTAGTTCTACCGTTAACGGATATACCCTGTCTGCAATTGATATTTTAATTTTAAGCTTTTCGTCCATATCTTTTACTAATCTGATAGCTGTGCTATGCAGTAATCAATTTCACGAATTAATGAATTTATTTTAAGCTTCGTTTCTCTTTTATTATCCTCACTGCCCAATAATCCGTTGGCAATTTTAAGTGTTTCATACTGCGATTTTAAGGCATCAATCTTATCAGACTGACTTTGTATGGTTTGTGCTGCATTGCTTAATTCGATTTTCAAATCTTGATTATTTTTCTCTAAACTATTTATCTTTGTAAAAAGTTTCGCAATCTTATTTTCAAGAGTATCTATAATTTCTGCAATTACACTCATAATTTGTCCTACGTATTACTTAATCTTACAAAGTTAGTATTCCTTTTTAGTATTACAATATTTTATTTGTTTTTTTATATTAAAAAATGTAACTTATTAGCATGCAGCGCCTTGTATTTTTATGTTTTTTATTAATCACTTTTTTTTATCTTAGCAAAAATGTATTCAATGAGATTTTACTTATTTATCCTATTATTTTACGGTTCCCTTTTTGCACAAACAGATTATCCAAAAGACTATTTTAGGTCTCCGTTGGATATTCCCATGCAATTGTCTGGGAATTTTGGTGAGTTGAGGACAAATCATTTTCATGCAGGGTTTGATTTAAAAACATTGCAAAAGGAAGGATTAAACGTTTATGCCGTAGCCGATGGCTATGTGTCTAGAATCAAGATTTCTACTTTCGGGAATGGCAAGGCTATCTACATTACTCATTCTAATGGCTATACTTCCGTTTATGGACATTTGCAAAGAGCTGTTGGCCCTATTGAAGATTTCATAAAAAAAACGCATTATAAAGAACGCTCTTTTGAAATAGAAATGTATCTAAAACCAGGACAACTAGTAGTCAAGAAGGGAGAAATTATTGCGCTTTCAGGTAATTCGGGTGCTTCCGAAGGACCGCATTTGCATTTTGAATTTCGGGACAACCGTACTGAAAATATTATAAATCCAATGTTTTTTGGATTTGATAAAATGTTGAAGGATACTAAAAAACCGATACTTTCCAGCATATATGTGTACCCTTTAAATGAAGCAACTACCGTTAATCAATCAAAGCGTCCTTTGTTGCTCAATCTGATGTTGCAAAAAGACGGAACCTATTTGTCGGATAAAGTGATTACTAACGGAAAAATAGGATTTGGTATCAACACTTCCGATTATGACGATGTTTCCTATAACAAAAACGGCGTGTATAAAGTGCAGGCTTATTATAATGGATTAGCAAACTTTGGCTATCAGTTTGATACGTATTCTTTTGACGAAATGCGATATGTAAATGCTTTTATAGATTATTCAAGATACAAAAAAACGCAGCAGAGAATTCAAAAACTATTTATGAAAACCCCTTATAAGCTGAGTGTAATTAAAACGGATGAAACCAAAGGTGTTATTTCAGTAGTTCCTAATTTGACGGCTCTTTATCGCATTGAAGTTTCGGATTTTTTTTGGAATACGACTACTGTTTCCATACCATTAAAATATGATGTACAGCCCTCAATTATTAGTCAGGAACCAATCATTTCCAAATATTTGGTTAAGGCAAACAAGGACTTTAATTTCGCCAAGGAAAACATCTCGGTTTTCTTTCCTGCTGGAACTTTTTATGAGGATTTTTATTTGAATTTTGATGTGAAAAATGATACTTTATTTCTTCATGATGACACCGTTCCTGCTCACTCCAATTTTACCATTTCAATTGAGGATAAAAAACATACTGAGGCCCAAAGAGAAAAATTGTTTATTGGTTTGATTGAAAGAATAAAAACAAGTTATGTACCATCTTTTCAAAAGGATGCTGTTTTTACTGCCAAGGTAAAAACTTTAGGAAAGTATGTCTTGGTACTGGATACAATAGCACCAAAAATCAATATTGCAAAGCCTATTGAAGGAAAATGGTTAACCGACAAAAAGACTCTTCAATTGACCATTAGCGACAGTCTATCAGGTATAAAATCCTATAATGGCTATCTGAACGGAAACTGGATATTATTTGATTATGACAACAAAACCAAAAAAATCACCCATGATTTTAGCGATGGCATTGTCGCCGAAGGGGCCAACGAATTAAAACTGGTTGTTATTGATAATGTTGGAAATTCTACTACCTTTGAAACTCATTTTTTTAGAAGTCAAAAAAAATAAAAACCAATTTTCTTGAGCATAAATAAAATAATACTAGTTTTCTTTATTTTCTCCGTAAACAGTCTGATTTTCGCCCAGTCGGCTACAGTAAAAGGAGTAATTCTCGATAAAAAGAACCAAGCCGTTGAAAATGTAAATGTCTCCTGCCAGGGTGTTGGAGTTCAATCCAATGCCAATGGTTTTTATAGCTTATCTGTTCCTGCAAATAGAAAAGTTGGAGTTGTCTTTTCGCATATCTCCTTAAAAAGAGCAACCGTAACCCTTACTTTAAAGTCAAATGAGGAATATGAGTTCAACTTGGTTATGAGTGATCAAGAGGAACAAATGGGAGAAATTGTGATTCAGGGAAACAACAAAAAAAGGATTCAGGGAATTACAAGTATAGAGCCGGAAATCATTCGAAGAATTCCTGGGGCAAACGCTGGGGTGGAAAACATTTTAAAATCCTTGCCTGGGGTAAATTCGAATAACGAATTGAGTACACAATATGCTGTACGGGGTGGTAACTATGATGAAAATTTAGTTTATGTTAATGAAATTGAAGTCTATCGTCCTTTTTTAATCCGCTCTGGACAACAAGAAGGGCTAAGTTTTACCAATACGGACTTGGTTCAAAACATTGATTTTTCGGCGGGAGGTTTTCAGGCAAAATTTGGAGATAAATTATCCTCAGTATTGGATATTACCTATAGAAAACCGACAAAATTTGGAGCAACTCTTGAAGCGAGTTTTTTGGGTGGAAGCTTAGCTGTTGATGCGGTTTCCAAAAACAAAAAATGGTCGGCAATTACTGGAGTTAGGTATCGAAACAATAGTCTTTTGGTGAAAAGCCAAGAAACAGAAACGAATTATACGCCCACATTTGCCGATGTTCAAACGAATGTAAATTATAATGCCTCTGCCAAATGGCAATGGAGTTTTCTGGGTAATATCTCCCAAAATAAATACCAATACCAGCCCTTAACGCGTCAAACTAACTTCGGCACTATTGATAATCCAATGGCTTTATTAATTTATTATGAAGGCCAGGAAAAGGACAAATACAACACTTATTTTGGAGCGGTAAAATCTACTTTTGTTGCATCAGAAAAATCTACTTATAAGATTATCGCTTCGGCTTACCACACTCAAGAGCAAGAATATTTTGATATTTTGGCTCAATATCGTTTGGGCGAAGTGGATGCCAATATTGGTTCTGAGACTTTTGGTGATGTGGCATTTTCAAAAGGAATTGGTGGCCAACTCAATCATGCCCGAAATGATTTGGATGCACTAATTGTCAATACGGAACTAAAAGGATTGCATAATTGGAAAAAAAATCAGTTGGAGTGGGGGATAAAATATACTAGAGAATCCATACGTGATAGAGTGGTGGAATGGGAAGTGATTGATTCGGCAGGTTTTTCGATAAATCCTCCCAAATTTTTGCCTAAAAATGACCAGCCTTATTCTTCTTATATAGGGCCTTTGGTTCCCTACCAAAATGTCAGAGCTACAAATTATGTTACTATCAATCGGTTTTCAGGTTATGCACAATGGAACCGAAAAGGGAATATTGGTACAAACGAAGTTTGGTTCAATGCGGGATTTAGAATGCACCAATGGCAAGTTGAAACCTATACTACAACGGGCGACAGTCAAATTACATTTAGTCCAAGAGCGCAATTTACTCTAAAGCCCAATTGGGAAAAAGATATGTTCTTTAGATTATCGGGAGGATTGTACCATCAGCCGCCGTTTTATAGGGAGTTGAGAGATGCAGATGGGGCAGTGCAAACCAATGTCAAAGCGCAGCAAGCAATTCATATTGTTTTGAGTAATGATTATAATTTCAAAATGTGGAATCGTCCTTTCAAAATGGTGTCTGAACTGTATTATAAATCGCTTACGGACGTTAATCCTTATACTTTAGACAATGTTCGAATACGTTATGCCGCCGCTAATAATGCCAAGGGGTATGCACAAGGATTTGATTTTCGAATGAATGGTGAATTTGTTCCCGGAACTGAATCATGGATTAGTTTTGGATACCTAAAAACGGAAGAAAATAGTGATAACAAAGGCTATATTTCCAGGCCAACAGACCAAAGATTGAAATTTGGACTTTTGTTTCAAGATTACATGCCTAAAATCCCAACAGTGAAATTGTATTTGAATTTGGTATATAATACCGGTTTGCCTGGTGGTTCGCCTTCCTACGCCGATCCTTATTTGTACCAAAATAGATTGAGAGATTACCGCCGGGCTGATATAGGGTTTTCTAAAGTAATAATCGATGGCAAAAATACTTCAACAAAAAGATGGTTGAAAAATGTCAAGGAACTGGCCTTGGGATTAGAAATCTTCAATCTTTTTAACAATCAAAATGCGATTACCAATACTTGGGTTCGGGATGTATATTCCAAAAATCAATACGCCATTCCAAATTATATGACGAATAGAGTTTTTAGTGTCAAGTTGAATGCGCGGTTATAATCCTATATCAAAATATCACTTTCCAAATCCGATTTTTCTATCGTAAAATCAAATCCTAATTTCGAAACTAATTCGATAACCAGATTTTTGTACCAGTTTTCTGATTTTGGGTGAATGTAGATTTTTTCAATCAGTTGATTGATATCCACGTCAATTTTCATTCCGTCATTGATTTTAATATTATTGGAGGAAATATCAGAAATGATGCGTACTTCACGCTCATACTGAAAACTTTTTCGTTTGAACAAAAAAGGGAAAAACATATCGTCAAACGGAATATATTCTTTTTTGTAGTCAATGTAATTTACTTCGCCAATGTATTGCTCATAATTTTTTTCGGCAATAACAGCCTTTTGTAACCTCCCAATTGTAGATTGAATGGCTAAACCTTCGCTGTTTTGGGTGAAAATTTGCCACATGGCAAAGGATTCATATTCGTTGATGTGCCAACTACTAATGACTACTTTTTCGCGATGCGTTTTGTAATAATTCAGGAATTCAGGGTTGTTGATTGATAATTTTTTGATTTCCTCAAATGTTGGCTCACTAAAAGTACCTTCGTATTGGTCTTCAAATTTATCTGAACGCGACATAAACAGCTTTTTCGAAAGTAGCAAATCAAGGAATTTTGACAAGTCCAAGTATTTCCAAACAATTGTATCTGGATCTTCTGGAAGAGTAATGTTTTTGGTATTGAGATACATAATTAAGTTTATGAATTGATAGGATTAAAAGTTTAGTTTGAGCAATTCTAGGCTAAAATCCTAAACTTATAACCTTCTAAACTATTCAAACGACTGCATCGTTACTAATTTGTTATACGTTCCATTCATTGAAATCAGTTCATCGTGGGTTCCTTGTTCCACAATTTCTCCTTTTTGCATAACCACAATGTTGTCTGCTTTTTGAATAGTCGAAAGGCGATGCGCAATCACGATTGAAGTTCTGTTTTGCATCATGTTTTCCAATGCCACTTGCACAAATTTTTCGCTTTCAGTGTCCAATGCAGATGTGGCTTCGTCCAAAATCATTATCGGTGGGTTCTTTAAAACCGCACGGGCAATGGATAATCGTTGTTTTTGACCACCTGAAAGTTTGTTTCCGCTGTCGCCAATGTTGGTGTAAATGCCAAGCGGCAAATCTTGGACAAATTCATAAGCATTGGCAATTTTCAAGGCTTCGATAATTTCGTCATCGGTCGCGTCTAGTTTACCGAGCGAAATATTGGCTTTTATGGTGTCATTAAATAAAATGCTGTCTTGTGTCACTAATCCCATCAAACCGCGAAGCGATTGCAAGTTGATGTCTTTAATATTAATAGTGTCAATAGCAATTGTCCCTTCATTCACGTCATAAAAGCGAGTTAACAAATTGGCAATCGTGCTTTTTCCACTTCCGGATTGACCGACGAGGGCCACGGTTTGTCCTTTTTTCACCTCGAGAGAAAAGTCCTTTAAAACAGCGTCGTCTTCGTATTTAAAATTAATGTTTTTTATCGTTATTTTCGATTCAAATGTTTCTTTTTTCAATGCGTCTTTCTTGCTTTTTATGGTATTTTCCTGTTCGAGAATTTCCAAAACGCGTTCCGCTGCGGCATTTCCTCTTTTGATGGCATACGATGCTTTCGAAATGGATTTTGCCGGGGTAAGGATGTTATAAGCCAATCCCATATAAGCTATAAAAGAAGCACCGTTCAGAGTTTTTTGTATCAAAACCATGTGTCCGCCATACCAAAGCAAAATGGCGATAACCATAATCCCCATGAATTCGCTTGCCGGTGAAGCCAAATTTTGTCTGTTACCGATGCTATTGGATAAAACGAAAAATCGTTGAGTTGATTCTTGAAAAATCCGGTTGAAATATTTTTCGGAATTATAGCCTTTAACTACTTTTAGTCCGCCAAGAGTTTCTTCGATAGTCGATAAAAAGATACCTTGTTCCTGCTGCGCTCGTGTTGATTTCTTTTTTAATTGTTTCCCAATAATTGAAATAACATAACCTGAAAGTGGAATAAAAACAAACACAAAAAGAGTCAATTTCACGCTAATAGTTAGCATTGCAATTATGGTAAATATAATGGTTAACGGCTCTTTTACAATGAGTTCCAATATCGAAAGAAAAGAAGTTTGTACTTCATTGACATCGGCAGAAATTCTGGCAATGGTATCTCCTTTTCTTTTTTCGGAAAAGAAGGAAAGTGGTAAATCGAGGGTTTTTTTGTACATCGCATTACGCATGTCTCTTAAAACCCCATTTCTTAGAAAAGTAATAAAAAATAGGGCTAAATAATCACTCAAATTTTTCAATAGAAAAATCGAAATGATTACGAAAACCATTATCGATAGGGTGTAACCAACGCCAAAAGTATCGGTGGTATTGGTGATATAATAGCTCAAATACTCCTCTGCATATTTTTTAAATTCCCACATTCCTTTAAAGATTGGGATTGTTGTATTTCTTTTGGTTTGGTCAAACAACACCTGCATCATTGGAATTAATGACATAAAAGAAAGCGTGCTAAAAAGCGCATACAACACATTAAAAAAGATGTTGCAGTAAGCATATTTTTTATAAGGAATTATAAAAGGAAATATTTTCTTGAAATTATTCATTTATTTTCGATTATACCGGGCAGGTTTTAAAACTGTCCAATATAGATTAATTGGTTTAGCACAACTGCATGGAAGTTATGATATTTTTGATTTTGACATTAAGAATAGCTTCCACTTTCGTGAAATTTTC
Organism: Flavobacterium psychrophilum; assembly: GCA_945872245.1. GTDB lineage: Bacteria > Bacteroidota > Bacteroidia > Flavobacteriales > Flavobacteriaceae > Flavobacterium > Flavobacterium psychrophilum_T. The sequence goes on from CAMBZB010000022.1 coordinate 24,579, forward strand.
TACGCCATCCAATTCAGTATTTACGCTGATATAAAATTTGATTTTTGGTTCGGTTCCGCTTGGTCTGGCACAAATTTTAGAACCGTCTTCGGTATAGTAGATTAACACATCCGCTTTGGGCATATCCATCGTTTCTTCCTCGCCGGTCAGTAAGTTTTTGGCAACGGATGATTTGTAATCTTCCAGCATAACGACTCTTTGTCCGTTAATTTCTTTTACTGGATTTTCACGTAACGAAATCATCATTTGATTGATTTCGGCCAAGCCTTCCATTCCTTTTTTGGTTATTGAAATCAGATGCTCCTTATAAAAACCGTGCTCAACATATAATTTCAAAAGCTCTTCGTAAACTGTGCTTCCTTTCGCTTTGGCTTGAGCCGCCACTTCGCAAATCAACAAAGTAGCTGCAACGGCGTCTTTATCACGAACGGCATCACCCACCATATATCCGAAGCTTTCTTCACCTCCGCCGATGAATTCCAATTCTGGGAAATCCTTGATCATTTTGGCAATCCATTTGAAACCGGTCAGTCCTACCTTGAATTCTACGTCATAAGCCGAAGCTAATTCCGTAATCATTGGAGTGGAAACGATGGTCGAGCCCACAAATTGTTTCCCGTTAATTTTCCCCGCTTTTTTCCATTCTTCCAATAAAAAGGCAGTCATCAAAATCATCGATTGATTCCCGTTCAACAAGGTCATTTTACCCTCGTTATTTCTAACGGCAACACCCAAACGGTCACAATCAGGGTCGGTTCCAATTACAATGTCCGAATTTGTTTTATCAGCTAATGCCAATGCCAAAGTCAACGCTTCCGGTTCTTCTGGATTTGGAGATTTCACCGTTGGAAAATCACCATTTGGCACTCTTTGTTCTTCCACAATATGTACGTTTGGATAGCCTGCCTGTGCAAAAGTATCGGGAACAAGCGTTATGGATGTTCCGTGTAAGGAAGTAAATACTATGTTGAGATTGTTTTTCGCTTCTTGAGACGTTCCAAAACTGGCATTTTCGATAGTCGATTTTATGAAAGCTTTGTCGATTTCAGTATCTATATAATGAATCAAATCCTCGTTTGCGCGAAATTTGATTTGGTTGTAATCTAATTTTTCAATGGTATTGATAATTGCATCATCTTCTGGAGGAACAATTTGTCCGCCATCTTCCCAATACACTTTATAACCATTGTATTCAGGTGGATTATGAGAAGCGGTAAGCACAATTCCGCATTTGCAATCCAAATATTTTAAGGCAAAAGACAATTCGGGTGTTGGTCGCAAATCCGAAAATAAATACACTTGGATTCCATTTGCCGAGAAAACATCAGCAACTACTTTGGCTAATGATTTACTGTTATGACGACAGTCAAAAGCAATAACGGCTTTCAAAGGTTGGTTTGGAAAGGCAATTTTCAAATAATCCGAAAGTCCTTGCGTACTTTTACCAAGCGTATATTTGTTGATGCGATTGTTGCCAACGCCCATAATGCCGCGCATTCCACCTGTTCCGAATTCTAGATTTTTATAAAAACTTTCTTCAAGATCCTTTGGGGAAGAATTCATCATTGTTTTTACCCCTTCTTGTGTTGTTGCGTCAAATGTTGGCGTTAGCCACTCGTTTACTGCGTCTAAAATGTTTGGTTTGATATTCATTTTCTATTTTTTATCTTGATTTTATTTCAAGGCACAATATAAGTTATGCCATTAATTTATTTCCTTCGAGACTTTATACCGTTCTTCATTATTTTTTGTTCTCAAAATAATTTCACCAAGAAATCCCGCCAAGAATAATTGAGTTCCTAAAATCATCGTTGTCAGGGCAATATAAAACCAAGGATTGCTCGTCACTAAATGATAAGGCAAATCATTATAGAGATTGTATAGTTTCATTATGCCAATATAACTAGCCAATAAAAAACCAATGATAAACATTGCTGAGCCCATAGCTCCAAACAAGTGCATTGGTCTTTTGCCGAATTTTGACAGAAACCAAATGGTAATTAAATCGAGAAATCCATTGATGAAACGATCCATCCCAAATTTTGTCTCGCCATATTTTCGGGCTTGGTGTTGCACCACTTTTTCTCCTATTTTACCAAAACCGGCGTTTTTAGCCAAAACTGGAATATACCGATGCATTTCGCCCGAAACTTCAATGTTTTTTACGACTGCATTTTTGTAGGCTTTGAGTCCGCAATTAAAATCATTTAATTCCACTCCAGATGTTTTTCTAGCAGCCCAATTGAATAGTTTCGAAGGTAGGTTTTTTGCAAAAACAGAATCATAGCGTTTCTTCTTCCATCCCGAAACCAAATCAAAATTTTGGGCAGTAATCATATTATATAATCCTGGAATTTCTTCGGGACTGTCTTGCAAATCAGCATCCATTGTGATGATAACGTCGCCTTTAGCTTTTGCAAAACCAGCATGTAAAGCCTGTGATTTTCCAAAATTTCTCATAAAGCGAATGCCTTTCACATTTTGATTTTCAGTCGCCAACGTTTCAATAATAGACCAAGAACTATCCGTGCTTCCATCATCTATAAAAATGACTTCATAGGAATAATTATTGGATTTCATCACCGAAACAATCCAAGTGTAAAGTTCTTTGAGCGATTCGTCTTCGTTGAGAAGCGGAATAAGTATGGATAAATTCATTAGTGATCTAGAGGTGTAGGTTTCGATTTAAAAAAAGCAGCCATTACGAGTCCTAAAATTCCACAGAAAAAAAGGTTTACGATAACTCCTTGTATTTGTTCTCCTGCAGAAAAAGGGTCAGTTTTTTTTAAATTTTGAATCATTTCATTCAAGGAAGTTGCTGAAACTTCATATTTTTCTGAAGTAGTTTTCAAATAGTCTATCGTTAATTCCAATAATGAATCTTTGATGGAAGGGTCAATAAAATTAAATAAAATAATCTTATGGGCGACCGAAATCGATAAACCGATTAGAGAACAAATAAAATAGGTTGTGAAGGCATCCTTAAAAGGAAAGTCTCCTTTTAAAGCTGATTTAGTTTTAGTAAGCAATACCATTGGAATGACAATAAAAATTGAAAAACTTAAAAGTGTTGTCCACCAAGCGATGAATAATTTTAAGTCGACCGCATATAGTATGGTTGTAATTAAAGACAAAGAAACACCCACAATGATTCCATAGGTAATTCCATTTCTTTTTATAATGTCATTAATCATTATCGAATGATTTTCAATTAAGCTACAAATATAACAATTCCCTATATATTCAAGGGTAAAAATCGTTTTTTACGATTACTATAAAAAAAGGGATTCAAAGATTTGATTATTGAAAAATTAGTGTAAATTTGCAGACTCAAAATAAGTAAAGATTTTTAAACAAAAAGAGTCGTTGCATTTATACCTTTTTCTAAACGGGAGAAAGCTTCAAAATTAAAACGCTCAAAAAAATAAATAAAATAAAGATGAAAAAAGGAATTCACCCAGAAAATTACAGATTAGTTGCCTTCAAAGACATGTCAAATGAAGATGTTTTTATCACTAAATCTACTGCAGACACAAGAGAAACCATTACTGTAGACGGTGTTGAATATCCAGTAGTAAAAATGGAGATTTCTAGAACTTCTCACCCTTTTTACACAGGAAAATCTAAACTTATTGATACTGCTGGTCGTATCGATAAATTCAAAACGAAATACGCTAAACACGGTAAATAATATTCATCAGTTTAATTACATAGTAAGCCTCACAATTTGTGGGGCTTTTTTTATTTTAATTGCTATTCAAAACTTTGTAACTTTGAAAAGTCTAAACTCCTAAAACTAAAAACTTAGAACCTTCAAAAAATGAATTATATACTTTTCGACGGACCGGCAAGAAACGCCTTATTGCCTTTTACCTTCACACGACCGGTTGCCGATATTCTTATTGGTATCATGACAATTCGCCAAAAATGGGAAATGCGTTTGGGTTCGACAACAACAACTTTAACGGAGGAATATTTATCCGAGAAATTTCCAATGGTCGAAATGGAGGAAAATGTGATGATAAATGCATCGTTTGTTCCTAATGCAGTTTTGGCCGAAATGGTTGGCGGTCTCAAATCGAATCAAGCGATTTTTAAAGGAGAAGACGTTATTGCTTTTTATACAGTAGAAAACCAGGAAGAAGTCAATTTTGATACGTATGAAATTATAGAATTTGAAAGTGAATGTTTGAGAGTTGAACACACTTGGGATATTTTTTCCAAAAATGATGCTGCGATTCGGGAGGATTTCGAATTGTTAACCGAAGGTAGAAAATCGCAATCCATTCCTAAAAGTGTCAATACCATTGCAAAAGAAAACATATTTATTGAGGAAGGGGCAAAATTGGAATTCGTAACCTTAAATGCATCGACGGGTCCCATTTATATTGGGAAAAATGCAGAGATAATGGAAGGCTCGGTTATTCGTGGCCCTTTTGCGTTATGTGAAGGAGCAGGTGTGAAATTGGGGGCAAAAGTGTACGGAGCAACAACTGTCGGGCCTTATTCTAAAATTGGAGGAGAAGTGAATAATTCAGTATTATTTGGTTATTCTAACAAAGGACATGATGGGTTTTTAGGGAATTCTGTTTTGGGGGAATGGTGTAATATTGGTGCCGATAGTAATAATTCTAATTTAAAAAACAACTACGAAGAAGTTAAATTGTGGGATTATGAAACCGAATCCTTCGAAAAAACAGGACTTCAGTTTTGTGGATTAATGATGGGGGACCACAGTAAATGTGGTATCAACACGATGTTCAACACTGGAACTGTTGTGGGTGTGAGTGCCAATATTTTTGGCGCCGGATTTCCACGCAATTTCGTGCCCAGTTTTTCATGGGGTGGAGCGGCAGGTTTTACTATTTATATGACCAAAAAAGCTTTTGAAACCGCCCGATTGGTTATGAGTCGTAGAGGAGTTGACTTCGATGAAAAAGAAGCCGCCATTTTGCAACACGTTTTTGAAGAAACTAAAATTTGGAGGAAGGAGTAATTTGAATATTTACAGATTTTAAAATTTAAAATCACCGCAATTGCGAAAGTAGTTGTGTTTTTTTTACTTCATTTTAAAGTTTTTGTCCGTAAATTTGCAATCTCAATTTTTTGACAACGATTTCATTAATTGAGAACACTTATGGAAAACAGAAAAAAAGTAGCCTTTTATACTTTAGGTTGCAAGCTAAATTTCTCCGAAACCTCCACAATCGCCAGAAATTTCGAAAACGAAGGTTTTGACCGCGTCGATTTTGAAGAAGTGGCTGATATGTATGTGATTAATACGTGTTCCGTGACTGAAAATGCTGATAAACAATTCAAGCAAGTCGTTCGAAAAGCGATGAAACTGAATGACAAAGCTTTTGTTGCCGCCGTCGGTTGTTACGCCCAATTGAAACCTGAGGAATTAGCCGCTGTTGATGGGGTTGATTTGGTTCTAGGTGCCACCGAAAAGTTTAAAATTACAGACTACATAAACGATTTATCCAAAAACGATTTTGGCGAAGTGCATTCTTGCGAGATTTCCGAAGCCGATTTTTATGTGGGCAGTTATTCCATTGGCGATAGAACGCGCGCTTTCTTGAAAGTGCAAGACGGTTGCGATTATAAATGTACGTATTGCACGATTCCGTTGGCGAGAGGAATTTCCCGAAGTGACGAATTGGAAAATGTGTTGAAAAATGCCAAAGAAATTTCTGCGCAAAATATCAAGGAAATTGTCTTGGCCGGGGTGAATATTGGGGATTATGGGAAGGGTGAATTTGGTAACAAAAAACACGAGCATACTTTTCTGGAATTAGTTCATGAATTGGACAAACTAGAAGGGATTGAACGTTTGAGAATCTCCTCCATCGAACCCAATTTATTGAAAAACGAAACTATTGAATTTGTTTCCAAAAGCCGAACTTTTGTACCGCATTTTCATATACCGTTGCAATCCGGAAGCAACGAAATCCTCAAGTTGATGAAACGCCGTTACCTTCGAGAAATATATACCGAACGAGTAAATAAAATTAGGGAAGTGATGCCTGATGCTTGTATTGGAGTCGATGTAATTGTAGGTTTTCCTGGGGAAACCGATAAACATTTTCTGGAAACCTATCATTTTTTGAATGATTTGGATATTTCTTATTTACATGTTTTTACTTACTCGGAGCGTGATAATACTGAAGCAGCCGAAATGCAGGGCGTTGTTCCTGCAAATATTCGGGCAAAAAGAAGTAAAATGTTACGTAGTTTATCAGTGAAAAAACGTCGTGCTTTTTACGAAAGCCAGATTGGAACCAACAGAACCGTTCTTTTCGAAAGCGAAAATAAAGAAGGGTACATTCACGGATTTACAGAGAATTACGTTCGCGTAAAAACACCTTGGAATCCAGAATTGGCAAATACTTTACAAAAAATCAATTTGACTAAAATAGATGAAGACGGAAGTGTGCGAATGGAATTTTTGAATGTAGAAGTTTAAAAAAAATCAAATTCCCATAAACCTTGTAGCCTTTCGAAGGATGGAAGTTTTAGTTTGTTAGAACAAGTTTGTAAATCGTACTTTCCAAAACTTCAGAATCATTGTCTTCACAAAGAAGGAATTCTATTTTATCATTTGTTTTGCTGTAAAGTGTCAATCCTTCGAATTTATTGGTATCGGTTATTTTTTTTGTAAATTCTATCTCAAATGTTTTACTATTCATTCCGCCAATAATACTTCCCAATATTTCACCATCATAATAGGTTGAAGAGGTATCTTCGGCTGTTGCCAAAAAATAAATTTTGTCTTCGACCAAAATGGCGTCGGTGAATGAAGTTTCTACGTGTTTGATTTTTGGCAATTGAATAGGAATAAAATCTATAGTGCCATTGTCATCAAAATTGTCATTTAATACCGCAATTCCATTTCTCGAATTGGCTCCGTTTCCACGTTGGAATAAATGCCATTTTTCATTATGGAATAAAGCACCCTCAATGTTTAAATCTTCATCAGAAATTGAATTAGTTTGTTTTATATTTTTGTACAACTTTGACAAATCTTTTTCTTTTATCGTTTTCGTTTTGAGATTATAGGTTATTCCTTTTTCCCTTTTGGATGTGGAGCCAGAACCAAAAAGATGGAGTTTATTGCCTTTTAGAGCTATGGATTCAAAATCGTATTTGTCTTTTTTTGGAATGTTTTCTTGGCTGTCCACGTAGAGTTTTATTATGGTCAATTCTTTTTCTAGGAGGTGATATTCATAGAGGAATGAACTATTGTCTGAAATGATAAACAAAGAATTGCCTCTGTAAACTAGTCCTGAAGCACAACTGATTCCGGCAATATTAAATTCAGATTTAATTTTAAAATTTTCCATAAAAAGATTTTTAAACCTATAAAAAGCGTTGGAGCATCATGATAAACTCCATTAAAATTATTAAAAATTCGTCTAATTTCTGTTGTGTTTTTAATATATCTTTGCCAACCAAATAATCTCAAATTGAACTTCCCCCAATATACAAAAGAGTTTTCCTATAATCTAAGATTGGCTTATCCCGTTATTCTAGGAATGCTTGGCCATACCTTGATAGGAATTGTGGATAATTTTATGGTGGGAAATCTTGGTTCTACTGAATTGGCTGCTGTTTCGTTGGGCAATAGTTTTATCTTTATTGGTATGTCATTGGGAATTGGTTTTTCTACCGCCATAACTCCTTTGATTGCGGAAGCCGATGCCGAAAAAGACGACAAAAAAATTCGAACCACTTTTCATCACGGTTTGTTATTGTGTACACTTTTGGGAATTGCGATATTCGTTTTGATTGTTTTAGCAAAACCTATAATGAAACTGATGAATCAGCCTGAAGCGGTTGTCGATATGGCAACACCTTACATTGATTGGGTTGCTTTTTCCTTGATACCAGTTGTCATTTTTCAAGGCTATAAGCAATTTGCAGACGGTTTGTCGCAAACCAAATATTCGATGTATGCTATTTACTTGGCCAATGTGGTTCATATTTTCTTTAATTATGTGCTGATTTATGGTGTCTGGGGTTTTCCAAAATTAGGAATTTTGGGTGCAGCACTGGGAACGGTAATTTCCCGAATTATGATGGTGGTTTTCCTTCATTTTTTACTTCGAAAAAATACGATTTTTAAAAGGTATTTCAAGAATTTCAGTTTCAGCGAAATTGGAAAATCCATCTTGAAAAAAATCATCAATTTGGGTCTTCCCTCGGCAATGCAAATGTTGTTTGAGGTGACTTTGTTCACAGCAGCAATTTGGCTTTCGGGTACTTTAGGCAAGAATAGTCAAGCTGCCAATCAAATCGCTCTAACACTTGCCTCATCCACTTTTATGGTTGCTATGGGTTTTAGTGTTGCAGCTATGATTAGGGTTAGCAATGCTAAAGGCATGAAGGATTATAGGCAAATGATTACCGTAGCTCGTTCTATTTTTTTGTTGGCGATAATGGTAGAAATTTTTTTCGGACTAGTTTTCGTGATTTTGCATAATTTCTTGCCTCATTTATTTTTGAATATGTCTGATTCTTCACAATTGTTGGACAATAAAGAAATTATAAGTATTGCTTCTAAATTGCTTTTGGTGGCAGCCGTATTTCAAATTTCAGATGGAATTCAGGTAGTGGTTCTCGGCGCTTTACGAGGTTTGCAAGATGTTAAAATCCCCATGTATATTACCTTTGTGGCATATTGGATAATAGGATTTCCAATTTCATTTTATTTAGGAAAACATACTGATTTGGGAGCAACGGGAATTTGGATAGGACTTCTGGCGGGATTGTCGGCGGCAGCTTTTTTTTTGTATATTCGCTTTGCGAGATTGACTGCAAAGTTGGCAAAAGAAAAACTTGAAGATTAATTTTTTATAAAAGAATATTGATTCAAAGGGAAATAGGAACACTAACTAAAATTTAAATATAATGATACTATTTATAATTATTGGGGTGGTTTTATGGATTGTTAGTTATACATTAAAAAGTAATGTCAGTAATCCGTTTTCGAAATTTTCGAACACGCTCAAGATGATTGGCATAATAGTAATTGCTTTAGGGATTTTCTCCTCAATGTTCAAACAAATTGACGCGGGTAGGGTTGGAGTTCAATCGCTTTACGGAAGTGTTCAATCTGATGTATTGGAAAGTGGTTTGCATTTGATAAACCCACTTTTGGAGGTGACCGATTTTGACATTCAAACCCAAAATTATACCATGTCTGCCATTCACGGAGAAGGTTCGCAGGAAGGAGATGATGCTATTCGTGTTTTGTCTAATGATGGATTGGAAGTGGTAATCGATTTAACGGTTTTGTACCGGATTACTCCAAATGATGCCCCTAAAATTTTCAAACAAATAGGGGTGAATTATACCGATAAAATTGTTCGTCCGGTAACTAGAACCCGTATTCGTGACAACGCTGTTTATTATGATGCTGTGGCATTGTATTCTACAAAAAGAAACGAATTTCAGCAACGAATTTTTAAAAGCATTGAAGAGGATTTTAAAGCTAGAGGCTTGGTTTTAGAGCAATTATTGATTCGAAATATCAATCTTCCAGTTTCGGTAAAAGCGTCAATTGAAAGCAAAATTAATGCGGAGCAAGATGCCCAGAAAATGACTTTTGTACTTCAGAAAGAAAAACAGGAAGCCGAAAGAAAGAGGGTGGAAGCGCAAGGTATTGCAGATTATCAGCGTATTATTTCAATGGGATTGACGGATAAACAATTGCAATACGAATCTATAAAATCCCAAAAAGAATTAGCAGCATCACCAAATACTAAAATCATTTTTATGAATAGTAAGGGGAATGCGCCAATTATTCTTTCTGACAAATAGTTTTTGGGGTTAATCGGTTGTTTACCGAATAGCCAAATCGACGATTAACCGATTAAACATAAAAAATGGAATTACCAAAATTTTTACTAGGCGACAACACTGATTTTCCGGAAGATATTTTCATCATTCATCTGGATTATCCAAGATTTATTATCAACCTCAAAGATGATGAGGTAGAGTTTATGGAAGAAGCCGAAGACCTTGATGAATCCGAATTAAATGAAGAAATGGAAGGGCTTATTGTTCTTGCTAACGACTTTTATGATCGGGAAATGGAACGCTACGAGAAGGAATAAATCTATTTTTTTAATACTTTTCCAATAAAATTTGAGCTGTTGCAAAAGGTGAAACTACCTCGTTTGAATTACTTTTTTTATAAAATCAAACGAGATTGTTTATTTTTGCATATTGCAACAGCATAATCGTTTTAGCATCTTTTATTTCTCCACTTTCTATCAGTGCAAAAGTTTCATCAAAACTATATTCGAGAACCTCAATATTCTCTTGTTCATTATCTGCTCCACCTCCATCGCCCACTTTCATAGTGGAATCATATTCGCCCACAAATAGATGCAAAATTTCAGTTACGGCACCTGGTGACATGTAGGTTTCAAAAACTTTTCGAACCGTTTTAATACGATAGCCCGTTTCTTCTTCTGTTTCCCTAATGATACATTGCTCTGGTTGATCCTTGTCCAGAAGACCTGCGCAAACTTCAATCATCATTCCTGATTTATTCCCATTGAGATAAGTAGGCAATCGAAACTGGCGAGTCAAAATCACAGTTTTTTTAATCGAATTAAAAAGCAGAATAGCGGCGCCATTTCCTCGGTCGTATACTTCTCGAATATGAGTTTCTACGTTTTGGTCTTTATGGTACTCGTAAGTTACTTTTTTTAAAATGTACCAATTATCTGAAAGTAAATCAGTCCGTTTGATTTTTATGATTGGATTATTCATTCGTTGGGATTGTATAAAAAAACGTCCCGATTTATCGGGACGTTAGTTGTTTTACTTCAGAATTGTTTGCCTTCTGTCAGGCCCCACAGAAACAATTTTTATTGGAACTTCAACCGCAGCCTCAATGAATTCAATATATTTTTTTAGTTCTATTGGTAATTCATCATAAGTTGACATTCCCGTTAAATCAGCTTCCCAACCTTTGAATTCTTGGTAAACAGGAGTCACGTTTTCGGGTTCAATGTTGTAAGGAAAATGAGAGATATTTTTTCCTTTGTAATTGTACTCGGTACACACTTTCAACGTTGGAAATCCCGAAAGAATATCCCCTTTCATCATCATCAATTGGGTTACTCCATTTATTTGAACTGCATATTTTAGAGCTACTAAATCGAGCCATCCACAACGTCTTTGTCTTCCCGTCACAGAACCAAATTCATTTCCTACACGTGCCATTGTGGCTCCGTCTTCGTCAAAAAGCTCGGTTGGAAAAGGACCACTTCCTACTCGAGTAACGTATGCTTTAAAGATTCCATAAACTTCTTTTATTTTATTTGGAGCAATTCCCAAACCAGTGCAAGCACCTGCTGCAGTGGTGTTAGATGAAGTTACAAAAGGATATGTTCCAAAATCTACATCAAGTAAAGAACCTTGTGCTCCTTCGCATAATATGGCTTTTCCGGCTTTTTGGGCTTGATGTAAATATTCTTCGCTATCTATAAAATCAATTTTTTTCAATTCTTCGATAGATTCAAAGAACTCTTTTTCCAATTCCTCGAGATTGTATTGAATATTAACGTCGTAAAAAGCGATCATCGCTTCGTGCTTATCGGCCAACGCTCGGTATCTTTCTTTGAAATCCTCTAGTTCAATATCTCCAACACGAAGTCCATTTCTTCCCGTTTTGTCCATATAAGTTGGACCAATACCCTTTAGAGTAGAACCTATTTTCGCCTTTCCTTTTGATGCTTCAGAAGCGGCATCAAGCATACGATGGGTTGGCAAAATTAAATGTGCTTTTCTGGAAATTATTAATTTATTTTTTATGTCTAAATTAAATTTGGCCAGACCTTCTATTTCTTTTTGAAATACAACAGGGTCAATTACCACACCGTTTCCAATGATATTTACGGCAGTTTTATGAAAAATTCCAGAAGGAATCGTTCTAAGAACGTGTTTTATTCCGTCAAATTCTAAAGTGTGTCCTGCATTTGGACCACCTTGAAATCGGGCAATAATATCATATCTTGAAGTAAGAACATCAACAATTTTTCCCTTGCCTTCATCTCCCCATTGTAATCCTAGTAATAAATCTACGGTCATTCTTTAATATTTTGTAGTTAGTTTGTTATTATTGTTTGTTGTTACAATTCGCAAAGCGCCAATGCTATTTTTGTCTTTTCGTTCCATAAAGATATAAGGAATGATTTGTAATATCTATATCGAATATTTCTTCAATTGTTTTTTTGATACTTTGAATTCTTGGATCACAAAATTCGATTACCTCACCAGTATCAGTCATTATGATATGGTCGTGTTGTTTGTCGAAATAGGACTTTTCATAATGCGCTTGGTTTTGTCCAAACTGGTGTTTGCGTACCAAGGCTGATTCCATTAAAAGTTCAATGGTATTGTATAAAGTGGCTCTACTCACACGATAGTTTTTGTTTTTCATTTTGATATATAGATTTTCTATATCAAAATGTTCTTCACTGTCATAAATTTCTTGAAGTATAGCAAAGCGTTCCGGAGTTTTACGATGTCCTTTTTTTTCAAGATATAGTGTAAAAACGTTTTTTACAATTTCTTGATTTTTACTATTATCCGTTGAGATGAGTGTCATATTCGGCAAAGATAAATTTTATTTTTCAGTTTAAAAATTTAAGGGTTTAAAAGTTTAAAATCTAAACT
>CAMBZB010000023.1 GCA_945872245.1 Flavobacterium psychrophilum
GAAGAAGTCAATGGAAAAGAGTATTACTTTATGTCTTTGGATGCGTTTAAAAAACACATCAAAAATGAAGATTTTGTAGAATGGGAAGAAGTATATCGCGATAATTTTTACGGAACTCTAAAAAGTGAAGTAGAACGCATTTGGGCCAAAGGGAAAAACGTTATTTTTGATATTGACGTTGCCGGAGGTTTGCGAATCAAGCACAAATACCCCGAGGAAACCTTGGCTGTTTTCGTAAAACCACCAAGTGTGGATGAACTTAAAAGACGACTCAAAGAGCGTTCCACTGAAAGTGAAGAAAAAATCAATATGCGTATTGCAAAAGCCCACGTGGAACTGGCCACCGCACCACAATTTGACGTTATTATTAAAAATTATGATTTGGATATCGCTTTAGAAGAAGCCTATCAATTGGTGAAAGAATTTTTGAAGGATTAAAAAATTGAAAGATTGAAGAATTGAAATATTCTTCCGCTAATGATAATCTTTAAATAATTTAATTTTTAAATCTTTAAATTAAATTCATGAAAATCGGTCTCTATTTTGGAACATTCAATCCCATTCATATTGGTCACTTAATTATTGCCAATCACTTGGCGGAACATTCAGATTTAGATCAAATTTGGATGGTCGTGACACCACACAATCCGTTAAAAAGTAAACAGACTTTGCTTGATGATTATCAAAGGCTTCAGTTGGTTTTCTTGGCTACGGAAGATTATCCAAAAATCAAACCTTCGGACATTGAGTTCAAGTTGCCACAGCCAAATTATACCGTGAATACATTGGTTTATTTACAGGAAAAATACCCCAAACATATTTTTTCATTAATTATGGGTGAAGATAATTTGAAGTCCTTGCACAAGTGGAAAAATTACGAGGTGATTTTACAAAATCATGAGATTTATGTATATCCTAGAATCTATGCCAAAGCCAAAACAGAAGAAGACCCAAATTTAAAAGGCGACTCGGCGAAGCAAAATCCAACAATTAAAAACAATATCAAGATTCATTATGTTGATGCGCCAATTATAGAAATTTCCTCTACTTTTATTCGGGAAAACATCAAAAAAAAGAAGAACGTTAGACCTTTATTACCTTCAAAAGTTTGGGAATATATCGACCACAATAATTTATATAAAAAATAAAACGCTTTCTTAAGTCCGCCTTCTAACTAAGATATAATTTGATGTGGTTTTACTCTCACTTCCATGAATTTAATTTTTACCTTGTTAGTAGATTTTTAAGTACTTTTGAAAAAAATTTAATTAAAAAATGACTCAAAAAACAAAATTTTCAGTAATTGGGGGTGGTAGCTGGGCTACAGCGATTGCTAAAATGCTTTGCGTTAATTTAGAAGAAATCACTTGGTATATGCGAAATGAAGATGCCATTGAGCATATAAAAACATACCGCCACAACCCCAATTACATAAGCTCTGTCGAATTTGACACCAAAAAATTAAAACTGACTAGCGATATTAATGAAGCGGTTGCTTATGCGGATTATATTATCATTGCAGTTCCCTCGGCGTTTTTGAGCAAAGAATTAGAAAAATTGACCCTGCCGCTAAAAGACAAAGTTATTTTCTCGGCAATCAAGGGAATTGTTCCTGAAACGAGTTTGATTGTGGGCGAACATTTTAATAAAACCTTCAATATCCCTTTCGAAAATATTGGCGTAATTACGGGTCCTTGCCATGCCGAAGAAGTAGCCCTAGAGCGTTTATCATATTTAACAATAGCTTGTGGCGATGCAAAAAAAGCAAAAATAGTGGCTCATAATTTATCTAGTAATTACATTAAAACTAAGATTTCGGATGACATTATAGGTACTGAATATGCCGCGATGCTCAAAAATATTTATGCCATTGCCGCAGGAATCTCTCATGGATTGGGGTATGGGGATAATTTTCAATCGGTGTTAATGAGTAATGGTATCCGAGAGATGAAAAAATTTATCAGGAAAGTCCACAAAATGAAGCGTAATATCAATGATTCGGCTTATTTGGGGGATTTATTGGTGACGGGTTATTCTGTTTTTTCCAGAAATAGAATGTTCGGAAACATGATTGGAAAAGGCTACACCGTAAAATCAGCCCAGATGGAAATGAGCATGGTTGCCGAAGGGTATTATGCTGCAAAAAGCGCCTATAATCTGAATCTGGGTTATGGAGCTAAAACACCCATTATTGATGCAGTTTACAGTATTTTATATGAAGGAAAATCTGCAAAAAAAGTTTTTGAAAAACTGACGGAGAAACTGGATTAAACTATTTGTATCATAATGAATGACAAATTCAGGTGATATTTTACCTCACAATCACCCCATCCACAAATAAAATGGGCACTTCCTCGACATAATCTGGAGTGATTGAATTTGCCTTGAAGATGAATTTCCTATCGTATAACGTATCTCCAATAAAAAAAGTGACCATAAACTCGTTGTTGAGCACCAATACACTTTTCTCCATCATTTCAATTTTCACCACCGAAACGGCTGGAACTTCGATAAAGGCGTGACGCAAAAGCGAGGTTTTTTTCATCTCGCCATCAATGGTTCCAAAAGCTTTGGAGACAATCATTACGCTTTCGATAAGGAAATCACTATCATTAATTAAGTAAGCATACCAAACTTTTTCCATAAAGTCGTCGCTCCATTCTTGGACTGCGGCAAGGAAAACATTTTCTACTTCGGGGATGATGATGTCTTTTTTCAATAGAGAGGCGATTATTGATAATTATGAGACTGCTTAGTTCCTCGCAAAGACTAAATTGATGCTTTGAATTGCTCTAAGAAACGAACGTCATTTTCGTAGAACATACGGATATCGCCGATTTGGTACAACAACATGGCGATTCTTTCGATTCCCATCCCAAAAGCAAAACCCGTGTATTCTTCTGGATTGATGTTGCAATTTTTCAGAACATTTGGGTCAACCATTCCGCACCCACCTATTTCTAACCAACCGGTTCCTTTGGTAATGCGGTAATCCGTTTCGGTTTTTAGTCCCCAGTAAATATCTATTTCGGCACTTGGTTCGGTAAATGGGAAATAAGAAGGGCGAAGGCGGATTTTTGATTTTCCAAACATTTCTTTGGTGAAATACAAAAGCGTTTGTTTCAAATCGGCAAAAGAAACGTCCTTGTCAATATACAAACCTTCGACTTGGTGGAAAATACAGTGCGAACGCGAGGAAACAGCTTCGTTTCGGAAAACTCTTCCTGGCGAAATCGTCCTGATAGGGGGCTTATTGTTTTCCATATAGCGCACTTGTACGGATGAAGTGTGGGTGCGCAACAAAATATCGGGATTGGTTTGGATAAAAAACGTGTCCTGCATATCACGTGCCGGATGGTATTCCGGAAGGTTTAATGCGGTAAAATTATGCCAATCGTCTTCAATTTCAGGCCCCTCGGAAACGTTGAAACCTACATTTGAAAAGATGTCGATAATTTGGTTTTTTACTATTGATATTGGATGACGAGAGCCTATGATTACTGGCTCTGCAGAGCGAGTCAAGTCACCATAAAATCCTTTGATTTCTTCTTTGTTTTCGAGTAATTCCTGAATGGTCTTAACTTTATCTTCGGCAGTAGTTTTCAACAAATTGATGACTTGTCCAAATTGCTTTTTTTGCTCGTTTGGCACATTCTTGAATTCGGCAAAAAAATCTTTCAAAAGTCCTTTGCTTCCTAGAAATTTGATTCGGAACGCTTCGAGTTCTGCTGCATTTTGTGTTGAAAAGGCTTGCGCTTCGCCAATATATTCATTTATCTTGTCTATCATTTTCATCCAATAATTGAGAATGCAAATTTAGGAAAAAGTTAGAAGTTAAAAGTTAGAAGTTGTAAGTATTTCTAAAATTCACAACTAAACACGGAACACTAAAAAATAAGTTCTTTTTCCAAAAAATAATTGACAATGGCTTCTTTCATTAAAACGGATTGTTCTCCCGCTTTTAGTGCCGGTAATTCCTCTTTTACTTTATAATGTGGCCATCCCTCTTCGTCGAAAAATTCGAATTCATAAAATCCATAAGGCTCTAATAATCGGCAAATTGCGATGTGCATCAGGTTTAGTTTTTCATCTTTCTCGTAGGTTTGATGTACTTTCCCTAGTTCTTGCACACCAATTAAATAAATTATGGCATCAAGATCTAAGTCTTCTCCTTGCGAAAACTGATCTGAAAGTAGGTTGACAAGCTGTTCCCAGCGTTCTTTAAGTTGAATATCTCTTGACATTAAAAATTTAGATTTTAGATTGCAGATTTTAGATTCAGACTTTTTAATCTAAAGTCTAAAATCTTAACTTTAAAATTACTCGTGCAAAGATACCAACATAATTCTTTTATATTTGCTCTTTATTCTTTTCTCATTATTTCTGATTATATGAGTTTTTTAGATATTGTTCTTGGAAGTTTGCTTGCCTTTGGTTTGTACAAAGGCATAAAAAATGGTCTTTTTGTGGAGTTGGCTTCACTAATTTATTTGCTTTTAGGGATTTACTTTGCCGTAAAATTTTCTTCTTTTGTAAAAGAAATACTTTCTGGTTTTGTGCATTGGAATCCAAAAACAATCCAAATTGCAGCTTTTATAGTCACATTCGTTTTGGTAATTATCGCAATTTCTTTATTGGCAAAATTCTTAACTCGAATGGCCAGTTTTGCCTATTTAGGCTGGCTTAACAAAGCTGGGGGCGGTTTTTTCAGAATATTAAAAACGATATTAATTGTAAGTATCTTTTTAAATTTTTTCGAAAAGATAAATTACAATAATTTTCTGGCTAAAAAGGAAACTTTAGACAAATCACTTTTTTATCGTCCAATACAAAAAACGGCCGGATTCATGTACCCTTCTATTGAAAAATGGTATGAAGACTTGAAGAAGAAATAAGCAGGTTTCAGATGGCAAATTTCAGTTTACGAAGTTTAGAGTCTTGTTGCTGCTATCTGAAATCTACCACCTGAAACCTGAAGTCTATTTCACTTCCTTAATTGCAGTTTTCTCAATCCAGCCTTCGGTTCCGTCAGTTAACTGAATTTTTTTCCAATTACTTAATGTTTCTTGCACCAAAACTTTGGTTCCTTCGTGCAAACTAAAAACGGTAGGACTAGCCTTTTGTGGTTCGCTTTTTACTTCGGCTGTTTCCTCGAAAACGATGGCTGGTTTTTCATTTTCATAATCATTTTTCTCTGAGATTGCGGTCGAAACACTAATCAATAACAATACAACTAGTACAAACATTCCAAAGAAAAAAAACCGTTTGTAAAAGGCGATTTGCGAAAAATAATAACCCATAAAAAATAAAAGAAATAGGGTAGATAATAGCACTGAAATCCATGCCCAAGTATTGTAATGAAAGACGGCAGTGAAATTATGAATCAGTTTGGAAAAGCCTACTTTTGGGATGTCTTTTACTTCATCAATAGTTAATTTTTGGGCGAATTTCAAATTGTTTTGTATTTCACGATCATTTGGATGGAGCAATAATGCTTTTTCATAATTGTAAATGGCAGGAGCCACTTTATTCAACTTATAATAGCAATTCCCTAGATTAAAATACAGTTCGGATGAATGTTCTTTGGTTTTTAAAACGCTTTCATAGGCAGTTACAGCTTGTTCGTATTTTCCTTTTTGGTACAAAGCATTCCCTTTATCAAAGCCGTTTTGGGCAAAGAAAACTTGGGTTGTCAGTAGAAATATAAAAATTATCTTTTTCATCATTTATGTTTTTTGGAAGGCAGATAACACGGATTTATTTACCTACATTGCTTGTATACTTTTAATCTGCTTGCCATTTTTTTAAGAAATCTGTTTTTCCAAATCTGAAATTATCGATACCGCTTTGTCAAAATCCTGCTGAATAGTGGAACTCGAAATAAGTGCATACCTTGCTAGTTCACAGTTTTCAGTAAGGGCAATAAAATCGATTACCGTTTCTGGACTGGCATTTCTGGACATCAGAAGTTCTTGTATGTTACTTTTACTCATTTCAGAAGTTTCGATGTTTAATTTGGCTTTCAGAAAATTATGCATCGCTTTTTCTAAGGCCACATAAAAGGGCTCTTTGTTGTTGATTTGTTTTTTGGCTTCCGACAAATATTTTTTGGCTAACTTGTTGTTCATTTTTATTCTGTTTCCGGTAAAATCCCCATCTATGGCATCTTTTTTCTTCTTTAAGAGTACGATCAATGGCAAAATAAAAAAAGGCAAAAACAGCAATCCATAGAATGTATTCGAACCAAAGAAATCGTCTTTTTTGATTGACAAAAGATTGGTCTTTAACTTAATGAATTTGAACTGTTCGCTGCTAGAAATTCTGTTTTTGGAGACTCCCAAACTAGCCGATACAGTTTGGTTGGCGGCCAAAGGCCCATCCAAAACATGAATCAATATCTCTGGTGAACTGATGGTTTTATACGTTCCCGAACCCAAATCAAAGTAAGAAAAACGCATTGATTTTATGGGATAATTTCCCTTAAATTGAGGGATAATGGCATAACTGTCCGATATTTTTCCCGACATTCCCGATAAAGCTGTGTTTATTTTTTCGTTATGAACGGGATCATACATTTCTAGTGCATTTGGCACCACAGGCTTTGGCAAATTGAATAATTTCATATTCCCGCTACCGGTCACGCTAACCAATAAATCAAGACTTTCCCCGTTTTTTAAATTCGTTTTTGAGGGAGTTACCTTAAAATCAAATTTTCCTACAGCACCTGAAAAATCTTCTGGTTTCCCGGTTTCCGGAAGTGATTTAACGGTTATTGTTTTTGCCCCCGCGGAAACCCTTTTGTTCCCCTCAGTGACTACAACCTGCCCAAAAATATTTCTGCGATTGGTAGGCAATTGTACGTCTATGTCTAATGACAAAGGTTCTATGACTAATTTTCCTATTTTTTGAGGATACAGGACCGTTTTTCTCAACACAACAAACCGGTATTTTTCGCCTTTAAACATTCCTTCTTCGGCAACAAGTTGTTTGATGTCGATGTTTTGACTCCAAAAATCATTATATTTTGGCTTGTTGAGTTCCCTCCAATTAGTGATTCCTATATTATAGCTGAAATACAATTTATAAACAACCGTGATGGGTTCATTTATGAATGGAGTGGTTTTAGAGATATCGGCAACCAAATAAATGTTGTCGTCTGCCGAAACTTGCACGTCATTAGGGTCTTTTGGTTGTTCTACTGCGGCGGTAACGTTTATTTTTATTGGGGAAGTTTTGTAAATCTGACCGTTGTATTCGATAGAGGCTTGCTTGATCATTAGACTCCCTTTTTGGGTAGGCAAAAGAAAATAAGAATAGGTTTTTTCGAAAGAACTTTTCCCGTTTATCCAGGATTGACTCACTTGCTGACTTGGTCCTGCGATAATTCTAAACCCTTCAAAAGCGGGCTGGTTGAAATTATCTCCATCAACATTCATCGTAAAATCAATACGAAGTCTTTCGTTTAGTCCGAGCGTATTTTTGCTCACTTTGGCTTCAAATTGCACTTGAGCCAAAAGCGAGTTACACATTACTAAAACTATCCCTATTATAATTTTTTTTATTTCCATTTAAAATCATTAATTCTGTGCTAATTCCCCCTTTGGGGGTTAGGGGGCTTTACCAATCTTTTTCTGTTTTTATTGGTTTTCCTTGTACTTTTTTGGCATTAACCTTGTCTTGAATTTTCTTCTCTTCGTTGTTTACGGCCTCCAAAAGATTTTCTAATCGTTGTTGGGAAATCCCACCAGGCATTGGTTTTGGTTTACCATCCTCCTTAGGTTTGTCTTTATTTTTTCCATCTTTGTCAGACGGTTTATCTTTATCGTCTTTTTTGTCCTTGTCGCCCTTATTGTCCTTTTTATCTTTGTCTCCGTCCTTCTTCTTGTCGTCTTTTTTGGCTTTGTTCTTATCTTTATTTTTGTCTTTATTCTT
The DNA here is from genome assembly GCA_945872245.1 of Flavobacterium psychrophilum. Taxonomy (GTDB): domain Bacteria; phylum Bacteroidota; class Bacteroidia; order Flavobacteriales; family Flavobacteriaceae; genus Flavobacterium; species Flavobacterium psychrophilum_T. The sequence goes on from CAMBZB010000023.1 coordinate 7,933, forward strand.
ATCCTCCTTTGGAGGATTTTCTTTCAGCATTTTTTTGGCCAATGCATAATTATAACGTGTCTCCTCGTCCGATGGCTTATTTCGCAACGCATTTTTATAGGCTTCTACTGCTTCTGTATAATTTTTTTCTTTCATGAATACATTGCCCAAATTGTGAAATACTTTGTGCTTCTGGACTCTTGATTTTGTAATTTCAATGGCCTTTGCGTAGGCAAATTTAGCTTCCTCAATTTGGTTTTGCTTGTAAATTGCATTTCCTAAATTATAGGGTGCTACGGTTCTTTTTGGGAATTTTGAATGCGAAATTCTATAATTGGCCTCGGCATCTACGAACTTATTTTGAGCATATTCTTCGTTCGCTTTTGGCAAATTTTTGTCTTTCTCTTGCGCCGAAACTGCAAAATAAAATAATAACAATAGATATAATACAAAGTTTTTCATTATTCTTTTTCATTAAATAAATTCAACTTTCGAACCCATTTTGTTTTTCTTTCTAAAAAGAAAATGTCCAAAAACAACAAAGCAAAAGCAAACCCTAAAAACCATTGAAATTGCGATTGAAAGTCGGCCATTTGCGTGGCTTCAAATTCCGTTTTTTGAATATTGTTCAGCGCATTTTTGACATACTCAAGCACTTCTTTGGTGTTATTTCCGTTTACATAGCCGCCTTTTGTAGCTTTTGCAATAGTCGTTAAACTCTCTTGATTTAACTTGGTTACAACCACTTCATTGTTATTGTCTCTTTGAAAACTTTCGACGATGCCATTTCTTCTCAATGGAATTGTGCTTCCTTTCTCAGTTCCAACACCAATTGTTATGATTTTCATACCGAGTTTATTCGCCTCTTCGGCGGCCTCCTCGGCACCTTCGGAATGATCTTCACCATCCGAAATTAGAATCAATAATTTGCTAGTTTTGCTCTTATCATCAAAATAGGTTGACGATAATTTTATGGCTTCATCCAACGAAGTTCCTTGCGAAGAAACAATACCGGTGTTCATGCTTTGCAAAAACATTTTTGCCACGCCATAATCCGTCGTGATGGGCAAAACCGGGAAGGCGCTTCCGGCATAAGCCACAATTCCTATTCTGTCGCTTCCTAGTTGGTTGATAATTTGCGAAACGATTTGCTTGCTTTTTTCCAACCGGCTTGGGGCAACATCCTCGGCGAGCATACTTTTGGAGACGTCCATTGCAAAAACAATATCAATTCCTTCTCGTTTTACGGTTTCCATTTTGGTACCGATTTTCGGATTTACCAATCCTAAAATTAATGCTGTCAATGCCAAAAGCATCACAATCAACTTTAAAATAGGCTTGAAAACAGATTTTTCTGGACTTAGCTTTTTAACCATGTCCAAATCCCCAAATTCGCGTTGTTTTTTTCTTTTCCAATATTGATTGTACAGAAAAAGCAACAGCAGAATTGGCAGTAAAAAAAGGAGATATAAATATTTTGATTCGTCTAATTCCATTTTTGTTTAAATAAAACTTCTATACACCGTGTTTCGCAATCCCACTTCCAACAAAATTAAAAACCCTGCAAACCAAACAAAAGGCCTGTATTTTTCGTCATAATCATAGAATCTTAATTCTTTGATTTCGGTGGTTTCCAACTTATTGATTGACTCATAGATCTCAGCTAATTTATTGTTGCTGGTTGCTCTAAAATATTTTCCTTCCGTTTTTCTGGCGATGTTTTTTAATAATTGCTCGTCAATTTCCACTTGCATCATTCTGAACAAAAATTGTCCATTTGGTGCGATTGCATAGGGAAAATCAGCCATTCCGTTGGTTCCAATCCCTATGGTGTATACTTTAATTCCATATTGTCTGGCAATATCCGAAGCAGTTTCCGGCTCGATAAAACCCGCATTATTAACTCCGTCAGTCAAAAGAATAATAACCTTGCTTTTGGCTTTACTGTCTTTCAATCGGTTTACTGCGGTCGCTAATCCCATTCCGATTCCTGTTCCATCTTGCAAAACATTATCGTATTTGATGCTTTTTATTGCTTCAAGAATCACAGCCTTATCGCTGGTTACGGGTGTTTTTGTATAGGCTTCAGAGGCATAGACCACGAGTCCAATTCTGTCATTTGGTCTTTCTTCGACGAAATCAGCAGCGACTCTTTTTAACGCTTCCATCCGATTGGGCTTCAAATCCTTGGCGAGCATACTACCCGAAACGTCAACCGCCATAACAATATCTATTCCTTTTGTGGTTTTTGTTTTATTGCTCACGTCAACGGTTCTAGGCCTTGCCATCGCCACAATTAAGGAGCTTAACGCCAATAGCCGCATTATATTCAGTACTGGTTTTAGCTTCGCCATAAAAGAACTTGAACCCTTAAATCCTTGAAGTGAACTAATTTTTAGTGTTGCCGATTCCTGATTTCTTTTCCAAAATAACCAAGCAATAGCCATCGGAATCAGAAGAAACAGCCAAAAAAACGCTGGATTTAAAAATGTCACTTTTGCCATTATTGTTTGGTGTTTTGAAGTTCAACTGAGCTCAAGATTCGTTCTGAAATTTCATTGGCATATGTATCGCCTTCTTCGTGGAAAATGATAATTTGCTGTAATCCGCCATCTTGACTAAAAAGCAACGCTTCATAATACAATTTGGCGCTGTTTTTAATGATATCATCAATTTTAGAAAAGGTTCCGTATCCCTTAATCCCTTTGATCCCTTCTTTGGTTTCAAATTCTTCTTGTTTGACAATCATGTTTTGTGCTCCTTGAGATTCTATCAATTGCAAGGCTCCGTCCAATGATTTTGACAAATCGATTTCGCCTTCTTTTTTATATTTGAAGGTAGAAACCATAATGTAAAAATTGTCTGCCAGGCTTCCGTAGGCGAAGGATTGCATTTCCTTAATCAATGCCATTCCGTTTGAAGGCAGTGCTTTGGTTAAATCCACCCTTTTAAGCACTTCAGGGGTTTCGATTCTCACGGCAGGATTTCCATAATCGCTTCGGATCCATTCGCCTTCCAATAATTCTTTTGACGAATTTCCAAAGACGTTATCTATGACATAATCAAACCCTTTAGTTACAATAAAAAAAGTGGTCGTCACAAAAAACAATAGGAAAACCGAAACCACCGTAATTTGGATGCGTTTTTTCCTTTGTTGTTTTAGTTCCTTTCGTAACTGTTCTTGTCGTTGCATTTCATTGAGCAGCATGTCATCATCCGTTTCAACAACTACCGGAATCGATTTGTCCAAGGTAACAATGGCTCTTTCTATTTTCTTGCGATCCTCGGTAATTTCGAAATCTAATGGTTTTGATTTGGCAAATTTTACCAAATCGGCTTGTTTGAGGACAGTGAACAAGTTATCGATGGTTTCCTTCGAAAGTTCCATTTTCTTTTTGAGAGAGGCAATTTTCAATGCCTGTATCAGTTCAGAAGTTGTGCTTTCCATCGCCGGGACTTCTATGGCTTCTTCGATATAAATCCGAACAATATCTGTTAATTCACTATAATATTCCTTGATTTCACCTCGCTGCCAAAGTTCTTTCTTTTCTAATGTGTTAAGCAAATTGGTTGCTTTTTCTATAGGAGTTTTATAGATTTCCCCTTCTTCCTTTTTTTCTTTGTGTTTTTTTACATACCAATATGCCAAAGCACCAAGGCCTGCAATTATCAATAAAACCAAAATCCATTTCCACCAATAGCTAATGGAATTATCGGCAGGAGCGATATCCTTGATGTCGTACATTTTTTGTTTCAGGGTGTCCACTTCCACATTCGCCACTTCAACTCTAAGTGAATCTGATAAAAATGCTTTGCTGTTAATGAGAATTTTTACGCTTGGAATCATGTATTTTCCCGAATCAAATTGGGTCAAACCGTATTTTTTGACCAATTCGTAACGGTCGTTTTTTTTGATGGTGTCAATGGGATACGATTGAATTACTTCAAGAGCACCAAAGTTTTTTAAATTGGGGAAAACTACTTTTGACAAAGTATCGACATTGGTTTTTAGCGTCAGTTTGAACTCGGCACCAATTTTATTTTTGGTGGTGTCAATACTAGTTTGTACCTGTTTTTGTTGGCCAAAAACAGTGGCGGAAAAGAGAAAGTATAATATTAATTTTTTCATTCTTTATTTTCGGAAACTTTTGATTTTTGATTGAAGATTAACGATTTTTGATTTCAGATTTCTCTCGAAAATGTTGGATCGTTTTTGTTTCAAAATTATTTCATATTTGTTTTAGCGGTTTTAATACTTGATACAAAAATTGAAATCAATTCATTAGCTTCAGTTTTTGCAATTGATAAATTATTTAAATCCGTAGTTAAATTTGCTTTTTCAATAATTTTTAAACAAACAAAACTTTCTCTTAATTCTTTTAAACAAACTCCCATTTTATGAATGAAATCTTTGCTGCTTTCCGCACTTTGAGCTTCTCCGTAATTTAAAGCTGGTGATGTTCCCGAACGAATAATTTGCCCCGATAGGTGATTTCCAGCGTAGTTTTTTTCAAATTTACTGGCCACAATTATTATTGTGGCGGCGAAGTCTATCAATCTATTTTCCAGTTCTTGTTTATTCACATTCTTTTTTTTATTTAATGAAAATCTGAAGTCAACTCTCTATTTCAACCATATCTGAAATCAAAAATCGTTAATCAAAAATCTCAAATCTTTACCTCGATTTAAAATACCCTAATAACTTGGTTACATAACTTTCGTCAACTCTAGTATTTACAACTCCGGAACCCGATTTGCTGAAAGTTTCCTTGAAATATTTCACCTTTTCGTGATAGTATTTTTCATAATTGATTCGAACTGATTTTGAACCCGTATCGATCAATTGCGTTTCACCGGTTTCAGCATCCAGCATGGAAACCATTCCCAAGTTTGGTATTTTCTCTTCGCGAATGTCATACACCCGAATGCCCGTTATATCGTGCTTTTTAGAGGCGATTTTCAAGGTTTGCTCATAATCTTCAGACATAAAATCAGAAATAACAAAAACGATAGCTTTCTTTTTTTGGGTTCCCGATAGGAATTTCAAAGCTTGTGCAATATCTGTTTTGTGGCTCTTAGGTTCGAATTCTATCAGTTCCCGAATGATTCTCAAAACGTGTGAACGTCCTTTTTTTGGCGGGATATACAATTCTATTTGGTCAGAAAACAAAATCAAGCCAATTTTATCATTGTTCTGTGTGGCCGAAAAAGCCATGGTTGCCGCAATCTCGGTAACAATATCTTTTTTGAATTGGTTTTTGGAGCCAAAACTTTCAGAACCCGAAATGTCCACCATCAACACCATCGTCAACTCGCGTTCTTCCTCAAAAACTTTTACGTGTGCCTCGTTGTAACGTGCGGTAACGTTCCAATCAATGGCACGAATATCATCTCCATATTGATACGGGCGCACTTCGCTAAAAGTCATTCCGCGTCCTTTGAACGACGTATGGTATTCTCCCGAAAAGATGTGATCGCTCAATCTTCGGGTTTTGATTTCTATTTTTCGTACTTTTTTTAAGAGGTCTTTTGTGTCCATTTAATTGCTGATTGTTGATTAACGATTGCTGATTTCAGATCTAAAATCTAAAATCAGAAGTCAAAAATCTTAAATCTTTTTAAGGTACTTCAATCTCGTTTACGATTTTGTTGATGATGTCAACCGAGGTGATGTTTTCGGCTTCAGCCTCATAAGTAAGTCCAATCCTATGACGCAATACATCGTGAACCACGGCGCGAACATCTTCGGGAATGACATAACCACGGCGTTTGATAAAGGCATAACATTTTGCAGCATTGGCTAGATTGATACTTCCACGGGGAGATGCTCCAAAACTGATTAGGGGCTTCAAGTCGGCTAATTTGTATTTTTCTGGAAAACGGGTGGCGAACACGATGTCAAGAATGTATTTTTCAATTTTTTCATCCATATACACCTCACGAACCGCTTCTTGCGCACGCAAAATTTGTTCTACCGAAACCACGGCATTCACTTTTTCGTAATTTCCTTTTAAATTTTGACGAATCACCATGCGTTCCTCATCCATTTTTGGATAATCAATCACGGTTTTCAACATAAAACGATCCACTTGCGCCTCTGGCAATGGATATGTTCCTTCCTGTTCTATTGGATTTTGGGTAGCCAAAACTAGAAATGGCCGGTCTAATTTGAAAGTGGTGTCGCCAATAGTAACTTGTTTTTCCTGCATCGCTTCCAATAATGCGGATTGCACTTTGGCAGGAGCACGATTGATCTCATCGGCTAGGACGAAATTGGCGAAAACAGGTCCTTTTTTTATGGAAAATTCGTTGGCTTTAATGTTGTAAATCATGGTTCCCACAACATCAGCAGGCAATAAATCAGGAGTAAACTGAATTCGGCTAAAATAACCGTGAACGGCTTGTGACAAGGTATTTATGGCCAATGTTTTTGCCAACCCCGGAACACCTTCAAGCAAAATATGCCCTTGTCCTAAAAGTCCAATTAATAATCGCTCAATCATGTGTTTTTGACCCACGATTACCTTATTCATCTCCATAGTAAGCAAATCGATAAAAGCACTTTCTCTTTCTATTTTCTCATTGATTGCCCTAATGTCCAAAGTAGTTGTATTTTCTTCCATATCCATCTTTTAATTGCGGTATATTGTGTTCGTTATTTTTGATGGTGCAAATTGAATTTTTTTTTATAAGTAGGATGTTAAAGAATGGTTAAAACTTCTTGCAATCCCTCAATTTTAAGGATGATTTGTGATAGTATTTTCATAATTTTAAAGTTTTTAAAAAATAAGTGTCAAAATTGAGAATTTACTAATGGAGTTTAAGAATAAAAAAATGATTCAAACACCTTTTTCCAAAATTATTGCCGGCACGATGACCTGGGGAATATGGGGCAAAAATCTAGACCAAAATCAGATGATTGAATTAATGAATTCCTGCCTAGAAACCGGAATTACGACATTTGACCATGCCGATATTTATGGGGGTTACACCACCGAAGCCGCTTTTGGCAACGCTTTTGGCGAAAGCCGAATCGACAGAAAAAAAATCCAACTGATTTCGAAATGCGGCATCCAATTGGTCTCAGAAAACAAGTCTGCCAAAATCAAGCATTACGACTATTCAAAATCCCATATTATTAGTTCAGCCGAACAATCGCTGAAAAATTTGAAAACCGATTATTTAGATTTACTACTGTTGCACAGACCTAGTCCTTTAATGCAAGCCGACGAGATTGCCGAAGCGATTGAAAAACTCAAGACCGAAGGAAAAATTTTGGAGTTTGGAGTTTCTAATTTTACTCCGAGTCAGACGGATTTAATCCAGGCAAAAACTGAAATAAAGTACAACCAAATCGAGTTTTCAGTTACCCATTTTGACGCGATGCTCAACGGAAGTTTAGATCACATGCAAGTTAATAGCATACAACCCATGTGCTGGTCGCCTCTGGGAACTGTTTTTAAAAAAGACGACGAAAAATCCATACGAATAAAGAAATTAGCGAGGCAACTCTCGACAAAATACAATGTCGAAATGGATGTTTTGCTTCTCGCTTGGATTTTAAAACATCCATCGGGATTTTTACCCGTTTTTGGTACAGCAGATAAGACCCGAATTGCCAAATTGATGAAGGCTACAACTATCGAAATGGAACTGGAAGATTGGTTTGCTTTTTGGACAGAAAGTGCCGGTAAAGAGGTTCCTTGATGGGTATTCGATTTTAAATCCAAAATCAAATGATTAATAAACGTCTTTTAATTAAAAACCTTTTGGCTCACAATGATGAGAGCAGTTTTTATGACAAAAAAAGACAATTAAATTTACATACCCGGGAAGGAAAAGCCAAGTTTTTGAAACACATTTGCGCTTTATCCAATTCGAATCCGGCGAACAATTCCTATATCGTCGTGGGGGTTGAAGACCAAAATAACGAAATTGTGGGCGATGATTTTTTTGATGACAGCCACATCCAAAATTTGGTCAATGCCTATCTCGAAAACCCCCCAAAAATCCAGTATGAAAACGTGCCTTTCCCTAATTTGCCAAAAGACAAAGTCATAGGATTAGTGACCATAAAAGCCAAAAGCAAAACGTCCCATTTCAAAAAAGGAATTCACACCATCCACGCCAATAGTATTTTTGTAAGACGGGGGAGCAATACCGTTCCCGTTGAAGAAGAAGTTGAAAAAAATTATCAAAACACGGAAACCGTCATTGGCATTGAAAACAATTCCAGAAACAATATTGAATATACGCTGGGTGGTGTGATTGATTTCATGAATTTTCGCCACAAAGATATGGCGCCAAGATACAAGGTTTTCAAGGAATTATTTGTCATTTGCTGGGCTGGAGTTGCCAATAAATCTCGCGACAAAACTTTTTTATCGCGTGTTGACATTGAACTGATAAACGAACAAATCAAGTTATTCTATTCGGCCCAAGACGTGGTGACCATTACTTTTGACGAGGATTCTTTTACGATTATCGAATATGTCCCTTTGGGATTGAATGACAAAACGAGCTTGTATCCTTTGGAAAAACAAACCCTTCATTTCCATGACAATGGCTATTATAAAATTGATAGGGAAATGCTTTTCCAACCGCCGGAATTCAACCTAAAAATGCTGTTTCATATTTATAATTCCAACATTGCTTTGCTCAACAAACTCCAAAAAGGCCTTTCATTAACGGAGCGGGAACAGAAAGATTTAGAGAGCTTGCCCTACACCTTTATGGTCTGTTACCTCAACGGATTTGAAGATGCTAAGCAAAAATTAATTGATGCCAAACTACTGTTGAAACCTTTTACACTAGTATATTTGTCCTTTAAAGAGGACTTACGCATTTTAAGAAAAATGAAATATGACGTGCAATAGCGTACCCAAATAATATATAGAATGAGAACACTTGTCATAGGCGACATTCACGGCGGTTTGCGTGCGCTGCATCAAATCATGGAAAGGGCCAAAGTTACCCCAAAAGACACTTTGATTTTTTTGGGGGATTATGTAGATGGCTGGAGCCAATCGCCCCAAGTAATTGATTATTTGATTAAATTACAAACCAATCACAATTGTGTTTTTATTCGGGGCAATCACGACGAATTATTGTTGGAATGGTTGAATAAAACTAAGGACAATCCATTGTGGTATAAACATGGCGGCGAATCGACAGCATTGGCTTACGACAATGTAAACGAGGAGGTTAGAAAAGAACATTTGGAATTCCTGGAGATGTTGGAAAATTATTATCTTGACGAAGAGAATCGTTTGTTTATTCACGCTGGTTTTACCAATGTAAATGGCGTTGATTACGAATATTTTCCAAAGTTGTTTTATTGGGACAGAACGCTTTGGGAAACCGCATTGGCAATGGACAAAACACTACAAATGGACGACCTATTTTACCCAAAACGACTGACTTTATATAAAGAAATTTATATTGGACACACGCCAGTTTCTAGAATAGGCAAAGCCACCCCCGTACAAATGGCCAATGTATGGAATATCGACACGAGTGCCGCTTTTGAAGGGCCGCTGACTATTATGGATGTGGATACTAAGGAATTTTGGCAAAGTGAGCCATTACACCATTTATACCCAAATGAAAAAGGGAGAAATTAAGATCTTTTAACTATTTTCACATGCAAATCCAGTAACCTTATTTTTATGAAAAAAACTTTTACACTATTATTATTTTCCTCATTTTGCTTTATGAACGCACAGGGGTATAAAGGGAAAGGAGATACCAAATTCGATGTTGGCATGAATATTCAAAACGGAGGTTCGGGGATTGGACTTTTTCTAGATTTTGGCAGTGGCGAAAACATGTCCTTCGGATTTGTCGCTTCGTATTTATTGTCAGTTAATAAAGATAATTTAGGAAACAAACCCGAATTTATGGATCGATTTGATGCCAAAGCGAGATTCAATGCTAATGTAGGGAATGTGCTAAAACTAGACCCGAAAATGGATATTTATCCAGGATTGGATTTAGGGCTACGAAATTTTGGAGCGCACCTTGGTTTTCGTTATTTCTTTACCGATGGTTTTGGGGTGTATTCAGAGGCTGGAATTCCTTTGGCAAAATACGACACTACCCTAAGTGGTTTTGATCATCTGAACAATCAGTTTGTGTTCAATATTGGGGCTTCTTTTAATTTGTAGAAAATTTCAATATAGCTTTTTCTTAATAAATTTTTTAAGGCAATATAAATTGCCTTTTTTTAGGTGAGAATTATTCCTTACAAATCGAATTTTATGCCTTGCGCCAAGGGCAAACTCGTGGTATAATTAATGGTATTGGTTTGACGACGCATATAGATTTTCCAGGCATCGGAACCGGATTCACGTCCGCCACCCGTTTCTTTTTCTCCTCCAAAAGCACCCCCAATTTCAGCCCCTGAAGTGCCTATATTAACATTGGCAATCCCACAATCGGACCCCACAACGGAAAGGAAAAGCTCAGCTTCCCGCAAATTGTTGGTCATAATGGCGGAGGACAATCCTTGAACCACCCCGTTCTGAATTTCGATGGCATTTTCTACCGAACCGGAGTATTTCAACAAATACAAAACGGGTGCAAAGGTTTCGTGTTGCACGATTTCAAAGGAGTTTATCGCCTCGGCGATGGCCGGTTTTACATAACAACCGCTTTCGTAGCCTTCGCCCGAAAGTACTCCGCCTTTCACGAGAAGTTGACCGCCTTCGGCAACGACCTTCTCCAATGCTTTTTTGTATATTTTAACGGCATGTGTGTCAATTACGGGACCAACATGGTTCTTTTCGTCTAATGGATTTCCAATTTTTAATTGGCCGTAAGCCGAAACAAGGGAGTCTTTTACGGTATCATAAATGCTTTCGTGAATAATCAAACGACGCGTTGATGTGCAACGTTGTCCTGCGGTTCCCACCGCTCCAAAAACAGCGCCAATAACCGTCATTTTGATATCGGCATCCGGCGTTACAATTATCGCATTGTTACCGCCCAACTCCAACAAGGATTTTCCCAAACGACCGGCAACGGCCTGCGCCACTATTTTTCCCATTCGGGTAGAACCCGTTGCTGAAATTAAGGGTATCCGTTTGTCGTTCGTCATCCATTCGCCCACTTTGTAATCGCCGTTGATTAAGCACGAAATGCCTTCCGGCAGCTTATTTTCCTGGATTACTTCGGCAATGATGTTTTGACAGGCAATGCCACAAAGTGGCGTTTTCTCGGATGGTTTCCAAACGCAGACATCGCCGCAAATCCAAGCCAAAGCGGTGTTCCAAGCCCAAACGGCCACCGGAAAGTTGAATGCCGAAATGATTCCGACAATCCCCATGGGATGATATTGCTCATACATCCGGTGTCCCGGGCGCTCCGAGTGCATAGTCAATCCGTGTAATTGTCTCGAAAGTCCCACGGCAAAATCACAAATATCTATCATTTCCTGCACTTCGCCATAGCCTTCCTGTAATGATTTCCCCATTTCATAGGAAACCAATTTTCCCAAGGCTTCTTTGTTTTTGCGCAGTTTATCGCCAAACTGTCGCACGATTTCCCCACGTTGTGGTGCAGGGATTAGACGAAATGTTTGGAATGCTTCAGTGGCGGTGAGCATCAGGTTTTCGTAGTCGGCGGCAGAGGTAGTTCTCACAGAGGCTATTAATTGGCCGTCAACCGGCGAATAACTTTCAAGGATTTCTCCATTTGAAAATTGATTAATTCCCGTTGACGTTCCTTCATTCAGGACTTTGATACCTAGTTGCACCAGTGCTTCTTGTATTCCGAATTGTGTCGCTATTGTTGCCATTGTGTTTTTTAAAAATTGGATTTATAAAGGTACATAATGTTGGTTAAAAATAACATGATACAAAACTAGTTGGGTGTAATTATTTTTATAGCCAATTCGTAGTAATTTATCACACTGACCCGAAGCTTCGGGAGTCGAAGTGCCTTCATTATATAGTCTTCGACAGGCTCAGACTGACATCCTAGTCTGAATTGGTTCCAATTTTAACTTGTAAAATTATTTTTTAATCCAATTTTATGGAATTACACCTGAAATCGAATGTTATTGGTATATCCAGCAGAAATAAAAAATTTAGGACTAATTATTTTACCTCTTTGATCAAATAGATGTACACCGGAAAGTGGTCGCTAAACCCCACTTCATTCGCAGTATGTCGCAAGGGATATCCCTTATATTGTCCCGTATTTTGAATCATGAAAGGCTTGTTGAAAATTCCCGCTTTCCAATACCGAAAGGAAGAATAGTCTTGCTGAATTAATGTTTGGGAAACCATGATTTGATCAAAAATATCTCCTGCATCCCTATAGAACAGCGTTGCATTTCCATCTTTGGCCATTTGTTCGAAAGGGTTGTAAATACCAAATCGCTTGACTTCCGATTTTTTTAATTTGGCTCCGATACCTTCTTTCACGCTTTTGTTAGAGGCCCCATCATTAAAATCACCCATGGTAATTATTTTGGCATTGAGATTAATTTTATAGATAGAATCCATGATTTTCCTGTTTAGCCTTCCAGCCGCTTCACGAAACGGACTGCTTTTTTTCTCTCCGCCAGTACGGGAAGGCCAGTGATTTATCATTATATTGACCTCTTCGCCGTCTAGAAAACCAGTCACCAGCAGAATATCTCGAGTAAAAACCCGCTTGTCATTGGCCACTTCTATTTTGTCAATATCGGATTTGTCTTCTTCGATTCTCTCCTCTTTTTTATCGTTCATGTCGTTATTTCTATAGACCAATAAAGGAATGTTGGTAAAACTCGTGGGTTTAAAATATTTTTTCTGGTATAAAAATCCAACATCAATTCCCCTTTTGTCAGGAGACTCAAAATGTACAATGCCGTAATCACTTTTAGCAAGATTGGGATGTTTTACTAAATCTTCCAGAACGCCTCGATTTTCAACTTCAGAACATCCAATAAAAGTGGGCGCCTCTTTTTGTTGCTCATTCGTCCCGATTTGCATCAAAACTTTCGAAAGATTTTCTAATTTTTGGTTGTATTTCTTCGAAGTCCATCGCTGAAGTCCTTTCGGAGTCCACTCCTCATCATTATTTGGATTGTTGATGGTGTCAAAAAGGTTTTCAAAATTATAGAAAGCCACGGTGTGAACTTTATATTTTTTTTCTTGGGCGTTGGCCACCAAAATTGTGGAGGTAACAACCAAAAAAAGAATAATTTTTTTAATTTTCATATGAGAACCAATTTATTAAGATTAAAATTAATAAAAAAACTTTAAATCAATTGTAAATAAAAGCAATTTAAAGCGTACATTAACAGGTACTTATAAGGGATGTGTTTTTTGAATCAAATGAATTAATTTTTATTTATGAAAAATTACAATATGATTAGCCTGTTATTGGTAATACAAGCGACACTTGCTTTTGGGCAATCGAATGGAGGAGTTTCAGGCAAAGTAGAAGATTCGAAATCACAAAAACCCATGCAAAGCGTTGTTGTAGCCATTCAAAACACCAATTATACACAGTTGACAGATCGTAATGGTAAATTCAGTTTTGAACACGTTGGAATAGGAAGCCAATTAGTACTATTCAAGAGTGAGGGTTACCAAGACCAATTACTCCAAATTGAAATTGTTGCCGGAAAAATGCTGGATTTAGGGACTATTTTTTTGGAAAACGACTTGACTCAAGAAAAACAATCTGAATTAATTACCCTCATCGAATCCGATTTAAGCGATGACAATAGCGGTTCCGAAAACACTTCTAGTTTATTACAATCTTCTCGAGATCTGTTTTTACAAGCGGCAGCTTATAATTTTGGAGCAGCCCGATTTAGCGTTAGGGGAATTGACTCTAAATATGCCAATGTGATGATTAATGGTATTTCGATGAACCGAATTACCGACGGAAGACCGCAATATGGGAACTGGGGTGGCTTGAATGACGCCACTCGAAACCAAGAATTTACAAATGGTTCGGCGCCCTCTGATTATGTTTTTGGAGGAATAGGTGGAACCCAAGAAATAAACACGAGAGCCTCTATTTTCAGACCGGGAACCCGAATCTCATTCTTAAATACGAACACAAATTATAGTTTTAGAATGATGGGGACTACGGCTTCAGGAATGAACAAAAACGGCTGGGCTTATGCTGTATCTGGAGGGAAACGTTGGGCTCAAGACGGGTATTTTGAAGGAACAAATTACGATGCTAAATCTTTTTTTGCCAGTGTCGAAAAGAAAATTAACGACAAACACAGCCTGAATTTCACTTCCATTTATTCCCAAAACAAGAGAGGTAAAAATTCCCCTAATACTGCCGAACAATCGGATTTGGCAGGTATAAAATACAATTCCTATTGGGGATTTCAAGAAGGCGAAAAAAGAAATTCGAGAATTAAAAGAATCGAGGAGCCTCTGTTTATGTTGTCCCATTACTGGAAAGTCAATCCAAATACGAATTGGAACACCACGATTTCGTATCAATTTGGACAAATTGGAAATAGCCGTATTGATTATACAAAAGCCGACAATCCTGATCCCACTTACTATAGGAAATTACCCAGTTATTACGCGAATTCCTTTTTTAACGGCGTTTACACAGGAAACTCTCTAGCTAATGTTGCGAATGCGGCAATAGCAAAACAGAACTTCCTTGCCAATAAACAATTGGATTGGGCCAATATGTACCGGATTAACAGAGAAAACATACCTAACGGCAGCCGGTTTGTTTTGTACGAAGACCGGAATGACGAAAATAGTGCCACTTTCAACACAAATTTATCCTCACAACTTTCTGACAATATTTTACTGGCTGCAGGTGTAAATTACTTGAGTTCAAAAACCAAGAACTTCAAGAATATGCTGGATCTTTTGGGAGGAAATTTTTTCAAAGATATCAGCACTTTCGGAAGTGGTGACCAGCAACAATCGGACTTAAATAATTTTGATCGAACAATTGGAATAGAAGAGCATTATGGGTACAACTATAAAATTTATGCTACAAAATTAGATGCTTTTACACAGTTTAAATTTGTTTACAAAAAAGTAGATTTCTATTTAGCTCAAGCCTTTTCCCGTTCCGCTTATCAAAGAGAAGGATTGTATAAAAATGGCTATTATCCAAACAGTTCTATTGGAAAAAGCCAAAAAATGAATTTCGATACATTCGGATTCAAAGGAGGTTTGACTTACAAAATAACGGGGCGGAGTTTTATTGATTTCAACGGAATTTATATGACTAAGGCGCCAAATACGAGAGAGGTTTTTTCAAATTCACGGGTAAACAATACTGTCACAGAAGGCATCACAAACGAAAATGTCAAGAGTGTTGATCTTGGCTATATTATTAAAGCCCCAAGATTTAAAGCGCGATTTACGGGCTATTTTTCTGAAACACTAAATGCTACCGACATTAATTTCTACTATGCCGATGCGGTGAGCAGCAGCGGAAACGGGGCATTTGTTTCGGAAGCTGTGACGGGATTAAACAAGCAAAACAGAGGAATAGAATCGGGTCTTGAATACCAATTAACGTCTACCTTCAAACTTACCGCTGTGGCTGCCTATGGTGATTATCGAATTACAAACAATCCAAACGTAAGCTTGACGGATGATGCTTCGGCTGCTGTAACCAATTATGGCGCGACTCAATTTGCCGGGTTAAAACAAGCCGGAATGCCACAACAAGCGTATTCTTTTGGCGTGGAATACCGAGATCCGAAATTCTGGTGGATGGGTACCAATGTCAATTATATAGCAGACAATTATCTTGATGTGTCTTCCCTATTAAGAACAAAAAATTTCTATACTAATGTCGACAATGCCACTATCGCAATTGATCAATCGCTTGCCGATAGCTATTTGAAACAAGAAAAATTCGACTCTTTTTACTTGTTGAATTTAGTGGGAGGGAAATCTTGGAGAATCAACCAAAACACCTTGGGTCTTTTTGCAATCGTAAATAACGTATTGGACATTACCTATAAAACAGGTGGTTTCGAACAATCAAGAAATGCCACTTACAGACAAGAATTTGAAGATCATCAAAGTGGAGGTCCCAGCGTATTTGGGCCAAAATATTTCTATGGATATGGAAGGACGTTTATGGTCAACGTGTATTTAACCTTTTAAAAATAAGTGTTATGGGAAATAAAATAAAACCTATTTTTATCTTTTTGGCAGCCCTAGGTTTGTTTTCAGCTTGTGTGAATGATACCTTTGACATTCCGGTTCAGGCAAATTGTGTAAGTCCAGAATTAACAAAAACCAAAGAAGTTTCAGCTATTTACCCCGTTGCAACAAAAACAACCGCAACATACCCTGCAGACGATATTATCGAGGCCTATGTGATTTCAAGTGACGAAGGGGGAAATTTCTACAAAAGCATGTATTTCCAATCTATTGATGGCACAAAAGGATTCAATCTTTCGGTTGATGAAGTAAACACGTATACCAAAAACCTCCAACCCGGGAAAAGAGTATTTTTAAAACTAAAAGACTTGGCTTTTGCCAATCCAACAACTAATGCAAAAGGATTAATTTTCGGAGCGCCTCCCACAGAACAATATTCGGTTGATAGACTTTCCGCTCTAACCTACAAAAATTATTTAATTCCTTCTTGCGATATGGTAAGTGAAGATGCCATTGTGCATAAAATTACTTTGGCTCAAGCCTCGAGCGAAACCTATTTGAACACTTTAATAGAAATAGATGATGTGCAATTCAAGACTGATTGCACCACATTCAGTAAGGCAGATTTTGACACTAGTTTAAAAATCACAAACGGAACAACCGCATTGGACGTAAGAACGAGTAGATATGCGAATTTTGCAGGATTCTCGGTCCCATCGGGAAGAGGTAAAATAAGAGGTGTATTAACCAAATACGGCTCTACTTATCAAATTATTCTGAGAACAGAAAGAGATGTTCACTTTACAAATCCAAGAGTCCAAACCATTTCATTACCCAAAGGAGGAACAAGCCTCCAATATTTGGGTGCATTTACCGAAAATTTTGAAAGCTACGCTACCACCACAACTGGTGCCGTTTTTCCAAAATACATTAATGATGCCGCAATTGGTTATAAATATTGGGATGCGGCCACTTTTGGCACCAACAAATACCTTCAAATGTCGGCTTACAATAATGGTTGTTCAAAGGCCTATCTTATTATTCCCGTCGATATGACGGCCGCGAGTGGATTTTCATTTAAATCAAAAGACGGCTACAATGATGGGAATCCGTTAAAAATTTATTACTCCATTAACTATGTTCCTGGCGGCAATGTGAATCAAGCCACACTTATAGATATTACCGATAAATTTATACTATCGACCGGAAATACTTCCGGATATGGGTCGGAATTTATCAATAGCGGAATTTACCCTATTCCTAAGGATTTAAACGGAAATGGGTATTTCATTTTTGAATATGACGGCACAACTGGAGTAACCACAACCATGCAATTGGATGATATTATCGTGACCAATAAATAAAAATATGGTTAACCCATGTATTCAACACCTCGAAACAAGATGATGCGCTACAATTCTTTTAAAAATGACAATCTTGTTTTTTATAAACTGCTATTGCTTATTTTTGTTTTATAATACAACAACATTAAAGCCTCAATTACCAATGAAGATTCCGCCTAGCATCCAAAAAGGAGATACGATAGCCATTTTGGCAACTGCCAGAAAAAACATCGACGACAATCTTAAACCTACTATAGATTTGCTGCACCGTTGGGGATTGGAGATCGTTATAGGAAAATCGATTGGTTTGGATAACAATCAATTGGCGGGAACGGATGCGCAACGTGCCGAAGATTTTCAGGAACAACTTGACAATCCAAACATCAAAGCGATATGGTGTGTTCGCGGGGGTTATGGCACTGTTCGAATGATCGATTTATTGGATTTTACCAAATTCAGGCAAAGCCCAAAATGGGTTGTCGGCTTTAGCGATGTCACCGTAATGCACAGTTATTTAAACAAAATCAATATTGCTTCTATTCATGGACTCATGCCCGTAACGGTCGAAAAAGCAAGTCCTGAATCTATCGAAAGTTTGCGAAAAGCGCTTTTTGGCGAAAGCCTAAAATATGAAATTCCTTTTGAAGCAGCAAATCGATTGGGAACCGCCAAGGGCGAAATCGTAGGTGGAAATTTATCCATTTTGTATAGCCTTATGGGTTCGAACGCACAAATTGATTGCAAAGGGAAAATCCTTTTCATGGAAGATCTAGATGAATATTTATACCATATCGACCGCATGATGATGGCTTTGAAGCGTTGTGGTTGTTTTGAAAATTTGAATGGTTTAATTATTGGCAGTATGACCAAAATGAAAGACAATGATATTCCTTGGGGGAAAAATGCGAACCAAATTATTGAAGATGTCACCAAAGAGTATTCATTTCCGATTCTTTATAATTTTCCTGCAGGACATATCCAAAATAATAATCCCTTAATTTTTGGGAAACAAGTTTCATTAGAATTAAATGCAACAACTTCTAAGCTTACTTTTGAATAAAACAGCACTTTTTTAATTGATAACATTCAAAATGGCCGAACACAATGAATTGGGAAAGCTGGGCGAGGAATTAGCCGTTGAATTTCTTCGGAAGGATGGTTATGAAATCTTGGAAATCAATTGGACATTCCAAAAAGCCGAAATCGACATTATCGCCAAAAAAAAGAACACACTTGCCGTGGTAGAGGTGAAAACGCGCTCCTCCATAGAATTTGGTTTGCCGCAAGATTTTGTAAAACCCAAGAAAATCCAACTTTTGGTCAAAGCCATAAACGAATATGTAGTTTCAAAAAACTTGGACATTGAAGTCCGTTTTGATATTATTGCTGTTCACAAAGAGGATAAATCCTTTGCAATTGAACACCTTAAAGATGCTTTTTATCATTTTTAACAAAAAATAATAATGTTATATTTGTAACAAATTGTTTTTTTATTTATTTTTGCCTCGGTTTTGTCTGATAAACACGCCTTATCACGGACAAAAAAAGCTTAAACAAGAAATCGCTTCTTAAATAAATTGCTCAAAAATGAAAACAGTTTCCTCAATCGTAGAAAATTACATCAAAACAAAGCCTTTTTTGTTAAACGCGTTGTCACTTGGAATAATCAATTTGACGTCCTTGTCCAGAAATATTATGGTCGAATTAGAGAATGAATTCAGCAAAGAAGTCAAACAAGGAGCCGTTGTAATGGCGCTTAAACGACTGACTGAAGAGCTGGATTTCAGACTCAACCACAAAATTAATAAAGTAATAAAAAACATTGGTGAAATTACCGTTCGTTCTGCATTGACGGATTATACCTTTGCGGCTTCGGACACTGTTTTGAACAAACAAGCCGACTTGATTACGGACATCAACACTTTTTCAGACATTTTTTACACCTCATCACGAGGCGTAAATGAAACTAATATTGTGGTAAGCAACAGCGTCAATCACCTTGTTGACAAACATTTTGCCAATGAAAAATTGATTCAAAAACTAGAAAACTTGGCTTCGATTACGGTAAAATTACCCAAAGAAAACATCGTGGTTCCCGGGATTTACTATTTCATTTTCCAGCGCTTGGCTTGGGAAGGAATCATCATCAACGAGGTGATTTCGACTTCAAACGAATTCACCATTTTGGTTAGCGAAAAGGAAGTGGATGTGGCTTTTAAAGTAATCAAGGATTTGAAGAATTAAAATCACCCTCTTGAAAGCTTCTCGTATCATCACTTCTTGGATTATGATGATGTTCTTAATATTCATTAACAATTTTATCGGTTTTGTCCCTTGTAATACAACACCCAAAACCTATTGCCCAAAAATGATAACCCACATATATCTTCTTCAATTCAGGAAAATAAAAAAGGATTATCCTAATACAAGATTAGGAATTATCCTCAAAAAGTTAAAAATTTATTCAATGCTTATACTCTTTTAGACTTCATTTTAAAGAAGAAAATAGAAGGTTTTTTTAGGAAAAATTGTTCTATAGGCTAGTAATAGCAAGCGTCACAGGATTATGACGGAAAACCGATAATCAAAATATTTTTAATTAAAGGCATTAAATTGGTATTGTAATTTAGTATTTTTGCGACTTTAAAAAGAATTTTTTTTATGAAAATAGCCATTTTGGGAACCAGAGGTATTCCGAATCATTATTCTGGTTTTGAACAATTTGCCGAATTTTTTTCAGTATTTTTAGTAAATCAAGGTCATGAAGTCTATGTATATAATTCTCACAACCATCTTTATCAGGAAAAAACGTTTAAGGGTGTAAATATTATTCACCAATACGACCCTGAACATAAATTGGGAACTTTTGGCCAGTTTTTATACGACTTCAATTGTATAATCGATTCTCGCAAGCGCGATTTTGATATTATTTTGCAATTGGGTTACACCAGTAATTCGATTTGGTTTTTTCTATTGCCCAAAAAACCAGTTATCATAACCAATATGGATGGATTGGAATGGAAGCGTTCCAAGTATTCTAAACCAGTACAACAATTCTTGAAATTTGCGGAACTGTTGGCGGTCAAAAGCAGCGATTATTTAATATCCGATTCGTTAGGTATCCAAAAATATTTAAAAGAAAAATACAAAATTGACTCTACTTACATTCCTTATGGCGCAACAGTCTTTGAAGATCCAGATGAAGAATTATTGAAGGAATACAAAGTAACTAAGAGCAATTATAACATGATTATGGCTCGTTTTGAACCGGAAAACAATATTGAAACTGTTCTTGATGGAATTGTTTTGTGTGTAGAAGAAACCACAGTTCTAGTTGTAGGAAACCACAACACAAAATATGGAGATTATCTTAAAGAAAAATTCAGTATTAATAAAGCAATCCGTTTTATTGGAGCGGAATTCAACATCAACAAGCTCAATAATTTGAGGTATTTTTCTAATTTTTATTTTCACGGTCATTCGGTTGGTGGTACGAATCCCTCTTTACTTGAAGCAATGGCGTCTAAAGCATTTATAATTGCCCACAACAATCATTTTAACAAAGCAATCCTAAAAGAGAATGGCTATTATTTTTCTAACCCAATAGAGGTGAAAAATATGCTGCAAGATGTCAAAAAAAGTGATAACTTGCCATTCATTCAAAACAATTTTGAGGCGATTGAACATGAATTTAATTGGAACAAAATCAATGGAGCATATCTTCAATTATTTGAAAAATGTCTTTCAGAAAATCAAATCTGAAATAAAGAAAAACCCCACTTTTGTGGCACTGATTTTTGTTTTAATTTCTATTCCACTTGGTTACGCAATCAACGGAATTGCAGTTGGCCTTTTTGTGTTTATAACCTTAGTCACTTTAAAAAAATCAAATTTAAGAATAGATAAAAATTTGATTTACCCCATTGTTTTATATTTTATTATGGTAATTTCCATAACTTGGAGCCATGACGGGAACGCCACTCTAAAGGCACTTTCTAAAACAATTCCCTTGCTCGTGCTTCCTCTTTGTTTTATGATTTTTCCCAAGTTCTCAAATCTTCAAAAGCAAAAAATAATTTCACATTATAGTTACGGAATGTTGCTGTTTATTTTGTATTATTTAGTTAAAGCAGGAATCCGTTTTGCAGTAAGCCATAACACAAATGTTTTTTTCTATCATGAATTGGTGACCGAAGATGTTAATGCCATTCACGTATCACTCTATATGGCAGTCGCGGGAATTTATTTTATAACAAAATTTCAGAAATCAACATTCGATAAAATAGCTATTGCGATAATAACTGTTTTTTTGGTTTTGCTATCTTCAAAAAACATCAGCGTCATTTTTTTTGGATTAGTTTTCGTGTTTTATTTGAGATATTATAAATCGTCAACAAAAATAAAATCACTAAAAATAACGGCTTTTTTAGTCTTATTTTTAGCAATTGCACTTACAGGAAAAATAAAAGATCGGTTTATGATTGAGTACTACTCAAACGTCTCAGAAAACAGCTTGAATCAGGAAATAGGGAATGAAAATGGCGAAGTACATAATGTAAGTGTGAAAGAAGCATGGGGACAAGATAGGTTCCAACCAAATGACTATTTTCCCGGAACTGCTTTTAGGATCTATCAAATCAGAATTTTCATAGAAATGCTCCAAGAAGATTCAATAGTATTAACGGGCTATGGATTAAATGCAACTGACTTTAGAATAGCTGAAAAAGGGAAAGAACATAATCTCTATTCAGGAGATGCCACTCACGAGGGCTACCAAAAAAAGAATTTTCACAACCAATATATTCAAACTTTCGCTGAATTGGGGATCTTCGGATTGCTATTATTACTAATCATGGTGCTCTTAAATATAAAAAACGCAATAAAAACAAAAAATTTTGTATCTATTTCTTTTGCAGTTCTAATGATAAGTTTATTTTTGACCGAATCCTTCTTGTCTCGGCAAAGAGGAGTCGTGTTTTTCTCGACATTATATTGTCTTTTTAATTCTGAATCGAATAATAATAAAAGTTAATAATTTAACAATATATAGTTAGACATTTCGTTGTTACAATACTAAAATACGATCCAATATAAATAAAACTTTACATGAAAAGAATTTTAATTACGGGAGCCGCAGGTTTTTTAGGCTCTCACCTGTGCGATCGTTTCATAGCCGAAGGTTATTTTGTCATTGGAATGGACAATCTCATAACTGGCGATTTAAAAAACATAGCCCATTTATTCAAGCTCGAAAATTTCGAATTTTACCATCATGACATTACTAAGTTTGTCCATGTCCCAGGAAAAATTGACTATATCCTCCATTTTGCCTCACCGGCAAGTCCGATAGATTATTTAAAAATCCCCATTCAAACCCTTAAAGTAGGTTCTTTAGGCACACACAATCTTTTGGGCTTGGCAAGAGTGAAAAACGCCAGAATTCTTATTGCCTCGACCTCCGAGGTTTATGGAGATCCTTTGGTTCATCCTCAAACGGAAGAGTATTATGGCAATGTAAACACCATTGGACCTAGAGGAGTTTATGATGAAGCCAAACGTTTCCAAGAATCTATCACGATGGCCTATCATACTTTTCATGGGGTTGAAACCAGAATTGTTAGAATTTTCAATACCTACGGCCCAAGAATGCGATTGAATGATGGCCGTGTAATTCCGGCTTTTATTGGGCAGGCATTGCGCGGAGAAGATTTAACCATTTTTGGTGACGGAATGCAAACCCGCTCCTTTTGTTATGTGGATGACCAAGTAGAGGGGATTTTCAGGTTATTACATTCCGACTATGTATATCCTGTTAACATTGGGAATCCGGACGAGATCACCATTAAAGATTTTGCGGATGAAATCATAAAACTTACGGGTACCAATCAAAAAGTGGTTTATAATCCTCTTCCGGTAAACGACCCTCTTCAACGCCAACCGGATATAACCAAGGCAAAACAATTATTGGGTTGGGAAGCCAAAGTTTCAAGAGAAGAAGGCATGAAAATTACCTACGACTATTTCAGATCCTTGTCAACCGAAGAACTTTCAAAGGAAGATCATAAGGATTTTACAGGATATATTCATTAATATGACGGCAGCTCAAAAAGGAAGATATTCAAAATATATCAGACCCATAAGTGTTATATTAGACCTTTTGGTTATCGATTTTTTATGCCTATATTTCTTTAAAGAGCTTCAGTTAAATACTTTGTATTATGTATTATATCAAAACTTTGGTTGGTTTCTAATAGCCTATTTAATCAAGTTTTATGAAGTCTATCGTTTTACCACTCCAGTCGAAATCATTTCTAAATTAGTCAAACAAGGTGTGCTTTTTTTGCTAATTGTTATTGCTTTTTTCCCTTTTTCTAAACAAAGTATTTTTGGTGGTAAGGCAATTGCATTTTTTTTGGTTTTAAGCTTTGTATTAATTACCATTTCAAAAGTTTTATTATTTTATTATTTAAAAAGATACAGAATAGTAACGGGGAGTAATTATAGAAACGCAGTAATTATTGGGCATACTCCTGAAGCTATTAGATTAAAAGGGCTTTTTGAAACTAGAAATGATTATGGCTATCGTTTTTTGGGCTATTTTTCTGATAAAAAATCAAATGAAGATATTAAAGGAAAACTGGCAGATTTAAAACTTTTTGTAATTGAAAATCAAGTGCATGAGATATATTGTTCGTTGAATGAAGTAACCGATGCACAGTTGAAAAATTTGGTTGATTTTGCGGACGAAAACGACAAAATAATAAAGTTTATCCCTGACACCAAAGAAATATTTTCAAAAAATTTAAAAACAGATTACTATGATATCTTCCCTGTTCTTACTATACAAAAATCAATCCTTGACGACCCAACCACTAAAGTTTTAAAAAGAACTTTCGACATTGTTTTTTCATTTATTGCAACTGTGGGATTTTTTCCCTGGCTTTTTCCATTACTGGCAATTCTTATTAAATTAGAGTCAAAGGGCCCAGTTTTTTTTAAACAGGGTAGACCTGGTCTAGATGAAAAAGAATTTTTTTGTTATAAGTTCAGATCCATGCAAATCAATAAAACAACTGAAATAGAAGCATCTAAAAACGATCCGCGTGTGACTAAAATGGGAAGATTTATGCGAAAAACAAGTCTTGATGAAATGCCTCAATTCCTTAATGTTTTGCTTGGAGACATGTCTGTAGTGGGTCCAAGACCCCATTTATGGTCACAGAATAAAGCCTACGGCAATACAGTAAAAAAATATATGGTAAGACATTATGTCAAACCAGGAATTACAGGTCTAGCTCAAGTCAAAGGTTTTAGAGGTGAAATTGAAACAAATGAAGATATGATAAATCGAATCAAACTTGATGTTTTTTATATTGAAAATTGGTCCCTTATATTAGATTTAAAAATCATTCTTCAAACGGTAGTGAACATATTAAAAGGAGAAGAAAAGGCTTATTGACATGGGAAATATGCTTGTATCCATAATAATACCAACCTTCAACTCTGAAAAATTTATTGCTGAAACCATACAATCGATACAAGCTCAGACTTACACCAATTGGGAAGTGATTATTGTTGATGATGGTTCTTCGGACAAAACAGTTTCTGTCATTTCTGAAATCGTCAAATTAGCCCAATTTGAAGAAAGAATCCAATTCTTTCAACTTGAAAAAAATTCAGGTGTTGGAATTGCCCGGAACTTGGCTTTGAACAAATCGAAAGGAAGATATATTGCTTTTTTGGATTCGGATGACTTATGGAAACCAACTAAACTCGAGAACCAAATCAAGTTTATGACCCATAATGATTTACCCTTTACTTTTTCTTTCTATGATTGTATCGATGAAGAAGGAAAACCGCTGAACAAAAGAGTTGAAGCTCCGAGAAACCTCTCCTACAAGCAATTATTTTACTGTAATTACGTAGGCAATCTTACTGGAATTTATGATGTAGATTACTTTGGTAAGATTCCCATTTCCCCTATCCGAAAACGTCAGGATTGGATCCTGTGGCTTACAATTTTAAAAAAAATAAAAACGGGACAACCAACCCCAGAAAGCTTGGCTTTTTATAGAGTTAGGAAAGATTCAATTTCTGCCTCAAAGTTGGATTTATTAAAACACAATTTCACTGTTTATAGAACGTTTCATGGGTTTAATGTGGTCGTTTCATTAGTTTGTATGATTGGATTTTTATTTACCCAATTAATTATAAAACCAAAGTATATCAAGAGATTAAATTAACGAAACAAACTGTTTCAATTTCCCGCTTTTGCTTCGTTCTAGTTTTTCTTTTCGGATGAATGTAAAGACCAATCCTGTTTCCAAATATAAGGCAATTGCCGCCTCAACTTTCTCGATTTGTTCCAAATTTAATTCGGTTTCGCTCACATATTCAATGTCAAAAGTATCGATTTTAGTTTGTTTGATGACAAATTCTTTAACATTGCCATCATCTTCGATGATGCTTTTGGTTACATAATAAAAAGTCAAACCAGGCGATTTTTTTCCACTGGGCAAGACGGCAACATCATTGGTTCGACCGACTAATTTTTTTAGAATTGGTTTTTTGGGGCTGCTCTTCGTGTCCAAAATCCCAATGTCGCCAATGTCGTATCGAATGAATGGATGTGCTTTGTTAAACAAAGAAGTAATCACTATCCGGCCTTCCTTTCCATAAGGTAAAACGTTGTTTTCGGGGTCTAAAATTTCAATAAAAAGTGTTTCAGAATTCACTTGCCATTCTCCATCGGGATTTTCGAAAGCGATCAAATCCAGTTCCGACGCGCCATATTCATTGACAACAGGAACTCCAAATTGTTTTTCTAGCAAGATTTTGTCTTCTTCAAAAAGCATTTCAGAAGTGACAACACAAACTTTCAAAGTCGGACAAATGGTTGTTAGAACTATGTTTTTTTGCTGTAAAAATTTGGCGAACAAAACAATTGAACTGGTGTAACCGTTGATGTAATCGAACTTTCGGGTTTTGAATTCATTAAAAAACCCTTCTAAAACGGCATCCGACAAATCAAAAATTGAAAACCGGAAGCGGTGGCTCAAAAAATCCTTCAATCTTTCTTTTGTATTTCCGATAAAATCCAAAGGAATTCCGTAAAATCGAGCTTGATATGAGGTGTTAAAATCAATTCCGTGCCAACCAAAACGATTCATGTTAATTGCCCAGGTTAAAGCGTGCGAGAACTTGTCTTTGGCAAAAATAAAAGGATCCCCGCTCGAGCCCGAAGTTTTATTGACGTATACATTTTTTAAATAAAATCCATTTGAAAGCCTTTCGATTAAGGGTTTCTGAAAGTCTTTTTTGGTCATAACCGGTAAATCTTTCCAGTTTATAAAACGGGTTTCGCCGACCAATTTTTGATAGGACGAATTATGCTTTAAGTGAAATTCAACAATTTCTTGTTTTTTGTTTTCAACAAAAATTTCGAATTCTTGTTCGGAAACAGACTGGATTCTTCGCAACTCAGCCTTGGCTTTCTTTATAGGAAAACCATTTAGTTGGAGTGATAAATCGAAAAGTGGAATCATTTTACCAAAACATTTTACCAAAAATAATATTTAACAACAACTAATAACCAACAACCAACAACTTTTTGAAAATTAATTATTTTTTAAGTCTAAAAGCAATTATTTTTGCCGGACTTAATTACTGCACAATGACAATTTTACTACTGGGTTCTGGAGGAAGGGAACACGCTTTTGCTTGGAAAATGATTCAAAGTCCGCTTTGCGACAAACTTTTTGTGGCTCCCGGAAATGCGGGTACAGCCTCAATAGCAAAAAACATTGACATCAGCCCTACGGATTTTGATGCCATAAAAACTTTTGTGATTCAGAAAAAAGTAGAGATGGTGGTTGTGGGTCCGGAAGATCCATTGGTCAAAGGGATTTTCGATTTTTTCAAACACGACAAAGATTTAAAAGATATCCCAGTCATTGGACCATCAAAATTAGGCGCCACTTTAGAGGGAAGCAAAGAGTTTGCCAAAGAATTTTTGATGAAACACAACATT
>CAMBZB010000024.1 GCA_945872245.1 Flavobacterium psychrophilum
TCCCAATGGGCAATAGTTGGTTTGGCAATGAACAACAACATTATACAAACCGTATTGATAATTCGAATGTTAGTAATGGTACTTTAAAGGTTGTTGCAAAAAGGGAAGCATATACAAATCAAGGAATCACCAAACAATTTACTTCTGCAAGATTGAATTCAAAATTTGCTTTCAAATATGGTCGCGTAGAAGTACGTGCAAAATTATCTGAAGGGAATGGTACTTTGCCTGCTATTTGGATGTTGGGCAAAAATATTAACGAGTTAGGAGCCTATTGGCAGTTAAATGGATATGGTGCTGTTACATGGCCTGCCTGTGGCGAAATAGATATTATGGAATACTGGGGGTCCAATGTAATATCCAGCGCAGTTCACCATCCAATAGATGGTAATTTGTCGATAGATGAATACATGGCTAATTATCAATATAAAGATGGTGTAACTAGTGATTTCCATATTTATGCGCTTGAATGGAATAATGAAAGAATAACATTAAGTGTAGATGGTATTAATCATCTCAATTATGAACCATTAATTAAAAACCAATTTACTTGGCCTTTTGACACTGAACAATATATTTTATTAAATATAGCAATTCTATCAAATGTACCTGTAAACTTTGTTCAATCTACTATGGAAATTGATTATGTTAGGGTGTATCAGCAAACCAGTTTAGGAAATAGCAATATAACTAATGAAACTGATTTCGTAGTATTTCCAAATCCAGTTACTGACCAACTAAATCTAATAATTTCAGATAATCAAATCGGAAATCGAGCAACAATTTACTCTATTTTGGGTCAAGAACTCAATTCTAGAATTTTAAATAATAAGCAAACAATTATAGATGTTTCAGCTTTTCCTCAAGGTATATACTTTATTCAAATAGTAAGCGGAAATGAGAAAAACACTTATAAGTTCATTAAGAAATAAATTTTTACCTTTCTGATTTAAATATAATTAATAGATATTTTAACTCATCAAAACTGCAACTTTCTCCAATAGGGGGAGCATTTAAAAAGACTTTACATTTTGTAAGGTCTTTTTTGTTTTTTAGTGTTAGCATAAATCGTTCAGGACATCTTTCTTGAACTCTTCTATTTGGTTTTTCATTTGTTTTATTTCCTTCAACTTCTGTTCAAGCGATAGTAATTTTTCCTCAAGAATATTTAATTTCTCCTCTTTAGTGAATTTATCTTTATACCAAGCATCAATAATTTGCCCGATTTCTCGTATTGTAAAACCTACAGATTTAGCATCACTAATGAATTCTAATTTTTCTATTGTTTCTTCATCATAATGAAAATAATTATTTGATTTAATAGAATCATCCCGCTTTCCTTCAATCAATCCTGACTTTTCATAGAAGCGAATAGTATGGGGAGAAATCCCCGTAATTTTAGCTATTTCATTTATTAACATACTGCAAATATATGTGTTGAAAATTAAATATTAACCATAGACTATACTCTAATGTTGTATGTTTGAATTTATCAAGGTAAGTTTGTTCAAAACTAACAATTCAAATATATGAAAAAGACAATTTTAATTACAGGAACCTCAAGCGGGATTGGGAAATCAACCGTTATTGAATTTGCAAAAAAGGGATGGAATGTAATTGCTACACAAAGAAATCCCGAAAAAGAAACTGACTTTAAGGCATTTAGCAATGTGAAACTTTATCCTTTAGATGTTACAAATCTTGATAGTATCACTCAAGTATTTAAGAAAGTAAAAGAAGAATTTGGAACTATTGATGTTGTGGTTAATAATGCGGGGTATGGAGTAGATGGAGCTTTTGAAGCTATGTCTGATGAGGTTATTGAAAATCAATTCAACACAAATGTATTTGGATTAATGCGAGTAACAAGAGAGGCGATAAAAGCAATGCGCCCCTGTGGTGGCGGAATAATCATTCAAATTTCAAGTATGGGTGGAAAAATTACTTTCCCATTATATAGTATTTATCATTCAACAAAATTTGCGGTTGAGGGTTTTACAGAGTCATTGCATTATGAATTAGCACAATTCAACATTAAATTAAAACTCATCGAGCCAGGTCCAATTGTAACAGATTTTTATGGAAGAAGCCGAAAATTCATTAAGCCAGATTTCACAAATGAGTATGATAGCTTTATTTCAAAATTTAATGCTGCTGCGGAAAAAGTTATCAAAGATGCAGAAGGACCTGAAGTGGTTGCTAAAACAATTTTTATAGCCGCAACAGATAATAGTAATAAGATGCGATATGCTATTGGAAAGCCCGGTCCGTTACTATTAAAGCTTAGAAAATTACTTTCGGATAAATTATATTTTTTAATGGTTAAAAAAAGCTATAATATCTAATATGCTTTTCTGATGGCTAAAGCAGAAAGGCATTGAGGCAGAACTGCAACTTTCTCCAATAGGGGTGACTCGTCCTAAATAATCTGTATCGATTATTTAGGACGAGTCATTCAATAAGAAAAGTCTCTTCAACAATTATAATGTTTTTTTTCTATTTTTGCATTAAAATGACGGCAAGATGTCTAAATGTTTTAGAATTAGTAAAATTATATTTGCAATATGGAATTTGGAGATATATTAAAAGAGCTTAGAGTCAGTTAGAATTATTCTCAAAACGAAGTTGCTGAACTTTCGGGACTAACGCTTAGGACAATTCAACGTATTGAGAGTAATCAAGTAAAGCCAGGCCTTCACTCAATTAAAGTAATTAAAAAAGCATTGGAAACAGACCTTTATGGCATTATTAACAAACCTATTACCAACCCCTACGAATTTAATTTAACCTTTAAAATTACTGATATGAATCAATTCTTAAATGACTTGAAAACATTAGTAAAAAACCACTAGAAAACAATTCTACTTATTGTTCTAGTGATTTGGCTTGTCTCAAATTATACTGATATTAAATCAGGAATAATGGATGCTTGGGGCGGGAAATAATTTTTTTTGAAATATTATAACCATTTATTTTTCTTAAAGTTAAATAAATTATCATCGCATCAAATTTGTAACTTTCTCCAATAACGGTAGCAAAAGCAGAAAGGCTATCAGAAATGATAGCCTTTTTTGTTTTATTGACATGAGAGTCTGATTAAGAAAATACACTTTTTAAAATACTCAAAACGAGGTGGTAGATATTAAAAAATAATATCCAATAAATTTGAAATTATTGATATAAAAATACCTTATAATAATCATGGGAATTAATGCTAGGGCCGATACTCCAATGAAAAACCATCACTATACTAAAATGTGTATGATTTTCAAAAACAACCCGCTATTGAATTAATTTGGAGAAATTAAACAAAAAAAGCTGCCTGAAAACAGGCAGCTTCTAAATCAAAAACAAACTTTACTTATATTTTTACAAAGATATTGGTGTAATACTTTTTACCCTCCTGATTTGTTTTTATGGCAATACCGAAATGAGTATAGTCACCTTCTATATTTTCTTTATGTGTTGGGCTATTCAACCAAGCATTTACTACCGATTGTGGCGTGTTATAATTATAGGCAATATTTTCACCCACTCTTTTAGCATTTAATACAGAAATTAAATTTTCTGATCTAGCAACAAAATCATTATGATTAACTACATCATTAGCAATCATGTAATGATCATGCTCTTCTGATTTATAGGAAATATGATTTATTTGTTGCAATGTATTCAAGCCCACACTTACTCTGTAGGTGTTAATTAGATTCATAGCATCTAATTCTGATGCATTATAGGTGTAATCCATAACTTTCATTGTATCTGAACTAGAATTTGGAGCCTCTGAACTATCAGATGAACAAGAGTTCATGGAGTATACTACTGCAACTAGCAATAATACACGAAGTAATTTTGCTTTCATAATAAAATAGGTTAAAGTTTAAAGTAGATTGTGGGGCAAACTTCTTTAGGGTTATTATTAAATTAAAGTAGATTGTGGGGCAAACTTCTTTAAGGATATAATTGATTGTAAGAACTTGTTTTTATTTGTTATGTAAATATAGAAACATTATCGATTAAATAACAAATAAAATCGATGAAATACACAATATAATTATTTTAATATATAATTTTCTTACTTTTTAACAATTTAAAGATATAAAATCTTTAAAGATTATTTTCCAAACAATCATTTTATACCTATTAGAAATAAAATTGGAATTTGAAAAATTTTTAAAAAAAAGAATATGGAGATTTTAGAAAAAAGTATTCGATAGGTCAGTAATAGCATGTATTGCAGAATCACGATAGAAAAATGGACAATTAATAATTATTTATAAAAGTTTAAAGGCAGTAAAATTCACTTATAAATATGAAAAATTTGAAGTGATACCTGAAAAATATAATAAGATATTTTAAATACGGAGTAATATATTCATCTAAAGAGGAGTGATATTTTTATGAAGTGTTAGGATAATCTGATTATGTGTTTGAAGGGGATAGTTAATTTTGATTTTTTTAATACCTTTATTTTCTAATATAGAATTTTTAGATTAAAATCTATATCCTTGATTTTAAGATTATTGAATAATCAATCATTGAGTCAAAACTGCAACTTTCTCCAATAGGGGGAGCAAAAGCAGAAAGGCTATAAGAAATGATTCCCTATTTTTTTGTTTCAGCCCCGTAGTTCAACGGATAGAATGGGAGTTTCCTAAACTTTTGATCCGAGTTCGATTCTCGGCGGGGCTACTAAACCTATATTTGTAAATTATTTGATATGTCCCGTATCATTTTCCCTGTTAAAACTGATGGCTTTAACACTTCGCAAATTGCTTTTTTTTAGCAACACCTTAGGCCTATTATTTCCCAATATATTTAGAATTCATTATTAAAACTCGTACCTTTAAGTAGTAAAATTTATGTGGTAAATAAAAGTGATGCCTTATGAAAACGCAAGCGCATACATTCTTCTTTCGAATGCTCCTACTTTTCTTCCTATTTCATTCCAGCAGTTGTAATCGGGGAAAGGCCGCTGTCGTGTACCTCAACAACGAAAAAAAAGAAAACACAAAATCCCTGTTTATTCCCGAAAAAGTTGATTCACCTATCGACACCGCCGACTATAACAAAAAAATGTTTGCATTGAGCAACAATGACAGACAAGGGCGATGGCCTGTTAAAAAAGCGCCTTATCCGTTGGCGGGAGCTATCTTGCCTTATAACAGGGTCATTGCGTTTTACGGAAATCTATATTCCAAAAGAATGGGTATTTTAGGTGAATTACCCAAAGAGGCGATGCTTAAAAAACTACATTATGAAGTCGCACGATGGCAAGCCGCCGATCCTAACATGAAAACGATTCCCGCTTTGCACTACATTGCTGTCACGGCCCAAAGTTCACCAGGAAAGTTAAATAAACATCGCCTGAGAATGCCGTTTCACCAGATTGATATTATTATGGATTGGGCAAAACCGATCCATGCGCTGGTGTTTCTGGATCTTCAGGTGGGGCACAGTTCAGTGAAAGAGGAAGTGTCTATGCTAGAAAAATACCTCAAAATGCCGAATGTTCACTTGGGAATTGATCCCGAGTTTTCAATGAAAAACGGGGAAACTCCTGGGACAAAAATAGGGTATTTCACCGCTGTAGACATCAATGATGCCATTGCCATCTTAGCTAAAGTAGTACGAGAAAACAAACTCCCTCCCAAAGTGCTGGTGGTGCATCGGTTCACCCAAAGAATGGTGACTGACTATCGAAATATAAAACTAGTCCCCGAAGTACAAGTTGTGATGAACATGGATGGTTTTGGCAGCAAAATATTAAAGAAATCAACCTATCTCGATTACATTTATAGCGAACCCGTTCAGTTTACCGGCTTTAAGCTATTTTATAAAAATGACACTCGGTCGAATACCAACGGACTATATACCCCAGCGGAATTACTTCGGTTTACGCCCAAGCCCATTTATATCCAATATCAGTAATTTGTTGAAATCCCTTTTGAGTTATGAAAAATATTCTGTTCCTTTTTTTGATTGGTTTTTTTACCTTGGCAAATGGTCAAGCCAAAAAAGGAACTCAAAAAAATACAAAAGCCACCGCAGCACAAATTCTTCGAAAACCAGAAGTGCCCATTCTGTGCTACCATCGAATTCGGAATATTCTTCCCGGTGACGGAGAAAACATGAGAACCTATTCTGTGACTCCCGTCAACTTTGCCCAACAAATGAAAACCTTGTCCGAGAATGGATTTCATAGCATTTCCCCGAGCCAATTGTATGAATATTTAGTGCACGATGGCGTCTTGCCTCCCAAACCAATTCTCCTCACTTTTGACGACACACGAGAAGAGCACTACCGATTGGCCGCTGCCGAAATGAAAAAATACGGCTTCAAAGGCGTTTTTTTTATTATGACGGTCTCCATTAACCGCCCGGGATACCTAACTAAAATCCAAATTAAAAACTTATCGGACAACGGACATACCATTGGAGCACATACTTGGGATCATCATCTCGTAACGAAATACATAGGAACGGATTGGACAATTCAGCTTACAAAACCCAAAAAGCAGTTAGAAGACATTACCGGCAAAGCTGTAGACTTTTTTGCCTATCCTTCCGGCATTTGGAATCCTGCCGCCATCACCCTGTTGAAAAACAAGAATTACCAACTCGCCTTTATCCTATCCAACAAAAGGGATTCCATAGCACCCCAATATACCATTCGGAGAATTATTGTTGCAGGAACTTGGTCAACTGATAGAATGCTAAAGGCGATGGAATCCACTTTTAATAAATGATGGTTTGGAATTCGAAAAGACAAAACCGGATAGGCTCCGTGCTACAATTTTCTCCCAATTAATCTTAAAATAATAATGCCAGCTGGTCCCCATAATTATCTAACCATCACCCCTTATGAAATAGGAATTTGTTTGCTTTTTGTTGTTTTTCCGATTGTGGAATTAAGAAAACAAGAGCAACTAAATCACAAAATCGTCAAAATTAATTGTCAAAATAATCAAAATGGCATTTGTTGCTAAATAATCAGTAAAAATAGACTTTCGATAAAAATAAAACAATAGATTTGTGTAAAACAAGTTTATTTTTCAATAAAAAATTTGAAATCTTGACTATTTAATACCGAATGAAATGATGAAGTTGATGCCTAAATTGAACCCTAATGGCTGGGATGAGATGTTTTCCAATAAAGGGGTGCGGAATTCTTACCGCAAAGTTTTACAAACCTTACAAAGCCTTAATACCGAAAATCTAAATCAAAAACAAAGACAAGCTGCCGATTTTTTCATGAATCAGGGAATCACTTTTACTGTATACAGTGACGACAACCAAGGCATCGAAAGAATATTTCCGTTTGACATCATCCCAAGAATAATCACCCAAAAGGATTGGGACGAGGTAGAAACAGGAATAGCCCAAAGGTTAAAGGCACTCAACTTGTTCTTGGAAGACATTTACAACGAACAACTTATCATAAAAGAAGGTATTATCCCAGCAGCATTGATAGCTTCTTGCCCACATTACATTCAAGAAGTACATGGAATAAAAGTGCCTCACAACATCCACATTCACATTGCGGGAATAGATTTGATTCGGGGTGCAAAAGGAGAGTTTTATGTATTAGAAGACAATCTGAGGTGTCCGAGTGGCGTAAGTTATATGCTGGAAAACCGCGAAATCACGAAAAGGATTTTTCCGGAAATGTTTACTTCGAATGATGTGAGTATGGTGGCAAATTATCCTATGATTTTTCACAACATACTGATTTCTATGTCTCCAAGAAAAATATCTAACCCGAATGTTGTGTTGCTCACTCCCGGAATTTACAATTCTGCTTATTATGAACATACATTCTTGGCTAGACAAATGGGAATTCCATTAGTGGAAGGACGAGATTTAGTCGTTAACAACTGCAAGGTATACATGAAAACCACTTCGGGTCTTCATCAGGTGGATGTAATTTACAGACGTTTGGATGACGAATACCTCGACCCTTTGGTCTTTAAACCAGACAGCGCCCTAGGGGTGCCCGGACTGATAAGTGTTTACAAAATGGGAAATGTGGCATTAGTAAATGCCGTGGGAAATGGCGTCGCCGATGACAAAGCGGTCTATGCCTATGTGCCTGATATGATAAAATATTACCTCAACGAGGAGCCCATACTTAAAAATGTACCCACCTACCAAATGGGAAATAAAGAGGAACGCGAACTGGTATTTGCCGATATGGGAAACATGGTCATTAAGGAAACCAATCAAAGTGGTGGCTACGGAATGATTATGGGAAACAAGGCTACGGAACAAGAATTGGAAAATGCCAAAATTGCCATTCTTGAGAATCCACGAAATTTTATTGCACAACCCATTATCCAACTTAGCACTGTGCCTTGTTTGATTGATGGCGAACTAAAATTGCGTCACGTCGATTTAAGACCTTATGCATTGTGTGGACCCAATGGCGTTGAAATAGTTTCCGGGGGACTTACTAGGGTGGCACTAACAGAAGGTTCACTTGTAGTTAATTCCTCGCAAGGCGGGGGAAGTAAAGATACTTGGATTGTGAAATAAAGAAACTAAATTAATAAAAAGTGCTCCTTGGAGACGCGTTAAATAAAATATCGGAATTTTTTATGAAAAAAGAATTTTTAGACTATTGGGCGGAACTTAATTGGAAAAATCGGTTTAAGTGGCTATCACAAGACATGAATTTTAAAAAATTGATACGATTGCCCTTTTTAGAGTAAGGTTGGTTCAGGAAAAGTCGACATTCATACGAATAAAAATAAGTGAAAAATGAAAGTAAATATGCTCAGCCGAGTGGCAGACGGAATGTTCTGGCTCAACCGATACATGGAAAGGACAGATGGAATGTTGCTTACCCTCAACACTTTTTACATCTTGTCTTTTGACAAAGAACTCGATGATTCTCAAGGATACAAACCTTTGTTGGATTATTATACCAATTTATCTAAAAAGCAAATCAGCGAGGCTCAATTTGACACCAACTTTGTCCTAAAATACTTGGTTTGCGACAATCAAAATCACAACTCCGTAAAAAACCTAGTGATTAAAGCACGAGAAAATGCTAGGGGTTCACAAGATAAAATCACCAAAGAACTTTGGGAACACATCAACTCTTTGTATCACTTTATGAATGCTCCTGATTTACCAAAAAAACTGGAAACCTCCGAAGCATTAAATATTGTGACCAAACTGAACAAGGATTTTTTGCTCTACAATGGAATACTTCAGGTTACCATGCCAAGAGGATTGGGCTGGTGTTTTTCAAGTATTGGCAAGCATATCGAAAGATGCCTCCAAACTATTTCATTGACGCAGGCTTACTTTGCCCCTATTCACTATAATCTTGAAGGAACGGAGGATTTACTGTATTGGAGACGGTTATTACTATCTCTTTCGGGTTATGAATTGTATCTTAAAAGTTATAGCAATATCCCACACAACCGAAAGGTAGTGCAACAGGTAATTTTCAACCCTGATTTTGCCCATTCTGTAATTTATACCTTAAGTCTGATTGAAGTGTATTTAAATAGCCTTTTTAAAGACAATAATTTAAGTGAAGCCAGAACCTTACACAATCAATTTGGAAGACTCAAAAGTTCCGTTGAATTTACAGATTACCACAACCTGACGAACAAACAACTAGAAGATGTGCTCAATGATACTAAAACACAATTGATTCAGTTTTCTACCGATTTTTCAAAATTATTCTTCTCTTATACTTAATAAAAAATGGCGGTTTTCAAGATAGTTCATATTACAAAATACCAATACAACTGGCCCATTAAGGAAAGTATCAATGAAATACGTTTGTTTCCGCATCATTTTGACAATCAAGATGTGCTGCAATACCAACTCTTGATAACGCAAAGTCCCATTGTAGAAATATCAAGGGATTACTATGGCAATAGGGTGGGGAATTTCAATAATTTAGAAGCCCATGAAGAGATGACTATCGAATCCCGAATGCTAGTGCGCGTGAACCATTCGCTAAAAATACCCGAAATAGATTCCACCACGGTACAGGATTTAGCCAGCGAAAAGGAAAACAGTATTTTATTACAGCGTCTTAGTTATCCCGAAACCATCCTTAAGCAAAATGAAATAGACCTTATTTTAAAAAAAATAAACCACTCTGAAAAATCCATTATTGCCATTGCGCAAGAATGCAATGATTATATATTTAAAAACTTCACCTATACCAAAGGAATCACCAATATAGAAACCACCGTTGACGAAATTTTAGAAATCAGAAAGGGGGTTTGCCAAGATTTTGCACACATATTACTGCAACTATTGCGCACCGCTGGTATCCCCTCGAGATATGTAAGTGGGTATATTTGTCCGAATGAAAGTGGGCTGAGAGGAGAAGGTGCCACACACGCTTGGGTAGAAATTTATACGCCCACTCAAGGTTGGCTAGGATTAGATCCTACCAACAATATCTGGACCATGGACAATCATGTTAAACTTTCGGTAGGTAGAAACTTCTCCGATTGTACTCCTGTAAAAGGAACTTTCAAAGGGTTTGCGAGACAAACACTTTCGGTGTGCGTGTCCATTGGCTATGAAGACGGTAGACAATTTGAGGAAATTAATGATGTGCAACTTCAGGAAGTGACCGTGGAAGAACAAGTGCAATTGGATTATATTGAGCAACTTCACCAACAGCAGCAACAGCAGCAATAAAAAGATTTAATGCAAACCCCCTTGAATATTTATATATAAAAGGGCTCGTTATAATAGAAAAAACGATTTTACATCGACAACCAGCTTGCCGGATTATTATAGGTGGTGTTCTGAAGAATCAAGAATTTGATTACGGTTTTGCCGGTTTCTCCGCTAGTTCTTACTTTGCCAATAGTTTGTTTTCGGCTTACTTTATCCCCTTTGCTGACGCTTACCGAACTTAAATTTTGGTATACCGTAAAGAAATCCCCGTGCTGAATCATCACGGCTTTATTCACAGGAGATAAAACAATTACACTAGTAACCTCTCCATCAAACACCGCTCTGGCGTTGGCCCCTTGATCGGTGGTGATTTCTACTCCACTATTGTGAATAGTTAACGTTTTATAAATCGGATGGGGCTGGTCGCCATATCCTAATGAGATAAACCCTCTTTCAACGGGAAAAGGCAATCGCCCTCGGTTGGCTTTGAAATTATCCGCTATTAATTTTGATTCCGGTGTTAATTCAATTCTAGACGAAGACACGGCTGGGGCAGCCGAAACAATGGCTTTTGCACGCGTTTTTAGCCCTTCTTTTGTCTCCACCTTCGATTCGGCTTTTGATTGGGCTCTCGCTTTTTCCATGGCTTTTTCCATGGCCGCTTTTCTATTGGCTTCGGCGATGGCCTCGCGAATCAATCGGTCAATTTGTCGGTCAATGGCTTTGGCTTCTTGCTGCTTTTTCTTAATTTCTGCGGCAATTTTGTTCTTGTCTTTTTTAATGGAATCCACCAATTTTTGTTGCTCTTTTTTTTCCTTCAACAATGACAATCGCTCTTTTTCGTTTTCGGCAATCAGTTTCTGCTTGGCTGTTTTTTGAATATCCAGTTTCCCATTATAATCGGTGAGTTGGATTGATTTTGATTTTATTTCCTCCCCCTGCATTTTTCTATAATTGGTATATTGCTTCATGTACTGCGCTCTCTTGTAAGCCTGCAAAAAATTCTCTGACGAGAGTATGAACATGGCCCTGCTTTGTTCGGAACGGCTTTTATACGATTTGAGAATTTTCTTGGAATAATCCTCTTTGAGCTCTGCCAATTCTTTTTTTAGTTTGTTAATCTGTACCTGATTGATGTATATATCATTGTTCAATAACTTAGTTTGCTTTTCGGTGGTGTTAATCAACTTTTCCTTCAGCTTTATCTTATTGATTTGAATAACGACGACATTGACGGCCGTTTTTTCTTTTTTCTTTACCGATTGCAACAAGGATTCATTTTCCCTAATTTCTTTTTGAATTTGGGCTTTTCGTTCTTCTAGTTTTTCTTGTTGCGAGGTCTGGCTCCACAATAGGGAAGTCATGCCTATAAAAATCAGGCTTAGGAGAAATTTTGGCATATTTAAAATAAGTTTGTGCAAATTTACTTAATTATAATTCTTTTGTAACCATTTGGAACACTATAAGGAAAAGAAAGTTCTTCATTAAAAGTAATCGTGTTGTATTCCAAATTTATTTCGGTTTTCCCTTTTTCTTGAAAGGTACTAATCGATACGTTTGAAGGCAATGTGGCCTCCTTATAAACGATAGTGTTGGAATAATCCACCAGGATTTTTCTCCCTTCGGCCACTTGTGCTATTTCTTGTTTTTGGACCAAAAAGGTATTGGCGTCGAAAAAGAAAGATTTCTTGATGTTGTTGCTTGAAGCATCCTCCAATCTGTAGTTTTGGCCAACGAGAGACTCGGTGTATTTTCCTTTCTTCAAATCGTCAATCGCGCGCCCCAAAAGCATGTTCTGAACTTTATTATAATCTAAATCGGTTCCCAACCATTGACTCAAGGTGCTGAAATCGCCTTCAAAATAACTGCCACTTATTTTCTCATAATAACTTCCCGATGTTGGCGTAATCAATGCTTTTGCCATAGTAATTCCTAAAAAACGTATGCTGACCAAAATCTGTTCGTCCTTTTTTATTTTTATTTCGGCTGTAACGTTTTGCGTTTGCTTGCTATCAGCATATTGCACGTTGGATTTAATATATAAGGTAGAAAATTCCATTTTATTGTTGGAATAGTTTTCAATTATACTATTGGCGCTCATGCGGGACTCCTTTTTGGTTGCCTCCACCAAACCTGATTTCGATTTACAGGACACGAGTGTCAGCGAACTAGCAAAGCATATAAGTAGTGTTAATGCTAAAAATCTATTCATTCTTATTTTTTATCTTTTAATAATTGATTGGCTTTAGAAAAAAACTGTTCTTTTTTCTTGAAATCTCCCAAGCCATTATAGGCTTCGCCAAGCTGTATGTTGAAATTGATTTCTAATACAACGTCATTTTCAAGGTAATCCAATCCCATTTCGAGCATTTCCTTGGCTTTTTTAAACTGCTGTAACTGATTGTTTGCCAAGCCTGAAAAATAATAAAACTGGGGTTGAGTGGGATACGTTTCCGCCATATCAGTTGCTTTTTTGGAAACCAATTCAAATTGTTTCGTTTCAACATACCCCTGCAGCAAGAGCAAGTTAGTTTCAATATCTTCTCCAGAATTGTTTTTTAATGCCTTTTCATAGAAATAAATGGCTTTGTCCCATTGTTTTTTAGTATGATAATATTTTCCTATTTCCTTAGCTACATTTACGTCTGAATCGTTATCAAAATAGGCAATCGCTCTTTCTAAATCGGGTGCATGTTGTGGGTTCGTATTGACAAAAACTAGAAATTCATTGAGTATGCGATGACGAATTTTAGCGTCTATCTTGGTGCTGGCCAAAACCATATT
Organism: Flavobacterium psychrophilum; assembly: GCA_945872245.1. GTDB lineage: Bacteria > Bacteroidota > Bacteroidia > Flavobacteriales > Flavobacteriaceae > Flavobacterium > Flavobacterium psychrophilum_T. The sequence continues at coordinate 13,444 of CAMBZB010000024.1, forward strand.
CATTGAATGTATTGCTTTCTGTGCGTCGTTTTTATCCAAATAATACTTGAATAAACCCACTTGCGCCCATTCCGAAGTTGGGATTTCGGCTTCTAGTTTTTGAGTAATTTCAAGTGCTTTTTGAGCATCATTTTGCTCTGAATACAATTGAATTAGTGCAATATAATTGGATTCTTCTTTAGGGTTTTTATTGATTTGCACGATTAGATTTTCTATTTCGGCGTTTTGATATTTTCCTTGAGATAAAATCTGCATTTTGTAGGATTCCCTTCTCTCGGTTTTTCCAACTTTCTCGTTCAATTCGTTAATGAGGTCGAGAGCTTTGTCAAATTGTTGGGTGTTCATGTATAGCGACGTCAAATCTTCCTTATAGGCTCCGTCAAATTCTATTACTTTAAGCACCGTGATAATGGCTTGATTATAGTCCTTGGTTTGGTAACTTACATCGTACATTCCCAGCCAAAACCATTTGTTTTTGGGATCAATTTGAGTCGCTTTTTCGAATGAAACGTAGGCGTTATTGTAGTCTTTTAATGCTAGTTGGTTTTTTCCCAATTCGAAATACACAGTAGCATCATCCGGTTTTATTTTTAAACATTGTTCCAATGCCGTAATGGCCTTGTCATAATTTTGAATCCCCTTTTGCAATAATGATTCATAAAAATAATCCTGAAATTTGTCGGTGTCAGGTTTGATTTGCTCCGGTTCAGTTTGTGCCAATAGCAAAGCTGGATTGCAAAGCAAAACCAAAAAGAGAAATACTAAAACCGCTTTTTTCATTGTTAATTGTTATCAATCCTCGCCCTAATGCTGCATGGCTTAAAACCTTGTAGAAATTAAATATTATTCCAATACCGAATAATCTCCAATGCTGATGCTAGTGAAATTACCATCAAAACTGGCGTGATTCCCAATCATAGCATTGTCTAAATTGGCATTTTTAATGTGTGAATGAGTTTGTACCAAACTGTTTTTAATGGAGCTGTTACTCACGTGACATCCCTTTCCTAAAGATACATTTGGACCCACGGTTGCATTAATCAAAACCACATCTTCGGCGATATAACAAGGCGGAATAATAGTTGAATTTTCCCATTTAACATCATAATCCACTAAATGTTCTCCATCATTGTATAAGAAACCCAACATTCTGGAGTTGGTTTCAACGGTAACATCTTTGTTTCCGCAGTCCATCCACTCAACCACTTCTCCCGGTACAAATTTCATGCCTTTTGCCATCATTTGCTTTATTCCGTCGTTAATTTGGTATTCTCCTCCGTGAATAATATTGTTATCCAACACGAATTGGAGTTCATTTTTAAGAACGGCCACCTCTTTAAAATAGTAAATTCCGATAACGGCAAGGTCAGAAACAAATTCCTTCGGCTTTTCGACCAATTCCACTATTTCATTCTTTTCATTTAAGTTGATTACCCCAAAAGCTTCCGGTTGATCCACTTGTTTTACCCAGATCACACTATCAGCAGTTTGGTCTAAATCAAAATCGGCGCGAATTAAAGTATCGGCATAAGCAATAACAGCTGGTCCGCTCAAAGAGTCTTTAGCACACATAATGGCATGACCGGTTCCAAGTGCCTCGTTTTGATAGTAAATCGTTCCCTTGGCACCTAACTTTTGAGCAATGGCAATTAAATCTTCTTCTACTTTTTTGCCAAAACTTTCGTGAATGATAAAGGCAATTTCCTCAATATCCTGATTTAAAACCCCTGCAATGTCCTCCACTAATCGGTGAACGATTGGTTTTCCAGCAATAGGAATTAACGGTTTTGGGATGGTTAATGTGTGTGGTCTTAATCTGGAACCTCGTCCAGCCATTGGTACTATTATTTTCATATTTTATTGAAAGATTAAAAGATTAAAAGATTTAAAAATTCAACATCGCAAATCTTTAAATTTTTCAATCTTTAAATTATTAAATTTTATTTCACTCCCGTACTTCCAAAACCGCCTTCGCCTCTTGATGTTTCGGATAATTCCTTGACTTCAATCCATTCGGCTCTTTCGTGTTTGGCGATGATGAGTTGGGCAATGCGTTCCCCATTTTCGACAACGAATACTTCATTGGATAAATTGACCAAAATCACGCCAATTTCGCCGCGATAATCCGCATCGACAGTTCCAGGCGAATTGAGTACAGTGATTCCTTTTTTGGCCGCCAAGCCACTTCTTGGTCGCACTTGTGCCTCGTAACCCATGGGTAATTCAATGAATAGACCTGTTTTAACAATGGTTCTTTCCAATGGATTCAAGGTTATAGATTCTGTTAGATTTGCTCTTAAATCCATTCCTGCCGAAGCTATGGTTTCATAGTTGGGCAAGTCATGTTGCGATTTGTTGATGATGTTGATGGTCATATTTTAGATTCTGGGTGTTAGTTTTTGGGTTTTTAGTCTTGAAAGAATGGAAAATCTCGGAATTGTTTATATCTAACAGACTTTTCTTCTCAACATTCCTTTTAAAGTATCCTTTTCATTGTGATATATAAAATACATAAACCCGATTAATAATGGTATTCCGATGAAGTAATTTTCGCGGAAACCGTAGAAGGAAATAACGGAAAACAGGATGGACAATCCCAAATAACCGCCTATTTTTTCCATGTCATACGGAATTGGGTAATACTTATTTCCGAGAACGTATGAAATGAGCATCATACTTCCGTAAGCCGAAATGGTAGCGATTGCAGAACCGTAGTAGCTATATTTTGGGATTAAGAGATAGTTTAAAACCAAAGTCAGTACTGCGCCCACAATAGAAATATAAGCGCCCATTTTGGTTTTATCGGTGAGTTTGTACCAAACGGAGAGGTTGTTATAAATACCTAGAAAAAAATTGGCCAAAATGATTAGTGGCACCACTTTCATCGCTTCCCAATACGATTTATTGTCCAGCAACAAAAATTTCAAAACATCGGCAAAAACGATAACGGCAAGCAGTATTAGCGAGCCCAGTATCACAAAATATTTGGTGATGACCGCATAAGTTTGTGGTGCATTTTCGTTATTAGAATGACTGAAAAAGAAAGGCTCTATGCCTAAACGGAAGGCCGTGGCAAACAAAACCATAAACAACCCGAGTTTGTAGCAGGCAGAATAGGCGCCGATTTCGGATTTGGCACTATTATCCGGAAGCCAATAACCCAACAAGATTTTATCGAAATGTTCGTTGATTGCAAAGGCGATTCCTGCCACCAGAATAGGCAAGCCATATTGCATCATTTTTTTCCAAAGTATAGTATCGAATTTTCGGTTCAGTGAAAGATAATTTGGCGAAAGCACCACAAAAGTCAATAAACTGGCTAATAAATTGGCAACGAAAATGTATCCTATCTCAAAATGTTCGACATATAAATTTCCAATAAACGAATTAGGATTGACTTCGGCTATTTTTGGTAAAAACAACAAGAAGAATAGGTTTAACAACAGATTAACTACCACGTTTCCTATCTTGATTGCGGCATACATTATGGGGCGTTGGTTCGCGCGCAGTTTAGAAAACGGCACAATGACCAAGGCATCTAGCACTAAAATCCAAATAGAATAGGTGATGTATTGCACGTCAACATTTGCCCAAGCTGCCAAAGAGTTCCTGAAAATCAAGGCGCCAAAAAGGAAGAAAATAGACGACCAAAATATGGAAATGGTGGTGGTGGCCACTACGTTTTGCTTGTCAGTTTCAGAATTGTAAAAACGGAAAAAAGCAGTTTCCATTCCGTAGGACAAAATGACATTGAAAAAAACCATCCATGACAATACGATGGAAACTTCACCGTATTCGGCTGTGGGTAATATCCCGGTGTACAATCGTACCAATAAAAAACTCAACATACGCGGCAAAACCGTAGCGAGTCCGTATATGGCGGTTTGTTTAAAAAGATTTCTATATAATCCCAAGGGTAGCTTTTTATTTTAAAAACAAAAATAACCAATTCTTTTGTTTTCGGCTCATATTGAATCTTTAATCGTTGTTTTTTATTATAAAAAAAGAGCCACGCATATACGTGGCTCTAAATGTTATTTAGAAAAAAAATTATCCTTTCAAAGCTTCTGCTCCACCAACAATCTCTAAAATTTCATTCGTAATGGCAGCTTGACGTGCTTTATTGTATGTTAATTTCAATTGGTCTCTCAACTCGGTGGCGTTGTCTGTTGCTTTATGCATGGCGGTCATCCGCGCTCCGTGTTCAGAAGCAAATGAATCTCTGATTCCTTTGTACAATTGTGTTTTCAATGATTTTGGAATCAAAGTCAACACGATTTCTTCTTTGGATGGTTCAAAAATATAATCTCCAGTTGAAGCTGGTTTATCTGATTTTATTGGAGCCAATGGCAAAAATTGTTCTACTTGAACGATTTGGGTAGCCGCATTTTTAAATTGATTGTAGACCAATTCGATTTTATCATAATCCCCAGAAACAAATTTCTGGGTCAACGTTTCCGCAATTACAGTTACATTGTCAAAAGTCAAGGCATCAAAAACGTTACTTTGATTGTCAACAACAGTAAGTGTTTTAGTCAAAATGTCGTTTCCTTTTTTACCTATGGCAAAAACATCCACTTGTTTTCCTGCGTAATAATAATCAGCACGGTTTTTAACTTCTTTGATTACATTGGTATTAAAAGCGCCACACAAACCTCTGTTCGAAGTGATGGCAACAACTAATATTTTCTTAACCTCGCGTTGTTTCGTGAATTCTCCTCCAACATCTCCATCAAGAGTCGCAGAAAGATTTTGCAATAATTCCGTTAATTTTTCGGCATAAGGTCGCATCGCCGTGATGGCATCTTGCGCCTTCTTTAGCTTTGCTGCAGAAACCATTTTCATCGCCGCAGTAATCTGCATCGTCGATGAAACGGAAGTAATTCTATTACGGATTTCCTTTAAATTTGCCATTTTATTATGGGTATTGGGTTTTTGGTATTGGGTGTTGGATTCTGTTTTACCTAAAACCCAAGACCAAAGACCTAGAACCTAATTAGTTATATTTCGCTGAAACTTCTTTAGCTGCTGCTTCTAAAACATCTGTGATTTCGTCAGTCAGTTTACCTGCTTTCAATGCATCAAGCGTAGCTCTGTTTTTGTTGTTCAAGAATTCCAAATAGTCTTTTTCGAATTCTTTCACTTTATTCACAGGAACATTACGCAACAAGTTTTTTGAACCTGCATAGATAATGGCAGTTTGGTTTTCAACAGTATAAGGGTCGTTTAGATTTTGTTTCAAAATCTCCACGTTTCTTTTTCCTTTTTCAATTACGTTTAAAGTAACGGCATCCAAATCAGAACCGAATTTAGCAAACGCCTCTAATTCGCGGTATTGTGCTTGGTCTAATTTTAAGGTACCTGCTACTTTTTTCATTGATTTAATCTGAGCGTTACCTCCAACACGTGATACCGAAATACCTACGTTAATCGCTGGACGAACTCCTGAATTAAACAAATCTCCATCTAAGAAAATCTGACCATCAGTGATCGAAATTACGTTAGTTGGGATATAAGCAGAAACGTCACCAGCTTGCGTTTCGATAATTGGCAAAGCGGTCAATGAACCTCCCCCTTTTACAATACCTTTCAATGTATCCGGCAAGTCATTCATATTTTTGGCGATATCATCATCGGCAATTACTTTACAAGCTCTTTCCAATAAACGAGAGTGTAAGTAGAAAACGTCTCCAGGATAGGCCCCACGTCCCGGTGGTCTTCTCAATAAAAGAGAAACCTCACGATACGCTACGGCTTGTTTCGATAAATCATCATAAACAATCAAGGCTGGACGACCAGAATCTCTGAAATATTCTCCAATTGCAGCACCTGCCATAGGAGCATATACTTGCATCGGAGCTGGATCAGAAGCATTGGCAGCCACAATTACTGTGTAAGCCATTGCACCTCTTTCTTCCAACATTTTTGCGATTCCTGCCACAGTTGACGCTTTTTGTCCAATGGCAACATAGATACAGAATACCGGTTTTCCTGCATCGTAAAATTCTTTTTGATTCAAAATGGTATCCAAACAAACGGTAGATTTACCTGTTTGACGGTCACCAATAACGAGCTCACGTTGTCCACGACCTACTGGAATCATTGCATCTACTGCTTTGATACCGGTTTGTAATGGTTCGGTAACTGGTTGACGGAAGATAACTCCAGGCGCTTTTCTTTCCAATGGCATTTCGAATAATTCACCGGTGATTGGTCCTTTACCATCAATTGGTTGACCAAGTGTGTTTACAACACGACCTACCATTCCTTCTCCTGTTTTAAGAGAGGCAATACGTTGTGTTCTTTTTACAGTTGAACCTTCTTTGATTCCTGTTGATGGTCCTAAAAGTACCACACCCACATTGTCTTCTTCTAGATTCAAAACAATCGCCTCAAGACCATTGTCAAATTCTACCAATTCACCGTATTGAACATTAGAAAGTCCGTAAACACGAGCAATTCCATCCCCAACTTGAAGTACAGAACCTACTTCTTCTAATGTAGCACCAGATTCAAAACCTTCTACTTGCTTTTTTAATATTGCTGAAATCTCAGCAGGTTTAATTTCCGCCATAATTATATATCAATAACTAGTTACTTAATTCTCTTTTTAATACTTGTAATCTGTCGGCAATGGAAGCGTTGTACTGCTTATCGCCTATTCTTAAGATAAATCCTCCAATAATAGAAGGATCTACCGTGTTTTCAATCGTAATTTTTTTGCTTGATGAAAAGCTTGCTATTTTAGCCGAAACTTTAGCTTCTAAGGCCGCATCCATAGGAATGGCAGTAGTAACTTTGGCTACCTCAACACCATTCATAACATCAAACAATTTGTTGTATTCAACTGCAATGCCATCCAAGATTTCAAATCTTTTATTCTCCAACAACAATTGGAAAAGGCTTTTAGTTACTCCATTAACAGAAGCAAAAACTTCAGAAACAACATCCTTTTTAGCATCCGTTTTTATAAGCGGATTTTGGATGAAAGAACTCAATTCTGAATTCGATGTTATTGTTTTTGCAATCAATGCCATATCAGTACTTACTTCAGAAGCGGCTTTTTTGGAGTCGGCTATTTCTAAAATGGCTTTGGCATAGCGAATTGCTGCTCTTGTACTTGACATATTAGTTTAATTTAGCATCGCCTAACATTTTTTCAACCAATTTTACTTGAGCTTCTTTGTTAGATAATTCGTCTTTTAATAATTTTTCAGCAATTTCAAGTGACAAAGTAGAAACCTGAAGTTTCAATTCAGCCATAGCTGTATTTTTCTCGCTTTCGATAGCTGCTTTCGCTTGTTCAATCATTTTCAAACCTTGAGCCTGAGCTTCATTTTTGGCATCGGCTACTATTTTATCCTTCATTTCACGCGCGTCTTTCAACAAAGAATCACGTTCCATTCTTGCTTCTTGCAAAATACGTTGATTATCCGCTTGAAGGTTTTGCATTTCTTTTCTAGCGTTATCTGCAGAGAGCAAAGCGTTTTTTATTCCTTCTTCTCTTTCGTTAACGGCATCCAAAATAGGTTTCCAAGCAAATTTTTTCAATAAGAAAATCAATCCAACAAAAATTATTGTTTGCCAGATAAATAATCCAAACGAGAAATCATTTATTAACTTTTCCATAGTATGTCTTTAATTGTATTCTTTTAATTTAATTTAAAAACTAAAGCTGCAACCAACCGTTACAGCTTTTTGTCTTGTAGCATTACACAGCAAATAAAGCTGCAAATCCAATACCTTCAATAAGCGCAGCTGCAATAAGCATTGCTGTTTGAATTTTTCCAGTAGCTTCTGGTTGACGAGCGATTGCATCCATTGCAGAACCACCGATTCTACCAATACCAATACCTGCTCCAATAACTACTAATCCTGCTCCAACGATTTTAGGAATTTCCATAAAAATATGTATTAAAAATTAAACATTCTTTTTGATTTTAGAGTTTAGAGTTTAGATTTTAGATTGGTGAAAATCTGAAATCTGAAATCTGAAATCTAAATTTTAATGAGCCTCTTCGTGATGATGCTCCTCAACGGCCGATCCAAAATACAATGCCGATAACATTGTAAAAATGTAGGCTTGTAATAATGCAACTAAAATTTCGATGATTGAAATAGCAAATGACAACATAAATGACAAGCTGCTTCCCAACCAACTTTTGAAAATAAATATCAATCCAATCAAACTCATCAATACGATATGTCCAGCAAAAATATTGGCGTACAAACGTATCATCAATGCGAATGGTTTGATAAATACCCCCAACAATTCTATTGGCGCCAAAATTACTTTCATCGGAGTTGGTACTCCTGGCATCCAGAAAATGTGTCCCCAATAATTTTTGTTGGCTGTAAGATTTGTGATAATAAATGTGATTACCGCTAATCCAAAAGTGATGGCGATATTTCCCGTAACATTGATTCCTAGTGGAGTCAAACCAAAGATATTCAAGAACCATACAAAGAAAAAGATGGTCAATAAATAACTCATATATCTTTTATAGTGTTTTTCTCCAATGTTTGGAATCGCGATTTCGTCACGAATGTACAATACGATTGGTTCGAAAAGTCTTCCGAAACCTGAAGAAATTCCTCCGTTTTTGGCATACGATTTGGCAAGGCTAGTAAACAATAAAAACATCAACAAAGCCACAACCATTATTGTCAAAACTCCTTTTGTAATAGAAAGGTCAATAGGTTTTGCATTTGTTGGATGTCCGTGTTCTTCTGTTAAAGTTCCTGAAGCATCCGTTTTATATATTTTTTCGTGGTGTAATTTATAGTAGTTTCCGTTAGATTCAGCAACTGCTTCTCCGTGGTGAAATTTTGAAGAAGAAAAAATGTGAACTCCATTATCCCAAAGAATGATTGGCAATGGAAATCCGTAATGAGCGCCTGTTTCCTTATCAGCAAAAAGAGAAAATTCGTGACCATCCAAAACGTGGTGACCAATTACTTCTTTTATTTGTTCTTTAATCTCTGATGTTTCTTCTTCTGCTTTAGGAGCAACTTCGCTTGCAACAGTGGTTGTTTCAGTTTGTGCTGGAGTGCTTTCCGATGGTGTATTTGAGAAACCAAATATTGGAAGACAAGCTATTAAAATTGTTATTATAAATTGAAGTGGTTTGTTTGAAATCACCATAACTGTTAATTATCTTAATTTTTACTTTCTGAAATTGGGTGCAAAGGTACATTTTAAATTAATATGCCAAAAGCAATAAATAAAAAAAATGGACAGAATTGTCTTTTTAAAAGCAATTTATTGCTTATTGTTTAAAATTCGTACGGTGACAATGGTTTCTATTGTTAAAAACAAGGCAAATATGATAAAAAAATTAACTTTTTCGATTCTTACATTCGGGTTTCCGGAATGTAGTATCGGTGACAAGACAGTGAAAGAAATCGCCATCTTGATACAAGTCACCAATAAAAAAGTGTAACCCACATTGTCAATGTTTTTAGTTTTAACCTTAATTAATACAAGGAGAATAATTAACGAGCAAAAAAAGAAAAATCCATAAATAATTTCTATTGGGAAATGAAAACCCTGATACTTCGGATTATTGTCATTCAGGGAAAAAAATAATTTGTGTACAAGATAAACCAGAATTGAAAGGAATAAAACTTCAATAATAGGTTGGTACTTCTTTAAATTCATTTGGGTTATTATGACGATTTGTTAATCTCTTTCAGTTGTCTATTGATGTTGTAAAATGCGATGGCAACTCCAACTAACGTCATAATTTTGACATAAATATGATGTGGATTTGGGTATTTCTCGTCCAACCAATTTCCAAAATACGAAAATAAAAATATGATTGCTCCCATTTGTATGGGAATATTGATAAGAGCGAGCCACTTATTATTGTTTTGCTTCTTCGGGTTTTGGTTGTCCGTCATTTGCAATTTGGTTTTTTGAATTGGTCTTCATCATACAAGAAGCACTAAAGTCGGCGCCGGGCTCCACGGATAATTTTCCGCAGACTACCTCTCCATAAATACTGGCTTTATGCTTTACATTCAGTATTTCGTCAACGTGAATTTTTCCATTAAATTTTCCTTCGATGTCGGCATTTCTGCATACAATATCTCCGGTAACACTTCCTGCAGGCCCGATAACTATTTTCCCTTTCGATTGAAAATTTCCTGTTAATTCCCCGTCAAGTCTGAAATCAGCTTGCGAAATAATATCTCCTTTTATTGTTGTTCCTTCAACAATTCTGTTTGTCTTCCCTAAAAGATCAGTATATGATTTGGATTTTTTATCAAACATGTTTTACTGCTTTGAAGGTGGATTAGTATTTGGTTTGTCATCACTTATTGGAATTGCCGGATCATCACCCTCAGCTGCAGGTGTATTTTGGTTTGGCAATCCTTGGTTTGGATTTAATGACTGCGGGGCTTCTTGCTCAGGAGCCGTGAGTTGATTTGGAACAGCAAGGGTTTTTGGTTGTGTCAAATATTCCGAAAGGTTTTTCTTGATTTGGATCACCTTATAATTTTCACCCGAAACCACAATTCCAGGTTCGCCAACTTTAAATTTTTCTTTTAAAGTAGTGACAATGGCTTTTGCATATTCTTCTGAATTTATGCCATGAATGGTGACGAAAATTTCTTTTTCAATATAATTATCACATGAGTAAGACAAAATCTTATGAAGCTCTTTGGCAAGAAAAGCCTTGATTTTTACCTCTAGTAGATTGAGCGTTTTCTCGTCCTGAGCGGTTAACTTATAAATGATTTTCCAGTTTTTCGTGTCCGTGGCACTAAATGCCCTATTTTCAAGAAGCGGAATTTCAGTTGTTACTATTTCCTGTGCTTTTTTACCTTCCTCGCTATTCGGATAATTGTCGGCAACATATTGCATGGCGTTTTTATAGGCTTCGAGTCCTTGAAGTTTTCCAATGGTATTTGCTTTGAGCAATTCAAATTTAGGGACGATTTCATTCCCTGAATATTGTGTTATTAATTCCTCTAATTGTTGCAAAACGGTAGAAAATTGTTCTTGTTGATACAATCGATACAATTTGTTATAAACCATCGCTGAATTTTCGTTTTCAGATACCGTATTTTGAGTTGTGTTATTTATAATTTGGGCATAGCGAGAATTTGGATACTGGGAAGAAATTCTGGTTTTCATCTCTTCTGCCTTGGTGCTATTGGTAATTTGGTATATCTTGAACAAATTGTACATCGCAGGAAGCACTAGCTTTTCTTCAGGATTCTGTTGCAATAATTGTTCGAGTTTATTGCTCGCCAATTCATATTCCTTGAATTTTTCCTTGTAAATAACTCCAAGTTGATAATAGGCAAAATTGCGTTCCTTAGCAATGCTGTCTATCTCGATTTGTGTTTTTGGAAGTTGTTTCAGATAGTAATCCTCAGTGTATTTTTCTTCAACTGCTTTTTCCCCTGCTTTTTCCCCTGATAATTTGGTTTCTTCCATTTTATTAGGGTCGCTTACAGTATCCTTATCAGTCGTCTCACTGGTGCTAGAGGATAATCTCCAATTGCCATTTACGGATCTATTTCCCCAGATTTTTTTAAAATTCAATTTTCCAAAGGCTACCAATGAAGTATTATAGAAATAAAAAGTGCTTGCTGTCTGATTTATGGAAGCATTGTCCATTGCAGGAGGTGCCATCGACACTTTTTTAATTGGTTTTCCCGTGGCATCTTGAAGGGCAACATTCTGACTTTGCAAATCGGGGTTGCCATTGGTTGCCGCATTTTCAAGTTTTACCTTTTCTTTTTCCAAAGCAATTCTCTTAATTTCGTCAGTCTTTTTTAGAGCTTCTATATACTTGTCAAAATAAATAGTCTTTTCTGATTCCGACAGTGATACTACATTAATGATACTGTCATTTCTCTTGGCGACATTCTCATATTGTATGACCTCGTCTAAATCTTTCCTTACTTTTTGAATATGAATATACTCTCTGGTTTTCACGTCTAACTTGACAAGTGTGCTGTCGTAATACTTTGCAGCATTTTGATAGTCGGTGTTTTTAAAATACATATTTCCAATGTTCCTATAATTGGAAGCAACTAAATAGGGATCCACAGGTGTTTTTCTTAAAGAGGCATTATAAAATTCCAAAGCTAGTTTTTGATGGTTGCTTTTGTCGTAAAAAGCGCCCAGTTGATGAAAAATTACGTCTAGAAAAGATCTGTTTTCCCTGTCCTTAATTAAATCATTATAGGTTTTTAAAAAAACCGTCGTGTCTCCTTTTTGGAAATCAAACAATTGGGCTTTTTTGGCATGTGCCTGAATGATATACTTCCTATCCGATTTTCTTTTCATCGCAATAACCCCTTGATAGCTTTCTCTAGCACTGTCTTTTTTTCCTAATTCTTCGTACAGTTGCCCTAAAATGAATCGGTATCTTGCTCTTTCAGCATTTACTTTGGTAAATTTTTCTGCAATTTTTAATTTTGCCACGGCACTATCCTTTTTTTCCATATTCAAAAAAGACATTGATAGTAACGCGTTGGCATCTGCAATGTCTTGATTTTTCAAAGTTTTATAGCTTAACAGTCTGCTTATGTTTTTTACCACTTGGGCGTCATTTCCCAAACGCATATTAGTTTTTTCACGCCATATTTTGGCTTGATAAATGTTACTGCTGTTGGGATATTTGTATAAAATATAATTGAAGGCATCTAAAGCTGGAACAAATCTTTGGTCATAATACCTCGATTTTCCAAGCAGCAAATAGGCTTCATCTATTTGACTGTTTCTTTCTCTTCCACCAATGTTCATAGAATGTTTCTGAATTGCCTTGGTTGCTTTGGTTTCGGCCAATTCAAAATCAGTGTTTTTGGGTTTAGTCTCGGTAGGGGAATCATCGTTGATTTGCATGCTTTCGACTGGCAATCTCTTCCAAAAATTGTCTTTAGCATCGGCCTTTATAGCCAGCATTCCTTTGTCCAGTCCTATTTGACCATTATACAAAATATTGTATTTTGTGCTCAAAGCATGGGAGTTTCTGGATAGGAAATTGTCTCTTTTGGTAGAGCAAGCAACCAAAACAAGCAAAAATATAAGAGAGAATGTGTGTTTAAATATCTTGGTTTTCAATGGGAAACGTGTTTATCATTTAACTTTTAAAATTGTCATTTAGTATAAAGACTGGTAAAAATACGTTTCTTTTTGAATTATAGAAATTTAAACGGCAAAAAAGGTTTCCCCTTCCGGCAATCTTCAACTATCTATTCTAGTTTAAACTATTCATTATTGAATCTTTGGGATTATAATGAAATATATCTTGATTTATTTGTCCGATTTATTTGTCGTTTCCTATTTTTGTAAAAAATATTTTCATGCCATTATTCAAAAAACTTGTTGTAAAAGAAATAAAACGCGAAACAAAGGATGCTGTTTCTATCCTTTTTAATGTACCCGAGGAATTCAAATCCCATTATACTTTTGTTGCCGGTCAATATGTCAATTTGAGATTAACGCTGGACGGACAGGAAATTCGTCGCGCCTATTCCATTTGTGCTGATCCGGAAAGCGGGCAACTACGAATTGCGGTGAAAGCCGTGAAAAACGGAAAATTCTCCCAGTTTGCGAACACCAAACTAAAAGTAGGTGATGTTCTTGAAGTGGGAAAACCAGAAGGAAAATTCACTTTTGAACCTCAAGCGGATCGCCAGAAAAACTATGCTGCTTTTGTTGCCGGAAGCGGAATTACACCCGTAATTTCCATTCTTAAATCCGTTTTGAAAAGTGAATCGCAAAGTTCTTTCGTTTTGGTTTACGGCAATAAATCACCTGAAGAAACTATCTTTCATCAAGAATTACACGCTTTACAATCTCAATATACTGGTCGATTATTTGTTCATTATGTTTTTAGTCAAGCCAAAGTAGACGGAGAATTATTCGGTCGAATTGATAAATCCGTGGTAAATTTTGTGTTGAACAACAAGCATGCGGCTTTGGAATTCGACAAATTTTATTTGTGCGGTCCTGAGGAAATGATTAACACCGTTTCCAAGGTTTTAAAGGAGCACAATATCAAGGATGCTGCGATTAAATTTGAATTATTCTCTAGCTCGACTACCGAAAACAAGATTGATAAAGCGTTAGAAGGTCACACCAAAATTACCTTTCTGGTTGATGATGAGGAAACGACTTTCGAAATGTCACAAAAACAAACCATTCTGGAAGCCGCTCTTAAACAGGGCGTTGACGCTCCCTATTCCTGCCAAGGCGGAATTTGCAGCAGTTGTATGGCCCGCATTACTTCCGGAACTGCCGTTATGAAGAAAAACTCTATACTTACCGATATTGAAATCGCCGAAGGTTTGGTGCTCACCTGCCAAGCACATCCCACTTCTGAAACTGTTGTGGTGGATTATGATGATGTGTAATGTGAAATTTCAATAAAAAATTCCAAATTTTAATAATGAAATAGTTAATGAAAACTTCTCTGAAAAGGGAAGTTTTTTTATTTTAGGGAAAGTGTAATTTTTTCAACAACATTTATTGGCAAAATAGTCCGCATCGCGTCTTCGTACCCCGCGACTTTTTTATTCCCATACACCGAAGTAGGTAATTTTGGGTACAAACTGCTATCAGCCGTCAAGGCATTTTCCAACGGTTGGTTGAAAGGCGAAAAACCAGCAAAAGGATGCGTGGCACCCCAAAGTGTAATCACTTTTACGCCCAAAATGGCCGCCAAATGGGCATTCCCGGAATCCATAGAAAGCATTACATCGAGATTGCTGATGAGTTGCAATTCTTGTTTGAACTTGAGTTGCCCGGCAACCACCAAAACATTTTCCTTGTCTTTTGAAATAGAATCTAATAATTCGATTTCCTTTTTTCCTCCCCCAAAAAGCAGGATTTTATGGGTTTTGGTTGAAGCTAATTTGTCGATTACCTGTTGCATTAAATCCAAAGGATATATCTTGGAATCGTATTGCGCAAAAGGCGCAATTCCAATTAATTTCTGGTAGTTCTCTCCAATTAAATCGATTATTTCTGCGTCTAATTTTTGTTTTGGTGGAAATACTGGATTCGATAAATCTAGAGAAAAACCAAGTTGCTCAAAAACGGTGGCATATCGTTCAAACATCGTAGACAAGGGTTTGAAAATTTTGTTTTCGGCTCGTGTTAAAGCTGCTTTTTCGGCTCTGCCTTTGTCAACAAATGCTGTCTTTTTTCCGCTTATAGAAAATAACATCCGAATGATTTTAGAGCGCATCACACTATGCAAATCAGCAATCTCAGTAATTCCTTTTGATTTCAAATCTTTATATAAGCGAAATAATCCCAATAATCCCTTGTGCCTATAATGAACATGAGCGGAAAAGAAATTAACATTTGGAATATTTTTAAAAATGGGCTTATAAAATACTCGGGAAACCACCGTGATTTTCACTTCGGGATGTTGTGCCACTAGAGCCCTTAAAACAGGAACCGTCATGGCGACGTCTCCCATTGCGGAAAGTCTTATAACGGCTATATGTTGGATTGGTTTTGACAATTGAGTATTGTCGAAAATTATTTCTTGTTATGGTACAAAACCGGGTTCAAATCATCATCATTGTACATTTTCATCTGTTTGTACACTTTCATGAATTTATCGCCATTTTCGATATCTGTCAGCAAATCCTCAATTGCGGTTGACAAATCAGTTCTTTGTTCCAACAAAACATTTAGTTTTTCTTGGCATTTGTCTCTGTGCTCTTGGGAAGCTTCTGCACGATTGGCTTCTTCTTTCATGTGATAAATTTTCAAAGCCAAAATAGACAACCGGTCAAATGCCCAAGCTGGACTTTCAGAGTTGATTTTGGCAGTGTCTTTTACGGCAACATGAGCATATTTTTGAAGAAAATAACCATCAATATATTCCACCATATCCGTACGTTCTTGATTAGATGCATCAATTCTTCTTTTCAAGGTTAGTGCTGCAACGGGGTCAATATTAGGATCACGGATAATATCCTCGAAATGCCATTGAACGGTGTCAATCCAGTTTTTTAGATATAATAAATGTTCCAATTTTTCCTTCGGAAAAGGGTTGTTTATGGGTTGGTCTACCGAATCAAATAGGTGATAATCTTGTATACTTTGTTCAAAAACGGAATAGGCTAATTTTGAAAACATATCTTTTGAAATTAAAAGGCAAAGATACTTTTTATACTTTTATAGTTTGAAAAAACTTTCAAAGTTTGATGTTCTAAATCCTAAATCAAAATAAACTATGCAAATTCATTATCTATCCGAAAACAATAGCGTCCTGAATCATTTTTTGGGACAAATACGAAACGTAGATGTTCAAAAAGACAGTATGCGTTTCCGAAGAAATATGGAGCGTATTGGCGAAGTGATGGCTTATGAATTGAGCAAAGATTTGCATTATAGAGAAATCGCCATCCAGACTCCTTTGGGAGTTAAAAAAACCACCGAAATTAAAGATCAATTGGTTTTATGTTCAATTTTAAGAGCCGGACTAACGATGCACTCGGGGTTTTTGAATTATTTTGACCATGCCGAAAATGGTTTTATTTCGGCCTTTCGACACCATCCCAACAACGATGATTATTTTGATATTGTAGTCCAATACCAAGCTGTAGCCGATATTGAAAACAAAAACTTGGTATTGCTTGACCCCATGCTCGCAACAGGACAGTCAATCCTCACTGTCTATACTCAATTAATGGCAAGGGGAACTCCAAAAGAAATTCATATTGCCGTTATTGTTGCTGCGCCAGAAGGCATTGCTTATCTTGAGGAGCATTTGCCTGATTCCTGCCATCTTTGGGTAGCGGCGTTGGACGAAAAATTGAATGAAAAAAAATATATTGTTCCAGGTATAGGTGACGCCGGTGATTTAGCTTATGGGAATAAATTATAATTGGGAGAAAAACGCAACCAAACTGCAGACGATAATCACAAACAAAACGATTTCTTGCTTCAATTGCAACTGCTTAATTTCAATGTGACTTGTCGCCATCATTGCCAATGGGGCGAATGTAAACAGTAATAAATCATTACTTTTATGAGACGAAATTAGAAAAATTATTATTCCAATAAAAAAGGATGCAATAATTTTTTTGAAAGAGGTATGCAATAACATGGGTTTATTGGAAAGGGAGGCAAGCATGGAAATGACAAAAAACAACGCCATGGTTAAATAGATAGAAAAGGCTGCGTTTTGGGAGTTATTGGTGAAATAATCCATTTCAAAACTGGTCGTTGCATTGGCATTTATAAATTCAATTATGTTTTTTTGAAACGTTATTGAAAAAACCACGGATATGATTCCCACTGCAAAAAAAGCAATGAAGGGCAATATCCAGTTTCTGTAATCTCTAGAAACATGAAAAAGTATGGAAATAAATACCAAAACAAGATACAGTATGCTCCAGAAATGAAACAATGCCGCTATGAAAATCCACAATGAGGCATCAAATATTTTCTCTTTAGAAGCTTTTAATGATTGCAAGGAAATTAACCTGCGAAGGGCTAGGAGAATAAAAAAATTGGACGCAATTATATTTAGGTTATTCAACACCGAAGGAAAAAATAACAGAAACAAAAAGTAGAATAAAATCGTGTAGCTACTGTCTTTGCTCAATCCGTTTTTCTTGGCGATGAAATTTGCAATTAAGATAGAGCCTAGTGAAATGAAGAAAAATCCCGCTTTTTTAAAAATTGATCCAACAGAATTGGTCCAAGTCAAGTCTTGAAATTGATAGATTAAAAAGAAAACTAGCATTGAAATTACAACCAAAATAAAATTTAATGGCGTAGATTTTTTAAAAACACTTGTTATCATAAGGATATTTTATACTTTTGTGGCTGTAAATATAATACTTACGCAAAGATGAAACGAGCCAAGTAAATTTTTTTCATCAAAATAATATTATGGGAATTTACATCGAAAACAATTAACAAATAAAATTAACGAGATGAAATCATTTTTTGAAGGAATTCAGTGGTTTTTTGAATCAATATTTTTTATACCTCAAGATTTTTTAAGAGAATTAGAGCTTACTCATTGGTTTGCAGCTAATACCATCAATTGGATTTTTATGATTATCTGTGCTGTAGCCATGGTATATTGGTGCAAACAATTGAAAATCTATGATGAAAAAGGTGAAGAAAACCAAGATACGACGGCGCATTCTTTCTTAAAGTAAAGCCCCATAACCCCGAAGAGGGAATTAAGAGGATTTAAATTATAGGTCATTGCCAATGTCTTTTCTAAAATACATCTTATCAAAATGTAGTTTGTCTATGTTTTGGTAAGATTTTTTTATGGCCTCTTGAAAATCATTTCCATAGGATGTGATGGCCAAGACTCTTCCTCCATTGGTAACCACATCGCCATTATTGAGCTTCGTTCCTGCGTGAAAAACAATGGAATCTTCAATGTGCTCCAATCCAGTAATCACTTTTCCTTTTTCGAAATCTTCTGGATAACCGCTAGAAACAAGCATAATTGTTGTGGCACTTCTCTCGTCAATTTCAAGCGTGAATTCGTCCAGTTTTTCATTGGCCACAGCCAAAAATAATTCCACCAAATCCGATTTCATTCTTGGAACCACCACTTCCGTTTCCGGATCGCCCATTCTCACGTTGTATTCAATTACGATGGGCTCGTTGTTTACATTAATTAATCCAATAAAAACAAATCCTTTGTATTCTATTCCATCTTTTTGAAAGCCTTCAATGGTTGGTTTTACGATGCGGGTTTCTATTTTTTCCATTAAGACAGCATCAACATAAGGAACTGGAGAAACGGCGCCCATTCCGCCCGTATTCAATCCTGTATCGCCTTCGCCAATGCGTTTATAATCTTTGGCGGTTGGCAAGATTTTATAGCTTTTACCGTCGGTTAAAACGAAGCAACTCAATTCAATTCCGTCCAAAAATTCTTCAATAACTACTTTGGAACTTGCCGAACCAAATTTTTGGTGTACCAACATATTTCTTAATTCGTCCTTGGCTTCCGCCAAATCCTGAATAATCAAAACACCTTTTCCAGCTGCCAATCCATCGGCTTTCAAAACATAAGGTGATTGCAAAGTTTCTAGAAAATCGCAGCCTTTTTCGACAGTTTCTGCGGTGAAACTATCATAAGCTGCCGTTGGAATGTTGTGTTTCATCAAAAATTCTTTGGCAAACTCTTTACTTCCTTCAAGAGTTGCTCCCGATTTTGAAGGACCTATAACTGGAATATTTTTTAAATCTTTGTCGTTTTTGAAAAAGTCGAAAATTCCTTTTACCAATGGATCTTCCGGACCTACAACTACCATCTCTACTTTTTCCTGAATTACAA
>CAMBZB010000025.1 GCA_945872245.1 Flavobacterium psychrophilum
GTGGTGCATATGCAAAAAGCATTCTAACCGTTATCCCGGGAAACAGATATACTATAAAAGTGGGCACAGGGAGTTCTTCTACATCTGCTGGAGGAGATTCTAGTTTTTATCTTGTATTAGGTACTTACTTAACTTTAGCAAAAGGAGGCGCTAGTGTTGCAGATAATACAACAACCGGGGCAACCGGAGGACAAGCAACTTCATCTATTGGAACAATAAAATACAGCGGAGGAACCGGGGCTAATGGTTCTGGCACATCATATGGTGGTGGTGGTGGATCCTCTGCTGGAACATCATCAATTGGAACAAATGCCAATAACGTAAATGGAGCCATCGCTCCATCTGGAGGAGGAGATGGTGGTAATGGTAGAAATAACTCGCAAGGAAATGGAACCAGCGGTACTATTCCTGGTGGTGGTGGTGGTGGTTCTTTAAGAACTAGTAGTAGTACAAGAAATGGTGGAAACGGAGCTGATGGACAACTAATACTTACCTGGATTGCCCCTCAAGAAATAAATATTCAAGGATATTCCACTTCAATTGCCAGTGGAGACACAAGTCCATCTTCAGTTGATGGAACTGATTTTGGTTCTACACAAATAATAACCTCTCCGCTTTCGAAAACCTTTACTATTCAAAATACTGGAGGAATAACATTAACTGTAGGAGCGATTTCTATTTCAGGAATTAATGCCAGTGATTTTACATTGACTGCAGCGCCAAGCGCATCAATAGCTGCAGGTGGCAGTAGTACTTTTGTATTGACATTCAAACCAAATGTTGTTGGAACTAAAACTGCTTCAATTTCGATTGTTAATAATGACAGCAACGAAAACCCATATACATTTACAATTCAAGGCGTAGGAGTTCAAACTTTTTTTGACAGTGATGGAGATGGAGTTTATGATAACGTAGATATTGATGATGACAATGATGGAATTCGCGATATTACCGAAGAAGTCAATTGCAACAATTATAATGGAAACAAAGTAGATTATAAATTCTTGTATGAAACCTTTGGTACAGGAGATAGAACTACGATTAACACTACTTATGCAGCTACAACTAGTTATGGTTACCAAGATGCCACTACACCTACAAATGTTGAAGGTAGTGGTTTTAGTCTTAATTTAAATGATGGTAAATATACTGTTGGGCCAAGTGCACAAATTGCAACTTGGGCAAACCAATTATGGTATAAAGGCGTCGATCATACAGGCGATGCTGGTGGTCGAATGGCAATATTTAATGCTTCTTATACACCAGGTGTTTTCTATACCGCACAAATTTCAGGAGTATTGCCTAACATTCCTATCAGCTATAGTTTCTGGGTTCTCAATATAGATAGAACTGATGCGCCAAGCATTGGAACAAGGTTAAGACCAAATATTAGAGTAGAATTCAGAGATATCAATGACAACGTTTTACAAACCATAAGTACTGGTGCTATTGCTCCAACTACTAATGGAAATCTTGCCGGAGATTGGTACCAATTTACTTCAAGTTTAACTTTCTCGGTAAGTACATTTAAAGTAATTTTTATCAACAATACAACAGGTGGTTTAGGAAATGACTTAGCTTTAGATGATATTTTGATTACACAAAAATTATGCGATTTAGACGCTGATGGAATTGCAGATATATTTGATTTAGATTCAGATAATGATGGTATTGAGGATGTAATTGAAGCTGGTTTAGGAAATATAAGCAACGGTAGAGGAAAAATTGACGTAGCATGGTCTGATTCAAATACCAACGGTCTTCACGATAGTGCTGAACCCGCAGGAGCATTGCCAGCATTAGATTCAGATGGAGATGGAATTCCAAATTACATTGATTTGGACAGTGACAATGACAGCCTTTTTGATGTGGATGAATCTGGAGCTGGAAATTCAAATGCCGTTGCAGGATTTGTAAATGGGGATGGAGATATTACAGGAGACGGAAGAGGAGATGGGACAGAATCTGAAACATTTAGAAGCAAAGATACTAATGGGGATTCAATTTTAGAAGGTTTTGGCGACGGAATATTGGATGTGTATGACTACGGAACCGGAGCTACTTTTAGTAGTCAATACGGAAATTTATCACAAGGTATTGCAAATGCAAATCCAGCTACAACCTATTTGAAAGACACCGACAACGATGGCATTCCTGATTATTTAGATGTGATGTCAAATGGAACTTCATTCGATATTGCAAACACCTTGCTCATTTATGACTATAAAATTTTAGATACCAATAACAATGGCGTAATAGATGGCTTAACAGATGTTGACAAAGATGGTATTATAGATATTTTTGACACTGCATTCTCTCCTCGCTATTTTGGTTCCCCAAGAGATATGCGCACTAAACTATTCCTTGACTTTGATGGTCGAAATGATTACGGTCAAAGCACAGCTATTTTGGGCGGATTGCCCAATGCTACGCTAATGGCTTGGATTGATTTGAACCCTGCTTTTTCAACCGATGGTGTTATTGTAGGTCAGGATAAATTCCAAATTAGAATTACTAGTGCAAAGAAATTGGAAGCAGTGTTAAATGGTATAATACTAACATACAATACAGCACTAAATGTTTCGCAATGGTACAATGTGGGAACTACTTATGACGGAAATAATTTAAAATTATATTTAAATGGAAATCTAGTAGGAACGCAAGCTCTTACTGGGGTTATTGCTGCAGATACGTCACTTCTAACTCTTGGAAAAAATCCGTCTGCTAGCAACAAATACTTCAAAGGAAAAATTGATGAAGTACGAGTTTTTAATGCCGCCTTGACTGATTCACAATTGCAAAGAATGGTGTACCAAGAAATCAAAGATTTTGGTTCTGAAATTAGAGGTGAAATTGTCCCTAAAAACGTGGCAACATCGCCAGCATCTTTACCTTTCACCAAATTATTGCGCTATTACAGAATGGACAATTACAAAGATGACATCATTGATGATTTAACCACGCCTTCAGTTGATATAACCGGAACTAAAATCTACAACCATAAAAATATTTATGTGCAACAAGCACCAATGCCTTTCATCACGGAACGAACTGGGAATTTTGCCACTGCAGCAAACAGCACTATAAAAGATATTAGAGGATTAGACCTAATAGAAAATGACTATTCAATAGTAAACGTGAAACATGACATTACCGAGACTTTAAATTCAACTGATTTAGGTATGTTTGTCGATTCAGGAATAAATATCATAATGAATAATGACAACAAAATTCAAAATGATTGGTATCTAAAATTAGACGGAAAAATAGACTTGGTTGGAAAATCACAATTGCTACAAACAACAGAAAGTGACTTGGATGTTACCAGTTCAGGCTTCATCGAAAGAGACCAACAAGGACAATCAAGTCTATACAATTATAATTATTGGAGTTCTCCAGTTAGCCCCATAAATGGAATAAGTAATAACACCAATTATTCTTTAAGCGAGGTGCTTAAAGATGGAACCACAACAACTCCACAAAATATTAACTGGGTAAGTGGATACAATGGATCGCCAACATCTCCCATAAGTATAGCTAGGTACTGGCTTAATAAATTTGACAATTATGCAAATGAATATGCCAATTGGGTTCAAATCAGTGAAAATGACCTCATGCGTGTTGGCCAAGGTTTCATATTTAAAGGTCCCGGAGCCACTACAACAAATCAAAATTACACCTTTAAAGGCAAACCAAATAATGGGACAATTTCGACAAATACTGTAGGCTCCGATCAATTACTGTTAACAGGAAATCCTTATCCATCTGCATTAAATATTACAACATTTATAAAGGACAATTCTAGTACCATAGACGGCACCTTATATTTTTGGGACCATTATTCAACTAATAACACACATGTATTGAGCGATTATGAGGGCGGTTATGCCGCAAGAAACTTAACGGGGGGAGTTGCTCCAGTTGCTCCAGCTTTAATAAGTGGTCGAGGTACTAGCTCAAAAACACCTGAGCAATATATACCTGTGGGACAAGGTTTTTTTGTGAATGGAAAAATTGGGTCTGGAGGCACAATTACCTTTAATAATAATCAAAGAGGGTTTCATAAAGAATATGAAATTGGGATTTCAAATTCAATGTTTAAGACTAGTGCTAACGCTAAAAAAGCTCAAAGCCCTTACATAATTAACAATGGTGATGAAAAAAATGCAACAGATAATTTCATGAAAATTCGTTTGGGATTCAATTCTAAAAATTTGTATCACAGACAAGTGTTATTGGGATTTATGAATGAGAACGCCACATACGGAGTAGATTATGGCTACGATGCCTTAAATTTTGATGATGTACCTAATGATATGTATTTTTTAAATGAAAATGACCAATTAGTAATTCAAGGAGTGGGCTACTTTGATGCGAATGACTCCTTCCCTATTGGCGTAAAAACGGATGCCGAAGGAAAAGTATCATTTATGATAGATGCCCTGGAAAACTTTAATACAGAGCAACCAATTTTTATATATGACAAGGTTTTCGATACCTATCATGACATTCGAAATGATACATATGAAGTAGATATGCCTATTGGTGTAAATAACACTAGGTTCTCTTTGCGATTTACGGACAAAACATTAAAAGTTGACAACAATACGATTAATAATGATATACAAATCAAACATATTCAAAATGGAAACTTGCTTGTAATTAATAATAATTTATTGGAGTTAACTGTTGAAAAAGTCACTTTATTCAATATTCTTGGTCAGTCTGTGGCCACATGGAAAATTGAAAATCAAGAGCAACAAAATATTCAAATCCCCATTAAAAGTGTTGACGCTGGAATTTATATAGCCAAAATTAAAACTTCTAATGGTACAATAAGCAAAAAAATCATCATCAACTAAACTAAAAGTATTACGAAAAATTAACTTAAAGAGATACTTTTCATTACCTATTCACTTCTATAGCAGCTTTTATTTTGGTTTACTTCCAAAATAAAGGCTGCTATAAAAATTTACACTTTACAAAAATTAAAAATACCATTTTAACCCCTCTACTTTTAATGGGGTTGGAGTGAGTACAGAAAAAATAAGTTTTTTTCTAATACTATTTAGATTTATATAATAGCCTAAAAATATTTTAGGCTATTTTTTTATACAAATTAGACTATTATACATATCTAAATGGTATAAATTATTCTTTTAACAGATTCATATTCAGAATTATAACACAAATTTTTTTAACACTTAAAAATGTTGTTTAAAAAATAAATGTTTATTCCTATAAAAATGATTTATTCGTGTATTTCATCGATTAAATATGCATTTAATAGCAAATACTTAAATCTATAACTACCTTTATACCAAAGTTTTAGACTTATATTAATGAAAAAAAAACTTCTCGTACAAGGTTCAATCCATTAATCCTTTCAAAACTTAAACAATTAATAAATTACCTCTCATCGCTTTTATTCCAAAAGAAATGAAACCAATTATCAACCTTAGAAAAACAAAATACCTTTTCAAAGCAGGGTATAATGTATTGTACTTCGTTTATTTAATTTTATTTTTAATTTCTCCAATTCTAATAAATTCTCAAACACTAACATCGCCACAGGTTCCTTTTTTACAAAGGACTTCGGCAGCCACACCAGCCAAAAAAATATATAATGTCAAAGGAGATTTTACATTATTAGGCAACACTAACTTAACTCTTCTTAACTACGGTACAACTACTGATAATGAGAGCAACACGATGAAATACATTGACATCGATGGCGATTCGAACACGTTGAATTCCTCAAAGGCTACCCTTGAGCTTTCGAATTCAGGTGAGAATAGCGCCAACCAAAATTGTTCCACCGTTATTTTTGCAGGACTTTATTGGACAGGGAAATCAGATGATACAAATGAGACCTTTTCCATTAACAATACAACCGCTTCACATAACACTCCCCTTCCCTATACTAATTACACAATGACCGTATCGCGAGGAGGTTCTGGTCCAAATAGTTATTTCCCTATTTATACTTTCTCAGGTAATGGTCACACTTATGCTTTTAGTTTTACCAATACTGCCGCGAGTGGTACCGCTACAGTGACGCTTAAATTAGATAATGTTGCACAACCAGCTATTAATGTTACATACTCTTCCGGGACAGCAACATTTACATACACTTCGAATATTGCTTTCGGCGCAACCTTTACTATTAATAGTTTTACAAGAGACACGTCAAAAAACAGAACTGAACTTCAATACCAATCTAGTAGCCAAGCTAATATTTCCTTCCCTTCAAAAAATTACGACAAAAAAGTAGTTTCTTTAAAAGGACCTGGAGCTTCAACTTATACAACGATTACGGGAAATACTGAAATCAGGTTTCCAGGAGCATCCAACAGCGGCATATTTATTGGCTATCAGGAAATCACAGATTATGTAAAAGCACATGGTGCCGGTGCCTATACTGTTGCAGATATAGCCTTGAAAGAAGGATTAAATTCTAATCCAGGTTTATCTGGAGGCTGGGCTATTGTGGTTATATATGAAAATCCTGTAATGAAAAGTCGTGCAGTAACTCTTTTTGATGGTTATGCTTATGTAAACGGACAACTTGCGGGTGGTGGTGAATATGGAAATATTGACATCTCAGGATTTACTACAGTTGGAACAGGACAAGTAAATATGAAACTTGGCGTAATGGCAGCAGAAGGAGATGTAGCTTTAACAGGAGATTATTTAGCAGTACAAAAACTAAATGCAGACCCTTCTGTATATCCCGCAAATTATTTGGTGTTAAATCATGCAGGGAATACTACAACAAACTTTTTTAATTCTTCCATATTCCCAACTCCAGCCCCGGGTAATAGTAATCCCAATTTAGTCAACAATACAGGTGTTGACTTTAGTATGTTTACAATTCCAAATGCATTAAATTCTGTCATAGCCAATAATCAAACTTCGACTACCTTTAGATTTGGTTCTAGTTCAGACGTTTTTACCATATTTGGTTTTGCAATGTCAGTAGATGCATACATTCCGGAACCAAAAGTATTAATAATTGTAAATTCAATTAATAATGTTACAAATCCTCCCATATTAAATGCATTACCTGGACAAACAATCAATTATTCCTTAAATATCACTAATGAAGGTACTGAAGCTACTAATAACACCATAATTGCAATCCCTATTCCAGCAACCGCAATTTTCCATATGGGAACAATTATATATAACACCTACAATGGTTTTACAACAACTAATATCCCCTATTTTGATTCAGTGACTAATAAAATTATTTGGAATTTAGGTACATTACCCATAACAGCTAACCATCCGGAATATATATATGCCAATATCAGCTTTACAATAGATGTTACAACAGATTGTAGTATCATTTTGAGTGCAGGATGTAATCCAGAAGTTTCTTTAGAAACAGGTACAATAACAGGTACAGGTGCTATATCTGGAACTTCAATTACGAAATATTTTTTTCAAGGTTATGATGCAACCGCTTGTCATTTGCCAATTGAAGGCTCTATTAAAGTTGCTATAGATGCTAGCTCCTGCTTGTCAATTATGGCAGGTCCAGATCAAATGGTTTCTTGTGGAGGAGACACTGTTACATTAGGAGCAGCAACAGAGAAAACAGGAATATGGTCTATTGTTAGTGGACCTGCAGGGGGTGGTGAAATTTTTTCAAATAACACAAGTCCAATTTCAGGATTTTCAAGTCCTAATCTTGGCGCTTATACTTTGAGATGGACTACAAGTTGCGCCACCACAGACGATGTTATAATTACCTTTGAGAATTGTAATGTTATCAATTTTGACGGAAATGACGACCACATTAACTTTAAAAATAAATTCAATCTAAATAGTGGTGCTTTTAGTATAGAAGTTTGGATAAAATCAAATAGTACTAATAGCAATATTCAAACTATCATTTCAAAACGTTTTAGCACAAACTCAACAGATGGCTATGACTTAAGATTAGTTAATAATTTTATCTCATTTCATTGGAACAATGGACATTCTATAACTTCAATTTACCCAATTAATAGTAATAGATGGTACCATATTGCAGTTACATTTTCTGATTCAAATTACAATTTATATGTAGATGGTGTTATAGTAAAAGGACCCATATCAGGCTCGAATCCAACCCTAAATAATGAAAATTGTATTGTAGGAGCAATGGATCAAAACAACACAACACCTTTTAACCATTTTAGTGGATGGATTGATGAACTACGGATTTGGAATACAGAAATATCTGTGAATCAAATTCGCCAGATGATGAACCAGCAAATTGAAAATAATGGTGGAATTGTTAAAGGTGGAATTGTGCCTAAAAATATTAACGGATTAACTTGGGAAAATTTAGCAGGTTATTACCAAATGAATGGAGCAACCGATATTAATAACGGATATTTGTTAGACAAATCAACTTCTGTAACAAATGGTAAAATTAAAAATATTTATACTCCACAACCAGAAACAGCTCCTCTACCATATACTTCCAGGAATAATGGCACATGGGAAACAGATAATACCTGGACGTATTATGATGTTTGGGATACCCCGTACAGTGTTGGAATAGATAGTTCCACAAAAATAGATTGGAATATCGTTAAAACATCACATAATATCACTTCTAATAGCAACAAGATTGTATTGGGATTAGTAGTAAATAGTAATACTCTAAGTGCTGCAAATGATTCTAAAATTGAAATTTCTAGTTATCTTAAATTAGATGGTAAAATAGATTTAATTGGAAAATCGCAATTGGTTCAAACATTAGAGAGCGATTTAGATGTTACAAGTGCTGGTTCTATAGAAAGAGACCAACAAGGACAATCCAATTTATACAACTATAACTATTGGTCTTCTCCAACTAGTCCTATCAACACAATTGCAAATAATACCAATTATACTATTGGCGCCATGTTAAAAGATGGAACAACCTCAACTCCACAAAACATAAATTGGATTAGCGGTTATAATGGCGCTCCAACATCACCAATAAGCATCGCGAGATATTGGTTATTCAAATTTGATAATTATGTAAATGCTTACGCCAATTGGTCTCAATTGATAGAAACAAGTGCATTAAGAGTGGGTCAAGGATTTACAATGAAAGGAAGTGGAGCAACTTCTGGAACTCAAAACCTAACCTTTGTAGGCAAACCCAATAATGGGTTAATCACAACCAATACCGTCGCTGCAGATCAACTATTACTGACTGGAAATCCATATCCTTCAGCATTAGATGCGAACGCCTTTATTCTAGACAATGCAAATTCTATTGATGGTACTTTGTATTTCTGGGAACATTACGCTACTAATGACACCCATATTTTACGCGACTATCAAGGGGGTTATGCCGAAAGAAATTTAACCGGCGGAATTCCACCAACATCAGCAGGTGTTGATTATATAAGCCATTTGGGCACACCATCAAAAGGAGCGCCAAACCAATTCATTCCTGTGGGTCAAGGCTTTTTTGTTTCAGGAAAAGCAGACGGAGGTGGAACTATTGTTTTTAACAATGGACAAAGAGGTTTTCATAAAGAAGATGAAAGTGGTGTTTCTAATGTTATGTACAAAACAACTAGTAATGCTAAAAAACCAAAAAGCGGAAGTTTTATTTCTAACAATAATAATGACCCAATAAAAGCAGATCATTTTATGAAAATTCGTCTCGGATACAATTCCAATGCCAATTACCACCGTCAATTATTATTAGGATTTATGAATGAATATGCCAGTAAAGAATTAGATTATGGATACGACGGATTGAATATGGATGATTATGCAAATGACATGTATTTTCTATGCGGAGAAACTCAATTAGCCATACAAGGTGTAGGTTATTTCAAAAAAGAGGATTCATTTCCACTTGGTGTAAAAACCAATATAGCAGGAAAAGTAACTTTTACAGTAGATGAATTAGAAAACTTTGATAAAAATCAGAAAGTTTATATTTATGATAGAGAAAGTAAAATTTACCATAACATAAAAGACCAGTCCTTTGAAATTGTACTTCCAGTAGGACAATTTGACAATCGTTTTTTACTATGTTTTAAAGATAAAAACCATCCAAAAGAAAATGCAGAAAATGAGAATGTTTCTAATGATAAAATACAAGCAAAATATTCACAAACGAATAATATTTTAGAAATTAAAAACACCGCAACTGATTCAATGGTTACTGATGTTTCCTTATTTAATATCCAAGGACAGTTTATAACAAATTGGCAAATAACTAAACAAGATCAAAACAAAATTGAAATTCCATTACTTAATATAAGTTCTGGAATTTACATTACCAAAATCACTACCCAAAATGGCGATTTCAGCAAAAAAATTATCATTCCGTAAAAACTGTCCTTATAATAATGCCGCTTTCAATCCTTCAAAATCAAGCAAAGCCTGTTCTCCGGTAAATAAGTTTTTCAACGCAAATTTCCCTTCGTTCATTTCGGTTTCGCCAACGATAACAGCATAGAGAATTCCGCGTTTATCAGCATGTTGAAGCTGTTTTCCCACTTTCACATTGTCAGGATATAATTCCACTTTTATTCCAAAACCACGTAGTTTTGTGATGGCTTTCATCGCATAAAACGCTTCCTTTTCGCCATAATTAACAAACAAGGCTTTTGACGTCGAAGTCACGGTTTCCGGAAATAAATTCAACTCTTCGATAACCAAATAAATCCGGTCTAAACCAAAGGAAATCCCAACACCACTCATGTCTTTTAACCCAAAAATCCCCGTTAAATCATCATATCTGCCGCCGCCGCCAATAGAACCCATAGCAACTTGTTTTGGCGGAGCCACTTCAAAAATAGCGCCTGTATAATAATTCAATCCACGAGCAAGAGTGACATCTAAATCCAAAACCGACTTATTTAAACCCAGTTTCAATAAATTGTCACAGATAAATCGTAGTTCTTCCACCCCTTTCATCCCTTCCTCGGAAGTGACTAATAAAGCAGAAAGTTTATTTGTTTTTTCTATAATAGTCCCTGTGAAATGAAATAAGGGTTTTACTTTTTCTATCGCGGATTCCCTAATTCCTTTTTCCACCATTTCCTTTTTTACACCCTCCTCGCCTATTTTGTCGAGTTTGTCCAAGGCTACCGTAAAATCGATTAATTTGTCTTTTGCTCCAATCACTTCAGCAATTCCTGAAAGTATTTTACGATTATTAATTTTAATGGTCACGCCTTCCAAACCCAATTCCGTAAAAACCGAATCGTACAATTGCACCAATTCTACTTCTTGCCATAAGGATTTCGAACCCACCACATCAGCATCACATTGAAAAAACTCCCTGAAACGCCCTTTTTGCGGACGATCGGCGCGCCAAACCGGTTGGACTTGATATCGTTTAAAAGGAAACTCAATCTCGCTCTGGTGTTGCACTACATAACGCGCAAAAGGAACGGTCAAATCGTAGCGCAAAGCTTTTTCGGAGATACTTGAAGTCAATTTATTACTTTCTTTATTTTCCAATAATACAGCATCGGCTTTAGCCAAATAATCCCCAGAATTCAATATCTTAAAAATCAATCGGTCGCCTTCTTCCCCGTATTTCCCCATCAAGGTCTCGGAGTTTTCGAACGAAGGGGTTTCAATTGGTTGGAAACCAAACTTCTCGAAATTGCTTTTTATAATCGATATAATATAGTTGCGTTTTGCCACCTCAGCCGGTGAAAAATCTCTTGTCCCTTTTGGAATACTTGGTTTTTGAGCCATTTTTATTTTAGATTGCAGATTTTAGATTTCAGATTAGCGAATCCAAAATCTTGTTTCATTCAGAAAATCTAAAATCTTAAATCTTAAATTTCCTCTTGCAAATATCTTGTTTTTAAAATAAATATACCATCTTCTAAAACAAACTTGTAACAAAAATTGTAATTTCGTGTCAAATAGCCACTATGTTAAAACTATTTCGAGAAAACGTCAGAATTGCGATAGGTTCTATCCGAACACAATTGTTGCGCACTATTCTTACCGTGTTGATTATCGCCATCGGAATCACCGCTTTGGTCGGTATTCTGACGGTTGTTTCGGCATTGGAAAACACTATATCTTCCGATTTTGCATCTATGGGAGCCAATACATTCAATATCAATCAGTACGAAAACACCCTTCGAAGGCATGGCGTACAGGTAAGAGAAATTATAAACCCCGTCATTTCCTATCCCGAAGCGGTTGCTTTCAAAAATAAATATAAATACCCACTTACGACAACCTCTATTTCTTTTTTGGCTACTTCCATTGCTGAAATTAAATATGAATCCACTAAAACCGACCCGGAAAACACCGTAGTTGGAGTTGACGAATATTTTATGGCCAACTCTGGTTTAGAAACCAGTTCAGGAAGAAATTTTACTTCTTTTGACATCCAAAACAACACCTATAATTGCATTGTGGGTTCGGATTTTGAAAAGGGATTACTAAAAAATGTAAACCCAATAGACAAAATAATTTCGATTCGTGGAGCCAAATTTAAAGTTATTGGAGTACTAATAGAGAAAGGCTCCACCTTTAGAAACAATCAGGATTTAAGGGTGTTAATTCCTATTCAAGTGGCTCGTTCCTTGTTTACGGCCCCTAATATAAATTACAC
Organism: Flavobacterium psychrophilum; assembly: GCA_945872245.1. Taxonomy (GTDB): domain Bacteria; phylum Bacteroidota; class Bacteroidia; order Flavobacteriales; family Flavobacteriaceae; genus Flavobacterium; species Flavobacterium psychrophilum_T. The sequence goes on from CAMBZB010000025.1 coordinate 12,596, forward strand.
GATGAGCATAATGGTTGCCCAAAAAGAAATGCTAAATCAAGCCATTGATGATGCCAATAGTACGATGCGAAGAGTTCGCAAATTGAGCCCAATAAAAGACAATAATTTTGCCGTCGTTCGAAGCGATGATTTAATCAACAAAATACTTGGAATCACCCAATATCTTGGTATAGCCTCCTGGATTATTGGCATTATCACGGTCCTTGGATCGTCTATTGCTTTGATGAACATCATGATTGTTTCGGTTACGGAACGAACCCGTGAAATTGGGGTTAGAAAAGCACTAGGCGCAAAAAAAAGCACTATTGCCTTCCAATTTTTTATAGAAACATTGCTCATTGGGCAAATGGGAGGCATTATCGGAATTATTTTTGGGATTGGGATAGGTTATACTATTGCAACAGCTATAAATTTTGTCTTTGTAATTCCCTGGGGGGCAATATTGGCGGCCTTCACTACCAGTTTTGCCGTGGCTATTTTTTCGGGATTGTATCCTGCCATAAAAGCGGCATTGCTTGACCCCATTGAAGCGCTTCGATACGAATAGAATTCAGATGGCAGGTTGCAGATGGCAAAAAGTAGAACTTAGATTACAGAATCACTAAATAATTTAACAACGATGAGATTTCAAGACCTATTGGCTTATAAAAAATCATCTGAATTGGGAATGTCTATTTTTCATATTTCAAAGGCCTTCCCAATCGAGGAAAAAATTTCATCAACTAATCAGATTAGGCGTTCTTCAAGAAGTGTTTCGGTAAATATTGCCGAAGCTACGCGAAAAAGAAGATATGTTAATCATTTTATTTCCAAGCTTACAGATAGCGATGCCGAAAACTCTGAAACCCAGTCTTGGCTATAATATACACTGGCATGTGACTATATAAATCAAGAAACTTTTGATAGTTTGACATCAAAAAGTATAGAAGTAGGGAAATTATTGAATTACATGATTAATAATACTGATAAATTTAGTTGAATTTAAATGTGTCAGCTTTTATCTTCTGTCATCTGAAATCTGCCATCTGAAATCCGCTACCTGTATTCCGCCATAATCATCCGGTCGTTACCGTAAATATCTTTCCGCAATTCAATGTTTATGAAATTCAACTTTTCAAGTAAATCAACCATTTCTTTCCCTAAATATTGATTGATTTCGAAGAATAATTTTCCATCATTACGAAGATTTTTTTGAGCTAATTCAGTTATTTTTCTATAAAAAAGCAGGGCGTCATTATCTTCAACAAACAAAGCCAAATGCGGTTCGTTATCCAAAACATTTTTCTTGATTTCCTTTTTCTCCAACTCCCGAACGTAGGGCGGATTGGAAACAATAATGTCGAATTGCTGTTCTAAATCTTCTGTTTCCAGAATATTTTTTTTCATAAAAGTAATGTTAACCTCATTGCTATTTGCGTTTTTTTGAGCTGTGACCAAAGCCTTTTCAGAAACATCAATAGCAAAAACTTCTGTATTTGGAATGTTTTTGGCCAAAGCAATCGCGATACAACCACTTCCCGTTCCGATATCTAGGATTTTTAGGTTTTGGGCCTTGGGTCTTGGGTCTTGGGTCGTAATGATCCATTCCACCAATTCTTCGGTTTCTGGTCTTGGAATCAAAACAGCCGAATTCACCTCAAAATTCAGACCGTAAAAACTGGTTTTTCCCAACAGATACTGAATTGGGACTTCATGTTGCAATTGCTCCAAAATCGAATTCCAAATCTGGATTTCTTCTGCAGAAAAAGTCAAATCAGGATTTAAAGCCAAATCAATTCTTTTCAATTCACGTTTCTCTTCCAAAATCAAATAGAAAAAACTCTCCACTTCTCCAATATCGTAAATTTGGGAAAGTGCTTGAATAAATTGAGTTCTGTACTCTTTAATTTTCATTGCTATGATTTGATTAAAATTCAATTTTATAGTGCAAAAATAGATATTGTTTAGCGTAAAAATCCAAAGTTTCAAAACTAAATCCCAAACACAAAAATCATTACTTTTGTAGTCGTGAAACTACATGAAAAATACATAAGCCGCTGCATCGAATTGGCAAAAAATGGTTTGGGAACAACCTATCCCAACCCTTTGGTAGGAAGTGTAATTGTATATGACGGTAAAATCATTGGCGAAGGCTGGCATAAAAAATCCGGTGAACCGCACGCCGAAGTCAATGCCGTGAATTCCGTCAAAGATAAAACTTTGTTAAAAAAAGCCACTATTTATGTGAGCTTAGAGCCTTGTAGTCATTTTGGAAAAACGCCACCTTGTTGTGATTTGATTATCAAAAATGGAATTCCAAATATTGTTATTGGAACTGTTGACCCCAACATAAAAGTGGCTGGAAATGGCATTAAAAAATTAATCGATGCCGGAGCAGCCGTAACAGTTGGCATTCTTGAAAAAGAATGTAAAAAATTAAACAAACGCTTTTTTACTTTTCACGAAAAGAAAAGGCCTTATATCATTTTGAAGTGGGCCGAGAGTCAGGATGGATTTATTGCCCCTTCTAAAATTATTCGCAACGAACAAAAACCCTTCTGGATCACCAATGAATTTTCACGACAGTTAGCACACAAATGGCGAAGCGAAGAGCAAGCAATTTTGGTAGGAACCAATACCGTCATCGATGACAATCCAAGGCTAGACGTAAGAGATTGGTCAGGAAACAATCCCATCAGAATTGTTTTAGACAAGAATAATCGCATTCAAAATGACAGTCATGTATTTGACAATCAGATAAAAACAATTATTTTACACCAATCGATTACTACAATTAATTCAGAAAACACTATCTTTGAAAGGATTGATTTTGACGAAAATATAGCGCGACAAATAATAGAAGTGCTCTATAAACATAAAATCCAATCCCTAATTATTGAAGGAGGTCGACAAACATTACAAACTTTTATTGACGAAAACCTTTGGGATGAAGCCCGAATTTTTGTCGGGAATGAATCCCTAGAAAATGGAACAAAAGCGCCAATAGTAGTTATGAAAAACATTGAAAAACATACTATTGAAAATGATGAACTGATAATATTAAGCAACCATGATTAATACCATTATTTTTGATTTTGGAGATATTTTTATCAACTTGGATAAACAGGCAACCATTGACGGCCTAGAAAAGTTGGGTCTGAAAAAATGGAATGAAGACCTGAATCAATTGAATACGCAGTTTGAAAAAGGACTTATTTCCAAAGAAAATTTTCTAAATGGTATTCAAAAACAAATTCCAAGCGCTTCTACAAACGAAATTTCGAAAGCTTGGAACGCCATTCTTTTAGATTTTCCATTATATCGTTTGGAATTTCTACAAAAGCTTTCGAAAAAATATCGATTATTTCTATTGAGTAATACCGACTCCATTCACATTGACACTTTCGAGCAAAAAAATGGAGTTTCTTTTTACAGTGATTTTTACCAATGTTTTGAAAAAGTTTATTTTTCATTCGAAATTGGATTAAGAAAACCTGAGGCCGAGATTTTCAACTATCTTGTCAACAAACATAATATAGTAGCAAAACACACTTTATTTGTAGACGACAAAAAAGAAAACACCGACGCGGCACTTTCACTTGGATTTAATATATGGAATTTACAAGTTGGACAGGAAGATGTAGTGAATTTATTCGAAAAGAAAATACTTTAAAGCAACATTACATTTTTGGACTCTAAAGACACCTACAAAACCATTGCCTCCCCCTCGTCAGCAATTCTATTTAAAGAAAAAAACAGTAAATTCTTTGGCTATGCCTTCCCAATATTATCGGAAAGCGAAACAAAACCCATCCTTGAAAATTTAAGGAAAGAATATCCAAATGCAGTACACTATTGTTACGCGTACCAAATTGGCACTGAAATACTGACACATAGAACAAGTGATGATGGTGAGCCGGGCAATACAGCGGGAATGCCCATTTATGGCCAAATACAATCTTTTGGCCTTACCAATGTTCTAATTGTTGTGGTTCGAATTTTTGGTGGAATAAAATTAGGGGTTGGAGGATTGATTACAGCTTATAAAACTGCCGCTCAATTAACACTCGAATCTTGTGAAATAATAGAAAAAACGATTGACCTCCATTACCTACTTTCATTCGACTATAAGAATATCAACAAGGTCATGCGCGTGATCAAGGAAAAAAACATAGCGATTGTAAGTCAGAAAATGGAAATGAGTTGCGAAATTGAAATTGTTACCCGCAAAAAAAAAGCAGAAACAATATTCGATATTTTCAATTCTATGTTTGAAATTGAAGTAAACCCGTTCTGTTATAATCTCAAAATAAATAGAAATTTATAATCATTTCATAAAGAACGGTTGTCATTTTTCAATTCTATTCAAAAGTTCAAACAGATAAGTTGGAGGGGCTATTGGTCGTCCTGTTTTCATGTCTACAAATACCAAGATAGAATTACCCGTTGTTAATAACTCCCCCTCCTCATTAAACAATTCATAGTCAAATTCAATCTTGACCGATGTCTGTTTTTTTAATATTGTTTTCAAAGTTAACAGTTCGTCGTACCGAGCAGGTTTTTTATAATTTATAGACAATGAAACCACCGGAAGCATAATTCCGTTTTCCTCCATCCATTTATAGGAAATCCCTTTATTTCTGAGCCATTCAACCCTGCCAGATTCAAAATACTGGGCATAATTACCATGATAAACTACCCTCATTTGATCCGTTTCAGAATAGCGAACACGTATTTGAATTTGATGATATTCCATTAAATCATTTATTAAAAATTAAATTTAAAAAAGGGTCATACGACAAATTTTTTTTAAAATTGTATGTGAAATATTTTTTTTTAGAGAAATTTGTTCACATATTTGTTGTCCGATAAAAACAAGATTAATTTCACTTCTTTTTTTTATAAAATCACCATTAAAAACCAAAATAATTTAACCTAATTCATGAACAAGACTGCTCAATCAGTATGGGAAAACTGTTTGTCTTTTATCAAAGACAACATCCAAGATCAAGCCTACAAAACTTGGTTTGAACCTATAAAATCCGTTGAACTTACTGATAACGCATTGTACATTCAGGTTCCTAGTAAATTTTTCTATGAATGGTTAGAGGAACACTATGTTAAATTATTAAAAGTTGCATTAACCAAAGAACTCGGAAAAAATGCTAAGTTACTCTATAAAATTAAAATGGAGAACACTTATGGAAATAAACAACCCTTCACAGAACAATTACCAAGCGCGAATCGTGTTCCCATGAAACCGCAAGATGTTGATGCTCCTTTTAAAAATTTGAATCCTGAATTGAGGAATCCATTTGTTATTCCTGGTATTCGAAATTTAAAAATTGAATCGCAACTAAACGCTAACTATAGTTTTGATAATTTCTTAGAAGGAGATTCTAACAGATTAGCCCGCTCTGCAGGCATGGCAGTTGCCAATAAACCAGGGGGGACTTCATTTAACCCGCTGTTGATTTTTGGAGGAGTTGGTCTAGGTAAAACGCATTTGGCACATGCTATTGGAGTTGAAATAAAAGACAAATATCCGGAAAAAACTGTTTTATACATTTCTGCTGAAATTTTCACCCAACAATATATTGATTCAGTAAAGAAAAACAATCGGAATGATTTCATCCATTTTTACCAATTAATAGATGTTTTAATCATTGACGACGTTCAATTCCTTTCAGGAAAGACAGGCACACAAGATGTTTTCTTCCATATATTTAATTATTTGCATCAAAATGGCAAACAGGTTATTTTGACTTCGGACAAGGCACCGGTTGATATGCAAGATATCGAACAGCGATTATTGTCCCGTTTCAAATGGGGATTGTCCGCAGAATTGCATCAACCCGATTATGAAACTAGAATTTCTATCCTGAAAAATATATTATATCGTGATGGTGTAGAGATTCCTGAAGAAATTATAGAATATGTGGCTCGAAACATAAAATCAAATGTTCGAGAACTGGAAGGTGCCATTATTTCACTGATTGCACAATCTTCTTTCAATAAAAAAGAAGTGACATTGGAACTCGCTAAAAATGTTGTTGAGAAATTCGTTAAAAATGTAAAACGAGAAATTTCGATCGATTACATCCAAAAAATAGTTTCGGATTATTTCCAGTTAGATTTGGAAACACTACAATCAAAAACTAGAAAAAGACACATAGTACAAGCCAGACAATTGGCCATGTTTTTTGCTAAAAAATTCACCAAAGCTTCTTTAGCAAACATCGGTTCTCAAATTGGTGATCGTGATCACGCTACTGTATTACATGCCTGCAAAACCGTTGACAATTTGGTTGCCACCGACAAACAATTCAAAAAGTTTGTCGAAGACATCCATAAAAAATTAACGCTATAAGTGCATTATGTCCATAAAAATTTTGATGGTTTGTTTAGGTAATATTTGTCGGTCACCCTTAGCCGAAGGAATATTAGCTTCAAAACTTCCCAAAAATAAATTTAAAGTGGATTCTGCAGGAACAGGTTCATGGCACATTGGCAATGCTCCCGACGAGCGATCCATCATTACCGCCAAAAAAAACGGAATTCTTATCTCAAATCAAAAATGTAGACAAATCTCCACAAATGATTTTGACTTTTTTGATTATATCTATGTTATGGATAAAACCAATTATAATGATGTCATTGAACTTTCCAAAAACCAAGAGCATAGGAAAAAAGTACAACTCATTTTAAATGAATTATTTCCAAATGAAAATGTTGATGTGCCGGATCCTTATTACGGATTACAAAACGGATTTGATTCCGTGTATCAAATGCTAAATGAAGCTTGTGATTTAATTGCAAAAAAACTTATTGAAAAGCATACTTAAGCAATTACTTTCAATAAAAATAACATCGACCTGGATTCTTCATCGACCTAAGCACTAAAAATGACACTTATGAAACCAGCTTCTCTATTCGGAAAACTATACCTAATTCCAACAACCCTAGGCGAGAATAATCCTGAAGACGTATTACCACAAACCGTAAAAAGGACCATTGACTTCATTGATGATTATATAGTGGAAAATGAAAAAACAGCAAGGAAATTCATCAAAAGCATACATCCTGAAAAAGTTCAAGCCTCACTAAGGCTAAGCACTTTAAACAAACACACCGAAGTTTCTGAACACAATAAAATGATTCAACCTTGCTTGGAAGGAAAAAACATAGGACTGATGAGCGAAGCGGGTTGTCCTGGAGTTGCAGATCCTGGTGCTGTCATCGTAAAATTAGCTCATGAAAAGGGGATTCAAGTGGTGCCTTTAGTGGGTCCATCATCTATTCTTTTGGCAATTATGGCCTCTGGCATGAATGGGCAGAGTTTTACTTTTAATGGATACCTCCCTATCGATAAAACCGAAAAGAAAACAGCCCTAAAAAATTTGGAGAAAATATCACAAGACAAAAACCAATCCCAGATTTTTATCGAAACGCCTTTTAGAAACAACAAAATGCTCGAAGATATTTTACAGGCACTACACCCATCAACTTATCTTTGCATTGCCACTGATATTACACTGCCAACGGAATACATAAAAACAATGCGAGCATTTGAATGGAAAAAAATGAAAGTTGAATTACACAATCGACCTACCATTTTCATCATCCATAAAATGTAGCACAGTAAATTCTATATTAATTGGCTATAAACCAATACAAAAAAAACCTTCTGCTAAAGTATCTTTATTTCTAAAGAAGTCTTACATCATCGCTTTTAGATATATAATTTGGTTTGCAATTCGTTTTAAAACGTCCTATAACGAATGATTATTTTAACATAAATTAAAGGATACTTTAACTGATATCACAAATTAAAAACCCTAACTTTATATGAAGTCTAAACGACTATTTTAAATATAAAATATTGAAATTCAATACATTACATAAAATGTAAGATTTAAAAGTATATTAAACATTAAATTCATCGAGCAGTATTATTAATTTAAAAAACTAAATATTATGAAATCATTTATTATTTTTTTATTGGTTTTTGGTTTTCTAACCTCCTCTTATTCTCAAAAGAAACCACCGAAAGAGGAAGGGAAAATGGATGTAATAAATTTACCCGAAATCGTAATTAAGAAAGCGGGGGCAGATTTTTCTGTCTATATTCCGGACAAAAACCCAGATAGCAACATCAAGAGGGTTGAAGAAAAATTTATTGCCTACGACCTTGGAAAAGACAATGAAGGTTATGACGAGTATTTGTTGGTTATGCAAATAAAAAAAGGGACTCTAGCAGCAACTTATGACGAAAAAGGAAAACTAATTCGCGTTGTTGAAAATTATAAAAACGTAATACTTCCAAGCCAAGTAATTTATTCCGTTTATAAAAAATTTCCTGGATGGAAAATCGTTAATGACAAATTCCTTTATACCCAAGAAGAGGGCGATATAATTAAAAAGCAATACAATCTTAAGATTAAAAAAAACAAAGAAGTACGTAAAATTACAGTTCGTCCAAATGGCGAAATTGTAAAAGGCCTTTAGTACGCTTTAAATTAATTATAAAGGCTGTCTAAAAATTTTAGACAGCCTTTTTTATTGTTAAATGAAATTTAAAAACTAATAAACGTTTGCGTTACTGTCGGCAACTATAAATGAAGTTTCATAGCCGCCGAAGTCTTTCAAATATGTCTTTACAGACGTGCCAAAAGCATCTCGCATATATCTCTTTCCATTGCTTCTAAAATATCTTTTCACGGAACCTACACCTCCGAGATGCGCGGCAGCCAATATTCCAGACTCCGTAATCTTGATTCCATTGAGTATCCTTCCGTCATATTTCAAGATTTCATCTTGTAACTCCCATTTGTTTTTTGATAACAAAGCAACGAAAGCTTCTTCTTGCATTTTAGGACTGTTCAAAAATGCTGCACTATTATTAATCCCAATGGTTTTTAAGGTTTCCATACCAAATTGATATTTACCCAAATAACCTAGAGAATTAATTTTTTTGTATTGACACTGAGACTCTCTGAAGGCAATAGCTTCTTTGTAACCAATAAAATACTTTGCTGTAAAAGGAACACTCAAATTAGTGTATTCTTTTTGTTTTTGAGATGGAAATAAGTAGTGGGTTCCATCTGTTTTATTTATGAGAAACCACTGGTTGGTATCTAAATCGAAAGGTTTAAAACCTGAGCTTAAAAAAGCGATAATTATTATCAAACTGGTATAAAAAGACCATTTGTTTATCATAAATTGTTTTTCTTCAAAACGCTGTCCCGTTAAGAAATTTCTGCGCGCAAATATACACCAAAAATCACAAGTCTGAAAATCAAGCTATTAAACTTTTCCAAAAAGAAATAATCGGATTTTATAAAAAATTCCGGAACCCTAGTGTTTATAGTAGGTTACAGAAATCTAATTCTTATCTAATTTTGTCAAAAAAAGTGTTTTAAAAACAGAGATTTTCGTCAATTTTAGGCAAAAATTGAAGTATAAATTAACCTATTTTAATCAAAAAAAGTCTGTTTTAACAGCGAAATAAGGAAGTTTAAATCTAATTTTTATCTTTTTACTCCCTGACCATTTATCCAATCAGAATATTTTTTGGCGTTTACACTGTGTTCTGCTAAAGTAGCAGCAAATTCATGGTGCCCAAAATGTTCTACGCTAGCGCAAAAATAAATGAAATTGTTTTTTTCTGGATTTAGCACCGCTTCAAGCGCTGTGATGTCAGGCATCGCAATGGGCCCAGGGGGAAGCCCGATATTCACATACGTATTATAAGGCGAGGTCATGGTTAAGTCGTTGTAAAAAACTCTCTTGATTACTTGATCAAAATCATTTGACTTCTTTTTCATGGCATAGATTACAGTGGGATCAGCCTGAAGCGGCATTCCTTGCATCATTCGATTCAAATAAACCCCTGCTATTCTGGGCCTTTCGTCTTTTTTAACGGATTCCTTGTGTACTATTGAAGCCAAAATTGTCGCTTCAATTGGTGATAATCCTTGTCTTACCGCTTTTTCTGTACGTTCTTTATTCCAAAAATTACGGTATTCTTTTATCATTTTGTCTCGGAATTTTACAGCCGAAGTATTCCAATAAATTTCATACGTATTCGGAATAAACATCGCCAAGACATTCTCATCAGTAAAACTATTTTCTTTTAAGAAAATAGAATCTTTGAAAGAAGTCAGCAGTGACAGGCTATCCGCCTCAATTTGAGAACCCACCCTTCCTGCCAAATTCTCTAAACGTTCTTGATTGTTGAAAGCTAAATTCACAGGAATATTGCTTCTCAGAGCTTTAACCAACTGATAACTATTCATTCCTTTGGTGAATAAAAACCGTCCTGGTTTTATATTTTCGGGATAACTTCTTTTGCTTGCAACCATTTCAAAACGATTCATATTCTCTACAAAAGGTGCAATTATTTCCTTAACATCTTCATAAGAAGCACCCGTTGGCACATAAAGAAAGAGTTCGTTTTCTGAAAATTTAGTGTTTTTAGAAAAAATTTGATTGGCTACTATGCCCCCGTAAATCAGTAATCCTGAAATAAACGCAACAGCAACTATTGTAATGATTTTTTTTAAGTCCAAAATTGAAATTTTAAAATTTAGTATTAATTAATTGGAAAATGACCTCGTCTTTATAGGTTCCGTTTAGCAATGTCCAATCTTTTTTTGTGCCAATATTTTGAAAGCCAAATTTAGTAAAAAGTGCTATACTAGCCTTATTTTCAGCGCCAATATTTGCATACAATTGATGTAAATTAAGATGGCGAAAAGAATACCGAATCAACAGTTCTAGTGCTTCGGAACCAATATTCTGATTTCTGTTTTCGTCCCCTTGAATGACGATTCCCACTCCTGCCCTATTATTCTTGGGATCAAAATCAAACAAATCAATTAATCCCAAAGCGGGAAAATCTTCATCTTGACAAATTGCCAATCTCAACTGCTTGGATTCATAGATGTCCTGATGGGCATTTTCAAGATATTGCTTCACCAAAAACCGACTGTAAGGAGTTTGCGTATTGCTTACTTCCCAAATGCTTTGGTCATTTTCCATAGCATAAACAAACTCCAAATCATTAGGCTCGAGTGCTCGGAGGTATATGTTGTCGCCTTTTAAAGTTATCATTGAAAGTTGAGTTTGAAGTCCGAAGTTAGAAGCTGGGGTTTAGATGTTTAATTATATTTCAATTTGCCCTTTAAACAGAAATTATGCTGGACTTTTAATCGTTTTTATAACCTATTTTATTTCTTGGTTCTGTATTTTCTTTTTTATAATCAGTTCATCAAGATAGTTAAAAACCAGTTCAATATTTTGAGTATGATTAGAAAGTTTGTTTTTGATTTCTTCAATTTCTAATTTCAGACTCAATGTGTCAGTAAGCATTTCTCTTATTTTAGTAAAGACACGTATAATTTGTATATTGACTTTTATAGCAGTTGGACTGGTTAAGAACACTCGACAACATTGCAACCCCTTGTTCTGTATAAGCCATAGGCATATATCTTGAACCTCCCCAACTTGAGGTGCCAAATTGGCTCCTCAAGTTATCAAATTCTTGTTGACTAAGCTCAAACATAAAATCCTCAGGAAATCTTTCCAAATTCCTACGAACCTGTCGCTTTAATTGTTTAGTTTCTACGACATAAAGTTCCGATAAATCTTTATCTAACATAACTTTTTGGTTTCTTATCAAGTAAATTTTACTGCTGATAATATCATCTGGAATTAGAATCTCATTACTCATATCTATTTTTCTAATTCGTAATTATATCTATTTCTCCTTTAAACACAAACTCCGCAGGTCCTTTCAGGAAAACATTGGTAAACTGTCCATTATTTTCATCAAAAGAAACTTCTAATTTACCCCCTTCTACATTCAAATGTATGGAAGTAGCATTGGTTTTCCCAATTGCATTCATTGCAATGGCAACGGCGGTTGCACCAGTCCCACAGGAGAGCGTTTCGTCTTCCACACCTCTTTCATAAGTTCGGAGTGAAAAAGTATCCGAGTTGATTTGTTTTACAAAATTAACATTACTCCCTGCTGCTCCATATAATTGGCCGTATCGTATGGCCGCGCCGTTTTCCTTTATATTATAGCGCTTCAAATCTTCTACCAATTGCACATGATGCGGGGAACCCGTATTAAGAAACACATAATCTGGAGTAATTTTTAAATTGGAAACATCAATCATTTGCAGAGAAACCAATCCATTATCGGCTATTGTGGCATAATGCAAGCCATCGGCAGCAATAAAAGTACAACTGCTATTGATGACGTTTAGTTTTTTGGCGAAAGCCACCAAACAACGTCCACCATTACCACACATAGAACTTGGATTTCCATCAGAATTGTAATAGACCATTCTGAAATCAGTGTCGGTATCGTTTTCCAATAAAATAAGCCCATCTCCTCCTATTCCGAAACGTCTATCGCACAAATGAGCAATAAGTTGGACATTTTCCTTTGAAAAAATTCCCAATCGATTGTCAATCATCACAAAATCGTTTCCGGTTCCTTGGTATTTATAAAATTCTAGTTGCATTTTAGTTGAATTGTGTAACGCAAAAGTACAAACTATTAATGAAATGTTAATCATTGTTAAAGAACGTTAAACTGTTTTTTTGAAATATGAAAATATATAATTTTACGTTCAATAACATAAAAATCATACTATCATGAATCGAATTTCAAGTCTATTCCTAGTGTCATTGTTCAGCGGAGTCCTTACTCTTAGCGCCTACAAATTGTTATTTGACAACAATGGCTATTTTTCTACTAACAAAAACTCCATTGTAACTGATGCTCCCAATTCCTATGGGAGGACGGTTGGATTATCCGCAGAGGCGGTCGACTTTACTGAAGCTGCCGACAAGACCATTCATACTGTGGTTCACGTAAAAAATGTGTCACGACAAACCATCAACAATCCTTTGATGGAATTCTTCTATGGCTTTGGTGGACAACAATCACAAGAGCAAGTAGGAACGGGTTCCGGAGTAATTATTTCTGAAGATGGGTATATTGTTACCAATAACCATGTGGTTAAAAACGCCTCGGAAATTGAAATTACTTTGAATAATAAAAAATCATATCCAGCGAAACTGATAGGAACCGATTCTAAAATGGATATTGCCCTATTAAAAATAACGACTGAAGAAAAGTTGCCTTATTCTGCTTTTGCCAATTCTGATTCGGTGAAAATTGGTGAATGGGTATTGGCGGTTGGAAATCCATACAATCTAACCTCAACCGTAACAGCAGGAATCGTTTCGGCCAAAGCCAGAAATTTAGACACAGGAGGTATCCAATCTTTTCTTCAAACGGATGCCGCCGTTAACCCCGGAAATAGTGGCGGCGCCTTAGTAAATACAAGAGGAGAACTCATCGGAATCAACACCATGATTTCGTCACCAACAGGAAGTTACACAGGATATTCTTTTGCGATTCCTTCTAATATTACCCGAAAAATAATCGAGGATATTATGGAATTTGGAAATGTACAAAGAGGTATTTTGGGTGTTGAAGGAGGCGAATTGAACTCCAGTGCTTCCAAAGAATTGGGCATCAAAGAAACCGAAGGATTTTATATCAAAAAAGTAAGTAAAAAATCTGGTGCCGAAAAAGCCGGATTACTCAAGGGCGATATTATCGTAAAACTTGATGAACAAAAAGTGAGTACTTTTGCTGATTTGTCAGGATATATCAGCACCAAAAGACCAGGAGACAAAGTAGAAGTTACCTATATAAGAGACGGTAAAAACAAAACAGTCCCGGTTATTTTGAGTAAAAACGAATTGTTTGGTACGGAATTCAAAGGCATCGAATTAGAAAATTTAGAAGCCGCTGACAAAAAGAAATTCAATTTGGATTATGGCGTAAAAATTAAGTCGCTTACCAACCCCAATCTAAAACAATATGAAGCGGAACTGATTGGAAATATTATTTTAAAAATTGATAACGTCAAAGCTACTGATATCGAAACGGTTTCTAAATTATTAAACGATAAAGGCGAAAACCAAAGTGTTCGAATTGAAATGTTGAGCAAAAGTGGACAATTATTACAAATAATCATCTAAATTTTATAATCCCAAAAAAGGAAGCCATCTTGCAAAATCAAGATGGTTTTTTTTTGAAAAATAATTACGCAATCGTTTTCGTAAAACATTTAAAAGATATACTTTTGCACAAAATTTAATTAATATTTCTATCTAATTTCAATATGAAGAATACAATTGTATACGAAAAAGAAGTTTCAACACAAATAGCCAGACGAAGAGCTGGAGTCGAATTTATAAAAATCATAAGCGATTTATGGTATGACAAATCCATCGAGATGGTTTTATTCCGAAATCAATTGATTGAAAAAAATGTAAGTGAAATTATCAACTTGCACGGATATGCTCGAGAATTTGTGGGCAAACCAATTTCTGTTTTTGATTCTGTTGAAATTGCCAAAGCTATTTACTCGATGAATTTGCCTCCATCAAAATTAGATATTGGCAAACTGACTTATGAATATCATTTGGAAAGCGATAAATATCAAAATGCCAAATATTTTGTTCTCGATAAATTAAAAAACGCCAAGAACACGGAGGAAATTCAACCAAAGGATGTGGTACTTTACGGTTTTGGTAGAATTGGTCGATTAGTAGCTCGTGAATTAATGTCGAAAATGGCAAAAGGAAATCAATTGCGATTGAGAGCCATTGTTACACGAGATAAAAACGACGCAGTTTCATTAGAAAAAAGAGCTTCTTTATTGCGATATGATTCGATTCATGGGGATTTTATGGGCTCCATAGTTGCCGATGCTTCAAACGGTGCTTTGATTATAAATGGAACAACCGTACATGTTATTAAGGCAAATAGCCCCGAAGAAATTGATTATACAAAATACAATATTCAAAATGCTTTAGTAATTGACAATACAGGTGCTTTCACCACACAAGAAGCTTTGGCAAGACATTTAACTTCAAAAGGAGTTATTAAAGTTTTGCTAACTGCTCCTGGAAAAGGGGTTCCAAATATTGTTTATGGTGTAAATCAAAACGAATATAACCCTGACAAAATCAATATTTTTTCTGCAGCATCTTGCACTACAAATGCTATTACGCCCATTCTAAAAGCAATCGAAGACACTTTGGTAGTTGTAAAAGGACATTTAGAAACGATTCACGCTTATACAAACGACCAGAATTTGGTTGATAATATGCATAAAAAATACCGTCGTGGCAGAGCTGCGGCATTAAACATGGTAATTACCGAAACTGGCGCTGGAACGGCCGTTGCCAAAGCGTTGCCATCGCTTGAAGGCAAATTAACTTCAAATGCCATTCGGGTACCAGTTCCTAACGGATCTTTAGTTGTTTTGAGTCTTGAAGTTGCGAATACAACTTCGATTGAAAACGTAAATGCCATTATGAAAAAATATGCACTAGAAGGAGAAATGGTAGAACAAATTAAATATTCCTTGAATAATGAGTTGGTTTCTTCGGATATAATTGGCACATCTGCACCAGCAATTTATGACAGTAATGCAACAATAGTTTCAAAGGATGGAAAAAATATTGTTTTGTATATATGGTACGATAATGAATACGGCTACAGCCATCAAGTTATCCGATTAGCTAAATATATTGCAAAAGTAAGACGCTATATTTACTACTAGGATGCAAGTATTGACCAATTTTAAACTAAATTAACATCTGTACTTTTGTCAAAATTTACAATGAAAATTTTTACTTATTCATCAAAAAAAATTTATGGTAAAACGTTTAACACGATTATTTGACAAGCATGTATTATTTTGGGAGAACCCCAAAATAATTGAAATTATAAGTTCTTTTTTAGTTTTTATTTTTATAGCATGTGGAATATGCAGCTTTTTAGTATATCAAAATTTAATTTCTTTAGGTCACTTCAATTCCTTATTTAAACATCGTTTTTTTGCTATTGAAGTAGTTTTTACTATTCTGTTAATTTTTGAATTACTGAGTCTTATTTTTGTTTTACCAAAATCGGTAACACGATCTTTAGGGAAACAATTTGAATTATTATCTATGATATTCTTAAGGGATGCTTTCAAAGAATTTAGCCATTTGGATGAGTTCATTTTATGGAACGATTCTAGTAAATCTATAATAAGCATTCTAGTTTATTTTTTTGGTGCACTTACCATTTTTACAATTATGGGATTTACACGAAAATTAAATCGCGAAATCCATCTCTCAGTAACTTATATTAACCAATTTCAATTTGTCCGCATTAAAAAATTACTAGCTATATTTTTATTACTTTGTTTTTTTATTATAGGTATTAACGATTTTTTGACGTTACTAAAAACAGGCGTTTTTTTGCATTCATTTGAAACTTTTTATACAGCACTAATTTTTACAGACATAGTTATTGTTCTTGTCTCATTAAGATTTACAACAAATTATTACAGGGTATTTAGATATTCCGCATTTGTATTAGCTACCGTTTTAATCCGAATATCATTAACTCTAGAACCCCCTTACAATGTAATCCTAGGAATTATAACCACATTTTTTGTATTTACATTAGCAAAAGTATATCATTATTTTCAAAAATACCTAACTCATAGAGAATTAACAACTTAATTATTAATTAATTATTAATAAAATTGAATCATAAACTCAAACCATAAAAATCAAAATTTAAAATGAATTTAGCTACAACCATCAAGTCATCCTATTGGCCAAATATATAGCCAAAGTAAGACACTTTATTTACTACTAGAATTGCACGTATTAAGTAACTTTAAATGAATTACCCCGAGGCAGAGCCTCGAGGAATTCTTTGGATTCAACTATAAAAAATATTTGAGACGAATTTTTCTAGGTATTTGAATTGAATTATGCTATGGAAAATTTATAATCAAACTTAATTACTCCTTAGGTTTCGTCAAATAGTAGATCGGAATACCAGTCAGCATAATCAAAACGCCCCAGCCACAAGTCGAGAATTTCGTCAGCAATAAGGAAACGCAAACTGCCGAGGAAATTACAATGTAAAGAAAAGGAAGAATAGGGTAGCCAAAAGCTTTATAAGGTCTTTCGGCATCAGGCATTTTCTTGCGAAGAATAAATATACCGTAGATAGTCAAAATGTAAAATATCATTACAATGATGACAACAAAATCTAACAAATCACCATATTTCCCTGTCAAACACAAAAACGAAGCCCAAATACATTGCATCCACAAAGCCCAAGCCGGAACGCTCGCATGATTTAGTTCGGCCGCTTTTTTAAGAAACAAACCATCTTTGGCCATAGTATAATATACTCTAGCTCCTGCCATAATCAAACCGTTGTTACAAGCAAAAGTCGAAATCATAATCATTACCGCAATAATAATCGTACCCATATCGCCAAAAATATGTTGCGAAGCGGCTACTGCTACTCTATCGGAAGGAACCGTGGCTATTTCCTGCAAGGGCATTACTGCCAAATACATCAAATTGGCTAAAATATAAATAATGGTCACCAGAAAAGTCCCTAGAAACAAACTCAGCCCTACATTACGTTTTGGATTTTTGATTTCACCCGCAATAAAAGTCACACCCACCCAAGCGTCGTTGGAGAACAAAGAACCCACCATCGCTGCCGAAATTCCTGCAATCAAAGCGGTACCGCTTATGGTCATCCAAGAACCACTATCCACATTATAGGATCGAGGCGTCCAGGCATCGGTCCAGTTGGCATTCCAAACATCTGCTTTTGCAGCGAGAAGAAATCCAAAAACAATCAAACCAAACAAAGACAAAATCTTGATTACCGTCAAAACGGTTTGCATCATTTTACTGTTTTTCACCCCACGGCTATTTACATAAGTCAACAGAACAATAGTAATTATGGAAACAATTTGTGCTGCATTGAGTTGGAAAGTCCCTATTTCGTATAGAATATTTTCATTGCTCAAAGCCGGAACCAAATAAGCGGCGAATTTCGAAAAACCCACACCTACTGCGGCAATCGTTCCTGTTTGAATTACGGCAAAGAAACTCCAGCCGTATAGGAAGGCAATGAGTTTATTGTAAGCTTCTTTGAGATACACATATTGTCCGCCCGCTTTGGGAAACATCGCGCTCAATTCGCCATAACTTACGGCGGCAACCATCGTAATCAATCCGGCTAGAAGCCAAATCAAAGTCAGCCACCCTGCCGAACCCACTTGACGGGCGATATCTGAGCTTACGATAAATATTCCTGAACCGATCATCGAGCCCACTACGAGCATGGTTCCGTCTAATAATCCGAGTTCTCTTTTAAAATGGTCTTGGTTGTCGTTTTGCATAGTTTTTATTTTTTAGTTTGGCTAAAGATATATATATTTTTGAAATAGATTAATTTATTTGTAATTGTGAAAATTCCTTTCGAAGATTTGTAAAGAATTATTTATATATTTGAATGCACCAATAAATAAAGTCTGACGTTTGTCAGACAAAGCCACCCAATTTAGGGGTGATTAGTCGGACATCGTCAGACCTATATACAAGTTATCTACAACTTTTCATTCAACCCTCCCATTTGCACTTAAAGTGTTGTATTCATTGACTTTATAAAAATGAACAATGCAATTTTAAGCAACAAAAAGCAACGAAATACTTGTTTTGTTGTACCCAATGTTGTACCTTCGTATCACGATGCACCCAATTGAAAACCTAGTATTTACAATACTTTCACTCGTTTGCATTACTTTACAAAAGTAGTATAACATTTCTAAATTCCTATTATTATGGCATCAGTAAAACTAATTTTAAGAACACATCAGGTAGACCAAACCGGACACAGCCCTTTGTATATCCGAATTATAAAAGACAGAAA
>CAMBZB010000026.1 GCA_945872245.1 Flavobacterium psychrophilum
GTTTTTACAATCTTTTCAGCAGACTTGTCTACCAACATGTGATCGTAAGATTTTAATTTTATTCTGATTTTTTGACTCATTTTCTTAAAGATTATGCGTTTCCTTTTGCTTTTTTGATAACTGCTTCCGAAATATTGGAAGGTGTTTCTGCGTAGTGTGAAAATTCCATTGTAGATGTTGCTCTACCAGATGATAGTGTTCTTAATGTTGTAACATAACCAAACATTTCTGATAATGGCACATCTGCTTTGATGGTTTTTGCACCAGCTCTGTCACCCATGTCATTCACTTGACCTCTACGACGGTTAATATCACCTACGATATCCCCCATGTTTTCTTCAGGTGTAATCACTTCCATTTTCATGATAGGCTCCAAAATAATTGCTCCAGCAGCTTTAGCTACTTCTCTGTAACCCATTCTAGCCGCTAATTCAAAAGAAAGCGCATCAGAATCGACAGGGTGAAAAGATCCGTCTAATAAAGTTACTTTCAAACTATCTACTTGGTATCCTGCTAAAGGACCCGTTTTCATAGCTTCACGGAAACCTTTTTCTACTGATGGTATATACTCTTTTGGCACGTTTCCTCCTTTTACTGAATTAACAAACTGTAATCCAACTGGAGTTTTTCCATCAACTTCATCAGCAGGCTCTAATACAAATACGATATCACCGAATTTACCACGACCCCCTGATTGTTTTTTATACGTTTCTCGATGTTGAGCTGATCTTGTAAATGCTTCTTTATATTCCACTTGAGGTTCACCTTGGTTTACTTCAACTTTAAATTCACGACGCATTCTATCTACAAGAATATCCAAGTGCAATTCTCCCATTCCTGAGATAATGGTTTGACCTGAAGCTTCATCTGTACGAACAGTAAACGTTGGATCTTCTTCAGCTAATTTAGCTAAAGCCATACCCATTTTATCTACGTCAGCTTTTGTTTTAGGCTCAATTGCAATACCAATTACCGGCGCAGGAAATTTCATTGACTCCAAAATAATTGGATTCTTTTCATCACACAATGTATCTCCAGTTTTGATATCTTTAAAACCGACTGCTGCTCCAATATCACCCGCTTCGATATATTCGATTGGATTTTGTTTGTTGGCATGCATTTGGTAGATACGAGAAATTCTTTCTTTGTTTCCTGAACGCGTGTTCAAAACATAAGAACCCGCATCTAAACGTCCTGAATAAGCACGGAAGAAAGCTAAACGACCTACGAACGGGTCAGTTGCAATTTTAAATGCTAAAGCAGCAAATGGCTCTTTAACATCTGGCTTACGTAAGATTTTAGTTTGATCTTCTTCCAACAATTCGGCATCATCAGGGTGAATTCCTTCGATACCTGCTTTGTCCATTGGAGATGGCAAGTATTTACATACAGCATCTAACATGAATTGAACTCCTTTATTTTTGAAAGAAGAACCAGCAATCATAGGAATGATAGCCATATCCATTACAGCAGCTCTCAACGCGATGTTGATTTCTTCTTCTGTGATAGACTCTTCATCTTCCATGAATTTCTCTAACAGATTTTCGTCATAATCAGCAACTGCTTCTATAAGAATCGATCTGTATTCTTTTACTTCTGCAAGCATGTCTTCAGGAATTGGCACCACCTCGTAAGTAGCTCCCATTCCTGCATCATCCCAAACAATAGCTTGATTTTTTACTAAATCAACCACGCCTTTGAAATCGTTTTCTTCACCAATTGGTAAAGTAATTGCAACTGCATTTGATTTTAGCATATCTCTAACTTGTTGACAAACCATCAAAAAGTTAGAACCTTGACGGTCCATTTTGTTAACGAAACCAATTCTAGGCACTCTGTATTGATCCGCTAGTCTCCAGTTCGTTTCTGATTGTGGCTCTACACCATCAACAGCACTAAATAAGAAAACCAACCCATCAAGTACACGCAATGAACGATTTACCTCAACAGTAAAATCAACGTGTCCTGGGGTATCAATAATATTAAAGTGATAGGGTAAACTTTCAGGTAATAATTTACCTTGAGTAGTTGGGAAATTCCATTCACAAGTTGTAGCAGCAGATGTAATAGTAATACCTCTTTCTTGCTCTTGTGCCATCCAGTCCATTGTTGCAGCACCATCATGTACTTCACCAATTTTGTGTGATTTTCCAGTATAGAATAATATACGCTCAGTTGTTGTTGTTTTACCAGCATCAATGTGAGCAGCAATTCCTATATTTCTTGTATATTTAAGATCTCTAGCCATTTCTTCTTAATTAAAATCTAAAATGTGAGAATGCTTTATTTGCTTCAGCCATTTTGTGAGTATCCATTCTCTTTTTAACTGCAGCACCTTCTTCTTTAGCCGCAGCTAAACATTCTGACGCTAGTCTTTGAGCCATAGATTTCTCATTTCTTCTTCTAGAATAAAGTATTAACCACTTCATTGCCATAGAAATTTTTCTGTCTGGTCTAATCTGCATTGGAATTTGAAATGTAGCTCCACCTACTCTACGACTACGTACTTCTACGTGAGGCATAACGTTAGTTAAAGCATCTTTCCATATTTCTAATGATGGTTTTTCTGCATCTTGCTTTTTAGTTTCTATAATGTCAATTGCATCATAAAAAACTTTAAAAGCTGTTGATTTCTTACCGTCCCACATTAAGTTGTTTACAAAACGTGTCACCAATTGGTCGTTAAACCTTGGATCTGGTAAAAGTGGTCTTTTCTTTGCCGCTCTTTTTCTCATGTCTTTTTTGTTTTAGAATAAAAGGTTATGAGTTTGTAAGGTTATGGGTTTAGTAAAAAACTAAACTTCTTAACTTCTAAACTTCTAAACTTTCTTCAAATTACTTTTTTGCTTCTTTTGGGCGTTTAGCACCATATTTAGATCTTCTTTGCGTTCTTCCCGCTACACCTGATGTATCAAGCGCACCACGAACGATGTGGTATCTAACTCCTGGTAAATCTTTAACCCTTCCACCCCTAACTAATACTATCGAGTGCTCTTGTAGATTGTGTCCTTCACCAGGGATATAGGCATTTACCTCATTACCATTAGTCAAACGTACACGCGCTACTTTACGCATGGCTGAGTTTGGTTTTTTTGGTGTGGTAGTGTAAACACGCGTACAAACCCCTCTTCTTTGAGGACAAGAATCTAAAGCAACCGATTTACTCTTCTTAGTTATCTGAGTTCTTCCTGTTCTTACTAATTGTTGAATTGTTGGCATAATTAATACTAAAAATTTCTTATATATTAAATTTCCCGCTTTTTACGGGGTTGCAAATGTATAAAATATTTTTTACTAAACAAATCATAATTAATTAATTTTCATAAGAAGTAATTATTTGTTTTCTAAAGAGATACCGAATGTTCATTGCAGCCCTGATTTTTAAAAATAAAACAATACTTTTATGGCTAATTCGTTACATTAATTTAACTCAATAAACATCAGTTTTTTTGCATTACTTTTATTAAAACATTAAATTCATTTGAAACCTTTCGCGCTTTTTATATTGTTTTTAACCTTTGGAATGCATTCATCTGCCCAAAATTTTCAATTGAAACTAATTGGAAATTCCGAATCTGAAACCAAAACACTTGATTCCCTAAATCACAATACAAATCACAAAAATTTAAAATCCATAGTTGACGAGCTGACCATAGCGACTGAAAAACTATCAAAAATGGGCTATCTCGAGAATCGAATGTTGAAAAACACTAAAGAAAATGACTCTAGCTACGTTGCTAAATTCCGTTTGGGTGAAAGAATAAATGCTATACACATATATATAGGTAGAAATCCCATAATAATGGATTTGATTTCATTGGATAAAACAAAAGACACTATCATTCTTCCTTACAGCGAAACAGAATCCTTTCTGGATCAAACGTTATTTAAATTAGAACAAAAAGGCTTTGCCTTCGCAAAATTAAAATTGAGTACTATTCAAAAGAAAAAAAAATCACTTTACGCCGATTTGCAATTTGAAATAGGACAACAAAGGCAATTAAATTCAATTGTAGTACAATGTACAGAAGGAGATAAAAAAAACAGTTTTCCAGAAGGTCATTTGGCGCAACTCAATCGAAAATACCATAACACCACTTTTAATCAGGATGTTGTGCGCCGGATTCACGATGATTTTGAAAAAATCAGGTTTGTCAGTCAAGTAAAATACCCAGAAATTTTATTCACGAAAGACACTACCAGAGTGTATGTGTATTTAGATAAAAGAAAATCCAATACTTTCGATGGCTATATTGGTTTTGCCAATAATGAAAATAACAAAATTAGGTTTAACGGCTATTTAGACGTGACCCTAGAAAACACTTTGAGAATAGGTGAGCAATTTTCATTGTATTGGAAAAGCGATGGCAATGACCAAAAAACATTCATGACCGGGATCGAACTACCCTATTTATTTAAAAGCCCATTAAGTTTGAAAGCCCAAATTCACATTTTCAAACAAGACAGTACGTTCCAAAACACAAAAAAAGCAATAGATTTAGGCTATTTCATAGATTACAATACCCGGATTTATTTAGGCTATCAATCGACTGAATCTAGTGATATCCAAAACAAAAATAATAAAACGTTAACCGATTATACCAATTCCTTCTTTACCTCCAATTTAGAGTATTCTAAATTGAATAATACAAATTCAAATTTCCCTGAAAAATCAAGTCTTTTCATTACAACGGGATTTGGAAAAAGAATCACAAATGATTCCCCCGAAACTATTGGAACTAACAAACAGTTTTACATAAAGCTAGACGTCCTACATACCTTTTATTTGAATCCCAAAAACAGTATTAACATAAATTCTCGAACTAATTTTTTAAAAAGTGAAACTTATATCATAAATGAATTATTCCGCTTTGGCGGAAGCAATTCCATCCGCGGATTTACGGAAAATAGTTTACAAGCCAATTTCATGACGACCATACAGACGGAATACAGACATGCGGTTTCTCCAAGTTTATACATTCATTCTATTACAGATTATGGCTACTACCAAGACAACAGCACTAAAAACAAGGAGAATTTAATAGGATTGGGATTAGGGATGGGTCTAAACACAAAAAACGGTCTGCTAAAATTGGCTTTCGCAAATGGAAGTTTTAAAAATCAAGCGATGAAATTCTACAACACTATTATTCATATAAATTACAGTATTAAATTTTGATAACTCAATATAAAATTGGATTGAATCACAAATTTAAACCTATATGTTACAAAATAATTTATAGGCTCTCACAAAAAAAAAAAATATTATTAGGAAAGTTAACAAATTATTAAGATATTTGAAGTACTAATTCAAAATTTATAAAAATGAAACTAAAGTTTAATGGATTCTTAGTACTATTAATAGTACTTGTGGCGCAAATCACTTTTGCGCAAGAGAGAGCTGTTTCAGGTGTTGTTTCTGACAATGCAGGATTGCCTTTACCAGGTGTGAGTGTATTTGTGAAAGGAACTAAATCCGGGACACAAACTGATTTTGACGGAAAATATTCCATCAAAGCATCATCGAGCCAGATCTTGATTTTTAGCTACCTTGGGATGAAAACCCAAGAAGTTATGGCAAGCTCTTCTAAAGTCAATGTCAAGTTGGCAAGTACAGCAGTGGAGCTGGAAGGAGTAGTTGTAACAACAATCGGTATCAAAAGAGAGAAAGCATCTTTAGGATCTTCTGTTACAACTATAAAATCGGAACAGCTTAATCAGGGTTCACAAGTGAACGTAGCAGACGCATTAAAAGGTAAGATTGCGGGGGTAGTTATTACTGGAGCATCAACAGATCCTGGAGCTTCTACTGGTGTAATAATTAGAGGAAATAATAGTTTAAGTGCCGATAGCCAGCCATTATATGTTATTGATGGCGCTCCAATAAACAACAATTCTAACTTTTCTGATGGTTTAACAGGTGGTTATGACTTTGGTAGAGCTTCTAACGAAATAAACCCTAATGACATCGAGACTTTAACTGTTCTTAAAGGGGCATCTGCAACCGCTTTATATGGTTCAAGAGCGGCAAATGGTGCCATTATTATTACTACAAAATCAGGAAAAGCAGGTAAAATTACTGTAGATCTTTCAAGTAATATTTCTTTTTCTCAAATTTTAAGAACTCCTAAATACCAATCAACATTTGGACAAGGTTGGGATGGAACTCATTATTTAATTGAAAATGGATCTTGGGGGCCTAAATTTGACAATTTACCTAGAGTTTGGGGAAATGTAGTTAATAATTCTCAATTGCTTAAACCTTTTTCATTTCAAAAAGATCAATTAGAAAAGTTTTTTGATACCGGAATTTCAAATACAAATTCAGTAGCTATTTCAGGAGGATCAGAAACTTCTACTGCTAGACTTTCATTTTCTAACACAAAACAAGATGGTATATATCCCACAGATTCTGATTCATACGGAAGAAATACCTTAGGATTTAGTGGGAGTTCTAAAATAAATAGATTATCTTTTTCAGGTAGTTTAAATTATGTAAAAACAAGTGGTCGTGGCGTTGCAACAGGACAAGGTGTTAACGTAATGAATAACCTAATGCAAATTCCTACTGACATACCTATCACGGAATTTAAAGATTACAAAAGTCCTTTCCACAATATTGACAATTACTATACACCTTATGGTATAGCAAACCCATACTTTACTCTAAACGAAGATGGAAGTGACTACAATAAAGACCGTATTTATGGAACAGCAGGCTTTGCATACGAAGTAAATAAATGGTCAAATTTTACTTACAGATTTGGTTTGGATCAATCATCTGATTTATTAAAAAGATGGGTGGCTAAAATAAATGCTTCTCCAGGAAGTCCAAATGACGGATCATCTACAGAACAAGTAGGTTCTTACAGTGAAAATATTTTTAATACAACCCAATACAATCATGATCTTTTGTATGATGTTAATTTAAACTTAACGGATAAATTAAAACTTTCCTCTACTTTTGGTTGGAACTCAAACCAAATAGAAACGTATTCATCGGCTGGAAGTGTGGGCAGCCAAGATATAGCTGGATTTCATTCATTTAGTAATTCTTCTGACAACCCAACTTTGAATACACGAATTACTAATAGGAAACTTTTCGGCTATTATAATTCAAGTACACTTTCTTATAATAATCAACTGTACTTAACTACTAATATTAGAAATGACTTATATTCAACGTTACCTAAGAAAAATCAATCTATTGTATACGCAGGGATAAACTCTAGTTGGGTTTTTACCAATACCTTTCCTTCTATTAAAAATATAGTATCCAATGGTAAATTAAGAGTAGGATACGGAACTACTGGTGGTGATACTGCACCTTACCAAGTTCAATCTGTTTATGTTCCAGGTAGTGCAGACAATCAAGGATTTCAATCTTTAGATTTTCCACTAAATGGTGTAAATGCGTACGAGGTTGGAAACAGGTTAGCAAATCCTGATTTAAAACCTGAAATTACTAAGGAATTTGAAATTGGTGCTGATTTATCATTCTTTAAAAATAGAATTAACTTCGATTTTGCCTATTATAAATCAAAAGTTGTAGATCAAATATTAGGAATTCCTCTAGCGCCAAGTTCAGGTTACACAAGTCAACAAGCTAATGTTGGAACTCTTACAAACAAAGGGATTGAAGCTTTATTATCCATTTTAATATTTAAAAATAACAATAACGGATTCAATTGGACTACAACACTTAATTATTCTAAAAACGAAAATATCCTTACGGAATTAGATCCAAGGATTGAACAAGTTTCTTTAGGTGGTTTAAGTACAACCTCCTTCATTGCTATTGAAGGTCAACCTGTTGGATTATTTTATGGTTATGTACCTGAAAAAGATCCTAATGGGAATGTGGTGGTTGATTCAAATGGTATTCCAGTAGCTTCTAGTGTTAAAGAAGTGTATGGAGATGCTCAATTTGATTATACTTTAGGAATTGGCAATACGCTTTCTTATAAAAATATCACTCTTGATTTTAGTTTTGATATACGACAAGGTGGTTTAATGTATTCTAGAACAGCAGATATAACAAGATTTACGGGAAATTCAATTACTACAATTGAAAATAATAGAAATCCTTTTATTTATCCAAATTCTGTAGTTAAAACTACTGATGCATTAGGAGACGTAATTTATACACCAAATACAACCTATGTAGATAATGAACACATGGATAATTATTATGCTTCAGATGCATTAAGTAGAGCAAATGTTATTGACAGGTCATTTGTTAAACTAAGAGAAGTTGTTTTGAGCTATAATGTACCTTCAAAATTCCTTAAGGGGACTGGGGTAAATAATTTTAGTTTCTCAGTAATTGGTAGAAACCTATTCCTTTGGACACCGGCAAGCAATCAATACATTGATCCTGAAACTTCTACATTTGGAACAGATCTTGAAGGACAATTTGGAGAATTTAGTGCAAATCCTTCAACAAGAAGTCTTGGATTTAGTCTTAAAGCTAACTTTTAAATAAAAAAACATGAAATCAATAAATAAAATATTCTTAGCACTTCTAACTGTAATACTTTTTTCTTGTGATGATCAGTTGGATATTAATACTGACCCAAATAGCCCCCCAGAAATCACAACTGGTCTAGCGCTTTCTGCAGCTCAAGGTTCTCTAGTAAGTGTAATTGGTGGCGATTTTTCAAACCTCGGTGGTTTTTATGCTCAATATCATACCCAAGCACCTTCTGCAGGGCAATACGAGGTTATTGATCAATACAACCTAAACACAGCTTATGCAAATAGACAATGGACTGAATTGTATGCAGGTTGTCTTAATGATCTTGAATTTGTAATTACTGAATCTAATAAAACTGGAGATACATCTGGCACATTAATGGCAACTTTATTAAAAGCCTATACGTTTCAACTTTTAGTTGATGTTTTTGGAGACGTTCCTTACACAGAGGCTTTGGGAGGAGTTAACAATATTACTCCAAAAGTAACTGAAGGAAGTGTTATTTATGAAGATTTAATTGCAAAAATAGATGCTGCTTTAGCAAGTTACAATGCTAATCCTTCTGATACTACAATTGGGAAACAAGACATCATTTATTCTTCGGATATGACAAAATGGGTGAAATTTGCTAATACATTAAAATTAAAAATGTATCTAAGAATGTCTTATACAACTAAGGCAAACCCAACAAAAGTAAATTCACTTTTGGCCGCAAATAATTTCTTAGATAGCGATGCGAAATTTGCCAATTTTGGAACTGGACTAAATCAAAGAAATCCATTTTACGAAGTACAAATGGTATATCTTGGTGATGTAAATAACGTGGCTTCTAATTCTCTTTTTCAATTTTATGATTTGAATAGTGACCCTAGATTGGAATCCGTATATCGAGCAAATACGGCAGATGCGTATTTATCAATCTCACAAGGATCAGGTGATACCTTTAATAATCTAGCCAGTAATTATTCTAGGCCAAATATTAAAGCAGATACCCCTGTGTATCTAATTAGTGCGGCAGAGAGTAAGTTCTTACAAGCTGAAGCTTTAATACGCTATTCTGGAGGCACTGGAGCGAAAGATATGTATGATGAAGGTGTTACCGCTTCTTTTGTGGGTTATGGATTATCTGCTGCGTTAGCAACTCCATTTATTACATCAGGAGGCGCATATGAATATGTAGCAGATTCAAACATAGAAACTGCTGTTAGACAAGTCATAATCCAAAAATGGGCTTCATTAGCGTACATAAATAACATCGAAGCCTATATTGAAACAACAAGAACTAAACTTCCGGAAATTGTAAATATAGAAAGTGCTAATTACATTGTTGGAAATAGAGTGCCTTCTGAAATTTCAGTTTTAGTTGGAAATGCAGTTCCAAGTATTCTATATTATCCGAATAATGAAGAGGAAAGAAATCCAAATATCACACAACATTCTAGTTTAACTGAAAAAGTTTGGTGGGATCAAAAAACAAATAACTAAAAAATAAAAAATATGAAAAATACAATAAAAATATTTTTTTTGGTTTTATCAATAGCAACATTGTTCTCTTGTAGCTATGAACCAGAAATTGGCTCAAAGACGACCATATATCCTGTATTAACTTTAAATGGTGAGTCAATAGTTGCAATAAACAAAGGAACTGCATACAACGATAGTGGGGCAGTTGCGTTAGCAGGAACAGAAAATTTACCTGTAACAACTTCAGGAACTGTCGATGTAAACACCATTGGTTTTTACAAAATTACTTACGAGGCATTTAATGCAGATGGATTTTCTGTTTCTAAAATTAGAACAGTAATAGTTCTGTCTGCAGCACCAAGTGGAATTGACCTTTCAGGTAATTGGTTTAGAAATGGTACAAATAAAAATGTTATTACAAGAATTTCAGACAGAGTATATAAGTGTGATAACGCTACAGGTTATATTACTGGTGACCCAAATAATTTAAGTTTGATATTCTACAACTTAGATGACACAAAAATATATGCACCTTTTCAGGAAAATTCATCTTCAACAGGAATTTCTGCTGAAAGTAATATTGGGACAATTACTGCTAGTAATAAATTCAATTGGGTAATTTATGCTTCTGGATTTTTTGGAACAGCTGTTAGAAATTTTGTTCGTTAACCTTAAATATTTAAAAAAATGAAAAAAGCAATAAATAAAATAGCAATCATAACGATACTTTTCTTTGGCATTACATCATGCGAAAATAATGGTTATGATGATTATGAACAAAAAATTAGTACTAACGGAGCATTAAACGGAGAATGGTATATTGATGTTATTAAAGAATCTACCGGAAATGTTGAAGTTGAACATGCATTGCACTATACATACGATTCAAATGATGGTAAAATGTTTATTGACGACAGAAAAGACGGTTGGTATTTGAAAGGAAAGCTAAATGTAGATAACAAGAATCTTACTTTTAATGTCACTGATGAAGACAATTTAAATGATTTAGGATCCAAATTTACAATCACTGAAGGAAAGATTCTAAAGAATGCCGGTAAATCAAAAACTGGAGTAGCTACAGATAGCATCTATTTTAAAGCAGAATTTGATTATGAGCCAGGGGTTATATACATTCATTCTGGTCATAGAAGAACTGGTTTTATACAAGATGATTATTAATAAATGAATTGAGAATTTATATTCAAACCACCCAAAAATTTGGGTGGTTTTTTTTATACCTTTGCCCACATGGAAAAAGAACATCTAATATTTGGTATACGAGCCATTATTGAGGCTATACAAGCAGGAGCAGCGGTTGACAAAGTATTCATTCAAAAAGAAATTTCGGGTGAATTAATGAAAGACTTAATGAAGGTAATGAAACGTGCCAACGTAAATTTTTCCTATGTTCCGGTAGAAAAACTAAATCGATTAACACCAAACAACCATCAAGGCGCAGTAGCTTCCATTTCTCCAATTGGTTTTATTGACATAGAACATTTAGTGGAAGCAACCCTTGAATCTGGAAAGGTGCCATTATTTTTGATTCTCGATCAAATATCGGATGCGCGTAATTTTGGTGCCATAATCAGGACAGCAGAATGTACGGGTGTTAACGGAATTATTGTACAAAAAGCAGGTTCTGCTCCCGTAAACGGTGACACCGTAAAAACATCGGCAGGAGCTGTGTTTAATGTGCCAATTTGTAAAGTGGAACACATTAAAGACGCTATATTCTATCTACAAGGGTCCGGAATAAAAACAGTGGCCGCCACTGAAAAAACTGATCAAAACATATACGATATTAATTTAAAAGAGGCAGTTGCTATAATTATGGGTTCAGAAGATAGAGGAATCAATCCTTCCGTGTTGAAAATCGTGGATGAAAAAGCAAAATTACCTATGTTTGGGACCATTGGTTCGCTGAACGTCTCTGTGGCTTGCGGTGCTTTTTTATATGAAGCGGTGAGACAGAGAACTTAATTTTAGATTGCAGATTGCAGATTTAAAAAAAATAAAAGAAAATGAATTAAAGCTCTGGTTTTGATTCATTTTTTTTATTGATAATTGTATAACTCACTTGAGAATTTGAATTAAAATAAGTTGGGTTTTCTTCTTCAATCTCAACCACAGGGAGATTCACAAAATTACCATTTTCGTCGAAACGTTGCATAAACTTATCTTCATGTGGATTAAAATCTGGATGTTCCCAATCGTATTTGATAATTTTCTTGTATTCGGGGGTTTTGTAAATTAAAGAAAGTACGAATCCGGTAATCAATCCGGCCAAATGTCCTTCCCAAGAAATAGTGTCCTCCACTTTTGGAAAAATATACCAAACCATACCTCCATAAACAATAACGACAGCTAAGGATAAAGCAACCAACCGATAATACTTGGTTTGAATTCCTTTAAAAAAAATAAAACTTACCAGGACATAGATCAAACCGCTAGCGCCAATGTGGTAACTATCTCTGCCAATTATCCACGTAATTAATCCTGAAAGCAAAATTCCATAACCAATAACAGCCATGGATTGTTTGGCATAAAAATAGCGCAAGACAGCTAACAAAACCAAAAGTGGAATTGAATTGTTATATAAATGTTCAATATCAGCATGAATGAAAGGACTAAATATAACGCCTTGAAAACCATAAAATGTTCTGGGGAAAATTCCATTTTCGACAAAATCAAAATCAAATTTGATTTCTATCCAATATATAAACCACAAGAACCACACAAAAAAAAGGGGCAATCCTATTACTGAATTGGAATACTTGAAATGATTGTCGTTCATTAGCAATTTTAGATTTAAGATTTAAGATTACTCAAAAACTTATCCAAAAGCAAGTTAATGCTATTTTGTCATATTTAAGAAAAAGAGATTGTAAAATAAAATATAGGCTGAATTAGTTTGTTTGAATATTTTAAGATTTCTAACGGCAATATCCTAAATTTGTAATTCTTCAAATCTAAAATCTAAAATTACCTTGGAAGCACCACTGGCAGAACGCATACGTCCTCAAAAACTGGAGGATTACATCAGTCAATTGCATTTGGTTGGGCCAAATGGCTCTTTGACGCAACAAATAGCGAAAGGAATTATTCCATCCCTAATTTTTTGGGGGCCTCCAGGAACCGGAAAAACGACTTTAGCACAAATCATCGCCCAAGAATCGAAGCGTCCGTTTTATATTTTGAGCGCCATCAATTCCGGCGTTAAGGACATTCGTGACGTGATAGAAAAAGCCAAGCAAAGTGGCGGGCTTTTCACCTCAAAAAATCCCATTCTTTTTATTGACGAGATTCACCGTTTTAGCAAATCACAACAAGATTCACTATTGGCAGCTGTTGAAAAAGGTTGGATAACCTTGATTGGTGCCACGACCGAAAACCCTAGTTTCGAAGTTATTCCCGCTTTATTATCCCGTTGCCAAGTGTATGTTTTGAATGCATTTACCAAAAATGATTTGGAGACATTGTTGCATCGCGCCATTAAGACAGATGCCTTTTTGGCAACAAAAAAAATCAATTTAACCGAAACAGAAGCCCTATTAAGACTTTCGGGCGGGGATGGACGCAAACTATTAAATATTTTTGAACTCGTCGTAAACGCTTCGGAGGAAGACGAAATTGAAATCACTAATACTAGGGTTTTTGAACTCGTGCAACAAAACACAGTTCTGTATGACAAAAGTGGCGAACAACACTATGACATTGTTTCGGCATTTATAAAATCAATTAGAGGCAGTGATCCAAACGGCGCGGTATATTGGCTTGCCCGGATGATTGAAGGTGGGGAAGATGTGAAATTTATTGCCAGAAGAATGCTGATTTTGTCTAGTGAAGATATTGGGAATGCAAATCCAACCGCTTTTATCATGGCGAACAATACTTTTCAGGCTGTTGCCACCATTGGCTATCCCGAAAGCAGAATTATATTGAGCCAATGCGCTATTTACCTGGCGACCTCTCCTAAAAGTAATACTTCTTATTTAGCTATTGGAAATGCACAACAATTGGTAAAACAAACCGGTGATTTGCCCGTTCCCATTCATCTAAGAAATGCACCCACAAAATTAATGAAGGAATTAGGCTACGGAGACGAATACAAATATTCACATGATTATGCCAATAACTTTGCCGAGCAGGAATTTTTGCCGGACGCTATTTCCGAGACAGCATTATACAATCCCGGAGACAATTCAAGAGAAAACAATACTAGGGAATTTTTAAAAAACCGTTGGAAAAGTAAGTACGGATATTGAAAAAAGACGGGAGTTGGAAGTTAGGAGTTAGAAGTTATAATAAAGTAAGCAGATAGCAGGTGGCAGGCTGCAGATGGCAAAAGCAAAGAATTGAATTGAATTAGACTAGAAGTTAACATTCCTAATCTGAAATCTGTCTGACGACAGGCAGGTATGAACTTTAAAACTTAACGTTTATCATTTCAGAAATGAACTGTTCATTTTGATAATATTCAAAAAACCACTGATTGTCCTTGGCGACTAAAATCCCCTGAACACTTCCTTTTGTTGCCATAAAACTCACCGGATTAGAAGTCTTGTATACTTTCATCACTACTTTGGGCTCGCTATCAATCAATTGATATCCATAGGACGTGGGTTGGGCATAAAGTAAATTTGAAATTTTAACTTCACCAACTTTGGCGCTATTTGTACTATTTGTTGCAACTTTGTCTGAAACCATCGCCGTTGGAATCGTCTCGGGAATTACCTCCGTTTTCGACACTAAAGTCATACTAGAACCTGGACTATATTTATACTGTAAATCATAAACAGATTGAAAGGCATTATTTAATGCTTCAAAATAAGCCGTTTGGAACTCTTTTTCTTTGCTTTTCCCAATCTCCGACTGAAAAATTATGGTACCCGTGCAATCTTTAAAGATGATGAAAAGTTTGGTTACTAAAAATGCCTTTTCGTTTTTTACATCAACATAAATAAGACTGCATCTGTCATTAAATTCAGCAGGAATTGACTCATTACTATAAAAAGCTTGAAAACCAGCTTTTACTAAATTTACTTTAGTCAAGGTCTGAAGTCTATATTGATTTTCACTTTTTAGAAAATCATATTTTAATGAAATAATAACAGCTTTATAATCATTCACCGACTGAGAGAAACAGTAGCTTCCAAAAGATAGTATTAGGAATAAAAGTAGTTTTTTCATGTTTATAAGTATTTTTTAAGTTCTAATAAATGATTTACTTGTTTAATATTATTTGCCACTATTTTATTGTTTCCATTGAAAAAAATCGCGTCTAATCCCGCATCCAAAGCCCCTTGAACATCAGCCTCAATACAATCCCCAATCATGATGCTGGACTCTTTTTTGGCTTTAGCCAAACCTAAGGCATATTCAAAAATAAGAGCATTAGGTTTTTTCACCCCTACCATTTCTGAGTTGGTAACAGTCTTGAAATAATGTGTAATATTCGAATTGTTCAATTTGTTTTCTTGAATTTCAGAAAAACCATTGGTGATAATATGCAAGTTATATTTGAGATTCAAATACTCTAAAATTTCAATCGTCCCCTCGAACAAATGATTGTATTTTGGTAAATAGTGAATGTATTGTTCTGATAAAATAAGTATTGATTGGTCTTCAATCGGGAATTCCAATAAATCAAATGTTTCTTTTAACCTACCTAATCGAAGTTCTTTTTGGCTAATTTCATCTTTTCTATATCTTTCCCAATACTTTAGATTTATGGGTACGTAAAATTGAAGAAAGTCATTCATATTAACAGACATCTTCTGCATTTTAAAAACGGTTTCAAATGCCAAAGCAGAGTTCTTTTCGAAGTCCCAAAGCGTATGGTCCAGATCAAAAAAGACATCGGTTATATTGGCATATTTGGTTTTCATTTCTTAAAAAATTCCATCATCATTAAAACTATAAAACCCGTTTTCAGCAATAATGACGTGATCCAAAACAGTAATGTCTAAATTTTGACCCGCCGCTTTCAGCTTTTTTGTAATTTGCTTATCGGCATCACTAGGAATCAACGTTCCGGAGGGATGGTTATGACACAAAATCAATCCTGTCGCCCCCATTTCGAGAGCCGCTTTAAAAACCAAACGCACATCAACTAGTGTCCCGGTAATGCCTCCTTTGCCTAGCTGCGATTTAGAAAGTACTTTATTCGAATTATTTAAATACAAAACCCAAAATTCCTCATGTGGCAATTCGCCAATAATGGGTTGCATCAATTCGAAAATCATTTTACTAGAAGTGATTTTCTTCAATTCGACTGCCTCTTCAGACCTTCTCCGTCTTCCCAATTCCATGGCAGCAATAATAGAAATAGCCTTAGCTTCTCCTATCCCTTTGAAATTCATTAATTGTTGGATTGTCAATTTTCCCAAAGCATTCAAATTATTGTCGACGCTAGCCAAAATCCTTTTACTCAAAGCTACCGCCGATTCATTTTGGCTCCCTGATCCAATCAAAATAGCAATCAATTCGGCATCGCTCAAAGCACTTTTGCCTTTCAGCATCAGTTTTTCGCGAGGTTTGTCGTCTTCAGACCAATTCGTTATCGGAAAATTATTTGATTCCATTTAATAAATTATTCAATCAATTTCTTCACTTCATCAAAATTCAACCCGCCATAATTACCAGAACTCATTAGTAACAATGCCGAGTTTTCGAAATTGAGATTGAAAAGATAGTCTTTAAAAGCTGCAGGATTGGTATAAATAATCAAATCTTTTCGATTGAAGGCTTGGGCAATTTGTTCATAGGTCACTTCTTCGAGTTGCTTAATCTTTACGGCATCCGGAGAATAGAAAACTATGGCAACATCAGCATATTCTAATGCACCCTCATATTCTTTTAGAAATTCGGCATTCAGGCTGCTGTAGGTATGTAATTCTAAACAAGCAATCAAAGTCCGATTTGGATATTGCTCTTTCACTGCTTTTGTGGTGGCGGCAACTTTACTTGGCGAATGTGCAAAATCTTTGTAAGCCACTTTTGTTTGGCTTTCGGCAATTTTTTCCAATCTTTTTGAAGCACCTTTAAAACTGGCAATGGCTTCATAAAAATCGGCTTCATCCACGCCCATATTTTGGCAAATCCATTTGGCTCCAGCCAAATTATTCAAATTATGCGCCCCAAAAACCTCGATTGGCATTGCTCCTTCCGGGGTTTCGAGAAGTGTAACTCCATCTTTCACTTCGTATTTCGGTGTTGTATAAGGAATTTTTCGAATTGGATTTGTAGCAGCCCCGGCAACGCGGGCTACTTCAGTATCTTCTTCATTATAGACTAGAATTCCACCATTAGTGATTTTATTAATGAAAATTTCAAACTGTTCCACATAAAAATCATAGGTCGGAAACACATTGATGTGATCCCAAGCTATTCCAGAAATCAAGGCAATATTCGGCTGATACAAATGAAATTTTGGTCTTCGGTCAATTGGCGAAGACAAATATTCATCCCCTTCAAGCACGATAAAATCATTGGCTTCAGTGAGGTGGACCATGGTTTCAAATCCTTCGAGTTGCGCACCCACCATGTAGTCAACTTCAATATTGTGAAAGTGCATCACGTGCAAAATCATTGAAGTAATCGTCGTTTTTCCGTGAGAACCACCAATAACCACTCGGGTTTTATTTTTGGACTGTTCGTATAAAAACTCTGGATATGAGTAAATTTTTAATCCTAATTCTTGGGCTTTCAACAACTCCGGATTATCTGCTTTAGCATGCATTCCGAGAATTATGGCCTCAATATCGGTGGTGATTTTTTCAGGAAACCACCCCATTGTTGACGGTAAAATTCCTTTTTTCTCCAAACGGGTTTTTGAAGGTTCAAAAATAGCATCGTCACTTCCCGTAACTTGATATCCTTTGTTGTGCAGCGCTAAGGCCAAATTGTGCATCGCGCTTCCGCCAATGGCTATGAAATGAGTTCTCATATTTTTAGTTCTTTTTTACAGATTTATTCATTTTGTTTTTATACAAATTAGCAAGCATTTGAGAACCAATTTTTGTGCTTCCAGCAGCAATTGCCTTTTTATATTGTGTTTCTGCCGATGAATATCTTCCAAAATGTTCCTCGATTTGACCTTTGGACAAATACCCGTCAACTGGAGAAAGTTTTAATAATTCATTCGAATATTTTATCGCTTTTGTTTCACTTCCACCAACAATTCCAGGCAATTGTATATAAATCATTACCAGTGCCCAACGTGCTTCGATATGTTTTGGATTGAGTGTTATTGCTTTTTCGAAAGATTCTTTTATTTCACCAATCATTCCGAGAGCCTTGAATTTACTGGATTCTTTGGCTTTCATCCCGAGTACACCGCCATATTTATAATAATAATTAGCTTCCGTTGGTTTAAGTTGTTTTAGCTTTTTATAATATCCTGAGGATTTATCCCAAGATTTATTGTGCCCTGCAATATCGCCAAGGTATTCTATGGCTTTTAAATTAGAGGGTTGAGTTACTAAAACATGCTCCAATAAAACCTGAGCTTGCTCAAATTTTTCTTCTCGAAATAATTTCTCTCCTTTATCAAAATCAGATTGGGAAAAAATTAGCAAAGGAAATAAGATACAGAAGAATAGCAGTTGTTTCATTCTCCAAAAATAAATAAATTTTAAATGAAAAAACCCATTTATTTAATCTTAAAAGCACCAATTAAAGAAAGAAATAATAACAAAAAGGAAACATTCTAGTAACATTCAGTAATTATTTTTGTAAAAATTCTTAATGAAACGAAAAAGAAAAATTCCACTGGTAGTATTAAGTGATATTCACTTGGGTACCTATGGATGCCATGCCAAAGAATTGTTACACTATTTAAAATCAATTCAACCACAGACCTTGGTTTTAAATGGAGATATTATTGACATGTGGAATTTTAGCAAACGCTATTTTCCCGCAGCTCACATGAATGTTCTAAGGCATATTATTAAAATGTCGAATCAAGGAACTCGTGTAATTTACATTACCGGGAATCACGATGAGGCACTTCGCAAATACTCAGATTTTATTTTAGGCAATTTGGAACTCGTCGACAAACTAATTTTAGATTTAGATGGAAAAAAAACATGGATTTTTCATGGAGACGTGTTTGATTCTTCGATAAAAGGATATGCAAAAATACTGGCCAAATTGGGTGGAAAAGGATACGACTTGTTAATTCTAATTAATAGTTTAATCAATTGGATTTTGGTTGCTTTAGGAAAAGAAAAAAGGAGCTTTTCTAAAACGATTAAAGACAGTGTGAAAAAGGCCGTCTCCTTTGTTTCCAATTTTGAAAATACTGCTGCTGAAATCGCTATCGAAAAAAAATACAGCTATGTTGTTTGCGGACACATTCACAAACCACAGATGAAGGAAGTGGAGAATGAACACGGAAAAGTCCTGTATTTAAATAGTGGTGATTGGATTGAAAATCTCACCGCATTAGAATATAAAAAAGAGAAATGGTCCATATACCAATATAAAAAATCAGACTATTTGCACCATGAATTCAAAGAAGATATAATCATAAATGATATTGCAAACAAAATTTTATCCTAAAATGAAAATATTTTACGCCATCCAAGCCACTGGTAACGGACACATTAGCAGGGCTATACAACTTAATCCTTATCTACAAAAATTCGGTTCTGTGGATTACTTTTTGAGCGGCAACAATACCAGTCTAAATATAGATTTACCAATAAAATTTACGAGTGATGGTTGTAGTTTGCACTATAGCAAATGTGGCGGACTGAACTATTGGGATATTGCCAAGAATATTCAACCCATTCGAATGTATAAGGACGCCAAATCATTGCCTCTGAAACAATATGATGTAATTATAAATGACTTCGATTCTATCACTTCACTGGCGTGTAGATTACAAAAAGTAAATTCGGTTCAATTTGGGCATCAAGCCAGTTTTATTTCAAATGCCACTCCAAGACCAGAAAAAAAAAGTGTTATGGGCGAAATAATTCTCAAACATTATGCTCCATCACCAAAACATATTGGATTACATTTCGAAAAATACGATTCCTTTATCCATCCACCAATTATCAAAGATGAAATAGTTCAAGCTGAATCCAAAGATTTAAAACATATCACGGTTTATCTCCCTTCTTTCCAAAAGGATTGCTTAGAAAAAGCGTTTAACAAACTTCCAGATATGGAGTTTCATTGGTTTTTGAATGATGTGAAATTCAAACATACCATAGGTAATATAACTTATTATCCTGTAAATCAAAAACATTTCAATCAAAGTTTAATCACATGTCACGGAATTATTACTGGTGGCGGCTTTGAAACACCTGCCGAAGCTTTATATCTTGGAAAAAAAATACTCAGTATTCCTATTCGAAACCATTATGAGCAAGAATGTAATGCCGCTGCATTAAAAAAAATGGGAGTTCCTGTTGTTTATGAAGTTGGGGATAAATTTGAGGTAATTATAGAAAACTGGTTGAACTCAACTATAATGTATCCAAAAATGAAAGCCAACAATATTAATGAAACCTTGCAGTTTTTGTTTGACTCTTATAACACTAAATAAAAAAAGGGCTCTATTTCTAGAACCCCTTTAAATATAAAAAGCCAAATTTTAATCATTCAACATTTTCCATAATTTATCTTTCAACTCTGTTAAACCTTGTTGGGCAATGGATGAAATAAACATATAGGTAATGTCTTTGAATTCTTTGTCTAATTGAACTTTCAATTCCGCTTTGAGTTCATCATCTAGCATATCACATTTTGAGATGACCAACAAACGTTCTTTGTCCAGCATTTCAGGATTGTATTTTGTCAATTCATTGACTAAAATATCATACTCTGATTTGATGTCTGGCGTATCAACAGGAACCAAAAACAACAAGGTAGAATTCCTTTCAATATGACGCAAGAAATAATGCCCCAATCCTTTTCCTTCGGCAGCGCCTTCAATAATTCCGGGAATATCAGCAATTACAAAGGATTGAAAATCTCTGTAGGCCACAATTCCGAGATTTGGTTTTAAAGTGGTAAAAGGATAATCCGCAATTTTTGGTTTCGCAGAAGTCAAAACCGATAATAACGTTGATTTTCCGGCATTTGGAAAACCTACTAAACCAACATCGGCTAGTACTTTCAATTCCAAAATAACATCCATTTCTACCCCAGGCAACCCTGGTTGCGAATACCTCGGCGTTTGGTTTGTCGAGCTTCTAAAGTGCCAGTTACCCAGGCCTCCTTTTCCTCCACGAGAAAGCACTTGTTTTTCGCCCTCTTCGGTAATTTCGAATAAGGTTTCTCCTGTTTCTTTATCTTTTACTACTGTACCAAGTGGCACTTCAATGTACTTGTCTTCACCATCGGCACCCGTGCTTCTATCTCCCCCGCCATCTCCTCCGTGACCCGCTTTGATGTGACGTGCAAATTTCAAGTGAAATAAAGTCCAAAGCCCTTTGTTGCCAACCAAATATACGTGACCACCACGACCACCGTCACCGCCATCTGGACCACCCTTTTCAATAAATTTTTCCCTATGCAAATGTGTAGATCCTTTCCCTCCTTTTCCGGAAGAAACATATATTTTTACGTAATCCACAAAATTCCCTTCTGTCATTCTAATTTTAGATTTTAGATTTTAGATTTTAGATTTCAATGCAAAACTGCGAGTGAAACCTGCAAACTGCCATCTGATTTACTTTTTCAAGGCTTTCACCATCACTTTATCAATCTTCACGCCATCCATATCAATGACTTCTAGTTCAAATTTATGCCAAATCAACTTCTCCCCTTGCTTCGGAATATGGGAAAGTTCAGTCATTATTAATCCACTCACGGTGGTCACTTCATAATCATTGATTAATTCGTCCAATTCGAAATACGTCAGGAAATCGTGTAACGAATAATGCCCATCTACCAACCAACTTCCGTCTTCTCTTTCGACCAATTGAAAATCATCTTTATAGAAATCAGAAGCATTGCCAACTAGCGCTTCCAGAATGTCATTCAAGGTGATTATTCCTTGGAAAACACCGTATTCATCCGAAACAAAGGCGTAGTGAATTCCCGTTTTTTTAAATTGTTCCAATGCTTTGTAGGCAGTGGTTTGCTCCATCATAAAAGGGGCTTCGGTTACAATATCAGGCAAATTGAATTGTTCTTTGTCAATAGTAGCAAAAATACTTTTCAAGTTAACCACCCCAACTATATCATCATGATTTTCTCCATAAACAGGGTAAATAGAGTGCAATTCTTTCAACATAGACTCCTTAACTTGATCTTTATTAGAATGCAGGGGCAATAGTACCACAGATTTTCTGTGGGTCATCAAAGAGTTTATTTTTCTGTCGCCAATATGAAAAACACGTTCCACAATATCTTGCTCTATTTCCTGAACTTCACCACCTTCAGTTCCTTCTTTGATAATGGCTTTAATTTCTTCTTCGGTTACCTTACCGTCCGCGGTGGGTTTTATTTGTAAAACATTCAATAAAAAGTCTGTAGAATGAGTCAACAACCAAATAAATGGCGCTGTAATTATGGAAACCAATTTCATAGGAAATGCAACAGCTTTTGCAATCGATTCCGGGTGGTTCAAACCAATTCTCTTTGGCAAAAGCTCTCCTAAAACTAAAGAGAAGAAAGTCAAAATTACCACCACAATCCCAACAGCGATAGAATTTGCGAAAGGTTTAAGTATTTCAAATCCCAAAATAAAATTTGAAACATCAGTAGTTATTTTATCACCACTATAAATACCGGTTAGAATTCCAATCAGCGTTATGCCAATTTGAACGGTAGATAAAAATTTATTAGGGGAATTGGCCAAATCCAATGCAGTCTGAGCATTTTTGTTCCCTTTTTTGGCTGATGTTTCCAGCCTATTTTTCCTTGCCGAAATCAATGCGATTTCTGACATAGAGAAAACACCATTGAGTAGTATTAAAAAAAATATTATTAGTATCTCCATATTTTTATTTGAAAGGTGAGATTATAAATAAACTAAACCTATAACCTTATAAACTAGAGTTTTTGAATCACAGTACTTAAACGTTCCGTAATTTGGGCAATCGAACCAATCCCATTTACGGGGTAAAATTTATTTTGTTTGGAATAATACTCCATCAAAGGAGCTGTTTTTTCGTTGTATTCTTGGTAGCGATTTCTGATTTTGTCTTCGTCCTGATCATCAACTCGTCCGCTGGTTTTTCCTCTTTCCAACAAACGTTGGATTAAGATTTCATCATCAGCCTCTAATGCAATAGTAGCGGTTATCTGTTCGTTTTTGGTGGCCAAAAAAACATCTAATGCTTCCGCTTGAGCCAATGTTCTTGGAAAACCATCAAACAAAAAACCCGCAGATTCTTGATTTTTATCCACCTCGCTTTGCAACATTTGAATCGTTACTTCATCAGGAACTAAATCGCCGTTATCCATATAGGTTTTAGCTAATTTGCCTAAATCCGTTTCATTTTTGATATTATATCTGAATATATCTCCTGTTGAAAGATGCGTCAAATTATATTTTCCTTTTAAAAATTCTGCTTGAGTGCCTTTTCCAGCTCCAGGTTTTCCAAATAAAACAATGTTAATCATATTGTAAAGTTATGTGTTATGTGTTTTGCGTTATTACGTTAGGTGTTAAGAGTTAGGTGCTTTCTACAAAAAACTTTTAACCCTTAACTTTTAATCTTTGAGTTGGTAAACTTCAGGTAAATTTCTACCCAAACCGTTATAGTCTAATCCGTAGCCAACAATAAATTTGTTTGGTATTCTGATTCCAATATAGTCAATTTTGATGTCTTGTTTGTAGGCTTCTGGTTTTAAAAAAAGCGTCGCTATCTTGAAATGCTTTACCTTTTCTTGCTTGAATAGTTCTTTAAGGGCTACTAAGGTATTTCCAATGTCGACAATATCTTCCAGTACAATAACGGTTCTCCCAGATAAATCTTGGTCTAAACCGATTACTTGTTTGACATGATTAGTTGATGAAGTTCCATCATAAGACGACATTTTAATAAAACTCACTTCACAGGGTTTCGTATATTGTTTCATAAAATCAGAAACCACCATAAAGGACCCATTTAGTACGCCGACAAACACCGGGATCTCATCAGCAAAATCATCGGCCACCAAGGCAGCCATTTCAGCAATGGCAAAATCTATTTCTGGGGCAGAAATAAAGGGGACAAATTGTTTATCGTGGAGTTGAATCACTTATTATAATATAAAATAAGGTGTAAAGATAAGGATTTTCAGCAATTCTATTTAAGATTAAAAAATCAAGATTGTCAACCTTTTAAAAAAAAAATAGCTTACACGATGGCACCATAAAAAAAGAGGCTGTCTAAAAATAGACAGCCTCCGTATTTATGAAATAAATGTATTAAAGAGTAAACTTGATAAAAAATTCATGTGAGATACCCGCACCTTGAAATTCACCAGAATTTGCTTCATAAGCATAACCCGCCATTAATTTTTTGCTAACCGTAAAGTTCACAATTCCAGCATAGGTTTTGTCAGTTCTATACATACCACCTAACTCAACATATTGTTGCAATTTAAGCATCGTATTAAAATCAACAGAAACAGGAGAACCATTTACGTAACGCAACATAAAGGACGGTTTCAAAACCAAAGATGCTGCTTTATTTAAGTTAATATCGTACCCCGTACTCCAATAAACGTGTGGTTTATGTACTGGTATTTTTCTGTCAGTATCTCTTAAGTTTCTACTGTTTTCTGAATTGATCAAAGTAGGAATAGAAAGCGACATAAAGAAACTTTTGCTTTTCAATAAAGCACCTACTCCTATATTAGGATTAAATGTACTTTGATCAAGAGGTGCACGTTCTAAATCCGCTCCAATAAGTCCTGAAGTGTTTACATTGTAAAAGGAACCACCGGCTTTTACCCCTAAATACAAATCAGCTACGGCATCCACCTTAACTTTATAAGAGAAATCAACACCAACAACATTTTGTTTTTCGACAAAAACTTTGTCATTCACAACAGATATACCTAAACCTAGATTTTTACCCACAGAAGTTCCAAAGGAAACCGCTTGAGTTTCTGGAGCTTGATCTACACCAGTCCATTGTCTACGAACAGAACCCGTAAACACCGTTTGACCATCAACCCCTGCATAA
This sequence comes from Flavobacterium psychrophilum, assembly GCA_945872245.1. Taxonomy (GTDB): domain Bacteria; phylum Bacteroidota; class Bacteroidia; order Flavobacteriales; family Flavobacteriaceae; genus Flavobacterium; species Flavobacterium psychrophilum_T. Next base: position 25,084 of record CAMBZB010000026.1, read on the forward strand.
GCGGGATTCACCATATTCATGTGATACCTGTAAAGGGAAAAGGTAGTTTCCTGTTGGGCGAAAAGGGCACTACTAAAAAGTAGTAGTGCACCTGCCATTATATTTATAACTTTTTTCATTTTTTTCTTTTTATTTATGTTTAGATTACTGACGTGAAATATACAACCAACCTTCGCTGTCTACATTACCTGTACCCTTTAAATCGATTTGGTAATAGTAAGAACCACCGTCTGGCACAGTAACATCACTACCGTTTAGTTTTCCGTCCCAATCATTTTGATAGTTTTTAGCAGAATATACTAAAGAACCCCAACGGTTGAACACACGAACAACAGAATTTTGATGATTTGTAATGTTTTCTACAACCCAAGTATCATTGATTCCATCACCATTAGGGGTTATAACCTGTGTTGCAGTAATTGGAATTGGGAATGTTATTGTTGCAGGGGCAGAACCCACGTTACCATTTATATCAGTCGCGTATACTGTTATTGTAACAGGACTAGCAAGGACATCAGTAATGGTAAAGGTATCTTTACTTAAACTATAAGAAGCTATATTAACACCACAAGCGTCAGTTGCACTAACCAAGACATCTGCAGGCACAATTGAAACAGAACCATGATCAAGAACAAGCTCGATGTTTTTAGTAACAACTACTGGAGCAATTTTATCCTGTACTGTAACCGTTGCATAAGTTGATGAAACGTTTCCGCTTGGATCAATTGCTGTTAAAGTAATAACGTTGCTTCCAACATTATCACAAGTAAAAGTGTCTTTACTTAACGTTAACGAAGTAATGCTACAATTATCAGATGAACTATTGTTTACATCAGCTGGCACTATTGAAACAGTACCTGAAGCGTTAAGCTGAACCGTAATGTTTTTAGTCTTAACAACAGGAGCAAGTTTATCTTCTACAATTACTGTTGCCTGAGCAGGAATAGAATTATTTCCGCTAGGATCAGTTGCAGTTAAGGTAATGATGTTTGTACCCACATTGCTACAGTTAAAAGAAGATTTACTCAAGGCATAAGAAGCAATACTACAATTATCAGTTGAACCGTTGTTGATGTCTGATGCATTAATTGAAACAGTACCCGAAGCATTAAGTTGAACTACAATATCTCTTGTACGGGCTACCGGAAGAATTTGATCTTTTACCGTTACTAGTGCAGTTCCAGTACCAACATTTCCATAAATATCAATTACCGTTAAAGTAACCGTTTTAGCACTATCAGTATCTGAACAACTAAAACTAGTTTTATCGATACTGTAAGAAGCAATACCACAGGCATCAGTTGAACCATTGTTTACATCTGCCGCTACTATTGAAACAATACCTGCTGCATTAAGCTGAACAGTAATGTTTTTAGTAATTACATTAGGAGCAATTTTATCAGAAACTGTTACCAGAACAGTAGTTGGCAATGATACATTACCATTTACATCTGTTGCAGTTAAAATAACTGAATTAAGTCCTATATTACTACAGTTGAAAGTAGATTTGCTTAAAGTATAAGAAGCAATACCGCATGCATCAGATGAACCATCATTAACATCAGCAGGAGTAATAGAAACTGTACCAGCAGCATTAAGATTAAGTGAAATATCTTTAGCAATAACTATTGGAGCAACTTTGTCCTGAACTGTTACGGTTGCTGTTCCAGTTTGAACATTATTGTTATTGTCAGTAACTGTTAAAGTAACCGTGTTTGCACCAACATTTGCACATGTGAATGAACTTGGAGAAACTGTTACAGTTTTAACACCACAAGAATCATTTGAACCATTATTCACATCAGAAGCCACTATTAAAGCAGTACCCGAAGCGCTTAACTGAACAGTAATGTTTTTAGTAGTCACCACAGGTAAAACTTTATCTTCTACCGTTACTGTAGCTATTCCTGTTGAAACATTGTTATTAATATCAGTAACCGTTAAAGTAACTGTGTTTGCACCAACATTAGCACATGTGAATGAGTTAGGCGAAACAGTCATAGACTTGATACCACAAGCATCAGATGAACCATTGTTAACGTCTGCCACAACTATTGAACCATTACCTGTAGCATTTAACTGAAGTGTGTAAGGTTTAGTGATAACTACAGGAACTGTACTATCTTGAACAGTAACGTTAGCATTTACCGTTGAAACATTACCACTATTATCAGTAACTGTCAATACAACTGTATTTGGTCCAACATTAGTACAATCGAATGACGATTTACTGATAGTTGTTGTAGCGATACCACAATTATCAGAAGAATTATTGTTTACCTGCACAGCTGTAATGGTAGTCGAACCAGCACCATTAAGAGTAACAGTAAAATCGTTAGCAAGTGCAATTGGTTTTTCTACATCATTAACTGTTACTGTTTGAGTTACAGTTTCTGTATTTCCAGCTGCATCAGTTACTATCCAGTTTACCGTGGTTACCCCTATTGGATAAGCAAAACTTGGAACTTTATCACTTGTTACCGAAATAACTGAACAATTATCAGCAGTTGTTGGCAAGGCTAAAGTGCCATTCCATGTACAACCTGAATTAGTATTTACAATGATATTTGTTACAGAAATAGTTGGTTTTGTAGTATCAACAACCGTTACAACAGCTGTACCAGTAGTGACATTACCATTATTATCTGTTACAGTAATAGTAACTGTGTTAGCTCCAAGATTAGCACAAGTAAATGCGTTTGGAGAAACCACTGTAGATTTAATTCCACAAGCATCAGAAGATGAAGCTACCACATCAGACGCAAGAATTGAAACAATACCAGTACTAGAAAGCGTAGCTGTAAATGGTTTAGTTACTAGCAATGGAGCTGTTGTGTCTTGAACTGTTATTGTAACAGTGGTAACAGCAGTATTACCGCTTTCGTCAGTTGCAGTTAAAGTTACATTGTTAGAACCAATATTCGAACAAGTAAATGTATCTGGAGTAACTACCAATGTAGCAATACCACAATTGTCAGTTGAACCATTATTAACATCGGTAGCAGTAATTGTAGCATTACCCGTATTGTCTAAAGTAACAACATATCCAATTTTAGCAACCACATTTGGTTTTTCTGCATCACTTACCGTTACTTTTTGGGTGGCAGTTGCTGTGTTTCCTGAAGTATCCGTAACAGTCCATGTTACAGTTGTATCTCCAATAAGGAACGCTGTAGGCGCATCATTGGCAACTGATAATACTGAACAGTTATCCGCTGTTGTTGGCAATGCTAAAGAACCAACCCAGGTACATCCTGTATTTGTGTTTAATGCTACATCAACAGGAGCTGTTATTATTGGATTAATATTATCAACAGCAGTTACTGTAGCTTCTTTATAATGTTGATTTCCCCATAAATCAGTTCCTGTAAGTACTACTGAATTATCTCCTTTATTACCACAATATAAAATATTAGGAACTACAACTTTAGTAAAACATAATGTACCACTATTATCAGTTGATCCATCATCAATGTCTTCTGGTAGAATTGTTATTTGACCATTCGCGTCAAAATATTTGGTGATATTTTTGGTACGCATTATCGGCAACTCTAAATCTTGTACAGTCACTAATTGAGTTGCGCTAACTGTATTACCATAATTATCGGTTGCTGTCCAAGTAACGGTACTTGGTGTATGGTCAGGTCCTGCACTCACATTCAAAGATGCTGGAGAAACAGTAACCAAACCATTAAAAGGAGTGCAATTATCCGAAACAGTAGGAACTAGTAATTGGGCAGTGTCATAGGTACATACTCCAAGGTCATTATTTACTGTTACAGGTGAAAATGTTGAAGCGAAAACAGGATCTTCTACATCATTTACCGTTACTGTTTGTGTTGTTGATGCAGTATTTCCAGAATTATCATCAACCGTCCAAGTAATAGTTGTAGTTCCTACTGGATATAAATCACTCAATAGAAGCGAATCACTTCGTACTCCTGATGGAGTATTAGACATAGGAAGGCAATTATCCGTTGCGGTAGCAGAAACCGTTACAAGCGCCCCACACACACCTGCATCATTAGATACAGTTTGATCTCCTGAAGCAGTAATCACTGGTTTAATGTTATCTATTACTGTTACTGTTGCAGTAGCTGAAGCAACATTTCCAGCATCATCCGTTACCGTTAAAGTAACCGTGTTGGCTCCCAATTTAGAACAATCAAAAGAAGTGACATCTAAACTTAGAGAGACGGAAGTGTCACAATTATCAACAGAAACGTTATCTATATCGGTAGTTGAAATAGTTGCGTTACCGGCATTGTCAAGATAAACTGTTTTGTTTTGAGCAATAGCTGTTGGTATCTCGGTATCATTAACCGTTACCGTTTGAGTTGTTGAAGCAGTATTACCGTTATTATCAGTAACGGTCCAAGTAATAGTGGTTGTTCCTAATGGATACTCATCAGACAGTGTAAGAGGTGAATCACTTCTTACTCCTGATGGAGTATTAGACATAGGAAGACAATTGTCAGTAGCTGTAGCAGAAACTGTTACAAGAGCTCCACATTTGCCTAAATCATTTGATACAGTTTGATCTCCTGAAGAAGTAACCAATGGTTTCTCGGTATCATTTACTGTTACTGTTTGTGTTGTTGATGCAGTATTTCCAGAATTATCATCAACCGTCCAAGTGATTGTTGTAGTTCCTACTGGATATACATCACTCAATAGAAGCGAATCACTTCGTACTCCTGTTGGGGTATTAGACATAGGAAGGCAATTATCAGATGCAGTAGCAGCAACAACTGTTACATTGGCTCCACACACACCTGTATCATTAGATACAGTTTGATCTCCTGAAGCAGTAATCACTGGTTTAATGTTATCTATTACAGTTACTGTCGCAGTAGCTGAAGCAACATTTCCAGCATCATCCGTTACCGTTAAAGTTACCGTGTTGGCTCCCAATTTAGAACAATCAAAAGAAGTGACATCTAAACTTAGAGACACTGAAGTGTCACAATTATCAACAGAAACGTTATCTATATCGGTAGTTGAAATAGTTGCGTTACCGGCATTGTCAAGATAAACTGTTTTGTTTTGAGCAATAGCTGTTGGGTTTTCAGTATCATTTACCGTTATGGTTTGGGTACAAGAACTAGAATTTCCAGAAGCATCAGTGGCAGTCCAAACTATGGTAGTTGTTCCTTTTGGATATAAATCGCTCAACAACAAAGAATCACTTCTTGTTCCTATTACTGATAGACCAGTTGGACAATTATCTGTGGCAGTTGCATCAACTATTGTAACCGTCGCGCTACATGTACCTGAATCATTACCAACCGATATAGGCCCAGCACAGGTAATGACCGGTGCTTCTTTATCCTCTACAGTCACTATTGCAGTGGAAGAGGCTGTGTTTCCAGCACCATCCGTAACTGTTAGAACTACAGTGTTAAGACCAACATCAGCGCAAGAAAACGCCGTTTTGTCTAAACTATAAGCAGCAATAGTACAATTATCAGTTGACCCATCATTTACAGCATCATCCAAAATTGTAACATTTCCTGAACCGTCAAGCTGAACTGTGATGTTTTTGGCAATAACAGTTGGAGGAGTTTCATCTTTTAGAGTAATAGTAAAAGACTGCGAAGCTGTATTACCGTAATTATCGGTAGCAGTTAATACTATAAGTTGAGAAGTATTATGATTTGATAAAACAAAACCAGTTACAGGATCTTGAGTTATAACCACTCCGCTACAATTATCATTCGCGACTAATAAAGATGTATAGTCAGGAATTGAAAAACCGCAATCTCCAGAATTAATTGTTACGTCTGTATTCAAAAGTGGAGAAGAGGTAATGACAGGTGGGGCAATATCTTCAAAATTAACCGTAAAAACCGCGGTAGAAGACAAATTAGGAACCGGAACACCGACATCGCTTAATGTCAAGGTTACCGTCACAATCCCCGGAACAATGGGACCCACAGGAAAAACATTGATAGCCCTTCCAATTCCCGTTGGATCCTGCGTATAAGTAAAAGTAACTACTTGAGCACCAACTGCCGAAGCCGTTACTACTAAATCAGTGGCAGCGGTATTATCATCCGACACCTGATATTGAATATTCGCAGCCGTATAACCCGGGCACACTGTCCTATTAGGAGGAGAGGCTAGGAAAACTGGAGCAGTATTCTGACCGTACATTGTATTACATAATACAGATAAAATACCTATAAAAAATAATAATTTTAATTTCATAATTATATGTTTTTAAATTTTGAACAAAATAACGAAAAATAATTTACAAATTAAATGTTAAAAATAAA
>CAMBZB010000027.1 GCA_945872245.1 Flavobacterium psychrophilum
TACTTTAGTGATTTTAACAAGAGAGTTAAGACCTACTAAACCAGTAACAGCAGGAGTTGGAGGATCTATAACTGCAGGAGTTATTATTCCATTAAAATGAGGTGTGCTATTAGCACTTGTCAAAGTTAAGGATGTAGGTGCTTTAGGCACTGTGGTAGTCAAAGCAAGAGCTTTTGGTGCAGAAATACAACCGTTAGCATCTACTATTTTTACTGTCACTGAACCAATAGGTCCAGCTACAGTGCTTACATCTTCAAAACTAATAAAAGCTTGAGCACCATCATTTTCTATAACCGCTCCTTCTGGAGCAGTCCAGATGTAAGAACTAGCACCTGTTGCAGTAGCCGTGAAAGTTACTGGAGTCGATGAACCGATGTATTTACAAATGTTTTTAGCCTCTAATGATGTTAAAGCCGTTAGTGTAGTCGGTAAGTTGTTTACAACAATGGCTCTAGCAACTCTTGGTGAAGATTCAACTCCGTTAATTGTCTCTGTTACATAATACGTTTTTGTTGCTAAAGCAGTAGTTGACGTTACAGCAGCAGCAGTTCCTGAAATAGCAGTATAAAATTTCAAAGAGGTACTACCTGTAGCCGTAGCAATTGTAGCTCCTTTACAGAATCCTGGGAAAGTTGCTGGGATTTGAGTAGTAGTAATCGTTAAATCTAACAACTCCGTCACACAATTTGTTGTAGTCCCAGTTTTAGTACCACTTGAAGTATAAGTTTGTCCATTATTAGCCCAAGTATAGGTGTTCAAAGCAGAAACCGTAGTCGTGTTGTTTGTAGCTGGTGTCAATGTTAAAGTCAACGTAGCCGTGTTGCATTCTACGACATAATCATAGCTTCCTGAAACAGTATACGTTTGACCGTTTAATGGCCAAGTATATGAAGTACCACATGCTGATACTGATTCACTTCCTATTGTTGTATTTGGAGTTAATACCAAGGTTAATGTAGCTGTATTACATCCATCAACAACTGTAACTCCAGATTGAGCTGTAGTGTAGGTTACTCCATTTGCAGGCCAAGTGTAAGATGCTCCCTCACAAATTGAAGTGGTTACACTTCCTGTTGTTGTTACTGGAGTGATACTCAAATTCAATGTAGCCGTATTACATCCATCCACTACTGTAACTTCAGATTGAGTCGTAGTGTAGGTTACTCCATTTGCTGGCCAAGTGTAAGATGCTCCCTCACAGATCGAAGTGGTTACACTTCCTGTTGTAGTAGGCGCAGTGATTGTCAAGTTCAAGGTGGCAGTGTTACATCCTACAGTAACAACTTCTGTTGTGCTAGCAGAATAGGTTACATTATTCACTGGCCAAGTATATGTACCCCCACATTGAGATATTGTTTCACTTCCTATTGTAGTTGGTGCAGTAATTGTCAAGTTTAATTTTTGAACAACCCCGTCAATAGTTTGACCTACATATATACCAGATGCAGTATATTCCGTTCCATTCCAAGTATAGCTAGTACAAGCTGTTACATCAGTAACATTTGTAAAACCAAAATTAGCTACTAATGTACGAGCTCCAGTTACTGTGAAAGTATACGTTGGACTTGCCGATACTTGGATACCATTTTCAGTCCAGTTTACTAAACCATAACCCTCTGAAGGAGTTGCGATAAGAGTAGCTGTTGAATAGGTATCGTAAGTTCCAGCACCAGATACTGAACCATTATCACCAGCTGTAGTAGCAATTGGGTATGAAGCGGCTGTGTATCGTAATACAAATCTACTATTATCAGTTCCGGCTGCTGCTGTAAAGGTGTATGAATTTGTTCTTAAATCCGTAAATGTTCCGGTCGTATTATCTTTAAGATAAATTTCTTGTCCAGCTGTAAATACGCCATCAAAACGGTCTACCCCGATAGTGTAATCTCCTGCTTGATTTGTTTTGAAATTTAAACCAACTTCGTCACTAGGAGTAAACGCAGGACGACCTTGAATTGTATATTCTTCATTGTTCACATTAGATGTTAAAGCAACCGGACTATCGTTGATGTATTTACCATCATAGTTGTCAACTCCTAGAGTTCCATCAGCAACATAACCCACTAAAGCTTGACTGAAAACTCCAGAAGCATTAGTTAAGTTTAACCATACACGATCTGCAGTTAGTGTTGCAGGGACAGAGGCAATACGCATTGCATTTGTAAAGGTTAGGTTAGCGTTATTTTTGGCTTTAACTATAAAGCCTTCACCAACAGGAATTTCAGCATTTGTATCTGCAGAACTAGCTACTAAATTAGTTGCCCCTAATCGGCTGTACATGGCATAAGCCGATCCAGCTGTACTACTCGTTTTTCTGTAAAAATAGATACTTCCATCAATGTTGGCTATGTTAGCATTGATGAATGAATTAGCTATAATAGCTGAAGGATATGGATTTCCTACAAGATTATATCCCAAAGAACTAGAACTACCGTAAGTAATAGCTTTTGTGATATCTCCGTTATTTGTAATACCTATGAAATTCCCTTCAAAAGTTTGTGTTAACGGGGCAGTAACTGCATCATCCGGCATACTTATTAAATATCCTCCAGCAGTTGAAAAATCAGTCGTTGAAGGACTTGCTTCAGATACGAATTGATTCGTTCCCTCATTATAATTTAAAAAATTAGTAGACAAAGTTGCTGGAGAGAAACTTTGTAAATTTTGATTTGCTATAGGCGAAGACCAAGCTTTAGAATCTAATCTACTTAAAGGATTACTATTTCTTTTTACAGTAATGGCTCCAGTATTAACAGTGTTATTTACTTGTCTAAGTCCACCACCACTATATACCACCACGCCTGTTGGTCCTGCATTGTTGATTAATTCATTATCAACTTTTACGGCTTTAGTAGCTTCAATAGATAAAGTTCCAGAGTTGATAGTAAGTTTTTTCGCGCTGAAACCACCACTTGCCAATGCTGAATAGTTTCCTTCAATTACAGCCTCCATAGCCGGTCCAGGTGTAAAGGCAGACCATACCGAACCATTCCAAACTGTAGTAAGTGAGTTGGTCTCTACTAATCTAAATTCTATCTGTGTAACCCTCCAAGACTGAGCAGTGGAAGAGTTATTAAAGATCGAAACCATATCATAGAGAGTTGATCCACCTCTAACATAAAGACCCAAACTGGCAACGTCTTTAATCATATTTGTACCCGTTTCAGGTCCCGTAAAATCTAGCTTTTTACTGGTATCTCTTCTATTTACAATTACTCCACTTTCAGCAAGTCCGAACGTAGAAAAGTAAATTCTGGTAATTTGTAAGGTCACCGATGTTGGTAAATTTGAAGTTGAAAAACCAAATGTTATCCCTTCTCCATTTTCGATTCCCCAATTTGTTGTACCGGTAGCTGGTCTTACACCTATGGCTCCATCCCCAGCTCTATCAATACCTCCTGTAGTTGTAATAGCTCCATAAGTACTTCCAACAGTTTGATCTACAACAAGTCCTGCTTTTAACCTTACAGTAATAGATTTACTTAAAGCGTCTGTAAAGGTTACTGCCCCAGTATTAGATCCTAATGTATAATCAGGATCAAGAGCGTTAACAGTTGTAATTCCTGCGGCATCGAAAGTTAAAACGGTATCATCTTGTGCAAGAGTAGTACCCTCATCAGCATTAAGCCCGCCAATTGCGACTCCATTAGATGTCAATCTAATAGTATTATCTTGGCTGTATGTTGTAGCCGCGAAAATTAATAATAGGAGTACTAACCCCTTTTTTAAATCAAATTTTTTCATAGTTTTTGTTTTTTGATGGTTAATAATTTGAATTCTTTTTTTAATCTGGTTTTCTTCATAGTTTTTGTTTTTAATAGTTATTAATTTCTGGGTTTGTTAATAATTTTTTTTCTCATAAATTTCAGTTTTAAGCAATGGTTTTTTTTGATAATTTAAATTTTTTTGGTACTTAAGAAAGTATGTGCCAGATTGATTATTAAAACTATATTTACACAATCAACATTACTTAAGTAAGGCTAAAAAAGGGATTTCAATAGTTATATGAAAAACTCTAATTAACAATGCAATTTAACTGCTAAAAATTCAAAAAATAGGGGGGAGAGAATCTTTATTAGAGGGGTTAATTCGTTGTATTAGTTAGTTATGTAGTTTTTTTTTCATAAAAAAATATAACCAAAAAAGTCAATCCTACCCCTTTAATTAGATTGTTTACACCTTGTGAAAAATTTAATTTATTTGGATATTTGAATTCTTAAACTTAAATCAAGAAAACCCAAGTAATAACAATTTATTTATCGATCAAACTATGTCAAATAATCGGCTATTTTCAATTTTTATTTTCTTTCTAGTTATCATATCATGCGATACCACATCGTTTGTAGAAAGTGATACCTCGGTTCAAAAACCTTATAATTTAAAATACATAGATGTTTTGAATGCCAGAGAAGGCAGAAGTATATCTACTATTGCTCCAACTATTGATACTGGTGGTCTTATACCTGTGTATAAATTGGTAAGTGTAGAAAAAGCAGATGGTACGGTACTGGATGAATCCTATCTTAAGTTTGTGTCAATTGGTCAAACTATAACCAAAGTACAAAATGTTACTGATGTCAATGGAGATGTAGTTGGTACAAGAACTACCTATGATGCCTCTCAAAATGGTCGAATAAATATTGCCGATGGGAATAACTTTACCGTGGGGGATTATTTGTTCACCATTAAAGTTATTGTCGAATCTAATGGACAGGCATTGTCAACTGTTTTTGAAGATGCTTTTCATCTTAATGTTGGTCCACTGTTACCTTCGATACTGATTTATTCTCCAAAAAATCAAAATTTAGTTTTTGGAGCCAATAATAAAACAACGAAACCTATTATTCCTAACTCGAATCCAGAGATTATATTTGAACTGGGTTCAGATTCTGATAAATTAGTAATTGATAGTGCAACAGGAGTAATCAGTTTGTCGCCTTCTTATATACTAGCCAATGAAACACTAACTCCAACAGTAAAAATAATTAGTAAAATTAGTAATGAGATTGTAAGTTTTACAAACGCCGTTACTTTAGTAATTTCAGATACTCCAGTTCCTGTTCCTATTGAATCTATTTTGTTTTTCTACCCTACATTAAAAACTACAGGTTCATATCCGACCGGTGGTGATGGATTTGGTGTACAAGTCGATCTTGCTGGAAACGGTGAGGATATTTGGGGTGAACTTGACAATTCAACAGGAAAACAATTTGTTGCTCCTCTTGAAAGACCAAAAACGAATACTGCGCAGACGATTTTAGAAGTTCAAACCAATAGAGCTACAATTACAGATCCTACAAGATCTTGGATGGTGGCTTCAACTCAAGATTTGACTCCTTTTCAATATGGTTTTAAACTTTCGTTTAATTATTACTACATGCCAGCTGCTCAAATATACATGGCCGATGGTAGAACTCCAGTAGATATTGAGGTTTATATTTCTACAGATTACACAGGAGGTGATATTCAGGATGCAAGTGGCAACTGGTTGAACGGCACTTGGACTCAAGTGAATAGTGACATTAAATGTAACCGAAGTGAAGGTGTGAACGGTGACGGTCAATCAACGGGTGCGCCATGGGGGTCTGAATTTATCGGGACACCTTATCCTGGAGATCAAAAAGGCAGCGATCCAGAGGGTAGAAAAAAACCAGGAACTACTTTTTACAATAAATGGGTTAAATGTTCTTATGATATTCCACTTTCTCAAATTTCTAAAAATTATACCGTGGCATTTAAAGTTAACTCTTATTTCACAGGCTCCTTACTTAATAACACAACTGTCCCTGGAAGAGGTGGTTCTTTTTATTTTTCCGACTTCTATTTTGAAGCAACTGAATAATACACCATACTTTATATCCTAACCAAATAATAAATTACATTAAATTCAAAAAAATGAAACTAATTAAATTAACAATACTATTTTTTATTTTCTCAACGGCCACTGTTTTCGGACAAAAGACTGTAATAGGAAAAGTTACAGACAACAGAGGTATTCCAATTCCTGGCGCAAATGTGATTGTCAAAGGAAATCCAAAAGGTACAGTTACAGACCCTTTTGGCGAGTATAAACTTGAAAATGTTAAACCTTCTAACATTTTAGTTTTTTCATTCGTAGGTTTTCAGAATTTGGAAATAAAAGTATTGGAGCAGCAAACAATTAATATTAAGCTCAAAGAAGATTCGCAACAACTGGATGAGATAGTAGTAATTGGGTATGACGCCGTCAAGAAAAAAGATGTTACTGGATCGGTTGCTAAAATTAATACTTCGGATCTTGCTAAAACTGCAACAGGAAACTTTGACCAAGCATTACAAGGAAGAGCTGCTGGAATTCAAGTGACATCTAATGACGGAACTCCTGGGGATGCTCTTGAAATTGTGATTAGGGGAGGGAATTCGATTACGGGTTCAAATGCTCCATTGTATGTTATTGATGGGATTCCTTTTGAAAATTTTGATCCAGGAAGTATCAGTACCAGAGATATTAAGAGTTTTGATGTCTTGAAGGATGCCTCTGCGACTGCCATTTACGGATCTAGAGGGGCAAACGGGGTAATTATAATTAATACAAATAGCGGAAGAACTGACGGAAAATTTGAAGTCAAGCTAAGTACCAGTTTAGGAGTACAATATATACCCTTTAGATTAGAAGTTATGGGGCCTTATGATTATGTAAAATATCAAGAAACTATTGCTTATGCCAACGATAGTTTCGTGCCGGGTACTAATGTTGCATTATTTTTAAATACCTGGGGTGATCCTGAGCGATATCGAAATGCAAAGGGAATTGATAGACAGGGTCAAATTTTTCGAGAAGCAACAATGCAAAACAATACGATTTCATTGAGTGGGGGAACAAAAAAGGGTTCGATTTTTTACAGTGGTTCATTTCTAGATCAAGAAGGTACTCTTATTACTACTGGATTTAAAAAGTATAATAATAGATTAAAATTTACCAGTGAAGCCAATGAAAATTTGAAATTCAACGGTCAATTAACTTATAGTAAGACCATGCAAGAGGGGTTACAAGTATCTGGAAATAAAGTAAACAGTGTGATTAGAGATGCTATTTCGTTTAGACCAGTAAATCCTTTGGGAGCTGACCAAGAGGAGGAAGAAGAAGATCTCCAAAATCAAGATCAATATCTTTTTGATCCTGAAAAATCGCTAAACAATACCCAAAGAACTAATGGTAACGATGAGTTCACAACAACTTTAGGGTTAAATTATAGTTTCTTAAAAAAATTCACATTAAATATTAGCGGAAATTACTGGACTAGATTTAACAAACAAACCTTGTTTTACAAAGCAGGTACACAAGAGGCAGACAGATCAAACCGTGGTATAAACGGAACCATTACAACCGCTAGAACATCTACCGCTTCAACCTCAAATACCTTGAAATTTAAAGATGTAAAAGGGAAGCATAAGTATGATGCCTTGTTAGGTTATGAAGCTCAGTCAAGAAATATAACAACTTCAAGATTACAAAATACTAATTTGCCAACTGATATCTTTGGTATTGATAATTTAGGAATTGGTACAGGCGCGACTATTGCTAATTCATCCTATTCTGAAAATTCCATAATGTCTTACTTCGGAAGGCTTAACTATGAATTCAATAGCAAATACATTGCAACAGTTAATTTTAGATCTGATGCCTCGTCAAAATTTAGAAAAGAAAATAGATGGGGCTATTTTCCCTCATTTTCATCTGCCTGGAGAGTATCTAAAGAAGACTTTATGAGTTCTTTAGATTTTATAACAGACTTAAAACTAAGAGCTGGTTGGGGGAAAACAGGGAATGACCGTGTAGGGGATTACGATGCATTTAATTTATATACAGTTGACGCATCAAGTGGTTATGTTTTGGGAAGTAATCAAACTTTTTATCCTGGCGCTTATCAATCAAATATTGCAGTGCCAGATTTAAGATGGGAATCCACCTCACAAACCAACTTAGGAATAGATTTGAATTTGTTCAAGAAAATCAATTTAACAATCGACTATTACTTTAAAAGAACAAAAGATTTATTGTTAGATGCAGAAACCTCTCCAAGTACAGGATTTGATAGAGTACAGCAAAATGTTGGAGAAGTAACAAACAAAGGTCTTGAAATCACTATTGAATCTAAAAATATTAAAACCGAAAATTTTGAATGGGATACCAATTTTAATATATCATTTAACAAAACAAATACAGTTAGATTAAATAATGGTCAAGCCGAAATTTTAACCGATCCTGAGTGGGATACCCAGTTTATGCAAAATGAATACCAATATGTAACACGAGTAAATAATCCTGTGGGAATGATTTACGGTTTAGAATTTGATGGAATTTATCAAATTGATGATTTTATTTTAACCAATGGCGGGAGTTATGATTTGAAATCCGGAATACCATCCTATCGTACACAAATGCAACCTGGAATGGTAAAGTTCAAAGATCAATTAACCGTAGACACTAACTCTGATGGCATTGCGGATGCTGGTGATGGTATTATAAATGATTTGGATAGAAAAATAATTGGTAATCCTCAGCCTAAACATACCGGTGGATTTTTAAATAACTTTAGATACAAGTCTTTTGATTTGCAAATATTATTTCAGTGGGCTTTTGATTTCGATATATTAAATGGAAACGAATCACAATTTGGTAGTATTTATAACCAAACCCGAAACGGTTTCAGTTCTCTATCCGATATTTGGACTCCAACAAATACCGACACTAGTATCGGCGGTATGAGATATAATGGAATTAACACAACGACACCAATGGGATACAAATTAGATTCTCGTTTTGTCGATGATGGATCTTATTTGAAACTTAAAACAATTGTTTTAGGATACAATCTTCCTAAAAGTGTTCTAAAAAAGTTGAAGCTAACCAATTTTAGAATTTCAGTTGCTGCACAAAACCTTTACAGATGGACTAGCTATAAAGGCTATGATCCAGATGTATCTGTGGGTCGTTACGGAGCATTGACTCCAGGACTAGACTACTCTGCCTATCCACAAAGTGCCACAGTAACTGGAGGAATAGACGTAACTTTTTAAAATAATTAACTTAGAAAAATTACTAAAAATGAAAAAATATAAAATTCAATTTACAATAGTTTGTCTAGCTATTTCCACTTTAACGGGTTGTACAGACTTTCTTGAAGCGGACCCAAAATCGTTTTGGAAGGAAGAAACTTTTTATTCAAATAAACAAGAGGTTGATATTGCACTTGCTGGAATATACAGTCAACTTTCAAACGATCAGGTCTATGGTTGGGTGTTTAATGTCCTCATTGAAGGCGGTACTGATGAGACTTACACTAATGATGGAACTCCTAACTGGGAGGAAGCTAAATATGGATTTAATTCGTCCTCTGCTTCTGTAAAAAATGTTTGGCTTAATTTTTACAGCTGTATTCATCTAGTAAATAAGTTGGAAAAAAATCTAAATCCAGCTATTTTCAATACTGTTGAAGAATATAATTCTGTTTTAGCAAAAGCCTATTTTATGAGAGCTTTTTGTTATTTTAATTTGGCAAACTGGTTTGGACCTGTTCCTTTGCGTTTAACTCCGACGACTTCGCAAAGTGATAATATTTTGGCAGCATCCCCCGTAATTGATGTTTATAATCAGGTAGAAAAAGATTTTCTTTTCGCTGCAGAACATTTAGTGCATGCCAATAATGCAAAATATCTTCCTGGAGAACCCAATAAAATGGCAGCTCACGGAATGTTAGCGCGTCTCTATCTTAAAATGGGTGGATACCAGCCTTATTTGTCTCCAAGTGAAGCAAACTGTTATTTAGAAAATAATCAACAATATTTTAAAAAAGCCCAAGATCAGTGCGAAATAGTTATCAATGACGGTTGGCATCAATTAAATACCAGTTATAGAGAACATTTTTTAAATTATTTACAAGATAGATATGATTTAAAAGAATCATTGTTCGAAATTTCATTCGGAAATCTTGAAGCCACTGGCTTACATGTTAGTGGTCGTTTAGGAAATATTAACGGAGTTCGTTTTACTGGAGGTCCTGGTGATGATGTTCCTCGTGGATTTTGTAAAATTAATGCAGGTCAAGTTCTCTTCAATAAATATTCTCTTGAAGATACCAGGAGAGAATGGAATATTGCTGGATTTGCTAATTCCTACTCCAATTCTACACAAAAAAACACCTTATCTTATTTTTTTGATTCCCCTTTAAATCAACTCTATGGTCCTGGAAAGTTTCGAAGATGGGAACCTAAAGATTTAGCAAAACTAAAAACCGATTTAAAAATCATTGAAGGCGAATATACCATTCTTAACAATACTCCAGGATCTGAAACGGATCCAAATTTCACTAGTGTAAATTTTCCAATTCTTAGATATTCTGATATATTGTTAATGCATGCTGAAGCTATTATAGGTGGTAAAAAAGGAGCAGAGTCTGCTAATGTAGCAGCTCTGAATAGCCTTAATCTTGTAAAACAAAGGGCTGGTTTGGATGCTTACACTGGAAGCCTAGCCCATAATGATTTTTTTAAAGAAATTGTAGACGAAAGACTCCGTGAATTGTGTTTTGAAGGCTTACGCAAACAAGATTTAATACGATGGAATTTATTAGGCGAAAAACTTCAAGAAAGCAATCAGGCTATTAAAGATAATAGTGCTTACAGTGAAACCAATGTTTTTCATCAAACTTATTTAGAAGCTGGAAATAATTTTGATAAAACGAAACATTTGTTGTTGCCTTATCCTGTGCAAGAAACACAACTAAATACAGCTCTCAAACCACGATAAAGTCAATTAAATTTATAAAAAACTATTAATGTTATATTCAAAAAACTATTTTGTTAGAGGGTATTTAATCCTATTGACCTTTTTAGCATTTCAAACACAAGCACAGAATGCTCCCTTGGCGGAGACATTTATTTACTCTAAAATAGCCAATCATCCCAGATTGTTGCTGAGCAAAGAGGAAGATGCGGTGTTGAAAAAAGCTATTAGTGAAATTCCTGAATTTAAGAAAATTGATGCCTTCATCATAGAATCTGCTGATAAATTTATTTCGCAAGAACCTCTATTTTTTGAAAAGAAAGGCAAAAGACTTTTAGCAGTTTCCCGTAAAGCCTTTACCAGACTTTACTATTGGTCATATGCATACAGAGTTACCAAAGACAAAAAATACCTCGATAGAGCCGAAAAAGAAATGTTGGCACTATGCGCATTTCAAAGTTGGAATCCATCCCATTTTCTTGACACTGGGGAAATGTGTATGGGACTTGCCATTGCCTACGATTGGATGTATGCTGATTTACAAGAAAGCACCAAACAAATCGTTCGAAAAGCCATAGTTGAAAAAGCCTTTAAACCATCCTATCTCAAAGAAAATAACTTTTTTATTGAATCATCAGGAAACTGGAACTCGGTTTGTAATGCAGGTTTAGTATTTGGCGCCTTGGCTATTATGGAAGATGAAAAAACCGAATGTGTTCCAATTATCGAAAGAGCAATGAAGTCCAATCTTCTGCCTCTAGCCGCCTATGCTCCAGACGGAAATTATCCTGAAGGTCCAGGATATTGGAATTATGGAACTTCTTTTCAAGTAATGTTAATCGCTGCTTTAGAAAGTGCTCTAGGTTCAGATAATGGATTGTCTAAATCGCCTGGTTTTATGAAAACTGCTAATTATATGCAGTTTTCGGCAGGAAATTCAGGAAGTCTATTCAATTATTCAGATTGTGGCGAAAGACAAGTGGCCTCAGCTACTATGTTTTGGTTTGCCGAAAAAACAAAAAATACTTCATTAATTTCTAAAGAAATGGAGTTAATTAACGACGGTTTTTATACGGTTGCTGAGAATTCCGATGCTGAGAGAATTTTACCCAACGCACTTGTTTTTGGTAAAAATTTAAGCCTATCCAAATTGGATTTACCCACTCAAAAAATATATGTAGGTCACGGTACAACTCCAGTTGCGCTAGTTCGCACAGAATGGAAAGGCACTAGCGGTAAGTATTTAGGAATTAAGGGAGGAAGTGCTGGTGATGGACATTCTCATATGGATCAGGGAACTTTTGTTTATGATGTTGATGGGATGAGATGGGCTATGGATTTTGGTTTACAAAGTTATATCACGCTTGAAAGTAAAGGCGTAGATATATGGAAATCGAAACAAGAATCAGAACGATGGGATGTTTTTAAGTATAATAATTTTAATCACAATACTTTATCCATCAATAACCAAAAGCATAATGCAATCGGGAAAGCCACAATAATAGAGTCTTTTGAAAAAGATAAAGAATTGGGAGCTAAATTCGATTTGACAGCTGCATTGAACTTAAATAATGAAGTTAAAATAGCAACAAGAAAAGTAGTTATTATTGATAATTCATATTTAAAAATCGAAGATTTTGTCGAAACCAATGCGAATCCCGTGGACCTTCGATGGAATATGGTAACCCGAGCGACTGCTAACATTATTGACAAAAACACCATTAAACTTTCCCAAAAAGGAAAAACAATGTTGGTCAAATTCACTGCTGACGTTCCTTTCACATTAGTTTTAAGACCCTCTGTTGACCCAAGCAAAATCAAAGCAGAATTTAAAGAGGGAAATTATGGCGATTACAACCAAATCAATACGGGAACATCTATGATTGGTTTTGATGCTAAAATTCCAGCCAATACCAAAGCCAATTTCACAGTAACTTTTACCGAACAAAAACAAGAACTTAAGTTAAAATCAAACGTAATTGTTCTTGACTCGCCAGATCCTAGTACAGGTTCAGAAGGTAACCAAACTTATTCTGATATTTCTCCTATTCAAATAACTGATTCAGGAGATGTGACTCCGACCGAAACTCCAGACTGGACACCTTACGGAAAGATTACTGTGGATAAAGCGTTGGGTAAAACGTTCAGATTTAGAATTGACGCCAAAGCCATAAACCCGGAAGGAATTTCGGATGCAGGAATTGATAGATCTAATAATGGTAATTTAGGTGTTAGAGGTGGTGAAAATACAGGAATCGAAAAAAATGAAGGTTATTTATTAGGATTAGATTTAACTGATTTTGATGCTTCAACTAGTTTTCAATTGACAAAAATTGGATTTTCACTTATGGATGCTACCGAATCGTGTACCATTAGTAACCGAAAACCACAAGGTAAAATGATGGTTTATTCTGGAAATAACACAGAATTGGTTAGGGATGTAAAAATAACTGCTGATCGTCAAGTAAAATTTATTGATGTAACCAACTTGAGTGTTTTCCTAAATGGCGGAATGAATCATAAAGACTTTCTATCTCTTTTCAACACCAGTGAAATTGGAAGTACCTTCAGAATATCGGGTTTTGAATTTGAAATAAAATAAGCCACATCCAAAAGCAAAATAGTTTTTCTGAACACTACAATTTTACTAGTGCCAGAGTTACTATTGAATAATTTCAACAAGAAAACAGCAAGCGTAAAGTTAAAATCTGATATGACCTCAATAAATACTGTAGTAAATAATAGGAGCGGTTACACATCAAAAATAAATATTCCAATTTGGATTGGTAAATTTTTGCTGATTTGTACATTGGTTCTGTTTTCTAGTTGCAAAACAACGAAAATTGTAAGTAATTCAGAAATCATAAAATCGCCAAACATTATTTTTATATACCTAGATGATTTAGGCTATGGAGATGTAGGTTGCTATGGTGCAAAAGGATTATCAACTCCAAACATAGATAAACTTTCCTCTGGCGGGGTTAAATTCACGAACGGATATGCAACATCTGCAACTTGCACTCCCAGTCGTTATGCTTTGATGACTGGAGTATATCCTTGGAGAAATAAAAATGCGAAAATTTTACCGGGAACTGCTCCTTTATTAATTGGAGAAAATCAATTAACTATTCCAAAAGTTTTAAAACAAAAGGGATATCATACTGGTATTGTCGGAAAGTGGCATCTTGGATTAGGAAATGGTACAGTAGATTGGAATAAGGAAATATCCCCGGGACCTAACCAAGTAGGGTTCGATTACACCTACATTATGGCGGCTACTCAAGATCGGGTGCCAACGGTTTATATCGACAATGGTTTGGTGGTAGGTCTAGATCCGAAGGATCCTATCGAAGTGGATTATGAAACAAATTTTGAAGGTCAAAAAACAGGAAAAGATAATCCTGAATTGTTGTCTATGAAATGGCATCACGGTCACAACAGCACTATTGTGAACGGAATTCCTCGGATTGGGTATATGAAAGGCGGCGAAAAGGCAAAATGGAATGACCTCGAAATGTCAGATCATTTTTTGGCAAAGGCTCAAAATTATGTGAAAGAACACAAAAACGAGCCCTTTTTTCTGTACTACGCGATGCATCAACCCCACGTTCCCCGAACTCCCAATCCTAGATTTACAGGAACTTCTGAACTCGGTCCTCGAGGAGATGTGATAGTCGAAGCAGATTGGAGCATTGGTGAATTACTGAAAACTTTAGAAAAAGAAGGAGTTTTAGATAATACTTTAATTGTATTAACTAGTGATAATGGTCCCGTTTTAAACGATGGATATTATGATGATGCTGTCGAAAAAAACGGAATTCATTTGCCTAGCGGTTCTTTAAGAGGTGGGAAATACAGTTTGTTCGACGGTGGAACGAGAGTTCCATTTATTACCTATTGGAAAGGAAAAATTGCTCCGACTGTTTCGGATGCATTGGTATGTCAAGTAGATTTATTGTCCTCGATTGCTTCTTTGGTCAATTATAAAAGTAATGAAAAGGACAGTCAAGACATCTTGAAAACCTTTTTAGGAACCAGCAAATCAGGTCGAAAGGAATTGGTGATTGAAGCCTCAACAAGAACCGCTTTTCGAAAGGGAGATTGGATGATGATTCCACCCTATAAAGGCCCTGAAATTAATTCAGAAGTAAATATTGAACTTGGAAACTCCGATGAATATTTGCTTTATAATTTGAAAGAGGATAAAGGGCAACGAATAAATCTAGCAGAAAAAATCCCAAAAAAACTGAAACAAATGATTTTAGCTTTTGAAAAAATCAGAGGAACTGATTACAGAAATATTGAGTTATTAGAATTAAAATAATCTATAACAAACATTTAGCAATTCCAATATAATATTAAAACATAGAAAAAGTACGTAACCTAAAATAATTTAAAAAATGAGAAAAATAAGTATAGTTTTCCTATCAGCCCTACTAACATTATCCTTTCAGCAATTTGCCAATGCGAAAGTAAAACTACCAGCCATTGTATCCTCCAATATGGTTTTGCAACGAAATACAACCGTAAAACTTTGGGGCTGGGCTGATGCCAATGAGAAAATTACAATTAAAACCTCTTGGTTAAAAGCTTCCATTACGATTCAAGCTGATGCTGATGGCAATTGGATGACAGATGTTAAAACAACCAATAGCAAAGACCAACAGACTATTACTCTAAAAAGTATAACATCGAATATTTTGTTAGAAAATATATTGTTTGGAGAAGTTTGGCTTTGTTCGGGACAGTCCAATATGGAAATGCCGATGAAAGGCTATGTGGGACAACCCATTTACGGAAGCGCTCAAACAATAGCAAAAGCAAATAATCCCCATCTGCGTCTATTTCAGGTGACCCGATATAGTGGTTCGAAAACACCTTTGAAGGATGTTGAAAAATTTTCCCCTTGGCAACAAGCATCACCTGCTAGCGTTACTGATTTCAGTGCCGTAGCCTATTTTTATGGGAGTCAATTGCAAGAGATTTTAGATGTTCCTGTAGGTATAATTCACAGTTCTTGGAGCGGCAGTTGTGTGGAGGCTTGGATAAGTCCTGAAGTAATGAGTACTTTCCAAAAGGTAGACCTAAAAGATGTAGATATTTCAGTAAAACCAAAAGAAATACCAACCGTATTGTATAATTCGATGATTAATCCATTGATACCTTATACCATCAAAGGAATGTTATGGTATCAGGGAGAGTCGAATCGCGATGAACCTGAAAAGTATAAAAAGCTTTTTCCTGCTATGGTCGAAGATTGGAGAAAACGCTGGAATATTGGTAATTTTCCTATTTATTACACCCAAATTGCACCTTTTATTTATGAAGGAAACAACGAATATATTGAACATAAAAATACTGCTTTCATTCGAGAAGCACAATACCTATGTTTAGATTTAATTCCAAATTCAGGTATTGCAATCACAATGGATATTGGAACTAAAGATTATATTCATCCCCCAAAAAAGAAAGAAGTAGCCGATAGATTATTGTACAATGCGCTTAATAAAACGTATAGTTTCAAAACCATAGAGTATGCAGGTCCTGTTTTTGATTCAATGGAAATAAAAGACGGAGGTCTAAATATAAAATTCAAAAATGCTGATAACGGTGTCTATGTTTACGATACGTTAGAAGGTTTTGAAATAGCTGGAAATGATAAGATATTTTATCCAGCCAAGGCTAAGATTTTAGATCGTAAAACAGTATTGGTTTCAAGTGATAAAGTTCTTACTCCTGTTGCGGTTCGATATGGCTGGGATAATTGGGTAGTAGGCACACTTTTTAATACCAATCTTTTGCCAGCTTCCTCCTTTCGAACAGACAATTGGACTGATGCAACAAAAATTAAAAAATAATAGCAACCTTACTCATTGAGAATTTACGTCATATTGTAAAAAGTTAACTAAACACGAAGTCAACCATCCTTAATTAAAACCAAAAATGAATACCAATTTTGAAAGCCGTTTTGCCGTAAGTTCCAAAGAAGCAAAACAAATGAATACCGAAGAATTAAGAACAAATTTTTTAATCGACAACATCTTTAGTGCAGACGAAGTTAAATTGGTTTTGTCTCATTTCGATCGATTTATAACAGCAGGTGCAATGCCCGTAAGCCAAAAAATTGCATTGCCAAATCCTGAAAATTTAAAAGCAGCCTATTTCCTAGAAAGGAGAGAAATCGGAATCATTAACGTGGGCGGAAAAGGAGTTGTTACTGCCGATGGAGTTACTTTTGAACTTGATTACAAAGAAGCCTTATACATAGGAAAAGGAACAAAAGAAGTATTTTTTGAATCGCTCGACGCCAATAAACCAGCTAAATTTTATTTGAATTCTGCTCCTGCTCATCATACTTTCCCAACTAAAAAAGTAACCAAATCCGATGCGGAAATTGTGGTCTTAGGTTCTTTGGAAACTGCCAATCACAGGACTATAAATAAAATGCTCGTGAACAGCGTTGTTGAAACCTGTCAGGTTCAAATGGGAATGACCGAACTAAAAACAGGTAGCGTTTGGAACACAATGCCAGCTCATACGCACGACAGAAGAATGGAAGTATATTTTTATTTTGAAATTCCAGAAAACCAAAGCGTATGTCATTTTATGGGAGAGCCTCAAGAAACTCGACACATCTGGATGCAAAACAATCAGGCTGTAATCTCTCCGAATTGGTCTATTCACTCAGGTGCAGGAACTTCCAACTATACTTTTATTTGGGGAATGGCTGGTGAAAATTTAGACTATGGCGATATGGATCATTGTGCCATTAACGATTTAAAATAGTTGACTATGAAATGTATAAAATATTTTTTCGGACTCACTTTTTTATTGCCATTGTTTCTTTTGGCGCAAACTAAAGCAAATATTAGTATTGAAAACAATTCTAATTTAGAATATAAAGAGGCGATTGTATCGGTAAAATGGGACGCTATTGTATCCAAATATCCACAAATCGACACCACAGCCTTTGTTGTGATTAACGATAAAACTAAGAAGCAAATTCCTTTTCAATTAGAGCATCGAGGTCTTAAAGCCATTCAAAACTTATTGCTGCAAGTAGATGTAAAAGCAAATGCTACTCTTTCAATTACTATTCAAAAAGGAAAACCCGAAAATGTAGTGGTCAAAACCTACGGTCGTTACGTTCCTGAACGCAAAGACGATTTTGCTTGGGAAAATGATGTTATTGCTTTTCGTGCTTATGGCAAAGCCCTGGAGAAAACAAAAGAAGATGCTTATGGATTGGATGTTTGGGTAAAACGTACTAATAGAATGGTCCTTAACGAACGCTACAAAAAAGGCGATTACCACATTGACCACGGCGATGGAATGGATTATTACCATGTTGGGTTTTCATTGGGAGCTGGAAATATGGCACCTTATGTAAACGATACGATTCGCTATTCGGGTAATTATCACCAATGGAAAGTGTTGGATAATGGTCCTTTGCGAAGTACTTTTCAGTTGACTTTTGATACTTGGGATGCAGGCAAAACAAAAGTAAAAGCTACCAAAACGATTTCATTGGATGCAGGTTCACAACTCAATCGCATCGAAAATATCTATTCTTTTGAGGGCGAAAAACCGATGCCGGTAGTGGTCGGAATTATAAAAAGACCCGAAACAGGAATCCTAACCCTAAACGAAAAACAAGGAACGATGGCGTATTGGGAACCGACACACGTCGAGCACGGAACTACCGGAATCGGTGTCCTTTTAACAACTCCAGTGAGTAGTATGCTAGTAAACGAAAAACAGATACTTGTCAAAACTATGGTAAAGAACAATGAACCTATCATTTATTACACCGGTGCAGTTTGGGACAAAGCAGGAAAAATAGCCAATAACAAGCAGTGGAACAGCTATTTGGAAAACTTTCAAAAACAATCACAAACACCCTTAATTATAAACTTGAAATAAAAATAAAATAAAATTCAAAAATTATGTCAATACACTTATTTGATTTAACAGGAAAAACAGCTCTAATAACAGGAGGAGTTCACGGATTAGGAATGGCGATGGCAAAAGGATTAGGTCAGGCTGGAGCTAAAATTGTAGTAAACGATCTTTCACAAGAAGCACTGGATAAAGCAGTGGCAGAATACAAATCGGTTGGACTAGAAGCCTATGGCTATGTATTCAATGTTTGCGACGAAAAAGCGGTAATCGCCAGTATAAAACAGATTGAAATCGAAGTAGGTCCTATCGATATATTGATCAACAACGCAGGAATTATCAAAAGAACGCCTATCGTAGATATGACCGTTGAAGATTTTACGGCGGTAATTACAGTAGATTTAATCAGTCCTTTTATTGTTTCTAAAAATGTTGCCAAAGGAATGATTCAACGTGGCGGTGGAAAAATCATCAACATTTGCTCGATGATGAGTGAGCTAGGAAGAGATTCTGTAAGTGCTTATGCTGCTGCCAAAGGAGGTTTGAAAATGCTAACTAAAAATATGGCTACGGAATGGGCTAAGTTTAATATTCAAACCAACGGAATTGGTCCTGGCTATTTTGCAACCACACAAACCGCTCCAATCAGAGTAGATGGACATCCATTCAATGATTTTATCATCAGTAGAACACCTGCTGCTCGTTGGGGTGATCCTGAGGATTTGCAAGGTGCCGCTATCTTTTTATCATCAAAAGCCAGTGATTTTGTAAACGGCCACATTCTGTATGTAGACGGAGGAATTTTGGCTACCATTGGAAAACCTTCAAACGAAGACTAATTACAAATTTTAAAATAACATAAAGTAGAAATTTCCAATTAAAAAATAATAATCTAATCTATAAAACTTTGAAAAAAATTAAATCAATAGTACTAATTCTAAGTATAATTTTGACCGTTTTTTCGGCAAATGCTACTATAACAGTTGCTTCGATATTGGGGAATAATATGGTGATGCAACGCAACTCAGAAGTTAAAATTTGGGGTAAAGCTGAAGCTAATAAAAAGCTAAAGATTACTACAGGTTGGAATAAAGCTGTTGTTGCTGTAACTGCCGATACAAACGGTGATTGGTTTGTTAAAGTTAAAACTACTGATGCCGGCGGACCCTACGTAATAAGTATTGAAAGCGGAAAAGAAAAAATAAAACTCGAAAATATTCTTTTAGGAGAAGTATGGCTTTGCAGTGGGCAATCGAATATGGAAATGCCTATGCTGGGATTTGGTTATCAACCTGTTATCGGTTCGGGTGATGCTTTACTCAATGCAGACAATCAGAATCTCAGATTGTTTACTGTAAAAAAGGCGCCTATGGCTACTCCACAAAATTTATGTAATGGAAAATGGGATGTAGCCAATGCTGCAACTGTTGGCAAATTCAGCGCCGTTGGCTATTATTATGCTCGTTTATTACAGCAAAAATTAAAGGTTCCAGTCGGTATAATTTGTTCAAGTGTAGGTGGAACGCCTATTGAAGCTTGGATGAGTGGCAAGACATTAGCAGATTTTCCAGAACTATTCGAAAAATCCAAAAAAGCATCCGCAGAGCAAAGTAGAGCATCTCATTTATTCAACGGAATGATTCATCCATTGGTAAATTATACTATTAAAGGAGTTCTTTGGTATCAGGGAGAAGCAAACCGAAAAGATTATATGTATTACCCTGATTTACTCGAAGCTATGGTTAGCAGTTGGAGAAGTGATTTTGGTGTGGGGGAATTTCCATTTTATTATGTTCAAATTGCACCTTATTCTTACGGGGATAGCAACGCACTAGTAAGTGCTTCAATGAGAGACGCACAGCTCAAAGCTATGGCATCAATACCCAATTCTGGTATGGTTTGCACACTGGATTTAGGAAGTGAATCTTGGATACATCCGGCAGAAAAGGAAACCGTTGGTAAAAGACTTGCGTCTTGGGCCTTATCTGAAACTTATGGTTTTAAGGGGATTCCTTATAAATCACCTACCTATAAAAGTATGGAAGTTAAAGATAATGTAGTAACTATTTCATTTAATGATGCTCCATTTGGCATCACTTCTTTTGATAAAAATGTTGATTGTTTTGAATTGGCTGGAGCAGATAGAATATTTTATCCTGCAACAATGACAAAAATGAATAATGAATTTAGAAAAATTCAGGTGGTTTCAGATAAAGTACAAGCTCCTATGTCGTTGCGATATGCTTTCAAAAACTACCCAAAAACTGAAGGATATTTATTTAGTGCAACAGGATTACCAGTTCCTTCATTTAGAACCGATGACTAGTGAGAGCGAATTATTTTGACCATCATCTTTACCAATAATTCTTTTAGTTCGTAAAATAATTTTAATCCTATTCTTAAATCAACTTTTAAATGCGTAGTAAACATCTTTCCCTGGTCATTCTTTGCTTCACTTTTTTTTTGGGTAGCAGTGTCGCAAAATCTTCATCGGTTGATGTAACAATGTCTTCATTACCCATTGATATTGAAAATATTATCCCACATCCGCGATTAATGTTGAAACAAGGCGAAGAAAAAAAAATCAAAGCATTGATTCAGAAGAATCCTGGTATGTTGCTAGTACATCAGGCTATTATTAATGATGCTGATGAAATTTTAACGAAATCCCCATCAGAACGCGTACTCAAAGGTAAAAGATTACTAGCAGTTTCTAATGAAGCTTTCAAACGTATTTACTTCTTATCTTATGCGTATCGAATGACATCTGATGTCAAATATGCTAGTCGGGCAGAGAAAGAATTAGTAGCAGTTTGCGATTTTCAGGATTGGAATCCTTCTCACTTTTTAGATGTTGCTGGAATGTCAATGGCTGTGGCTATAGGCTATGATTGGTTATTTGATACACTTTCAGAAACAACTCGTGAAAAAGTGCGAAAAGCCATTATTGACAAAGCATTTACTCCTGCTGGTAACGAGAAATATACCAGTTTTTATAAGTCTTCTAACAATTGGAATCAGGTGTGTAATGCTGGTTTGGTGCTCGGAGCTTTGGCGATTTATGACGAAGAACCTGAAATGTCAAAAGGAATTATTGAAAAATCAGTGCAATCAATCCCTTTGGCAATGAAAAGTTACGGTCCGGATGGTGCTTATCCAGAAGGGTATTCGTATTGGGGTTATGGAACTGGTTTTCAGGTTACAATGATGGCAGCTCTTGAGAGTGCTTTAGGGACTGATTATAAACTATCGGAAGACAAAGGTTTTATGCACAGTCCTTATTATATGCTGATGATGTTAGCACCGTCAGGTTTGTGTTACAACTTTGGCGATTCTGGTTCTAAACCACCTTTCCAACCCGCTATGTTTTGGTTCAGTGCAAAACTGAACGATGCATCGATACTATTTCACGAGCAAAAAACACTGTCTAAAATGGCTAATGGGGATAACGGAGGTATGTTGCCCAATGTTTTAATTTTTTCAAAAGATGTAAAATTTGAAACAACAAAAGTACCCAACACCAATTTTTATAGTAGTCAGGGTGCAAAACCTATTTTTATTTATCGAAGTGGCTGGAATGATAAAAATGATGCTTACCTAGGCGTAGTTGGTGGCAGAGCCAATGCCTCTCACGGACATATGGACGCGGGTTCGTTCGTGTATGAAAAAAATGGCGTTCGTTGGGCTTTAGAGTTAGGCTTGCAGTCCTATATTACTTTGGAGAGTAAAGGTGTTGATCTTTGGAATAACAAACAAGAAGGACAACGATGGGATATTTTTCGTTTGGGTAATACAGGACATTCCACTTTAACAATTAATGGTGAAAAACACTTGGTAGCAGGAGAAGCTACAATGATAAATACCTTTCAAACTACCAATATTAAAGGTGCTGAACTCGATTTATCACCCATTTTTGCCAATAGCGTTCAACAAGTTATTCGCAAAGTATATCTGGATGGCAAAAACGATTTGCACGTCAATGATAAAATCAAGACTAACGAAAAGTCAGCAAATATAGCTTGGCAAATGGTAGCTCCTAAGGAAGCGAAAATTGTAGGCGACAATCAGATTGAATTAACCAAAGACGGACAAAAAATGATTTTAACCGTGGAATCACCAGCATCCGTAACAATGAAAATATGGAGTAATGAACCTTTAAATACTTATGACCAAGATAATCCGGGGACATTACGTGTTGGTTTTGAAACCACAATACTTCCAAATTCGGAGGCTGAATTAGTCATAAAACTGGCTAGTCAAAATTAAATGAATGTGCCAAAATTATAAAATTGTAAAAAAATGAAAACCATAAAAAAAGTGCTTCTCTGTGTACTAATTGCAACTGCAACAACCACATTTGCACAAAAAAAAGAATCTAAGTCGGCTAATGCCAGGACAGTAACTGCCGATCTGAATGTTGTTTCAGGTCCTACCAAAACAGGTTGGCGCAAGTGCGTTGGTGCTGGGCGGGCTAACGAAGGATTACGTGCCGATTGGCAAGAACAATTAAAAAAAGTAAAAAAGGAAATTGGTTTTGAAAACATCCGAATGCACGGTTTGTTACACGATGATATGGGGGTTTATTTTGAGGAAAAAAAAGGCAAACCTACTTACAACTGGCAGTATATTGATCAACTTTATGATTTTTTAATTGGCATTGGCGTAAAACCTTTTGTAGAATTGTCGTTTATGCCAAAAGATTTGGCTAGCGGACCAGAAACTGTTTTTTGGTGGAAAGGGAATATTACTCCACCCAAAGATTATGATAAATGGTATGATTTAATCAAAGCATTGACGGAACATTTTACGGAACGTTATGGCGCTGATGAAGTGAAAACCTGGTATTTTGAAGTCTGGAACGAGCCCAATCATCCCGCTTTTTTAAAGGGTACACAAGAGGACTATTTTAAAATGTATAATTATACAGCTAAAGCCATTAAGGCTGTCAACACCGATTACAAAGTGGGTGGTCCCGCCAGTGCTGGCAACAAATGGGTTTCAGAAATTATAGACTATTGCGACAAGCAAAATGTTCCTATTGATTTTATTGCAACCCATACCTATTCCGTTATCAAAGGTACATTTGATGAATCTGGAAAAACAGGAATTCAATTTAATCCCGATCCGTTGGCGGTTACCAAAGATGTTATCAATTCCAGACAATTGATTCAAGCGTCGGCAAAACCCAACTTGGAATTGCATTATACCGAATGGAGCAGTTCTTATTCCTCTAGCGATCCCATTCACGATACCTATCAATCGGCTGCTTTTATTTTGGATAAAATTAAAGGAACTGAGAAATATGCCAACTCAATGTCGTATTGGACATTTACGGATATTTTTGAAGAAAAAGGCCCTAGAGCTACGCCATTTCACGGCGGATTCGGCTTGTTGAATTACCAATCCATCAAAAAACCAGCCTATTATGCCTATGAATTTTTGAATAAATTAGGAGAAACGGAAATCAAAAGTTCAGACAATGCTTCTTGGGTTTGTAAAAACAATAAAGGAGATATTCAATCCCTTATTTGGAATTTTACCATAACTCAACCCGAGGATAAAGTATTCAATGGCGTTTATTACAAACGTGAAATTCCCGCTAAACCTAAAGGTACTGTTCAGTTGAAATACAAAAATGTAGAAGAGGGTAAATACCAGCTTTCTGTCGTAAAAGTGGGTTATCAAAGCAATGACTTGTACGATTCGTATATGAAAATGGGGTCTCCCAATCAATTGACTAAAAAGCAGGTACAAGAACTTAGCAATCAAAATTCTGGTGCGCCCATTATAAGCGAAGTTGTTGAAGTTAAGAAAGATAAGATTTTTAATTATCAACTACCAATGCGTGAAAATGATGTCTATTTTGTGAATTTAATTAGATTATAGAATGAAAAAGACAATCATTTTATTGGTTGCGATTTGTTATAGTTTTGAATTTCAAGCTCAAACACAAACACAGACAAAATACGATAAAATCGAATGGTGGACTAATGCAAAATTTGGAATGTTTATTCATTGGGGATTGTATTCACAAACTGCGGGATATTGGAACGGTCATCAAGCAAAAGGGAGTGAACATTTTATGATACACGAGCAAATTCCGTTAAAGGAGTATGCAAAAATAGCGACTGAATTTAATCCTATCCATTTTGATGCTGAAAAGTGGGTTTTAATTGCTAAAAATGCAGGGCAGAAATACATAGTGATTACGGCAAAACATCACGATGGGTTTGCGATGTATGATTCTCCCTCGAATAACTATAATATCAAACGAACTACGCATTTTGCAAAAGATCCAATGAAAGAATTGGTTGATGCTTGTCATAAACACAGAATTAAATTTGGTTTTTATTATTCACTGGGCCGTGATTGGGAAGATCCTGATGTTGCCACTAATTATCCAAAAAAGGGAGGCCGAAGCAATTTAGTCGATTTTCCAAATGAAGATGCCAAAGTTTTTAATACCTATTTTGAACGAAAAGTTAAACCACAAATAAAAGAATTACTAACACAATATGGTACTATTGATATAATGTGGTTCGATACTCCTGAATTAATCAGTGCAGCCGAAAGTCAGGAGTTGCTTTCGATTATCAATACACTTCAGCCCAATTGTGTTGTGAATAGTCGTATTGGTAATGGTTTAGGCGATTATAAAGTACTCGAACAGAAAATTGGAAATGGGATACAGACCACTCCTTGGGAATCCTGTATCACGATGAGCAAAAACTGGGGACACATACAATATGATAGTATTTATAAAACACCAGAATTATTAACCCGAAAGTTACTTGAAGTAGTTTCTAAAGGTGGTAATCTTTTATTAAATAATGGACCAACCAGATTAGGAGAAATAACCACTGCTGCAGCGGAACGACTGGCAATTATGGGCAAATGGATGTCTAAAAATTCGGATGTGATTTACGGATCAAACGTTTGGAAAATAGATAGTGAACTCTTGGAAAAATCTCCAGATTTGAAAGCAAAATCGGCCAATGAATCTGACAATTTAATGAAAGATGCTGTGAATGATGCCACATCAAAAATAATTTTTCCTGAAGTTCGATTTCTAAGCAAAGACAAAAATTTGATAGCCTTTGTTTCTAGTTACAGTGGTAAAAAAGTTTTTATAAAACATTTAGCCACGGGTTCTTTTAAACCCATTACAAAAGTTACTGTAATAGGAAGCGATACAATTCCAAAATGGAAACAAACTGCCGAAGGGCTAGTAATCAGTATGCCAGCATTCGAGATCCCAGAAATACCGATTGTTGGATTTAAGATAATTTAACACCAAACCTAAGAGAATTCTAACCCTACAAATAGATGAAAAAAATAAACCAAAATAATACTATGTTAAAACGATTCCAATTCCTTTTTGTCGGCTTTTGCTTCTTCTT
Organism: Flavobacterium psychrophilum; assembly: GCA_945872245.1. Lineage (GTDB taxonomy): Bacteria > Bacteroidota > Bacteroidia > Flavobacteriales > Flavobacteriaceae > Flavobacterium > Flavobacterium psychrophilum_T. The sequence goes on from CAMBZB010000027.1 coordinate 26,065, forward strand.
AGGAAGTAACAGCTCCTTTGCGGATGACTATCCTTCTATCTTATTAAAAAATAAAAAGATAGAGGTGTTAATTTTCTTGCCCAACAAAACTAATAGTTATTACCAAGCCGCACGCTTTGATTGGGGAAGTATGGTGGGGCAGATAACTTATAATAATCATACGTATTTACAACAATGGAAAAACTACAATGGTCGAGGTGCCCAAGGTGTCCACGATCCATTAATTCCCAATACGGGTACAGGATTGGCCGAGGAATTTATTACTCCATTGGGATATGACGAAACAGATGCGAATGGCTATTTTGTGAAAATTGGAGTTGGCGTACTTCAAAAAGCAGAAAAAAAAGACTATAGTTTCGCAATTCCCTATACAATTATAGACGAAGGAAAACGGACGGTTCAAAGTACTGAGACTAGCGTGACTTTTACGCATCAGCTCAATTCCGCATTGGGTTATGGGTATGTTTTGGAACGCACTTATGAGCTAAAGGATAACAAGTTAATTGTAAAACACACACTTCGCAACACAGGCAAAAAAAGAATTGTCACTGAAACTTATTCTCATAATTTTATGCAGTTCGATTTTGGAGCGTTCAATCCCGATTATTCGCTTCAGTTTTTAAACGGAACAATTAATCCTTTTAATTGTAAATTAGTATCTCCCAACAGAGTAAAAATTTCCGAAAATAAAATTGATATCGTCGAAAACTTTCCCGATTATTCCCCTTGCTTCGGAATGTTGGAACTGCAAAGTAAAAAAGGAAATTTCCATTTGCAAAACAAAAAAACGAGAATGTCGGTTACAATGGAGTTGGATACCGATGTTACTTCATTTGCGCTTTGGATGTGGCAAAAATCTTTTTGTGCCGAACCTCGCGTAACGATTGATATTGAGCCCAATCAAACGGCGCAATGGGAAAGCACCTATACTTTTAACAACTAATCAAAATCACTTTTTATAATCTTTAAATTAAAATCAATATGTTACCAACCAAAATCAAACTGGCTTTTTTGCTTCTAATGCTATTTCCAGCGTTAGTATTGGCACAAACTTTCGAAAAAATCGACCAAGGCATTCAATTTAATTCTTTAGGAATGAATGTTCGGGTTGAATTTTATTCACCGAGTATAGTTCGTGTATACAAAACACTACAATCAGAGAATTACACCAACCAAAGTTGGGTCGTGCAACAGCAAAAACAAGCTACAAAAGTAGCAGTCGAAAACAAGGATGGTTTTGTAAACCTAAGTTCTGAAAAATTGACTATCAAAGTCAATCCTAAAACGGGAAGTATTCAATTTCTTAAGTCAAATGCCGAAAATCTTTTGCTAGACAAAGATTACGGAACCAATTTTTCTAATACATTGGCAGGTGGGAAACCATTTTATAAAACACGAAGTGAATTTTTGTTAGAAAAAGACGAAGCCATTTATGGATTGGGACAAATATTGGATAATAAATTCAATCGTCGCGATTCGCAACATCATCTTCAAAATGAGAATATGCATACTACTTCGCCTTATTTTATGTCCATCAAAGGCTATGGAGTGTATGTTGATAATTATTCTATTTCCGATTTTGAAGATAATAAACAAGGGCTTTCGTTTGAGTGTTTAGGCAAAGCGGTGGATTACTATTTTATGTACGGCGGAGATGCCGATGGTGTGGTGTCTCAAATACGTTGGCTTACTGGAAAAACGCCTATGTTGCCTTTGTGGGCTTACGGTTTTTTTCAAAGTAAAGAGCGCTACAAAACTCAGGACGAAAGTGTGGATGTGGTAAAAAAATTACGCAGTTTGAAAATCCCTATCGATTGTATCATTCAAGATTGGAGATACTGGCCTGAGCATAAGAATGACAGTATTTGGAACTCTCATAACTTTGATGCAAAACGATTTCCGGATCCTTTAAAATGGATTGATGAAGTTCATAAATTGAATACCAAATTGATGATTGTGGCTTGGCCAGCAATAGGGCCGTTGAGCCCACAGTGGAAACCGTTTAAAGAACAAAATCTGATTTTAAATTTTGATTCCTATCCGAAAACAAGCGGATGTAGGCCCTATGATGTATATAATCCGAAAGGGATAGAAATGTATTGGCAATCACTCAATAAAGGGATTTACAGCTATATGAAAAATGATGCTTGGTGGCTTGATTCTACCGAACCGGATCATATGAACGTAAAACCCGAAGATTTTGATGTTCCTACTTTTGCGGGACCTTACAAAACTGTAAAAAATGCTTATTCGCTCTTGCATAACAAAGGAATTGCGACCAATCAATTGGCGACCAACCCTATTGATCGTGTGGTTATTTTGACTCGTTCTGGATTTTTAGGACAACAAAAATATGGTTCAATCACTTGGAGTGGTGATGTGCGTTCTACTTGGGATAATCTTCAAAAACAAGTACCAGCGTCTTTAAATTTCGCTTTAATGGGTTTACCGTATTGGAATTCTGATATCGGTGGTTTTCAAGCTTTCGACTGGAAAAAATCAGGAGGAACTAAAAGTCCGGAGTACCAAGAATTATACCTTCGTTGGATGCAATTCGGATTATTTTCTACTATGATGCGTAGCCACGGAACAGGATTGCCACGCGAGATTTGGAATTTTGGTCAAAAAGGCGATTGGTGCTACGACGGACAGGAACAATGCATTAACCTACGCTACAGCTTATTGCCTTATATTTATAGTACTTCTTGGGATGTTAGCGAGCACGATGGTACCTTTATGCGTGCCTTATTTATGGATTTTCCAGAAGATAAAAAAACACACGATTTAGGAACGCAATTCCTGTTTGGAAAATCCATTATGGTGGTGCCGATTACAAAATACGACGTAAAATCTTGGGAAGTCTATCTTCCAAAAGGTGCTGATTGGTTCGACTATTGGACCAACGAAAAAATACAAGGAGGCACGACGCTGCAACGCGTTGTGGACAAAGTTACTTTTCCATTATACATCAAAGCGGGAAGCATCATTCCTTTTGGTCCTCAGGTGCAATACGCTACCGAAAAAAAATGGGACAATTTGTTGCTGAAAATTTATCCTGGAGCTGATGGAACATTTACGTTATACGAAGATGAATTTGAAAACAACAATTACCAAAAAGGATTTTATTCAGAAATTCCAATGAAGTGGAACGAAAAAGAGCAAACGCTAACGATCGGGGAACGTAAAGGAAAATACAAAGGTATGCTCTCTAAACGCCAGTTTACAGTGAAAACAAATGCTGGAGCTGAAAAAGTGGTGAGTTATTCAGGAAAATCAATAAAAGTAAAACTATAAAAAATGAAAAACTTACTATTTTCAATATTATTGGTTTGTACTTTGGGTTCTGTTGCACAGAATTCCAAAAAACCAAACGTTATTATCATTTTTAATGATGATTTAGGCTATCAAGATTTAGGTTGCTATGGTTCGCCTAACATTAAAACGCTTCGTGTGGATCAATTGGCAAAAGAAGGGATGCGATTTACAGATTTCTATGCCGCTTCACCAGTTTGTTCGGCTTCGAGAGCAGCCTTGTTAACCGGTTGCTATCCTCAAAGAGTGGGCGTACCGGGCGTAATTTCAGCAGGTGCAAACCAAGGATTGAGTCCTAAACACAACACCTTAGCCGAGCTAATGAAAAGTGTAGGATATACAACGGCTGCTGTTGGTAAGTGGCATTTAGGTGACCAACCTCAGCATTTACCCACCAATCAAGGTTTTGATTCTTTTTTTGGGATTCCATATAGCAACGATATGTATCCTTCAAAAAATATACCTTACGCTAGCAATTGCATCTTTAACGAAGGATTCGATTTGAATAAAATCAATGAGGCATTTGCTAATATGAAACCGGGTGACAAACAACCTGAATCGGCCAAACACAAAGTGCCGCTGATGCGAAATTTAGAAACTATCGAATTTCCTGTAGATCAAACCACGATTACCAAACGCTATGCAGACGAAGGCATCTCCTTCATCAAACAAAGTGTCAAGGACAAAAAACCGTTTTTCCTTTACTTAGCGAATTCAATGCCGCATATTCCGCTTTATGTTTCTCCAGAATTTAAAGGTAAAAGCAAAAGAGGACTTTATGGCGATGTGGTTGAAGAGATTGATTATAATACCGGAAGAATACTTGATTTGTTGAAAGAATTGAAAGTGGATAAAAATACCATCGTAATTTTTTCATCCGATAATGGTCCTTGGTTGACAAAAGGTACCGATGGCGGTGCTGCACTTCCGCTGTTCGAGGGTAAGTTTACCAGTTTTGAAGGAGGATTGCGAGTGCCCTTCATTATAAGGTGGCCCAATGAAATCAAAGCAGGTACAGTATCTAAAGATTTAGCTGCTACAATTGATGTTTTGCCAACATTGGCAGGGATTACGGGTGCAAAACTACCTGAAATGAATTTAGACGGCAGGTCGATTTTGGATTTGTGGAAAGGAACTTCAAACGCAACCACACCACACGAATATTACTTTATGATCTATAATGGTCAAGCAGTTCGCTCCGGCGATTGGAAATACCATAAAAAGCAAATTTTTACAGTCAATAAAAATACCCAGGTTGACGCATCACCGGCACTTTACAATCTAAAAGATGATATTGGAGAAACAAAAAATCGAGTCAATGAGTATCCGGAAGTGGCTCAAAAATTGTCTCAAGCTTTGGAGGATCACTTGTCTAGATTGAACATCAAAAAATAATATTTTTATAAATTATACTAATAAACAATTAAAAAAATGGGAAAAAGAGTAGTAACATTCGGTGAGATCATGTTAAGATTAGCACCACAAGGATTTTTAAGGTTTTCACAAGCAGACAATTTTGATGTTGTATATGGAGGAGGAGAATCTAATGTAGCAGTTT
>CAMBZB010000028.1 GCA_945872245.1 Flavobacterium psychrophilum
GCCAGAGCCTTACCATCAACTCCTACTAAATTAGTATTAACTGATAATGCTATTTCTACTACTGTAGCAGTGACTAAAGTAGGGCCATATACAGCGAAAGAAACACCATTGACATTGACGGCTACTCCGTTTACCACTCAAGGTGCTGAAGCAACTTCATTCAATTGGGTGCTTCCTGCCGGTGTAAATGTTACTGCTGGACATACTAATTTAACAACTCCTGAAACGGATGGTAATGGTAATAAAACTTGGACAAGTACAGGTGCCGTATTGACTATTAATTTAGCAGGTATTTCTGGCACTAGCCCGAGTATGACTTCAATTCCATTGAATGTTTATGCTGTGAATGGGGCTGGAACTTCAGCAACAGCTAGAACGTTAACTGTAACCGCTGTTGCGCCAGCAACTCCTGCAATTACGGGTGCAACTACTTATAACAGTTGCAATAACGTGACCTATACCGCTACTTTAATTCAGGGAGCTACTTATAATTGGGTAGTTCCTGCAGGTGCGACTTTTTCACAACCTACAGTTAATACAATTAGTGTTGATTATTCAACTGTGACTGTGATCGTTAATGCATCAGCAGCTGTAACTTGTTCAGCAACAAACGGAACCGGTACAAGTACAATCAAATCACTTACGGTGAAAAGAGTGGTTTGTCCTGCCAAGTTGAGCAATCCATCAAACGAATTCAGCGCGGTGGCGTATCCAAACCCATCTACAGAAGGTTTCAAAGTTAAATCTAGTAATGGAAAATCATTTGGAGTACAGGTGTATGACCTGTTGGGTCGTTCGATCGAAAAACGTCAGATGAACTCTGATGCTCAAATAGGGTCTAACTATGCTAAAGGAATTTACAATGTAATTGTAACCCAAGACGCAAACGTGAAAACACTACGAGTGATTAAACAATAAAATTTTCATAATAATTATTTTTTTGTAAAAGAGGCTGTCCGAAAGGGCAGCCTTTTTTTATTTTGCTTGCAACTCCTTCTAAAGGCGCAAATGGTATACCGTTAAAACATAAATGTAACCCTTATTGAAATATAAAATAATCTCATTATCAGTTTGGGCATATCATCTGGAGTGAAACCGAAAGGAGAGAACCAGTATTTCATCTCGACTTCATCCGGTCTTCAGCAAAGTCGGAAGGTTCGATCTGACAAAAAATAATTGGACGATACTGTTTTTCTAATTGATAGTAGTTGAATTGATGACAAAATGAAACAAAACTGCATAGTTAATGAAACATTATGAATAGGTAAATATTGAAAACACTGGTTATTTTTGAAAAAAAATCACAGAAAGCATGTTAGTTTTATTTAAAAACAAATTTTTTTTAATAAGTTGCCTAGTACTTCTTTATGGTTGTTCGAAGCCTGATGACAATCAAGTCAATGTTACTTTATTTTCAACTAACAAAAGTATTGAATCTAAGGTTGATATTAGGAATGAATATACCGGGAAAAAGTATGTTCTTATATCACTAACCAATAAAGGAGGTAAAACGGATTATCTAGATTCCATTCATGTACTTATAAGCCCGCCAAAGAACGTTTCCAATAACACTAAAATAATGTATGGTGGAACATGTATGGGGCGTACACCAATTAGTCAATCTCTGGCAACAGGTGGTAAAGGCAAAAGTGATACCTTTCAAATGATGGCACTTGGTAAGAATAATTACTCACTTACCGGTGTACTCACCTGGAATACTTTTCTTCCTTATATACATTATGATTCCAAAAAAGGAATTGTAGTTACAGCAGATGGTGAAGGAAAACCAATAAAGCCAGGAGAAACTATTGAATTTGAAAAAATACTACTTGATGACAATGTTTCATGGCAAGACTTATTGCTTGACTATGGGAAAGAAATTGCAGTAGAACATGATATTAAACCCAAAGAACCATTAAAAATAAAAGGTTGGTCTACATGGGACTATTATGGCAGAGTATACAACACAAAAGATATTATAAAAAATATTGATGAGCTTTTTTTAACAGAAAAAAATGCCAATATCATTCAAATTGATGGCGGTTGGTGGACCGCTAGAGGGGATTATTTAAGTGTTCGTAAAGATTTACAAGGAGGCATGAAAGCTATTGCGGAATATGCAAAATCCAAAGGATATAAAGCAGGAATTCATCTTGATGGATTTAGGGCGGATAAAAATTCAGAATTATATCGAAACCATCCAGATTGGTTTTTGAAAGACCAAGATGGAGAAACCATCTGTCAATCGATAGATAAAGGAGACACCTTTATGCAATATATCTATTTTGATTATTCAAATCCTGCCGTTTGTGAGTATATGAAAAAGGTTTTACATACCATTCGAAAAGATTGGGGATTTAGCTATTTTAAAATTGATTTTATGCGTTATGGACTTTTACAGAGCATCATGGAAGAGCATGGGGGGCAGGCTGCTAATTGCACAAATCCAGTAACAAAAGTGATTGCGTTCAACAATAACATGACGAGTATTGAAAGAACGAGAGCCGCTTTAAAAGCGATGCGAGAAGGTATTGACGACGGTTTCTTTTTAGCATGTTCCTCTATTTTTGGGCCAACGCTTGGAATCGTTGACGGTTTAAGAACTGGCCAGGACATCAATCCTACGTACGACTTTTACAGGAGTAGTGTTATGCAAAATGCAGGAAATTTTTATTTAAATAGTGTCGTTGCGCAAAATGATGCCGATTATTTAGTAGTTAGAAATAAAGAAGATGAAGAACCGGAACGTGCTTGGGGCGAACATAAATTTGGGGGAAACACAACATTCAATGAAGCCAAAATGTGGAGCGACTATATCGCACTGTATGGTGGGATGAAAATAAACAGTGACAACCTTCTCACTTTAAGAAAAGAGCGCAAGACATTAATTCAGAATTCTTTTAATTACAATACGGCTAAACGATTTATCCCCATAGATTTATGGGATCATGCTAAAGACAAAGCGGATGCTTTTAATATTATGCTAGCAGAAAATGAAGACGGTGTTTTTCTTTCCCTTTTCAATTGGGAAGAAACAGACAAACAATTTAATCTTGGTGGAATCGAAAAATCTGTAGTTACTATTGAAAATACCCAAAGAAAAATTGCACTTGTAGATGGAAAATTAAAAATCAATTTAAAACAACACAGTTCACTAATACTAAAATTGAAAGGACGTACTTTTGATTCACTAAGGAAAAGTCTCTCAGAAGTTTACTGATTTAATGTTTGAATACAATTAAATGCAGTAGTAATCCTGAAAGGGTCCTTCTTACATCCATAGGAAAGTAACAAATAGGAACGGAATCGATCAAAACCAAATTTATTAAACGATTTGATTTTAGCGAATGAAACTTTTAAAAGTCAAATAGTAGTCTTTTAACTCTTGTTTGTAATTGTTTTATCAATATTTACATTAGTTTTACAACCATAATCAAAATAACTTGGGAATTAAAATCGAATAAAAAATACTGATTATGAAACTATTAATCTAAAATATATTTTTTGCTATCCTTTTCCATTTTTTTTGATTTTCATTAGTATAAAATTACACACCCTAAATGCTTAGAATTTTTACACTACTATTTTCATTGTTTTATTATATTCATAGTTTTGGTATTCAAGGATATAATATCAATTTTAAAAATATTGATAACAGACAAGGTTTATCTCAAAACGGAATTACATCAATATTTCAAGATAGAGATGGATATATTTGGTTTGGTACTCACTACGGACTAAATCGCTATGATGGTTTAAATATTAAATCCTATTATGCAGGAAATTCACCCAACCAACTTTCGGATAACATCATAAGTTCAATTGTACAAGATCTTGCAGGTAATATTTGGATAGCAACGGAACAAGGCCTTACAGTTTTTAACCCCATAACTCAAAAATTTTATAACCTAAAAAAATACAACTCAAAAAACAGCCTCTTTAGTCAAAATATACAATCCATTAAACTTATTGATGGTAAAATTATGATTACTAGCCCAAAGGGGCTTTGGAGTATAAATCCTGGAAGAATACTTTTTACGGATAAAAACACGAAATCAATTTGTAAAAATACGATTCACTATAAAATTAATTTTGGTATAACCTCTGAATTCTTAAGAATTTATAAAAAAGATCAAAATGACAGCTATTGGTTTACTACAAAAAACGAAGTTATTTTAGGTAAAATTATTCGGAATCAATTAGTGGTAATAGATAAAATTCGTATTGAGCCCCAAGCGGATGTTAAAATTTCTACTTTTTTCCAAGATAATTTTTCAAATGTATGGATAGGTACCGAAAATAATGGGTTATTTCATTTAAAAGAAATTAAAGGAAACTATTTAGTGACTAAAATTTACCCTAAAAATAGTAGTTCAGTAAATTTTTCTAGAATAGCTGACATCGTACAAGATCATCAAAATAATCTGATAGTGACATCTCGAAGCGATGGAGCTATTCTAATACCTAAGGAGGTACTTAAAAATAATAGTTTTGCCACAACAGCAATCAATTTCATTGATTTGCAAACTAAAAAAATTAAAAGCATTTACCAATCTCGGGATAAAACACTATGGATTGGATCTTTAGGAAATGGTGTTTTTTTTCAAAATAATTCGGGTTTAAAATTTAAAAACTATCAGATTATTGATAAAAAAAACAATTCAATTGTCAATAATACCAGATCAATCCTTAAAGACGCCTATGGTAAATTATGGATGGGTACATTGTTTGAAGGAATTTTTATTTATGACATTACTAATCAAAATTCACATACAATTCTTAGTGGAAAATCTGTTTTTGCATTATCTAAGATCGACAACAACCATACGCTAGTGGGTAGCTCCGACGGATTATACCTGGTTACTTTTGATAATAGCAATTTTAGCGCTAAAAAACTAAACACCAACCTTCAGTTTAATAATATTATTTTTTCAATTACACATGTCAAGAATCAGTATTGGCTTGGAACCGACAATAATCTTATAAGTTTTACATTAACCAAAGATTTTGAAATATCGAATAGTATCCGGTATAATAATGTGATTCCATCATCCCTAAATTCTATAAATTTCATCCGTATTGTCAAATATGACCCTAAGCACAACTTTTTATGGATTGGAACCCAAGCAAAAGGTCTTATCAAAGCTGAATTAAATAATGATTTTACCATTAAAGGTTTTTATCAATTCAATCAAAATTCAAATGCGATAGCAAATAATGAATACATATGTGACATTTTTCTTGACCGAAAAGACATTTGTTGGATAGCAACAAGAAAGGGGCTAATACAAATTAAATTAGCTGAAAATGGAGGAGTTTTAGGAACAAAAAAATTGACAACTAGTGATGGACTTCCTAGTAATTTAATTCAATCATTAGAAAATGACAACCTGGGAAATTTATGGGCAGGAACAAATAGAGGCTTAGCAAAATTCAATCAAGATTATAAAGCAACAAATTATGACATAAACGATGGTATTCAAGATTATGAATTTTCAGAACATGCTTCCTATTCCGATCCCAATGGATTGCTTTATTTTGGGGGTATTAAAGGGATTTCTGAATTTGACCCCAATAAAATCAATAATACAAATTATACCGAACCGGTAAATATTAGAGACATTATTGTTAATGGAATAAATTCAAATGATAGAATACAAAGTAACGACCCTAAAAACATTACGCTCCATCATTTTGAAAATAATTTGAAGATCGACTTTCTATCGCCCAATTATACCAATCCTAAAAATTGTAAATACACCTTTATTCTGGAAGGATTTGATAAAAAATGGAAGCTAACGGCTGCCAATGTTTATCTTGCAGAATATAAAAATTTACCAGCAGGGAATTATATTTTTAAAATAAAAACATCCAATGAAGATGGAAATTGGAATTCAGACTATACCTCATTAAACATTGAAATTCAACCTTCATTTTGGATTACATTTCCAGCCCTCCTTTTATATATAATTATACTTTTTTTTATAATACTTTTAGTTTCAACTATTACCAAAAAACGTATTGAGAAAAAAAACAAGGTGCAATTTGAAAAAAAATATCATGAACAAATGGAGAAAATCAATGCATCCAAATTGGAATTCTTTATAAACATTTCACATGAAATCCGCACTCCACTAACCCTTATTTTGTGTTCTATCGAAAAACTAATTTCCAATTTTAAACTGAATCCGAAACTACAAAAAGAAGCAGTAACAATTGATAAAAATGTAAATACCCTTTTGGAATTGACAAACGAATTATTAGCTATTCATAAAATGGAATCGGGTAATTACCAATTAAAAGTTCAGAAAAGTGACCTGATTTCGTTTTTAAAAAATATTAGAATTGCCTTTAATGGATTAGCAAAATCGAAAAAAATTAAAATTTCAATAGACGCCTATCAACCTGAAGCATTGATTTGGTTCGATAAAAATGCCCTTTCGAAAATTATTTATAATTTAGTTTCCAACGCAATTAAACACACCAATAAAAGCGGTAAAATTGTAATTAAAATTAGCCCTTCTACAAACAAACAATTTTTAGCAATAGATGTTATTGATAATGGCGCAGGAATAGATGCCAATTTTTTGTCTAAAATTTTCAATAGATTTTACCATCATGGGGGCAATATGGACCGCTATGTAAGTGGATTTGGAATAGGGTTGTCACTGACTAAATCTTTGATTGAATTGCATAAAGGAAGTATTTCGGTAAGTAGTGAATTGCATAAAGGCTCTATTTTTACTTTGAATTTACCATTGGATGAAAACGTTTATTCTGAGGAAGAAAAAGTAGATAAAATCGTATTGGACAGAACCTTGCCTCGAGCACTTAGCGCTGCTAATATTGAGGAAAGCAATAAAGAGATTGGTACTAATAAAACAGATGATGAAAATGTTGAATTTGATGTTAATAAATCAACTATTTTGTATGTGGATGATAATACAGAATTACGGGAAAACATAGCGGATTATTTTTCAGGTGCTTATAATATTTATACAGCAGAAAATGGTAAAATTGGAGTTGAAATGGCACATAAATTACAACCCGATGTAATTATCAGTGACGTTGTAATGCCCGTAATGAATGGTCTTGAATTATGTATTACGCTTAAAAATGATATAAATACTTCACATATCCCTATAATTTTATTAACGGCTCAAGGCGATATGGACAGCCAATTTCAAGGAGTGCAATCTGGTGCAGATTACTATGTTTCTAAACCTTTTAATATTAAACTTTTAAATTTAACTATTAAAAACCTAATAGAGTCCAGAAACAAATTTAAAAATCTATTTCTAACTAATAAATATGAGGATGCTGCGGACATTACCACAAACAATAAAGACAAAGAATTTATTGATAAACTACTAAAATATGTTAACGATCATATAGAAGAAGATAATTTGAATATTATAAATATCGCGGATGAATTTGCAATGAGTCGTTCTACATTTTTTAGAAAAGTTAAGGTAATAACTGGGACAACTGGTAAAGAGTTTATAGATTCAGTGCGTTTGAAAAAAGCAAAAGCCCTATTAACAGAAACTGATCTAAATATTTCCGAGATTGCCTATGCTGTAGGTCATTCTAATCCACAGTATTTTTCAAAGTGGTTCAAATCCCATTGCAAAATATCGCCTTCAGAATATATTTTAAAATACAAAGTATAATACTAAAGTCATTTCAATTGAATCATATTTCTCGAAATACAGTATCGTGAATTTAAGTATTTTGGTTGCAAAATCATTTTTAAATAAAGCTGAAATTTTTTATAAAGAATTCATTTACTAAAATGCAAACCCAACCTATTGTAATTAAATAAGTTTACGATTCCCAAAAATTTTAGGATAAATTATCATAAACTAATTAAAGGCAACCTTGATGTTGCCTTTTTTTGTAATTTTAGCACACAAAAATCAAATATGCGATTGTTTCTTAAAATAGTTATTTTGTTCACTGTGGGCCACGTTTTTTCACAAAACACTACTTCCGAACCCTTGCCTTCAGCGAAAATAGACTCGCTTTACAGAGAAGATCAATTCTATTTTGGGTTTACTTTTAATTCCTTGCAAAAAAAACCCGCAGGCTTAATTCAAGATAAATTTTCATTTGGATTTGCTGCAGGATTTCTTCGAGACATGCCTTTTAATAAAAAGCGATCCCTTGCAATCGCTTCTGGAATGGGTTTTTCCTTTAACACCTTCAATCAGAATCTTAAAATCTCAAACTCCAGTCCAAAAAACAGTTACGAAATTATTGATGTTGGTAGCTATAGTAAAAATAAATTCACACATTTTTTGATCGAAGTGCCCATCGAGTTCAGGTGGAGAACCTCAACTTTTGAAAGCCACAAATTTTGGAGAATTTACGGTGGATTTAAAATGGGGTATTTGATTTATGACAAATCAGTTTATGATGACAGCCAAGACAAAATAGTGATCACAAACAATAAAGATTTCAATAATTTTCAATATGGAGTTTATCTTTCATCGGGTTATAATTCGATAAATGTATATGCCTATTACGGTTTGAATTCCTTGTTTCAATCGGCAAAAACTAACACTGAATCCGTTGAAATGAATTCGTTGAATGTTGGGATTGTTTTTTATATTCTATAGCCAAAAATAAAAGAAAAGCAGCTGTGGAATACTTCCCAGTAGAAAACCAACAACCAATTCTTTAGTAGTATGTGCTTGCATTTCCAGTCGGGAAGAAGCCACAATTCCATTCATAAGCACTAGAAATGCAATCAATTTTGTATTTTGTGTTTGATTGTGAATGCTTAATCCGATAACAAATAGTGTCAAAGCACTTACGGCTAGCAAGTGAAGACTGGCTTTTGTCCTAAAAAACAACAAGACCAATGCCAATACTGTACTTAACAATCCCCCCAAAAAGAAGAAATGGAGTTCTGGAAAACGGTCCAATGTGATGCTTTTTCGTACCAATAAAATAGTCAAAAAGCATAGTATAACCAATGGAATTTTGCGTTGCGAAATCTCTGAAATCATTATGGAATCAAGTTGACCTACTGATCGCAACACGAAAAAAAAGAGAATGGGAAGCAGTATGGTGATAATTACAATTTGAAAAACAGCGATGTATTTTTCTGGAGTTGAATAATAGGAATCACTCCAAAAAAAGTAATACAAGGCGGCGTATACCGGAATAAATATCGGGTGAAATACATAGGAAAAAAAGGGAAGTATTTTTTTAAAACTCATAACAAATTCCCCTTTTGGGGTTAGGGGGCTTTAAATTTTTTTTCTCATCCTGGCCACAGGAATATCCAATTGTTCACGGTATTTCGCAATAGTTCTTCGGGCAATAGGATAACCTTTTTCCAAAAGGATTTCGGCTAGTTGATCGTCTGGAAGTGGTTTGCGTTTGTCCTCGTCCTCAATGACGTTTTGTAGAATTTTCTTGATTTCGAGCGTCGACACCTCTTCACCTTGGTCGTTTTTCATTGCTTCCGAGAAGAATTCCTTGATAAGTTTTGTTCCGTAAGGCGTTTCTACATATTTACTGTTGGCCACACGAGAAATAGTCGAAATATCAAGACCCACCATATCGGCAATGTCTTTCAAAATCATCGGTTTTAGCTTGGTTTCATCGCCTTCTAGGAAATATTCTTGCTGGTAATGCATAATGGCGTTCATTGTCACATAGAGCGTTTCCTGACGCTGTTTGATGGCGTCGATAAACCATTTTGCTGAATCCAGTTTTTGTTTGATAAACTGCACTGCATCTTTTTGTGCATTCGATTTGTCGCGGGAACTTTTATAGGTCTGCATCATTTCCTGATAGTCCTTGGAAACGTGCAAAGACGGTGCATTTCTTCCGTTTAGGGTCAAAACCAACTCGTCGTCCACAATTCGGATGGTAAAATCAGGAACAACGTGTTCCGTAATTTTGTTGCTTCCGGTAAAGGAACCTCCTGGTTTCGGGTTGAGTTTTTCTATTTCGTGAATGGCCGTTTTAAGTTGCTCATTCGAAACATTGTATTTTTGCTGCAGTTTGTCGTAATGTTTTTTGGTAAAAGCTTCAAACTGGTTTTCGATAATATCCATTGCCAAAGCCACATATTCCGTAGGTGTTTTGTGCTTCAATTGCAGCAGTAAACATTCCTGCAAATCACGTGCGCCAACCCCCGAAGGTTCCAGCTCGTGAATGATGTGCAACATTCTTTCAACCATTTTCTCATCTGTGTAAATACCTTGGGTAAAAGCCATATCGTCAACGATATCGGGAATACTTCGTCGGATATAACCCATATCGTCGATGCTTCCCACTAGAAATTCTGCAATTTCTCGCTCTTGGTCGTTTAACATAAAAGTGTTTAGCTGATTGATTAAATCTTGGTGAAAACTTATTGGAGCGACTAATGGAGATTCTCGTTCTTCATCGTCATCACTGTAATTATTGGCCTGAGTCTTATAATCCGGTGTTTCGTCGCTGCTTAAATATTCGTCAATGTTTATGTCGCTTGTATCTTCACTTTCATTATCATCATAATCGTCGAATTCGTCGTTGGTATTATCATTGTCGAATTCGTCTTTATCATAAATTTCTTCTTCCTCAGTTCCTGTTTCCAATGCTGGATTTTCATTCATTTCTTCCAACAATCGTTGTTCGAATGCTTGCGTAGGCAATTGAATTAACTTCATCAACTGGATTTGTTGTGGAGATAATTTTTGGGATAGTTTAAGATTTAGAAATTGCTTTAACATTTTATTTTTTAATAGGTTATGAGTTTAGATGTTTATAAGTTTAGAAATAATTTGTTTGATTAACTTGCCTAAACGTATAACCACATCAACTTCTAAACTTTTTTAAAACTCAGCATTTTGCGGTGTTCTTGGAAATGGAATTACGTCACGTATATTAGTCATTCCTGTTACAAACAGCACCAATCTTTCGAATCCAAGGCCAAAACCCGAGTGTACGGCACTCCCGAATCTTCGGGTGTCTAAATACCACCATAATTCTTCTTCATCGATTCCCAAAGCTTTCATTTTTTCGACCAAAACGTCAAAACGTTCTTCTCTTTGTGAACCTCCAACGATTTCTCCAATTCCCGGGAAAAGAATGTCCATGGCACGAACCGTCTTTCCGTCTTCGTTCAAACGCATATAAAATGCTTTGATATTGGCTGGATAATCAAACAAGATTACCGGACATTTAAAGTGTTTTTCAACTAAATAACGCTCGTGTTCCGATTGTAAATCAGCCCCCCATTCATTGATGATGTAATTGAATTTCTTCTTTTTATTAGGAGTAGAGTCTCTCAAAATGTCAATCGCTTCCGTATATGAAACGCGTTTGAAGTTGTTTTCCAACACAAAATTCAGTTTTTCTAGCAGCCCCATTTCGCTTCTTTCGGCTTGTGGTTTTGATTTTTCTTCTTCTAATAATCGTCCTTCCAAGAATTTCAAATCCTCCGGACATTTGTCAATGGTATATTTAATTATGTACTGAATAAAATCTTCGGCTAAGTCCATATTGTCATTCAAATCATTGAATGCCACTTCGGGCTCAATCATCCAAAATTCAGCCAAATGGCGGGAAGTGTTCGAGTTTTCGGCTCTAAATGTGGGTCCAAAAGTATAAATTTGACCCAAAGCCATGGCAAAAGTTTCGCCTTCTAATTGTCCGGAAACCGTTAAGTTGGTTTCTTTTCCAAAGAAATCTTCCTTGTAATTTACTTTTCCGTCTTCGGTTCTTGGCGTATTGTCAAAAGGCAAAGCGGTAACCTTGAACATTTCGCCAGCCCCTTCAGCATCAGAACCGGAAATGATGGGCGTATTTACATGTACAAAACCTTTTTGTTGAAAATAGTTGTGAATGGCAAACGACAATACCGAACGCACCCTCATAATGGCTCCAAACGCATTGGTGCGAACTCTTAAATGTGCATTTTCACGCAAGAATTCCAAGGAATGTTTTTTGGGTTGCATCGGAAATTTCTCTGCATCCGAGTCGCCAAGAATTTCCAATCCCGTAACCTGAATTTCGTATTTCTGTCCAGCACCTTTGCTTTCTACCAAGTTTCCAGTAACCGAAATTGCGGCTCCAGTCGTGATTCTTTTCAAGGTTTCTTCGGGCGTGTTTTCAAAATCGACAACGCATTGCATATTGTTGAGGATCGAACCATCATTCAACGCAATAAATTGATTGTTTCTAAAAGTTCTTACCCAACCTTTTGCATTCACTCCTTGAAGTGTTGTTGCGCTGTTTAGTAAGTCTTTAACTCTTGTATGTTTCATTTTAATGGTAAAATTGATACAAATTGTATGATGATAGAACTACAAAGATAATTGATTTATTGTGATTTTCGTAGCCACTTTCGTAGCTAAAAAGACAGGGTAAATAACGGGAATTCTTAATCACCTCGTGCCTATCAATGACATTCTATTCCACAAGTTCAGCTTCTATTAAATCCTCTTTAATAGCTTTCTTTTTTTCGAAAGTCAGCACCAATGCCGGTAAAACCAATAGATTGGCAAACATCGCAAACAACAAAGTGCAAGAAATCAAACCACCAAGGGCAATCGTTCCACTAAAGCTGGAAAGCGTGAAAATGGCGAACCCAAAAACCAAGACGATGGAAGTGTAAAAGGTGCTTATTCCAGTTTCCCGAAGTGCGCTAAATACTGATTTTTTGATTTTTCCTTTGTTTTCTATCAGGTCGTGTCGGTATTTTGCCATAAACTGTATGGCATTATCCACCGAAATACCGAAAGCAATACTGAAAACCAAAATCGTTGATGGCTTGAGCGGAATGCCAAAATACCCCATCAATCCTGAAGTGATAAACAAAGGAAGGATATTTGTAATAACGGAAACTAAAATCATTTTTATGGACCGAAACATATAAGCCATTAATCCTGCGATTAACAAAATAGCAAAAATGAGCGATTCGACGAGGTTGTCGACTAAGTAAGATGTTCCTTTTTGGAAAACCAGGGCCTTTCCTGTCAACGTAACATCGTAACGTTCTTTTGGGAAAACTAGGTCTATTTTTGACTTTAATTCCCCTTCTACTTTCGCCATTTCTTTCGTGCCAATGTCTCTCATAAAAGTTGTGATTCGGGCGTATTGTCCAGTCGAATCCACATAACTTTTCATCAAATTCTCTTTGGTGTTTTTCGTGGCATTTTTGGCATACGAAAGGATGAATGATTGCTCTTGTGAAGTAGGCAATTCATAATATTCTGGATTTCCATTGTAATACGCCTGTTTCGAATACTTTACCAAATTTACTATTGAAATGGGTTTCGATAATTCTGGTATTCCGGAAATAGTTTGTTGTAATTCGTCCATTTTTTTCATCGTGGACAATTTCATAACCCCCTTCTTGTGTTTGGTGTCAATCACAATTTCCAATGGCATAACCCCTTTGAATTCCTTTTCGAAGAAGACAATATCCTTAAAGAATGAAGCGCTTTTTGGCATTTCGCCAATCAAACTTCCGGAAACTTTCATTTGTGAAACTCCGATGACGCTAAAGATCATGAGTATTCCATAAATCATATAGATGATTCTTCGATTGTATCGAACAGCATATTCTACCCAATCTATAACGGCTGCTATGTAATTTTTACTTAAATGATACAGGTGTTTTTCTTTTGGAATTGCCATATAGCTCGACACAATTGGAACTAGTAATAGGGTTAAAAAATAAACAGTCATCACGTTTATTGAAGTCACTAGTCCAAATTCGAATAATAAATCGTTGCCAGTAATCATAAATGTAGCAAAACCTACCGCTGTTGTTAGGTTAGTCATTAGCGTAGAGACGCCAATTTTAGAAATAACACGCTGTAGGGCTTTCGCTTGATTATTGTGTAATTTAATTTCCTGCTGGTATTTATTGATAAGAAAGATACAGTTCGTCACGCCAATAACAATAATTAAAGGCGGAATAATAGCCGTTAAAATCGTGATTTTATAATGGAATAATCCCAAGGTGCCGAAAGACCAAACTACGCCAATCAATAAAATACAAATTGAAATTAAAGTAGCTAGAGCCGAACGGAAAAATAAAAAGAAAATAAACGAGGTAATGAAAAGTGCAGCTCCAATAAAGAGCCCAATTTCGCCTTTCATGTTTTGCGCATTGATGGTTCGAATATAGGGCATTCCTGAAACACGAAGGTCGATTCCGGTTGCTTTCTCGAATTTCTCGATTTTTGGAACTAGATTTTCAATTATGAAGGTTTTTCGCGCCTCGGTGTTAACAATTTTTTTATTCAAATAAATTGCAGAACGAATGCTTCCTGATTGTTTGTTGAATAATAAGCCTTCATAAAAAGGTAGGTTATTGAAAAGTTCATTTTTTATTTTCTCCAAATAAACAGCATTATTTGTTTGGCTTTGGTCAACAAGCGGAACCAATTCAAATTTCTCGGCTATCGTGTCTTTTTGTAATTTTTTTAAATCGTTTAGAGAAACAACAAGTTCCACTTCTTTAGAATTCTTCAAACCTGTCATTAACTCGTTCCAAGCCCTATACCCTTTTGGAGTAAAAAAAGCTTTGTCCTTGAACCCAATAACAATCAGATTGCCTTCTTCTCCAAATTTATTTAAGAATTCTTGGTATTGCTTATTAACAATGTGTTTTTGAGGAAGTAAATTGGCCTCGGTATAAGTCATGCTCAGATTTTTCCATTGCAAACCGAGAAAAACCGTTAGAACAAGAATAACTCCAAGTATCGGGAGTCTATTTTTGAGTATAATCCGGGCAATCAGTTCCCAAAATCCTACTTTTAATGCTTTTTTCATATAAAAATTAAAAATCGCGACAAAGGTAGATAAATCAAGCCTTATTTCATAATTTGCGCTATTACATTTAAGTTTTAATTGTGCTATTTTCCTATCAAGATTAAATTTATATTATTAATTTTTTTGATGTTATAATTTATATATTTGGTTTTCTCATCTTTGTAGGGGAATAATTTAAATAGTTGAGGTAGTAACATATGAAAAACCATAGAAATACCATATTTTATTTTGTTGTTACGGGTGGTTTTACGGCTTTGATATATTGGATTATATGCCAAGGAAAAAGCCTTGAAACAGGAAAAAATTACATTCGTCCCGTAACTGAAAATGGTCATTGGAATGATTTCATGGCTTCTTTAACTCTGAATTTACATCACGATTTGGCCATACTCTTGGCCCAAATTATCACCATAATTTTTGTAGCCCGTTTTTTTGGATGGGTTTTTCGAAAAATAGGGCAGCCTTCCGTAATTGGTGAAATCATTGCTGGAATCGCACTTGGTCCTTCCTTGTTAGGGTTGTATTTTCCAGAATTTTCCGGTGCCTTGTTTCCTATTCAATCTTTAGGAAATCTGCAGTTTTTGAGCCAAATCGGGCTGATACTTTTTATGTTTATAATTGGTATTGAACTCGACTTAAAAGTGTTGCAAAATCGGGCAAAAGAAGCTGTAGTTATTAGTCATGCCAGTATAGTGATTCCGTTTGCATTAGGAATTGGCTTGGCTTATTTTGTATATTATAGATTTGCTCCTGCGGGTGTTGCTTTTTTGCCCTTTGCTTTGTTTATGGGAATCGCTATGAGTATCACCGCATTTCCGGTATTGGCAAGAATAGTTCAGGAAAGAGGCATTCATAAAACCAAATTGGGAGCTATTGTAATTACTTGCGCCGCTGCGGATGACATAACCGCTTGGTGTTTGCTTGCGGCAGTAATTGCCATTGTAAAGGCGGGAACTTTCGTGAGTTCGCTCTATGTTATTGGATTGGCAATCCTATATGTAATTGTCATGCTTTTTGTGGTTAAGCCCTTTTTGAAAAAAATAGGGGAATTATATGGAACAAAGGAGAACTTGAGTAAGCCTGTGGTTGCCATTTTCTTTTTAACATTAATTATATCTTCTTATTTGACAGAGATTATTGGGATACACGCACTTTTTGGAGCTTTTATGACGGGGGTTATTATGCCTGATATAACTAAATTCAGGAACCTGTTTATAGAAAAAGTTGAAGACGTTTCGGTGATATTATTGCTGCCATTATTCTTTGTTTACACGGGATTGCGAACCGAAATCGGGTTGATTAATGATCCTTTTTTATGGAGGGTAACCGGTTTTATCATCTTGGTTGCTGTTGTCGGAAAGTTTTTTGGAAGTGCATTGGCGGCAAAATTTGTGGGTCAAAGTTGGCGCGATAGTTTAACTATTGGTGCCCTGATGAATACACGAGGATTGATGGAATTAATAGTTTTAAACATTGGTTTGGATCTAAAAGTACTGACCCCTGAAGTTTTCACGATGATGGTTATTATGGCATTGGTCACTACTTTCATGACGGGTCCAACTTTAAACAGCATCAATTATATATTTAAGACAAAAGACGAGAGTATTTTGGACGAAATTCCGAATGGCAATAAATATAAAATATTGATATCCTTTGGGAATAATGAAAAAGGGAAATCACTTTTGCGTTTAGCAAATAGCCTAGTCAAGAAACAGAAAGAAACATCGACTGTAACTGCAATGCACCTCACCTTGAGTGATGAGGTACATTCCTATAATTTGGAAGAATATGAAAAAGATCGGTTTTTGCCAATAATTGAGGAATCCAATGCGTTGAGACAGGAAATCACCACATTGTTTCAAGCCACAGTAGATATTGAAACCAACATTTGTGAAATTGCTAATAACGGGGAATTTGATTTGCTTTTGGTTGGTCTTGGAAAATCTATTTTTGAAGGGACCCTGCTAGGAAAAGTGTTGGGATTTACCACCAGAATAATGAATCCAGACCGATTGATTGATAAATTTACCGGAAAGGAGGGCTTGTTTGAAAACTCCCCTTTTGACGAAAGGACAAGGCAGATTATTTCGAAAATCAAGACGCCTCTAGGGATTTTAGTCGATAAAGAGTTGCAGTCTGTGAACCAAGTTTTTATCCCAATCTTTAGTTCAGAGGATTCCTTTTTGATTGATTATGCTCAGAAATTAATCTTTAACAATAATTCCAAAATTGTAATTTTGGATGTAAATGGTCATGTCAACACTAATTTTGTTTTGAAGAGTGCCGTCAATTCATTAGAACAAAAATATTCTAATAATATCACTTTGGTAAATGACAAGATCATTAAAAAAGAGTTTTTGGCGATGCAAGACTTAATGATAATCAGTATCGAAAGCTGGAAAGAACTCGTGGATTCAGGTAGTTCTTGGTTGAGTAAAGTTCCTTCTGTATTGATTATGAAGCAATAATTTGAAATAAAAAAATCCGCGCGAAGCGGATTTATTTATTTATTTTTTGCTAAAAGTTACACTTTCATAATTTCGGCTTCTTTGTGAACCAAGTGTTCATCAATTTTTTTGATAAAACTGTTGGTTAAATTTTGCACTTCCTCTTCGGCACTTTTGCAAATATCTTCGGATGTTCCGTCCTTTTCCAATTTTTTGATTTCCGTGTTAGCTTCTTTACGAGCATTTCGTATTCCAATTTTAGCATCCTCGGCTTCTGATTTCGCTTGTTTGGCAAGATCGCGTCTTCTTTCTTCGGTCAAGGGCGGAACGCTTATTATGATCACATCTCCGTTATTCATTGGGTTGAAGCCAATATTTGCGACCATAATTGCTTTTTCGATTGTATGGAGCATGTTCTTTTCAAAAGGCTGTAATGTGATAGTTCGCGCATCGGGAACACTAATTTTAGCTATTTGTGAAAGTGGAGTAGCAGATCCATAATAGTCTACAAAAACACTTCCTAGCATGGCAGGAGATGCTTTTCCAGCTCGAATATTCAAGAATGCTTTTTCTAAATGGGCAATAGAACCCTCCATAGATTCCTGGGTACTGTCTAAAATAAATTCAATTTCTTCAGTCATTTTTTTAGGTTTTGGGTTGTTGGGTTTTGGGTTGTTGGAATTTTAACAATAAACCATCAGCCAAAAACCATCATCTAAATATTTACTTCTGTTCCTACGTTTTCGCCTTTACAAATTTTCAACAGATTACCTTCTTTATTCATGTCAAAAATTACGATTGGCAATTTATTTTCCTGACTCAAGGTAAAAGCTGTTGTATCCATAACATTCAATCCTTTTTTTAATACATCTTCAAATGAAATATAATTGAATTTGGTTGCTGTCGCATCTTTTTCCGGATCTGCAGTATATACACCGTCAACGCGAGTTCCTTTTAGAATTACATCTGCATTAATTTCAACACCACGCAAAACGGCAGCGGTGTCAGTGGTGAAATAAGGATTTCCTGTTCCTGCACCAAAAATAACGATTCTCCCTTTTTCAAGATGACGATCCGCTCTTCTTTTGATGTATGGCTCAGCAATAGATTCCATTTTCAGGGCAGTTTGCAAACGAGTTTTCATTCCTTTATGTTCAAGTGCTCCTTGCAAAGCCATTCCGTTAATAACCGTGGCCAACATTCCCATGTAGTCTCCTTGAACACGATCCATACCGTTACTAGCTCCTGCAACACCTCTAAAAATATTTCCTCCACCTATCACAATGGCGATTTCCACTCCCTTATCATGAACTTTTTTAATTTCATCGGCATATTCGTCTAATCTTGCAGGATCGATTCCGTACTGTCTATCGCCCATTAATGCTTCACCACTTAGTTTTAGAAGAATTCTTTTGTATTTCATGATAGTATTAAAATTTGGAGTCTTGATTTTGCAAGCTCAAGTTTTTATTGTTGAGTTGTGCAAATATAAACATATTCTTTTTTTGAAAATAATGGTTTTAATTATTTTTTGACTCGAAAAATGAGGTAGGATTCTCTCATTTATTGGTTGTGAATTTTCGAATCATCATACTCATAATTATTACCATATAAAACTGACCTGCTAAGCTTAATATTGAAGTAACCATTTTTGCATTTTGACTAATAGGTAGCATATTACTAAAACCAATACTCGTAGCGGTATTGGTACAGTAATATACTATATCAACATAAAAACTGGTATCCAGTTTAATATCAATATTAGTCAAAACATTTTTATCATCAATAAGAAAGAGAATCATAAAAATTCGAACTGTAATTTCTAACAATAATAAATACCCAGCAATTGTTCCCGAAATTAATGCCTTGTCGATTCGATGTGGGGAGAATAGAAAGGAGAAAGTATAAAATATAGTAATTATTAAAAAAATCAAAAAAGATACTTCCCTCAAATACTTCAATGAAATATAATTGTTCAAATAAAATAAGCCAGTACTACAACAAAACGAAAAAATTAATATAAATCCAAACCATAAAGAGAGTTTATTTTTTCGATGAAAAAAACTGTTTGTAGCTGCTAAATATAAAACAACAACATTGGCTATTCTAAAATACTTTTCATAAAAGTTTAAATCATAAAAAAGGACGCTACCATAGAGATGAAAGAGTAGAGCAACTAATAAAATTTCGTAACAATATTTGTAGATAAATACTGAAAACAGTCTTTTTTGCTTTTTTAATTCCATGTGAGTTGTTATTGTTTCGTGTAAATATATACAATTTGTGGATTTTAAAATCGCCAAAATCAATCAAAATTAGTTGCAAAACTTTGATTGATTTAATTTGTATTTAAAGTTTATTTATTGAAAACTAGCTACAAAATCATTAACATCTACAGCATTCAAAACATCATATTCCCCAATTTTTGTTCTGCGTAACACCGTTAAATGCGCACCAGAATCCATGGCTTTGCCAAAATCATAAGCCAAGGAACGAATATAAGTCCCTTTACTGCAAACAACTCTAAAATCAACTTCAGGAAGTGCAATTCGGGTAATTTCGAACTCATGGATTGTTGTTTTTCGGCTGGCTATTTCTATGGTTTCTCCTGCACGAGCGTGTTCATACAAGCGAACGCCGTCTTTTTTTATGGCCGAAAAAATCGGGGGTTTTTGATCAATTTCTCCCAAAAATTGCTTCACGGATTCGTGAATCACAGTTTCGTCAATATGTGAAGTTTTGAAAGTTTCGTCTATTTCGGTTTCTAAATCGTAGGAAGGTGTGGTCGCTCCAATATAAAAAGTACCATTATATTCTTTGGATTGTCCTTGCAATTCGGTAATTCTTTTGGTAAATTTTCCGGTGCAAACTAGCAATAATCCAGAGGCTAATGGATCTAAAGTTCCTGCATGCCCAATCTTGAATTTTTTGGGAAGCCCCACTTTATTGATCAACACATACTTCAATTTATTGACTGCCTGAAAGGAAGTCCAATGCAACGGTTTGTCGATGAGTAAAATTTGTCCGTTTAGAAAATCTTCGGGAGCCATTAAATAACGGTCAATGGATGAATGAAAAAGTGGATTATCAATAACGCGACTCCCACAATAATTCTATAAAATCCAAATACTTTGAATCCGTGCTTACTCAAAAATCCTATAAATGATTTGATAGCTATAAGCGCCACTATAAATGCTACAACATTTCCAATAATTAAAAAGTTGATTTGGTCGTGAGATAAAACAAGACCATCTTTATAGTAATCGTAACATTTTTTTGCCGTTGCCCCAAGCATTGTTGGCACTGCCAAAAAGAAGGAGAATTCAGCCGCTGTTGTTCGAGATAATTTTTGTGACATACCACCCACAATGCTTGCACCACTTCTTGAAACTCCTGGCACCATGGCTAAGCATTGAAATAATCCAATTTTAAAAGCTTGTAAATAACTAATTTCGTTTGACGTTTGGACTGCTTCAGAATCGGCGAACCAATTGTCAACTTTTAACAAAACAATTCCACCAATCAAAAGTGAAACAGCAACGGTTAATGGACTTTCCAGTAAGGTATCAATTTTTTTACTGAACAACAGTCCAAAAACGACAGCAGGAATAAACGCTACCAATAATTTAAAATAGAAATCAAAATTTTGAAAAAATCGTTTAAAATACAATACTACAACCGAAAGTATGGCCCCCAACTGAATAAATACTGTGAAAAGTTTCGTAAACTCATCGTGTTCAATCCCAAAATAAGTGCTTCCGAGAATTAGGTGACCTGTAGAAGAAATAGGGAGAAATTCGGTTATTCCTTCAATGACAGCAAGAATAATGGCTTGTATAGTGTTCATTTAGATTGTTGAATTTTAGATTATAATAATAGTTAGTCCAATAATCTAACGATCTTTTTTAGGGTTTTTAATTATGGCGTAAATAGTGATTCCAAAACCAATTAAAACCGTTGTTGGAGCCAGTCGGATTCTTCTAAAATTGAAAATGGCTTCATTAAACACATTTGGATTATCACTTCCTCCACCCGACATCAATATAAATCCAAGTGCTATTACCGCAATTCCAACCAAGAGAATTTTATAATTTACTTTCTCAAAAAGGAATTCCTGTTTTTGCTCTTGATTTTGCTCTTGTTTTTTCATTTTTTTATTGCGAGGAACAAAGCAATTTTATCCTCTGTTTTAAGTTTATAGTTTAAATCTAAAATCGGGCAATCGTTAATCTACAATCCAATATCAATAAAGATCGTCTGTTCTTAAATTCAAAAATCGTTGCGTTGCAAAATAGGTGCTCAACCAAGTAATCAAAATACCAATGCCAAAAACCACCAACAAAACTAACCCTACGAGTAATTTGTCGTCAAGAATTCCCAAATCGGGGAAATTCGTTTCAAGATAAACCAAAACCCCAATCAATGCGATAATGGCCAAACCTGCGCCAATGATACCTAGTTTTATGCTTTTTGCCACAAATGGTTTTCTGATAAATGCTTTTGTGGCACCCACCATTTGCATTGTTTTAATGATAAATCGATTCGAATGAATGGATAAGCGCAAGGAACTGTTAATCAATAAGACAGCGATAACGGTCAAGAAACCACTAATTATTAATATCCACATGCTTACTTTTTTGATGTTGTCGTTGACTAAATTAACCAATTGTTTGTCATAAACAATATCCGAAATCATGGTATTTTTTCGCAAACGACTCTCAATTTTTTCGATACTATCTTTAACTACGAAATCGGCTTTTAGGTGGATGTCATAGGAATTTTGAAGTGGGTTTGTGCCTAAAAAGGTCATGAAATCTTCCCCAATAATGTCCTTGTGTAGTTTTGCGGCAGCTTCTTTGGATACATATTCGTATGATTTTGCAAAGGACGCCTTTTTTAATTCGGCGCCAAAAGATTTCACGATACTGTCATTCGCTTCATTCTTAAAAAATACTGTCATAGCGATTTCCTCTTTGAAATCGTCAGCCAGTCTTTTGGAATTTATAATAAAAAAACCTAAAATACCCAATAGAAACAATACTAAGAATACGCTTAGCACTACCGAGAAATAAGAGGAAATTAACCTGCGTTTTTGAAATTTATCAAAGGAAGAACTCATAGTTTGTAGAAATTATGGGGTAAAAATAATAAAGAATTTCTTTATTTAAAGTTAATAACGCCCAAAGTTTTGACTTTCGTACAATAAACGTAAATTTGTCGCTCAATTTTTTTTCAACCCTTTCCGGGTTCAAACCCTCAAAGGGTTAATGATAAATACCAAAATGACTTGAGTAGCGAAAGCATGACTCCATTAAAAAAAAACAATAGAAAACAAGGAATGAAATACAATCCGAATGAAATAGAGGCCAAGTGGCAAAAACACTGGGCCGAAAATCAAACTTTTGCAGCGCAGAATAATTCTGAAACCCGAGGCGAAGCTGAACTGAGCGTAGCTAAACCAAAATATTATGTTTTGGATATGTTTCCTTATCCTTCAGGAGCGGGATTGCACGTTGGACATCCACTAGGTTACATCGCTTCGGATGTGTATTCTCGATATAAAAGACATCGCGGGTTCAATGTTCTGCACCCCATGGGTTACGACAGTTTTGGATTGCCAGCCGAACAATATGCCATACAAACCGGACAACGTCCGGAAGACACAACTTCGGTAAATATTGACGGTGGTGTTGACAAGGAAGGAAACAAAATTGCGGGTTATAGAAAACAATTGGACAAAATTGGATTTTCGTTCGATTGGAGTCGCGAAGTACGTACTTCGAATCCAGATTATTACAAACATACGCAGTGGATTTTCATCCAATTATTCAATTCTTGGTACAATAAAAACACGGATAAAGCCGAAGATATCTCGACCTTGATTTCCATTTTTTCAACAGAAGGAAATGCTAACGTGAATGCAGTTTGCGATGATACTATTTCCAATTTTTCGTCCAGTGAATGGAATGCATTTTCGTCAGAAGATCAACAAATAATATTATTACAATACAGATTAACCTATTTAGCCGAAACCGAAGTCAACTGGTGTCCAGGATTGGGAACCGTTTTAGCCAATGATGAAATCGTAAACGGCGTCTCTGAACGTGGGGGTTTTCCAGTTATTCGCAAGAAAATGACCCAATGGAGTATGCGAATTTCGGCTTATGCAGAACGCTTATTGCAAGGTTTGGACACGATTGATTGGAGCGAAAGCATTAAGGAAAGTCAAAGAAACTGGATTGGAAAATCAGTGGGAGCGTCAGTAGATTTCAGATTGCAGAATTCAGATTTTAGAATTTCAGTTTTCACTACCCGTCCCGACACTATCTTCGGAGTTACGTTTATGACTTTGGCACCAGAACACGAACTAGTAGCACAAATCACTACTCAAGAACAAAAAGCAGAAGTGGAGGCCTACATCGAAAAAACAGCAAAACGTTCCGAAAGAGAGCGCATGGCGGATGTAAAAACCATTTCGGGCGTTTTCACGGGAGCGTATGCTGAGCATCCATTTACCAATGAACCTATTCCGGTTTGGATTGGCGATTATGTTCTCGCAGGTTATGGAACTGGTGCTGTTATGGCGGTTCCTTGCGGTGATGAAAGAGATTATGCTTTCGCCAATTTCTTCAAAGGACAAAATGGAATGCAGGATATCAAGAACATTTTTGCCAATGTCGATATTTCCAAGGAGGCCTGTGGCTCAAAAGACAATGTCGTTATTGCCAATTCTGATTTCTTAAATGGATTGAATTATAAAGAAGCGACCAAGAAAGTCATCGCTGAACTCGAAAAAATAAATCAAGGAAAGGGAAAAATCAATTACCGTTTGCGTGATGCGGTTTTCTCTCGCCAAAGATATTGGGGTGAACCTTTTCCGGTATATTACGTGAATGGTTTGCCGCAAATGATTGATGCAAAACATTTGCCAATAGTCTTGCCGGAAGTGGAGAAATACTTGCCAACCGAAGACGGACAACCGCCTTTAGGAAACGCTATGGTTTGGGCTTGGGACATTATAAATAATAAGGTGGTTGAAACGAATTTAGTTAATAATAAAACAATTCATCCTTTAGAATTAAACACGATGCCGGGTTGGGCGGGAAGTTCTTGGTATTGGATGCGTTATATGGATGCGCACAACGAAAACGAATTTGCCAGCCAGGAAGCGTTGAAATATTGGGAAAACGTAGATTTATATATTGGCGGAAGCGAACACGCCACTGGGCATTTATTGTATTCCCGTTTTTGGAACAAATTCCTTAAAGACAAAGGTTTTGCACCAACAGAGGAACCCTTCAAAAAACTGATCAATCAGGGAATGATTTTGGGAATGAGTGCTTTTGTGTATCGATTAGAAGGGTCAAACATATATATTTCAAAAAATAAAATAGAAGGTCAAAAAGTGCAGC
Source organism: Flavobacterium psychrophilum (assembly GCA_945872245.1). Lineage (GTDB taxonomy): Bacteria > Bacteroidota > Bacteroidia > Flavobacteriales > Flavobacteriaceae > Flavobacterium > Flavobacterium psychrophilum_T. Next base: position 24,647 of record CAMBZB010000028.1, read on the forward strand.
CAATTCACGTTGATGTTTCAATGGTAAATATTTCGGATGAATTAGATATTGAAAAATTCAAAGCTTGGAGAGAAGATTACGCTGATGCAGTTTTTACAACAGAAGAAAACGGAAAGTACATTGTAGGTCGCGAAATCGAAAAAATGTCCAAATCCAAATATAATGTGGTAACTCCGGATGACATTTGCAGCGAATACGGCGCGGATACCTTGCGTTTGTACGAAATGTTTTTAGGACCATTGGAACAAGCAAAACCTTGGAACACAGCAGGAATTTCTGGAGTTTTTGGATTCTTAAAAAAATTATGGCGTCTCTATTTTGACGAAAATGGTCTGATTGTTACCAACAACGAACCTTCAAAAGATAGTTTGAAATCCTTGCATAAAACCATCAAAAAAGTAGCGGAAGATATTGAAGGGTTTTCTTTCAATACATCGGTTTCACAGTTTATGATTTGCGTCAATGAATTGTCAACCCAGAATTGCCATGAGCGTGCTATCTTGGAACCACTAACCATTTTGATTTCATCTTATGCGCCACATATTGCAGAGGAATTATGGTTGAAATTGAAAGATTTAAAGATTGAAGAATTAAAAGATTACAAAGGAATTTCACAAGAGCTATTTCCAGTTTTCGATGAGAAACATTTAGTAGAATCTGAAAAAGAATATCCAGTTTCTTTCAACGGAAAAATGCGTTTTACCATAGAATTGTCATTGGATTTATCCAAAGAACAAATCGAGGAAATCATTATGAAAGACGAAAGGACCTTGAGACAATTGGATGGAAAAATCCCAAATAAAATAATCATTGTTCCGGGAAAAGTAATAAATTTGGTTGGATAAAACCGCCAAATTGTCATTCAAAAAAATGGCTTAAAATTTGATAAGAGTTTGATGTAAAAAATTAATTAAATAAAATTATGTTAGGATTTAGTTTGCCATCAATGATTTTAATGGGCGGTATCATGCTAGCAAGCTGGTTAGTAAGCTCAAGATTAAAAAACAAGTTTGAAAAATACTCTAAATTGCAATTGCAAAACGGTATGTCTGGGCAGGAAATCGCCGAGAAAATGCTGGCCGATCACGGAATTCGTGATGTAAAAGTGATTTCGGTTGCAGGACAATTAACGGATCATTACAATCCAGCTGACAAAACAGTTAATTTGAGTGAAGCGGTTTTTAATCAACGAAATGCTGCAGCAGCTGCAGTTGCCGCTCACGAATGTGGACACGCAGTACAACATGCAACGGCATACAATTGGTTAACGATGCGTTCTCAATTGGTTCCGGTCCTAAATATTGCATCTACTTATATGCAATGGATTTTATTGGGTGGAATATTGTTGTTAGATTCTTTCCCTCAATTGTTATTGATTGGAATTGTGATTTTTGCTGCTACTACCTTGTTTAGTATCGTGACTTTACCAGTAGAATATGACGCTAGTAATCGTGCTTTGGCTTGGTTAGAAAACAAAAGAATGTTGTCTCACGAAGAACAAGCAGGGGCAAAGGACGCTTTAAATTGGGCAGCTAGAACGTATGTTGTTGCCGCTTTGGGTTCTATTGCTACTTTGTTGTATTACATCTCTATTTATATGGGAAGAAGAGATTAAATACTTTAATTTAAAAATTAAATCCGCCTCTATTAATAAAATAGAGGCGGATTTTTTTTGTTTAATTTCTAAAAATAGCCAGTCGAAAATTCCTAGATAATTTTGAATTTAACATAAAAAAAGCTGCGATATTCGCAACTTTTTAATATTGTATAATTTTTTATTCAAAAGATTATTTTCCTTTATTGGCTTCTACAATATATTTTTCTAGTGCCATTGTCATTGAAGGTGTTTCTGGTGTTGGAGCAAGAATATCAATTCTCAAACCATGATCCAAAGCCTCTTTTTGGGTTGTGCTACCGAAAACCGCGATTCTGGTATTGTTTTGTTCGAAATCAGGAAAGTTCATAAATAGTGATTTTATCCCAGTTGGACTAAAAAAGGCTAATACATCGTAATATACATCTGCCAAATCAGACAAATCACTCATTACTGTTTTGTAAAAAACGGCTTGAGTCCAATCTACTTTTAAATTATTAAGAGTGATTGGCGCATCTGCATTTAATTGATCCGAAGCGGGTAACAAGAATTTTTCGTCCTTGTATTTCTTAATTAGCGGAGATAAATCGGCAAAATCTTTTGGACCAACATAAATTTTACGTTTTCTATACACTACATATTTTTGTAGGTAAAAGGCAATTGCTTCAGATTGACAGAAATATTTCAATCCTTCAGGTACTTTATAACGCATTTCATCAGCTACTCTGAAAAAATGATCTACGGCATTTTTACTGGTTAAAATAATAGCAGTGAAATTGTGTAAATCAATTTTTTGAAGTCTAATCTCTTTAGCATTTACTCCCTCTACGTGAATAAAAGGTCTGAAATCAATTTTTACTTTAAGTTTTTGTTGAAGATCAAAGTAAGGAGAGTTCTCCACTTTGGGCTCAGGCTGTGACACCAAAATCGTTTTCACTTTCATATTTGACATTTTCTAAGCTATACTTTTCGTAAACCAATAATACATGAAATAATACGGTGCTATTTCGAGTGCGCAAAGATACAAAATAAAATAAAACAACTTGCTGAATATTACATTTTGATGATTTTTAACTGAAATAAAATAAGCGAAAGTGTTTACAGTCAGTATAATGCCAAGAATCAGTAGGGGGATGCTTCTTGAGATGTTGTCGTAATAGAACAAAATAACATTGATAGGCAGTATGAATAATCCAATATAGGTTCTATAAATGACTTTTTGTAGGTTAAAATGTTCGATGAATTCGTCAATGTTGAATGCGGTGGCAATGATTTTTTCAATTAAGAACTTGGACAATACAAAATAAAACAGAAAAGTGATTGTCTGAATGTAGAAAATCCAATCTGTTTTTGAAGCATAGCCAAAATGACTCAGCGAAAGCTGAATAAAAAAGGCAAAAGATATAATTTGCACCAAAAAAAGTGCAATAGTAAAACCACTCATGAGATGGCTACTGTCTTTATAAACACTAGTGTATTTATCCGAATAAATCAATTTTGTAAAATCGGCGAAACGATTCTCAAAAACAGATTTTGTTAATGCAATGGTAGCAAATGACAACACGAAAAGGAACGTTGCCCAATCTTTATTCTCAATTATCCTCGTATGAAGTACATTTTCAATCATAACGACGCAAAATTACTGATTTTTTATTTCATTCTTTTTATTATAATTTTATTATAGATGAAATGGCTTAAAAAGTTTACTTTTGCGATGAAATTACAAGAAAAATGATTGATAGTATTGTTATAATTCCAACCTATAACGAAATTGAAAATATAGAAGGCATCATTAGGTCAGTGCTTTCCCAGCATAAGCCTTTTCATGTTCTTGTCATTGATGATAATTCGCCAGACCATACCGCGGATAAAGTTATCATGCTGCAATCGGAATTTGACGGCAGATTATTTTTAGAGAAAAGAGACGGAAAACAAGGTTTGGGAACCGCTTATGTACATGGTTTTAAATGGGCCTTAGAGCAAAACTACGATTTTGTCTTTGAGATGGATGCCGATTTTTCGCACAATCCTAACGACTTGGAAAAATTGTATGAAGCCTGTCACTTTGGAGGAGCTGATTTAGCCATTGGGTCTCGTTATGTTACGGGAGTAAATGTCGTGAACTGGCCTTTAAATAGGGTGTTAATGTCTTATTTTGCCTCGGTTTATGTACGACTTGTTACAGGAATGAAAATACATGATGCCACGGCAGGTTTTATTTGTTACAAAAGAAAAGTTTTGGAAAAAATTAATTTGGACAAAATAAAATTCGTTGGGTATGCTTTTCAAATTGAAATGAAATACCGGACCTTTTGCAAAAATTTTAATATTGTTGAGGTACCTATTATTTTCACCGACAGAACGAAAGGAGAATCTAAAATGAGTACCGCAATTTTTCAAGAAGCCGTTTTAGGAGTTGTTGCACTCCGACTAAAAAATTTAGTCAATACCCTATAAGTAAAGATACAATGAACAGGATTTTAATAAAGAATGCCAAAATAGTAAACGAAGGTAAGATTTTTGAAGGGGATGTGTTAATTGAGAATGAATTAATTGTTGAAATTTCCGAAAGCATTAGCGCAAAATCTTCCCAATGTATTATTATTGATGCCGAAGGGAATTATTTAATACCTGGAGTCATTGATGACCAAGTGCATTTTAGAGAGCCTGGATTGACGCACAAAGGCGATATAGAGTCCGAATCAAAAGCAGCTGTTGCGGGTGGGATAACTTCATTTATAGAACAACCCAACACAATTCCTAATGCGGTTACGCAGGAGATTCTAGAGCAAAAATACCAAATTGCTTCCGAAAATTCTTATGCCAATTATTCGTTTATGATGGGCGCTACAAAT